>NZ_JBIWNJ010000001.1:1051873-1127542 GCF_044767165.1 Peribacillus sp. NPDC101481 | reverse complement strand
GAAGCCGAGGAGGCTCCCGAGACCGCCCGCGGAAAGCGAGTACCTGGAGTGGAAATTTAAGTCCATCACCAAATAACATTTCATGGTTCGGTTGTGACCATTCCGAGCCATTTTTTTAGGCAAAAGGGTTACTATCTGAATCGATTGGAGCGAGTGCCTGAAAACAAATAAACGTTCAACAAACCTGTAATAAACTGTGGACATGAAGGTCGTTTTTTTTTCATTTATGTACCAGTAACACCTTATCTTTTCTCTGCGAATAAAAGCATAAAAGTAGCGAACGGACCTAAAAATAATGATAGCAAGAACCAATTCAACGCCGATCTATTTTTACCTTGAGCAAGTCCGGCGTTTATGAGTGCCAATGTCCCCCAACCTACAAAATAAGAATTATCCAACTCCTTCACACCTTTCTTTTTCTTCAAATTTTTATGGCACTCCTATATGAATATTCCTGCCCTTGCCTGAAATACCTGACACATGCAGGAAACAAATTTTTAAGCTGAGTAAATAATTAAAACAAAGTTGATTAGAGAGTAAGGTGCGAGACTCCTGCGGGAAAAGCGCGTCTAGGGGAGACCCCGCATGCGTAAGCCGAGGAGGCTCCCGGACCGCCCGCGGAAAGCGGGTGCTGGAGCGGAAATCAATATACCCTCAAAAAAACTTTAGACAAAGATATCACTATTTTCCTATTAAATTACACCTGTATATTGACAAAACTAGTGCGTTTTTGCCATAAATAGAGTATTGATGAATGTAGTTTTGCAAAAAACATGTAATTATTTGTTGATTTTAGTATAATGTTCGAAGCAAAGATTAATTAGAGAAAGCATCATCTAGAAACCATTCTGTAGTTGGTGTGAGTTTGCAGGGGGAATGAACGTGGATGAAAAAGATAAAAATTTATCTAAAAAGGAACATATCCGAATGAAATTGTTAGAACAGCAAGGAGAAGCCAAGCTGGTTCGTAAAATCATCATGATTACGATTGCTTCGCTTATTGTACTAATTGGGATAGTTGGTCTTGTGGGCTTTTTATATATCAACTCAGCCATGAAACCAGTCGATCCGGATGATGACACCATCAAGAAAGTGAAAATCCCAATCGGTTCTTCCGTTAACGGAATTTCAACACTGCTTGAAGAGCAGGGGATAATCAAGGACGCACGCGTATTCAAATATTATATTAAATTCCGCAATGAATCCGGTTTTCAGGCAGGAGAGTATAAATTATCACCTTCCATGCCAATTGAAGATATCGTCACAAGCATCAAAACCGGAAAACTCATGAAGGAAGCTGCAATGAAGATAACGATTCCTGAAGGAAAGCAGCTTGTTCAAATTGCCGATATCATCGCAGTGAAGACGGGTGAAGATCCGAAAAAGGTCTTTAAGAAATTGAATGATAAGAAATTCGTTAATTCCATGCAAGAGAAATTTCCGCAGCTCTTGACCTCGGAAATTGAAAATGAAAAGGTTTTATATCCGCTTGAAGGATACCTTTTCCCAGCTACTTATGACTTTTATGAGGAAAAGCCGACACTGGAATCGATCGTCATCGAGATGCTGAAGAAAACCGAAGAGACATTGCAGGCATACGAGACCCAGATGGACAAAAACGATTATTCCGTACATGAGATGCTGACCTTCGCTTCGCTTGTTGAAGAAGAGGCGACGGCACAGGTCGATCGCGGGAAAATAGCTTCCGTCTTTTACAATCGTATCAAGGAAGATATGCCGCTTCAAACGGATCCGACCGTTTTGTATGCAAAAGGTTCACATAAGAGCAGGGTGTATTATAAAGACCTTGAGGTGAAATCGCCTTATAATACGTATAAGAATAAGGGGCTGCCTCCAGGGCCGATTGCAAATGCCGGAACGACATCGATCGATGCGGTACTGAAGCCTGAGAAAACGGATTACCTATACTTTTTGGCAACACCTGAAGGGGAAGTCCTTTACTCGAAGACCTTGGATGACCACAATATCAAAAAGGCAGAGCATATTTCCAATAAATAAATAAATAAAAAAATGCAATGAGACTGAGGGGGGAGAGATATTACTTTCCCCTTGTTTTTATGATAGAATAGTACAAGTGAATTTTAGATCCGATTCCTATCGGTGACGTAACTCGGCGAATGCCGGGTTTTATTTTGAAAGATAAGGAAATGTAGATCGTCAAGCATACTTGTTTCAGCTGCTCCTTGTGAGGAAATTGACCTATCAATTTCTTCATGATACTGACCAAGCGCTTTTGTTTTCCTTATAATTGGAGGAAACGTTTTGAACGGAAAAATAGAACAATATCTTCATTCCTTAATTCCGGAGCGTACGGGTTTGCTTAAGGAGTTGGAAGATTTTGCGATGGAAAATAATGTGCCGATCATGGAGCCCGAAGGCATTGAGGTGCTGCTTCAGATTTTAAGGCTTCATCAGCCTAAGGCGATATTGGAGGTTGGTTCGGCGATTGGCTATTCGGCAATAAGGATGGCTGAGACCCTTCCGGAAGCTCGAATCGTCACACTTGAACGGAATGAAGCCCGTATTGAGCAGGCAAGAGCTAACTTCAAGAAGGCGGGACTGTCGGAAAGGATCACCCTCATTGAAGGGGATGCCCTTGAAGCTGGACCGAAAGTCATGGAACATGGTCCGTTTGATATCATCTTCGTTGATGCAGCTAAAGGGCAGTACAAGCGATTCTTTGAGCTGTTTGAACCGTTCCTGGCTGGTGCTGGCATAATCATTACTGATAATGTTTTATTCAAAGGCCTGGTTGCCGAGAACATTGAAGAAATGGAAATGACGAGAAGAAAGCGAGCTCTCATCAAAAAAATCAGAGACTTTAACATCTGGTTACAAGACCATCCCAATTTCGATACCGTAATTTTGCCGATTGGTGATGGTGTGGCCATAAGTAAACATAGAGGTGACAAAAATGAAAAAGCCTGAATTACTCGTGACTCCGACAAGTGTCGATCATATAACAGAACTCATCGATGCAGGCGCTGACGCCTTCGTCATTGGCGAACAACGCTATGCACTAAGGCTGGCAGGAGAGTTCAAACGTGAAGATGTCGAGAAGGCGATTGAGCTTGCACATGCCGCGGGCAAGAAAGTGTATGTATCCATGAACGCCATATTTCATAATGAAAAAGTGGACGAGCTTGAAGGGTATGTCACTTTCCTTAAAGAAGCTGGTGCCGACAGGATCATATTCGGTGATCCCGCAGTCTTGATGGCTGTCCGTGCCGTGGCACCTGATATGCCCCTGCACTGGAATACAGAGATGACGGTAACGAACTGGTACACATGTAATTACTGGGGGAAACGCGGTGCTGTCCGTGCCGTGGCTGCCCGTGAGATAAGTCTGGACGAGATAGTGGAAATGAAGGAAAATGCCGAAGTGGAGATTGAAGTGCAAGTGCACGGCATGACATGCATGTTCCAATCGAAGCGTACGCTTCTAGGTAATTACTTTGAATACCAAGGCAAGGCAATGGAAGTGGAAAATCGGAAGGAAAATAGAAGTATGTTCTTGCATGATAAGGAACGTGAAAATAAATATCCGATTTATGAAGATGAAAATGGCACACATATCATGAGTCCGAATGATATGTGCATGATTGATGAACTTCAGGAATTGATTGAAGCGGAATTCGATTCATTGAAAATCGAAGGGGTATTGCAAACACCGGAGTATATCATTGAAATGACAAAGCTATATCGGGAAGCGATTGACGTATGTGCTGAAGACCCTGACCGTTATGATGATATGAAATCTGAGCTATTTGAAAAAGTCAAAGCGGTTCAGCCGGATAACCGCGAGTTGGATACCGGGTTCTTCTTTAAAGAATCGGTTTATTAAAGAAAAGGGTAAGAGAAAGAGGAGGAATAGCCTTGAATGCTATTGCTGATAAAATTTCCAAGATCGTTGATGGAAAGAGAGTCATTGTAAAAAAACCGGAATTGCTGGCTCCGGCCGGCAACCTTGAAAAATTAAAAATTGCCGTCCATTACGGCGCGGATGCCGTGTTCATTGGCGGTCAGGAATATGGTCTTCGTTCCAATGCCGGCAACTTCACGTTTGAGGAAATGAAGGAAGGCGTCGAATTCGCTAAAAAGTATGGCGCTAAAGTATATGTAACGACCAATATCTTCGCCCATAATGAAAATATCGATGGCCTGGATGAATACCTGGAAGGACTTCAGGAGGCTGGGGTTCATGGTATCATCGTAGCCGATCCATTAATCATCGAAACCTGTAAACGGGTCGCTCCGAACGTCGAGATCCATTTAAGCACACAGCAATCGCTATCGAACTGGAAGGCTGTTCAGTATTGGAAAGAGGAAGGCTTGGAGCGGGTTGTTTTGGCACGTGAGACGAGTGCTGATGAAATCCGTGAAATGAAGGAGAAGGTCGATATCGAAATCGAGGCTTTCGTTCATGGAGCCATGTGCATTGCCTATTCTGGACGATGCACCCTTTCGAACCATATGACGGCGCGTGATTCGAACCGCGGCGGCTGCTGTCAGTCTTGCCGTTGGGATTATGATTTATATGAGTTGGATCAAGATGGGGAAAAGGCTTTATTCGATAAAGAAGATGCCCCATTCGCAATGAGTCCAAAAGACTTGAAGCTGATTGAATCACTGCCAGGCATGATTGAAATTGGCATAGACAGCTTAAAAGTTGAAGGAAGAATGAAGTCCATTCATTATATAGCAACAGTTGTCAGCGTCTATCGTAAAGTGATTGATGCGTATTGTGCCGATCCGGACAATTTCAAGATTGAACAAGAATGGCTGGAAGAGCTTGATAAGTGTGCGAATCGTGAGACGGCATCATCGTTCATGGAAGGTGAAATTCCTGGGTATAAACAGCAAATGTTCGGGAATCATACCGTAAAGACTCGCTTCGACTTCGCAGGGTTGGTGCTTGATTACGACGAGGAAACTAAAATCGTTACCATGCAGCAACGTAACTTCTTCAAACCTGGAGATGAAGTGGAGTTTTTTGGACCGGAAATCGAAAACTTCACTCAAAAAATCGGTACGATCTGGGATGAGTCAGGTAAGGAGCTGGAGGCAGCCCGCCATCCGCTTCAAATTGTCCGCATTCAAGTAGATAATAGAGTTTATGTGAACAATATGATGCGGAAGGAGAATTGACATGACAAGAAAGAAACCAGTGGTCATCGGAGTTACCGGAGGGTCTGGATCAGGTAAAACAAGTGTTACCCGTTCCATTTTTGAATTCTTTCAAGGACATTCCATCCTGATGATCGAACAAGATTATTACTATAAAGATCAAAGTCATCTGCCTTTTGAAGAGCGCTTGAAAACGAACTATGATCATCCGCTTGCCTTTGATAATGATTTGCTAATCGATCACATTAACGCATTGCTGCGCTATGAAACGATAGAGAAACCGGTTTATGATTATTCGATCCATACGCGTTCGGAAGAAGTCATCACAGTTGAGCCCCAGGATGTCATCATCCTTGAAGGGATTCTTGTGCTGGAGGACGAGCGCCTCCGGGACCTGATGGATATGAAGCTATATGTTGATACGGATGCAGACTTGCGGATCCTTCGTAGGATGACCCGTGATATTAAAGAACGCGGCCGTTCCATAGATTCCGTCATCGAACAATACATCAGTGTCGTTCGGCCGATGCATAATCAATTCATAGAACCGACGAAGCGTTATGCCGACATCATCATTCCTGAAGGCGGTCAAAACCATGTGGCAATTGACCTCATGGTGACAAAAATTCAAACAATCCTTGAACAAAAGTCTTTTTTGTAATAACATAGCATAAATAATGATAGGTGCCATTTTCCTCCGTTTATTTAAATAATCCCAACTATTTATTGGGAAAGACTGGACAAATGTTGGAAAACGCAATACTCTATTCTTGATACAGAACGAACCGGCTGCACACCGCAGTCGGTTTATATACTAAGGAACGGATGTTTCTTAGTATCGAAGCGCGTACTTTTTAAGTCGCGCAATTATATATTCTGACTCGATTTCAGGGTTAAGCACTATATAGTACATAAACTTGTCACAGCGAATGCTTGCTGTAAAGAATTTGAAGGAGTGAAGGGTTTTGGCAATTGAAAAAGAATATCCAATGACTATTGAAGGTAAGTTAAAGCTTGAACAGGAACTTGAACAGTTAAAAACGGTTAAACGTAAAGAAGTGGTGGAAAGAATCAAAATCGCCCGCAGTTTTGGAGATCTTTCCGAGAACTCAGAGTACGATTCCGCAAAAGAAGAGCAGGCTTTCGTTGAAGGACGTATTACAACTATCGAAAACATGATCCGTAATGCAAAAATCATTGAAGGCAATGATTCGAATACAGATACAGTTTCACTTGGAAAGTCGGTAACATTCGTTGAACTTCCAAATGGTGACGAAGAAACATATTCCATCGTAGGAAGCGTTGAAGCGGATCCATTCGAAGGGAAAATCTCCAATGATTCCCCGATCGCGAAAAGCTTGATAGGGAAAAGGGTCGGCGACAAGGTATCTATCATGACACCTGGCGGCGAAATGAGCGTCAAGATTGTTTCCATCGACTAATTAAATGCAAAAGGGATGTCCATTGGGCATCCTCTTTTTTATGGAAAAATGCCCCGTAAATTTGTTCAAAATTGTTTAAAAATTCGCACCTCGTCAACAATGGTTACGAGGTGTATTTTATGAAAAAGAAACGAATGAGGTTGCTGGCTCTTTTTTTGACCGCTTTCATGCTGATGCTCATAGGCAGGCTTGCCTATATCCAACTTGTATCGACAGAATCTTTTTCAAAGCATAATGTGAACCTGTTAGAGGCAAGCGTGAATCAGCGTTCACAGATATTAAAGATTGATGATGGACGCGGAAAGTTTTATGACAGAAATGGAGAACCGCTTGCACATGAAGAAATCCCGACGCTCGTCCTATTTCCATTTTTAAAAAAAATGACATGGCCTATAGATGAAGTGGCCTCGATAATAGGCAAATCGGAAGCGGAGTTAAACCGGGCGATAGAACAAGCGGAAGAACCATTCGTATTTGGCGGGGATGAACCGATAGAGTTGTCATCCAGCCAATCGAAGGCAATCAATGAACTGAAGATTCCCGGGGTCTTTGCCGTGAACGAGAAATTATATCATGATCAAACTCCTGCAGCGCAATTGATCGGCACGACGAATATATCAGATGCGGAAAAGAAAAAACGTTATCCGGACATGAATTTATCTCCTGAAACTAAAATAGGCAATACGGGGCTGCAAAGAACCTTCGATGAGTTCTTGCTTTCCGCTGGGGAATCGAAGCTCGTTTTTCACGTGGACGCCAGCGGAGGACCAATGTTCGGTGTCGATGTTAAATATGTGGAACCTGCAAATCCGCTTTACCCGGTGAAGGTCGTGACGACGATCGATAAAGAAATTCAGGAAAAAGCGGAGAAGCTCGTCGATGAACGCGGGATAAAAAAAGGCGGTCTTGTACTGATCGATATTGAAAAAAGTGAAATCGTCGCAATGGTATCACGTCCGGCGCTTAATATAAAAGATCCGAATGGCGAAGGCGCCGTCAATATGATGCTGACTCAAAAAACACCGGGCTCCGTCTTTAAAACGGTCACGGCAGCAGCTGCCATCGATTATGAAGCCGCTAGTCACACCCGGACATTTAATTGTAATTTGACGATAGACGGGAAAACGGATAAACAGAGGGAACTGGGCATGCTTAATTTTGAAAATAGCTTTGCCCAAAGCTGCAACAGGACGTTTGCCGAATTGTCACAGGAAATATCTGAGAAGGATCCGGACTTTTTGGATAAATATGCTAAAATGTTAGGGCTGGTTGGTGAAACGGGCTGGCAAGGGGACGTGTATCACACCGAAGTCACTCAGTTGCATCATGAACAAGCCGGTAAGGTCTGGCATGATGACGATTTAAAAAAAGATCCGAGAATGATTGCCAAAACGGCAATTGGCCAGCAGGATGTCCAAACGACACCGCTCGCTATAGCGAATATGATGGCTACGATTGCACGCGGCGGCAAGAAAGAACAGGTCAAAGCCGTTTCAAAGGTCGAATTTAACAACAGTACGACCGTCGTCGATTTTCCCAATCAAAGTATCGGCGGCGAGACACTGTCTCCATATACGGCGATGAAGATGCAGCATCTTCTTAGGAAGGTCGTGACGGAAGAGAAGGGGACGGGCGCTGCCTTGAAAGATTTGCCTGTTGAGGTCGCCGGCAAGTCTGGAACAGCTCAGACCAATATCGAAAAAGGGGAGCTCAATAAATGGTTTGCGGGCTACTTTCCATATAAAGATCCCAAATATGCTCTTGTTACCGTAAGTTTTGAAACAAAGGAAAACAGTTCCAGCATGACTCCTCTTTTTTCAGATATTGTAAAAGTCCTGTACTCCAAGGACCAGGACAATAGCGAGAATTGACGAAAAGTGTAGGAAACCCTTCCCTTCTATCTCTAGCTAAATCATGTTAAAATGAGGCAGTAAGAAAAGGTAAGGGAGGAATGGACCTTGGGCTCACGTTTTAATCAGAGAGATCAAAAAAGAAAAGTAAATAAAATATATAATATTGCTATCACCATCGTTTCCATTTTAATCGTCATTGTCGCAGTCACGATTTTCTTAAGTGACGATGGCACCGAAACAAAAAAAGCCACGACTGAACCAAAGCAAATCGCCGATACAGATTCAGGGAAGGTAGCGGACAAGCCTGCTGGCAAAAAGGAAGAAACGGATTCAGAGAAGGAAGACGCAGTAGGAGATAGTGAAGCAACAACAGAGGAAGATGCAGAAGAAGATAGTAAAGCAACAGAGGAAGATTCAGAAGTGAAGGCAGAAGATGGTGCAGATCCAGAAAAAGCAGGGGATGCAGACCTTGTGGAAGTGGAAGGCAGCGGTGATGGCAATGTTGCGGCCACTTATAAGAGTGAAGGCTGGAAACCAGTAGGAACTGAGCAATCCGGGGAGCACACTACAAGCTTCGATAAGGGCTCGGTCGATTGGAATGAAATGAGTAAAGCCATAGCAAGCGGAGCCGGAATCGATGAAGGCAGCATGAAGCTATGGTGGCTGCAAAACGGCGGTTCGTCAAACACCGCAATCGGAACCGTTTCTGAAGGAGATAATCCTAAAACCTTCCGTGTTTATATTGAATGGGTGGACGGATCAGGTTGGAAACCTGTAAAAGTCGAAGAACTGAAGACAAACGATAAAAGGTAAGGTTCAAATCATAAACATAAAACCCCCGAAAGGAATTCCGCTTTCGGGGGTTTTTCATCGTGATCATTTTTTTGCTTTAAAGTGTACGACAGCACTATAAAAACGTCTGCCTTCCTCACTTACATACATTTGGTGTGATACGGATTCCACCTGAAGCATGATCGCTTTATTGATTTCAATTTGTGATTGGATTTTTTCTTCAAGATTCTTGATGCTTTCTGCTTCGAAAAATTCTATTTTATCTTCGAATAAGTTTAAGTCAAGTTGAAAACTCATGACTGTTCCCCTCCAACATTTAGATACTGTTAGTTTAACACCATTTTCTCCGAATCTGAACCGAATGATGGATTTGCCTAAAAAACAAGAACTGTTTCTGTGTTTATTTCATATTATGCTTATAGGTTTTATTATCTTATCATAAAAAGGTGATTAAAAATGGGCAGAGAATTTATCGATTTATTTGAAGAATGGTCGAAATCGTATGATGATACGGTTAGTGGACACGATATTGAGTATCAAGAGGTTTTTAAACATTATGATAGGATATTGGATAGCGTCACGAATCGGGCTCATGGTCATGTGCTGGAGTTCGGCGTAGGTACTGGGAATTTGACGGAAAGGCTTTTGAGGAAAGGCCTAAAGGTATCGGGAATTGAACCCTCACCTGCGATGAGGGAAATAGCGGTAAGCAAGCTGCGTGGAAAAACAGAAATTGCAGATGGGGATTTTATCGATTTTCCTAAGCCGGAACAGGTCGATTCGATCGTGAGCACGTATGCGTTTCATCATTTAACTGATGAAGAAAAAGAAAAAGCGATAGCCAACTATGGAAAGTTACTGAATACTGGTGGTAAAATAGTGTTTGCGGATACGATGTATCAATCAAGGGAAGCTCATGAACGGGCGATTCAAGATGCAAGGCAGGCAGGCTTTCATAATTTGGCGAAGGATTTGCAAACGGAATATTATACTACGATTCCTTTTTTGGAAAAAGCACTTGAAGCAAATGGTTACAAGGTGAACTTCGAGCGCTGCAATCAATTTGTCTGGATTATGGAGGCGGAAAAATTATAGGAAGAGGTTTTTACTAATGAAGGTAGCCATAATCGGAGCAATGGAAGAAGAAGTTACGATTTTACGTGATAAATTGGAAGGTTTGGAGCGGGTGACCATTGCCGGTTCCGAGTTCAATACAGGAACACTGAATGGTGTCGAGGTCATTTTGCTTAAATCGGGAATCGGTAAAGTGAATGCGGCAATGTCAACAACGATCCTGTTAGAAAAATTCAAACCGGATGCAGTCATCAATACTGGCTCTGCCGGCGGATATCATCCAGCACTTAATGTAGGGGATGTGGTCATATCCACGGAAGTTCGCCACCATGATGTAGATGTGACGATTTTTGGATATGAGTACGGTCAAGTCCCTCAGCTTCCGGCAGCTTTCATCCCGGATGAAAAGCTTCTCGCAATCGCAGAAGAAGCAGCAAAAGAAATCGAGGATATTCAAGTGGCGAAAGGGTTGATCGTTACGGGGGATTCTTTCATGAATGATCCTGTCAGGGTTGAATTCGTCAGAGGGAAATTCTCTGATCTATACGCGGTGGAAATGGAAGCGGCAGCCATTGCACAGGTAGCCTTCCAATTCAAAACACCGTTTGTCATCATTCGTTCCCTTTCGGATATCGCAGGTAAGGAGTCCAATATTTCCTTTGATAAATTCCTGGAAACTGCGGCTCTTCATTCAGCGGCACTGATTTTGAAAATGGTCGAAAAAATGAAATGAATGGTAAGTGATCAGCGGAAGCCTTTCCGCTGATCATTCTTTATTGCATAATCCTTATTAAATTGGTAGGATAACTATGAAAGGATGTCCGAATATGAAAGTCTTTAAAAACATTCATGAGTTGATAGGGGAAACACCGATGATGGAAATCACCCATTTCCCGCTTCCGGATGAAGTCCGTATCTTTGCCAAACTGGAATACTTTAATCCGGGAGGCAGTGTGAAGGATCGGCTTGGTCAGGAATTGTTAGCTCAAGCGTTACAGACAGGGAAGGTGAAAAAGGGCGGGACGATCATCGAACCGACTGCCGGAAATACTGGAATCGGATTGGCGTTGGCTGCGATAAACAGTGGCGTGGACGTGATTTTTTGCGTTCCGGAGAAATTCAGTGCTGAGAAACAGGAATTGATGCGTGCTCTTGGAGCGAATGTGATCCAGACCCCGACAGAGGAAGGAATGACAGGTGCGATTGCCAAGGCTAAGGCGCTGCTGGCTGAAATTCCGGGATCTCATTGTCCACAGCAGTTCGCCAACCCATCCAATCCTGATGCATATTATAAAACGCTGGGACCTGAAATATGGGAACAGATGGAAGGCGATGTAGATGTGTTTGTTGCCGGCGCCGGGACGGGCGGGACATTCATGGGAACATCGCGATATATAAAAGAAAAGAACGCTGCTGTCAAAACGGTCATCGTCGAACCAGAAGGATCGATTTTAAACGGCGGCAAAGCAGGACCCCATAAAACAGAGGGCATCGGGATGGAATTTTTGCCAACCTATATGGATGCAACGTATTTTGACCAAATCCATACGATAAGCGATCATGACGCTTTCCATATGGTAAAGGAATTGGCGCTTAAAGAAGGCCTCCTTGTCGGCAGTTCTTCGGGCGCGGCATTTGCAGCGGCCATGAAAGAAGCAGCCAAGGCTCCACGTGGGTCAAATATCGTCGTCATATTTCCGGATTCCAGTGAACGATACTTAAGCAAAAAAATTTATCAGGGAGGTATGTAAAATGAGAAAAAAAACACAATTGATCCATGGCGGCATTGCTGGTGATGAAAAAACAGGAGCGGTTTCGGTGCCGATTTATCAAGTGAGCACCTATAAACAGGATGGACCGGGAAATCACCGGGGCTATGAATATTCCCGCACAGGAAACCCAACCCGCCATGCCCTAGAAGAGTTGATCAAGGATCTCGAAGAAGGAAAAAGAGGCTTTGCCTTCGGATCAGGAATGGCAGCGATGACCGCGGTTATGATGCTGTTCAATCAAGGTGATCATGTATTGATGACCGATGACGTTTATGGAGGGTCTTTCCGGGTCATCACTAAAGTGCTTAACCGCTTCGGGGTGGAGGCTACGTTCATCAATACGAGTGACATACACTCGATCGAAAAAGAGATAAAGGACAATACGAAGGCGCTGTTCATTGAAACCCCGACGAATCCATTATTGAAAATAACCGATTTGGGGGAAGTATCTAAAATAGCTAAAGAAAACGGCATCCTGACCATTGTGGATAATACCTTCAGTACGCCGTACTGGCAAAATCCACTTGCACTTGGAGCCGATGTCGTGCTTCATAGCGCCACGAAGTACCTGGGGGGACACAGCGATGTTGTAGCGGGTCTTGTGGTGGTGAATGATGAAAAACTTGGCAATGACCTTCATTTCATCCAAAACTCTACAGGAGGCGTGCTAGGGCCCCAGGATTCATGGCTGCTGATGCGAGGCATTAAAACGCTGGGTATCCGGATGGAAGAGCATGAAAAAAACACATCCGAAATCGTCCGTTTCCTATCCGGGCATAAAGACGTTTCGAAAATCTATTACCCTGGTCTTGAAAGCCACCCGAATCATGATATTGCCAAAAAACAATCGCGTGGATTCGGCGGTATGGTTTCATTTGATGTCGGCAGTGCCGAAAAAGCCGCATCCGTTTTGAATAAAGTGAGATTCTTTACACTTGCGGAAAGTCTGGGAGCAGTGGAGAGCTTAATTTCCATTCCAGCCCTGATGACACATGCCTCCATTCCGGCTGAGCGCCGTGCTGAGCTTGGAATAACCGATGGGTTGATTCGCATTTCAGTTGGCCTGGAAGATGTTGAAGACCTGTTGGAAGACTTGGAACAGGCGCTACAAGGATAATCTGAGAGGGAACACTTCCAAGCTTACTGCCATTATTTACACCCTGGAATTTGGAATAAATATGGTAGAATGAGATATCGATATCTTATTAGCTTGAAAGAAGGTGGAATGGCATGAGAAACCGCAAAATACAAACGGCGGCAATGCTGCGTTCGAAAATGGTCGATTTTAAACAATTTGCGATTACTTTGTTATGTGTGGGTTCGTTCTTCTATTTAGGAACCATCCTTCCCTCTGGCGACAAAGCGATCATTGACACATATGTCTATATGGGAGCGACAATAACGTTCCTGGGCATATCCATAGTATTTTTCTCATTATCCAAAAAATATAAAAAGATCTTGGCCGAAATGGATGACCAGGACTCTTTAAAACAATAAAAGCAAACCTTAGTTTAGACAAAAGGGTTTTATCTAAATTTCAAAACAAAGTTGATTGGAGCGGTTGTGCGAGACTCCTGCGGGAAAAGCGCTCCGAGGAGGCTCCCGGACCGCCCGCGGAAAGCGACGTTAACCCTCATAAAAAAACCTGAGCCTTTAAAGGATCAGGTTTTTTTTCTAGTGTTGTTGCCAATAGGGCGGATTTATCATACTTCGTGCCATTTAGGTAATAATTGCCCCTGAAAATGGGTGAAAAGATCGAAATTTTCAAATAAATAGGCAAAAGCCGTTTACAAATATCGAATTTGTGGATATACTTACCAAGTAATAAAAAATATTCCAAAGGAGGTCGAAGAAAATGACATTGTATCTACATGGAGTCGTCGCAATCGCAATCAGCCGGTCCGTTTCAAATGACAATCAAATAACATTCGACCTGTGCCAAGCGGAATATTTCTAAAGCAATTTGGCTTTATTAATCATTCAGACATAGCGGCCGCAGGGAGAAGTGTTTTATCCTGCGGCCTTTTGATATTTTCAAAAAGAACCCGCAGGAGGACGTAACTTTCTGCGGCCTTTTTATGCCTTTTTGTTGGGCCGCCCCTTTAAAGGAGGTGATATTATGACACTGAATATGCTTTTTTTCACAATCACGATTAAAATGAAAAAAATGACTGCCGAGGAATGTTTGCAGCAGGAGAGAATCCACAAGATTCGGGAAGAACATCTAGATAAAGCGATGAAGCATCGTCCTTTTTTCTAAAAAAAATATACGAGGTTGGTATTCCGTTCATAAAAAATTAAGAAAGGTGGAGGTTAATATGTTGAACTTGTTATACGTAAAAGGAGAGAAGCGTTGCTATTGGCAGGAGAAGGATACCGGCTAACGGATTTGCCGGTGCATCGCCATGGTTTATATATGTATAGGGGAAGAGGCCAAGGGATAAAATTGAAGTTATGTTGTTATGACGCTACAAGCGTAGTGAAATGAATATGTAAAAGGGGAAACTCGGCACTCGGGCCGAGTTTTTTTCTTTGCCTGAATCAGCAGCACGGACCTGATCCTCCATAACCAAATCCACATCCCGGCAACCACCAAAACCCGAAAATGAGCAACAAAATCAAGAGGACAATAAACAGGCCATAACCAAAGCCGTAACCGGACCCTGCATAGCAAGGCGCAGGAGCCAGAGCCGGATAACCATAGCTGCATCCGTATGGTCCATAGTTATATCCCATCGTAAAACCCCCTTTCCCTAAAAAATTCCCTATCATTATATGAACAATTGCCTTCGTTCGCTTGGGAATTCCTCCAGGCTGGTTTGAACATTTAACACTTTCCTGATTTCTTTTAGTGGGACAGACACGAACAAGCCCACTGCTGCATAGGTATGAATAGGGAAACCAAAGAAACGGGGGATGAAACCAATGCCCGGAATACTTACAGTTGTCGGTTATATTATCAAAGAATTTTACTTATTCGTTTCCTATGTGAAAAACAACGCTTTTCCCCAGCCTCTATCATCTCAGGATGAAAAGAAATATCTGAAGCTTATGAGTGAGGGTGATGGTGATGCCCGTAACATCCTGATCGAGCATAATCTCAGGCTTGTTGCCCATATCGTCAAGAAATTCGAGAACACGGGCGAAGATACAGAGGATTTGATTTCGATTGGGACAATTGGTTTGATAAAGGCCATTGAGAGTTATTCGGATGGGAAGGGTACGAAGCTGGCCACATATGCGGCGCGATGCATTGAGAATGAAATCCTGATGCATTTACGAGCGACAAAGAAAACGAAGAAAGATATTTCCCTGCATGATCCGATCGGTCAGGATAAAGAAGGAAATGAAATCAGTTTAATCGATGTACTGAAATCGGAATCGGAAGATGTCATCGATACGATTCAGCTCAATATGGAAATTGAAAAAGTGAAAAAGTATATTGATATTTTGGATGAACGCGAAAAGGAAGTCATTGTAGGCAGGTTCGGACTGGATTTGAAAAAGGAAAAAACCCAGAGGGAAATCGCTAAGGAGCTTGGCATTTCCCGCAGTTATGTATCAAGGATCGAAAAACGTGCCTTGATGAAGATGTTCC
The DNA here is from genome assembly GCF_044767165.1 of Peribacillus sp. NPDC101481. Classification (NCBI taxonomy): domain Bacteria; kingdom Bacillati; phylum Bacillota; class Bacilli; order Caryophanales; family Bacillaceae; genus Peribacillus; species Peribacillus sp. NPDC101481. Next base: position 1,111,863 of record NZ_JBIWNJ010000001.1, on the reverse strand, counting down.
ACGAATTTTACAGAGCAGAAAAAGAGAAGGAAAAGAAAGCTAAAGGGTAGGAATGATAAAGTCAAAGAGAGTGCGGGGAAAATTTCCCCGCACTCTTCTTTTTAATATTTATTTCGGATCAAATCCGTAAATGCATGATAAACCTCGATTCCTTGAAAAAGGAACAGACGTGAAGCGGTTAAAGAAAAGACCCCTATCATAATTAGTCGGAACCACATATGAATCACTCCTCCATTTTATTTTTTTATAAAATGTCAGAGCGTAGGGCTACGTAATTCGCCTGAAAAAAAACCGGGCTGAGATACCGCAGGCGTAAATTTGAGTGAAAATAAAGAAAACTCAAAATGGAAAATTCGAAAATTAGAACAATGATAAGTGACTGCCAGGAATTGAAGGAAGGCACGAAAGGCTGTTTCTTGTCGGCCTTATCCCAATGGTGAACATCGGTATGTTCTTCAATGGTCAGCTGCTGTGCATGATGATGGAACTGTATGGGCAGCGTCCAAAGGAGCAGGATGATGGCAGACATGTGAATAAAGAATTTCATATGAATCAACCACCCCTTTCCTAAGAATATATTCATCATAACATGCTTTTAATCTGGGATATAGAAAAATGTTCTGACAAATATCTGAAAATTCCTTTTAATTAGAAAAATTTTGAATTTACCCCTATAATGGGATTAGTGATAAAAAGGGGGCAATGCAGGATGGGATATTCTTTGACGTGGGATTTGGATATTTTTTTTAGAGGAGGAAGCTCTTCTAAGGAGTTCCTGATTTTTTTAGATGAAATTAACGAAGAGGTAAAAGAATTAGACCGACTTGTAAGCAATATCAATCCAAAAGGCAATGATGAAATCAGTCTAATCGAGGCATTTGATCTTTATAAAAATACAAATATGAAATCCACGCAGGCCAGTGCCTTCATTGGATGCCTGGAAGCTCAAAATGCGCAGGATAAAAAGGCTGGTCAGCTGCGGATCAAACAAATGAAGATAGTCGCTTCACTAAAAATGGTGTTAAGCAGGCTGGATGAAAAGTTGATACAGCTTGATGATGCGGTTTTTAACAAAATCCTCGAAAAAGAACCATTGAATGAATTGAAATTCGTATTGAATGAACGCCGGGAAAAGGCCAAGGAAAAGCTTTCCGTAAAGGAAGAATCATTAATCACCCAATTGGCCATGGACGGTTTCGAAGGTTGGAGCCAAATGTATGATACGATCGTCGGTTCAATGACCATCCCATATAAGGGTGAAAAGCTTTCTGTAGGCCAAGCGGCGAATAAATTTTCTGATCCTGATGAAGGGGCCAGGAAAGAATTATTTACCGCGTGGGAACAGGCTTGGGAGGAAAAGAGTGACCTTTTTGCCCGGACGCTGAACCACTTGGCTGGATTCCGTCTCAGTGTGAATGAAAAAAGGGGCTGGGATGATATTTTGAAAGAGCCTCTTGAAATAGGGAGGATGAAAAAAGAAACGCTCGAAAGCATGTGGAATGTCATTGCCGATCATAAGGAGCCGCTTGTGAGGTTTTTAAAAAGGAAAGCGGAGTTATTGGATCTGGATAAATTAGGTTGGGCGGATTTGGATGCACCGCTTGCTGTTAAGGCACAGTCCAAAGTAATGGATTATCAAGAAGGTGCAGACTTCATCATACAGCAATTCTCGAAGTTCGGTTCTCAATTAGCAAGCTTCACCCAGAAAGCTTTTGAAGACAGCTGGATTGAAGCGGAGGACAGACCAGGTAAGAGACCAGGAGGTTTTTGCACCGGCTTTCCATTAAATAAGCAGTCAAGGATTTTCATGACGTATTCGGGCACCCCATCCAATGTATCGACATTGGCTCATGAATTGGGACATGCATTCCATTCTTATGCAATGAGGGATATCCATCCATTGAATCGGTCATATGCCATGAATGTGGCTGAAACAGCCTCTACCTTTGCTGAAATGGTCGTAGCGGATGCGGCTGTGAAGGAAGCGGCCAGTGAGGAAGAAAAGCTTGTGCTTTTAGAAGATAAAATTCAGCGTTCCGTGGCATTACTCATGAATATCCATGCCCGCTACTTATTCGAGACAAGGTTTTATGACGAGAGGAAACAAGGGTATGTCAGTGCCGAACGATTGAATGAACTGATGGTAGATGCACAAAAAGAAGCTTATGGCGATGCTTTAAGTGATTATAATCCAACGTTCTGGGCTTCAAAGCTCCATTTCTATATTACAGGTGTACCATTTTATAATTTTCCGTACACATTCGGTTACTTATTCTCATTAGGCATATATGCGAATGCCCTGAAAGAACCTGCAGGATTCGAAGAAAAATATATCGCTCTATTAAAGGATACAGGTTCCATGAAGGTCGAGGATCTGGCGGAGAAACATTTAGGCGTCGATTTGGAGACCCGGGATTTTTGGGAAGAAGCGGTCAATGCCTGTATGGAGGATGTTGAAGAATTCATGCGTTTGACCGACCCATTAGTCCGAAAAGCATAAGATGGGTTTTAGGCTGAATATGAACGAAAAAAGGCGGATGTCCGGTTTAGGACATCCGCTTTCTTATTTAAACTTTCTTCAGTTTAAATGGACTGACCATAAGTAATGATAATATAATCATGAGGGATAAGAAAAAGACCGGATGGAAATACGGGACGGCGAGATAACTTAAAGTGGCGATGCAGCCCGCAACCGTAATTGGCACTCCTGTAAAATATCCATTGCTTTCACTTATATTGAAGCGGGCGAGACGAAATGCGCCACAGCCAATATAGAAAACGGTGAAGAGTGTGCCGGGTGCTCCAAATTCTATCAATATTCCTTGGTATAATAATAGAGCTGGTGCGACGCCAAAAGATATGATGTCACACATGGAATCAAGCTGCTTACCCAATTCCGATTCAATGTTGAACTTCCGTGCAACCATACCGTCAAAGCGATCTGCAAGGGCAGCCAGGAAGATTAAAAGCAGGCTTAAATTCAATTGGCCGTGCATCACGGCAATTATTGCAAATCCACCAAGGGATAAATTCATTAAAGTAAGTATATTTGCTGTTTGTGCTTTCACTTTTTTAATGGTTTGATCGAGGGCGTGTAATAAAAACATCTTTTCACTCCTTTCAAATGAAACAAATTAAAACAAAATATAGTAAACATAAGTATTTATTATATAATAATATTTTACTTAACACAATTTATGCAAGGGATTTTTAGAATAATTTTACAATTTGGAGTGGTTTTATTTGTTTCAGTCTTTATATCGCATTCTTATTGAACTGACGAATGGTCAGTATTCATCAGGATTATTAAAGCATTTTAGCCAATCTCGTTGGAGCAGGCCCTTAATTTTACTTTATGTAAAAACATTTAACCTTAATCAACAAGAATTTGGTAAGGAGTTAAAAGCTTATACCAATCTGCACGAACTATTTACAAGGCAGTTAAAGGCGGACGCCAGGCCAATTACGGCAGTTCCTTCTGCGGTGGCTTGTCCTGTTGACGGTGTTCTTGAGGATTCAGGGGAGATACGGGCTGATAAAAAGATCGTCGTTAAGGGAAAGATATATTCAATGGAGGAAATGCTCGGGGATGAACTTCGGTTGGAAAAGTACTTAGGCGGCAAATATCTCGTGTTATACTTAAGCCCGAGTCATTACCATAGGATCCATTCGCCAATCAAGGGTTCTGTAGTCAAACGCTGGACCCTTGGAAGGAAATCGTACCCCGTTAATAAATGGGGGATGAAATATGGAAAAGAGCCTTTATCAAAAAATTATCGGACAGTAACTGAATTGCAAAATGAAGCGGGAAGTTTGGCGATGGTGAAAGTCGGGGCCATGTTCATAAATTCGATCGTCATTACTGATGAATCTCAGGAATTGGAAAAAGGGCAGGAATTTTCTTATTTCAGCTTTGGTTCAACAGTGGTGCTTCTTTTTGAAAAAGGAAATTTTGAACTTGAAGGAAACATATCCATTCCCGCAGATGTCCGTGTAGGTGAAACGATCGGTTTCATGAGGGCCGTCTAACTTCAATTGAAAATAAGAGGCTGACAATTGATGTCAGCCTATGTATTCCATATTAAAATATTGATCGGATTTTATGCGTTAGGGATCTTCGATGAATTTCCGTTTCTATGAGGCGGATGAAATCGGTACTCAACTTTAAATTCTGTGCTTTAAAATAGGATTCAAGCAACAGGTCATCAGATAGTTTTTGCATCAGAACGCCATATACGGCTGCTCACCTCCAGTTGGGATTGCGAGGAATAATTTGGTATTTACTTGCATATATTGATAAGTCTTCCTTGATGTACCCCTACTGTATCAGAAATAAACGTGGAGAACAATCGTTCTGTTATCCACAGTTGAAAGTGGATAACCTGTGGTTAAGTTGTTTACAAGGTGAACGAAATGGTGCACATCAGTATGGAAAATGTTAGTAAAGTTATCCACAGGTTGAACAAATGAAATTTTTGTCGAAATCTTTTATGAATAATTAGTTCTTTGGTTATGGTCTGCCAGCAAATTTCCCATTATTTAATAAAAAATGCCTTTCCATATCTGAAAACATCCATTATGATGTTTCTTTACCGTCAGCCCTTCTTTCCTAATTTTTTTTGAAAGTGAGCTAAAAATTCGATATGATGGAAACGGTAAATTTTAATGAAAATATAGAGGTGTCAATATGCTTAAATTATTTTTGCCGAGTGAACATGTTAAAAGCATTTTTAATATAGATCCTCAAGAATTGAAAAAAAGAGGGATCAAGGGAGTCATTACCGATTTGGATAATACTCTCGTTGAATGGGACAGGCCAACTGCCACCCCCGATTTAATCAAATGGTTCGACAATTTGCGGGATCATGGGATTTTAGTGACGATCGTGTCCAATAATAATGAAAATCGAGTTCGAGCTTTTTCCGATCCGCTTCACATTCCGTTTATCTTCCAGGCGAGAAAACCGATGGTAAGAGCTTTCAATAAAGCCCGTAAGTCAATGGGATTGAAATTGGAAGAAACGGTGGTAATCGGCGATCAGCTATTGACGGATGTATTGGGAGGGAACAGAGGCGGGTTTCATACGATCTTAGTGCTCCCTGTAGCACAAACCGACGAATTCAGAACAAGGATCAATCGTTATTTTGAAAGAAAGATCATGGCGTTTTTTAAACGAAAAGGAATGCTAGAATGGGAGGATCACAATTGAACAATCATCAAGAACTAGTGTGCATCGGATGCGGTGTGAAGGTCCAGACTGAAGATCCGAAAGAGTTGGGCTATGCCCCTAAATCAGCCCTGGAAAAAGAAACGATCGTCTGTCAGCGCTGCTTTAAATTGAAACATTATAACGAAGTTCAGGATGTATCCTTAACAGACGATGACTTCTTGAAAATCTTGAATAAAGTAGGCGAAACCGACTCTTTAATCGTCAAAATCGTCGATATTTTTGATTTCAATGGAAGCTGGCTGCCTGGCCTTCATCGATTTGTAGGAAGAAATGATGTTCTTTTGATCGGAAATAAGGTCGATTTATTGCCTAAATCAGTAAAAACGAACAAGTTGATCAATTGGATGAAGCAATCGTCCAAGGAATTGGGTCTTAACCCGGTTGATGTCCTGCTTGTCAGTGCGGAAAAGGGAAAGCACATACTGGAAGCTGCTGATGCGATTGAGCGGTACCGCAAAGGTAAAGATGTCTATGTGGTGGGCTGTACGAATGTAGGTAAATCCACTTTCATCAACCGACTTATAAAAGAATTGAGCGGTGAAGACGATATCATCACGACTTCCCACTTCCCAGGGACTACCTTGGATATGATCGAAATTCCTTTGGATGATGAACAGGCATTGATCGATACACCAGGAATCATTAATCATCATCAAATGGCTCACTATGTGGACAAACGGGACTTCAAGGTGATCATGCCGAAAAAGGAAATCAAGCCGAGAGTTTACCAACTGAATGAAGGACAGACGCTATTTTTCGGAGGGTTGGCCCGACTGGACTATGTCTCAGGAGGAAGGCGTTCACTGACTTGCTACCTTTCGAATGAATTGAATATTCACCGTACGAAATTGGAAAATGCCGATGAATTGTATAAAAACCATGCCGGGGAATTATTGACGCCCCCACGGCCTGAACAAATCGAGGAGTTTCCGAAGCTGATTCCACATGAATTCTCCTTGAAAGATGGTAAAATGGATATTGTGTTTTCTGGTCTTGGCTGGGTGACGGTCAATGAGCCAGGAGCGAAAATCGTTGCACATGTTCCAAAGGGCGTCAATGTGATCGTTCGCAAATCATTAATCTAAATATAGGGGTCGTCTAGTCTATGAAAAAGATATATGGGGTAATGGGAGATCCAATTGCACATTCGATGTCACCGGACATTCATAATGATGCATTTGAAAAAGAAAATATAGAAGCGGTTTATCATCATTTTCATGTGACACCTGAGCGTTTGAACGATGCCGTAAAAGGCATGAAGGCCCTTGGTATAGAAGGGTTTAACATCACGATTCCTCATAAGACTTCAATCATCCCTTTCCTTGATGAAGTGGATGAACTGGCCCTTGCAATCGGGGCTGTAAATACGGTTGTTAACAAAAATGGTCGGTTTATAGGGTATAATACAGACGGAAATGGATTTTTCAAATCTTTATGCGATGAAATATCAGGTGACATCAAGGCTAAAAAAACGTTAGTGATCGGAGCGGGCGGTGCTGCGCGTGCGATTTATTTTACCCTCGTGAAAGAAGGGGTAAAGCAAGTTGATATTGCAAACCGGACAAAGGAAAGGGCGGCCCAGCTTGTTTCTGATTGCCCATATGATAAATTATCGAAGGCACTCTCGATTATCGAAGCGGAAGAAAGCTTATCACAATATGATTTAATCATCCAAACGACTTCTTCTGGAATGAGTCCTGAATTGGATCATTCACCGTTAAAGGTCGACCAGCTTAAAACCGGTGCCATTGTCAGTGATATCATTTATAACCCTCTGCAAACCAAGCTGCTGCGTGAAGCGGGGGAAAAAGGGGCGGAAACACAAAATGGGCTAGGGATGTTCATCAACCAGGCCGCGCTCGCTTTTGAGATATGGACAGGCATTATGCCGGATACAGCAAGAATGACAGATATTGTCTTGAACAAACTAGGAGGTAACACATGTTAACAGGTAAACAGAAAAGATTTTTACGATCAAAGGCCCACCACCTCAATCCAATTTTTCAAGTTGGTAAAGGCGGCGTCAATGATAATCTCATCAAGCAAATTGGTGAGGCGCTTGAAGTACGTGAATTAATCAAGGTCAGCATCCTGCAAAACTGTGAAGAGGACCGTGATGATGTGGGTCGTTCTTTATCAAAGGGTGCACGGGCGGAATTGGTTCAGATTATCGGCAACACAATTGTGCTGTATAAAGAATCAAAAGAAAACAAACAACTTAAATTACCTTAAGGAACCTATCTATGAAAAAAATTGGAATTCTTGGCGGTACATTCAATCCTCCGCATATCGGGCATTTGATTATAGCGAATGAAGTGCTTGATGCCCTTGAGCTAGATGAAATCAGGTTCATGCCAAATCACGTTCCTCCACATAAGGAAAAATCGGAGGAAGTAACCGATATGGACAGGCTGGCTATGTTGGAAAACGCGATAGCCGGAAACCCATCTTTTTATATTGAGGGTATTGAAATAGAAAGAAAAGGCACATCTTATACGTATGACACGATAAAATTGCTGAAAGAGCTTGAGCCAACCAATGAGTTCTATTTCATAATTGGCGCAGATATGATTGAGTACTTACCGAATTGGCACCGTATCGACGAGCTGGTGCATATGGTCAATTTCGTCGGGGTGAAGCGCCCTGGATATGATGAAAAGACCGTATACCCAATAACGATGGTGAAAGTCCCCCAGATGTTCATTTCGTCTTCCATGATAAGAAGGAAGTTAAGAACGGGGAAAACCGTGAAATATTTAATAGCAGATCCAGTGGTGAAGTATATTAAAGGGAATGGTTTATATGAATCGTGAGGAAGCATTGGCACTGGTCAAAGAACAAATCACTGAGCGCAGGTACATTCATACCTTGGGTGTGGTCGAGTCAGCGGTTGAACTTGCTGAACGGTATGGTGCCGACGTCAAAAAAGCGGAACTGGCAGCCATTTTCCATGATTATGCAAAATTCCGTCCAAAAGAGGAAATGGAGCAAATTATAATCGCTGAAAAAATGGACCCGGCGTTACTTGAATACAATATGGAGCTATGGCACGCTCCTGTCGGGGCTTATCTGGTGAAAAAGGAAGCTGGCATTCAGGACGCTGAAATCTTGGATGCGATTGCCTATCACACGTCTGGCAGGGTTGGCATGAGCCTTTTGGATAAAGTCGTATACCTTGCCGACTATATTGAGCCGGGACGTTCTTTTCCCGGTGTCGACGAAGTCAGGCAGACAGCAAAGCAAAATTTGGATCATGCTGTCATCCAGGCGTTAAGGAATACAGTTGTTTTTTTAATGAAAAGAAATCAGGCAATTTACCCTGACACATTTAAGACATATAATGACTTGATCATGAATTTGAAGGAGAAGATGTAATGACTGAACGTGAACTACTTGTAATTGCAGCAAAAGCGGCGGATGATAAAAGAGCGGAGGATATCGTGGCATTGAACATGCAAGGTATTTCCCTTGTAGCGGATTACTTTTTGATCTGCCACGGTAATTCTGAAAAACAAGTACAAGCAATAGCTCGTGAAATGAAGAGCAAAGCTGATGAATCAGGAATCAATGTAAAACGTCTTGAAGGTTTTGACGAGGCGAAATGGGTGCTTGTGGATCTTGGCGATGTAGTGGCCCATATTTTCCATAAAGATGAAAGAAACTACTATAATCTTGAACGTTTATGGGGAGATGCACCTTTTGAAGATCTAGAGAGTGAACTGACTACATGACTTATGAACGCTTTGCCTATGTATACGATGAATTGATGAAGGACGCACCTTATGAAAAATGGCTGATGATCCTTACGGCGAAGCTGGAACAGTATGGAATTGGTGGAAGGAAAGTCCTGGATCTAGCGTGTGGAACCGGGGAAATGACCGTTGAATTGGCGCAACACGGATTCGAAGTCACCGGCGTGGATTTATCTGATGAAATGCTTCTTGTTGCCAATGAAAAGGCGGTTAAGCTTGGATTATCTATTCCGCTTTTCCAGCAGAACATGGCAGAACTCGAGGGACTTGGCCAATTTGATTGTGTCACGATTTTTTGTGATTCGCTGAACTACCTTCGCGATGAGGAGGATATAGTCAAGACGTTCAGCCGGGTTCATGAGCATTTGAAGGATGGCGGATTATTCTTTTTTGATATCCATTCCATTTATAAAATGGAAGAAATCTTTAGCGATAATACGTTTGCTGTCAACGGTGAAGAAGTATCCTATATATGGGACTGCTTCCCGGGTGAAGAACCATACAGTGTTGAGCATGATTTAAGTTTTTTCGTAAGGGACGATGAAAGCGGACTGTATGACCGTTTTGATGAGTTGCATTATCAACGGACCTATCCGGTTGAACAATATAAAAAGTGGTTGGAGCAAGCAGGTTTTACGGTTTCTGAAATTCTGGCAGATCTTGAAGAAGCACCGCTTGTAACGGAAACCGAAAGAATCTTGTTTGTAGCCAGTAAATAATAAAGAGGTAAGAATCCCCGTTCGTACATCATCCTGTACCAGCGGGGGTCTGACCTCTTCTTTTTTTATTTTAAGAAGGAATTGAGATATAAATTACGAATATTAATAAGGATGGCCGAACTGCTTTTCAACTTCGTGAAGGTCCTCTGCAAACTTTTCATGAGTCGCTTGAAAAAGATGATGGAACATTTCCCCTGTTTCAGCTTCTAAAACCTTGATCCCCTCACCCGTTATTCCACCCTTTACACAAACCTTTTCCTGCAAGGTCGGCAATGTATAAACCCCTTTACCAAGCAATTCCCCTAAGCCAACCAGCATATTCTCAGTCAAAGTCGTAGCCGTTTCTTTATCTATCTTCGTCGTTTGGCAGGCCGCATCAATAAAAGCTTGTGCTAAATAGCTGAAGAAGGCAGGTCCGCAGCTGACGATATCGGAAGCTACCCGGGTGATATCATTTTCAATTATGACCGGTGCCGATATGGCAGAGGCCAAATCATATAAAGCTGATACTTTCTCCTTGCTGCAGCTCTTGCTGAAACTCAGTAACGATACCCCTGAACCGACACGGTTCGTTATGCTCGGTATAAAACGGGCACAGGGGGCATTCACTGCCGATTCCAGCTGGGAGACTGAAAGCGGGCTTGTGATGGAAATGACCAGCTGATCCCTTTTTATATGATGTTTGATGCCTTGTAATAGGCTGTTAATTTGTAATGGTTTTACACAGAGAAAGATAAAGTCGGCTTGTTGGGCGATTTCGGCTGCGGTTTCCGCAACCTTGATGCCAGGGTGTTTATCTTTCAGCACCAATGCCTTGGAAAGCGTGCGATTTGTAATGACTAGATCTGGCGGATTCAATATTTTTGCCTCCAGCCATGCCTCGATTAAAATGGTACCCATATTTCCGGTTCCGATAACACCGATTTTCTTCAATTCCGATCAACTCCTCTCACTTAAAGCGATTGATTCTCCTAAAAACACTATGTATTTTTAATCTGTCCTATGACAATGTATCGTGCGAAATCCAATAAGGAGGCAAAGAAAATGGATGAAATTTTAAAAAGGAAAATGACCAAGATTACCGTTGCGGTGGCATTTGTTGCAGCGGGCATTTACTTTTTTTTGCAACAAGGGGCGGATTCGGCGAATACGGAAGATATATTTTCCATTTCTGAAAAGGAAGCTGAAATCGAACAAAGTGAAAATGAAACGGCTGCCGAACCTGTAATCATTAAAGTGGACGTTAAAGGAGCGGTCAAGTCCCCAGGCATTTTTACTGCACAGGCAGGTGAACGGGTGATTGATTTAATTTCGGCTGCAGGCAGCTTTACGGACAAGGCCGATAAAAATAAAGTGAATTTTGCCCAAATCGTCGAAGACCAAATGGTCATTTATGTTCCGGAAATAGGTGAAGAAGTCACGGGGGACTTGGAGAATATACAAGTCGGGTCGTCTGGTGATGCCGCCACTAAGGGGGCGTCAGGAGGACTGGTGAACTTGAATACAGCTACACAGGAAGATTTGGAAACCTTGACGGGTATTGGACCATCCAAAGCGAATGCGATCCTGGAATACAGGGAAACGGTTGGGAAATTCAATAAGGTCGATGAATTGAAGAAGGTAACGGGAATCGGCGATAAAACGTTTGAAAGGTTACGGGATTCCATTTCGGTGAAATGAATGATTGAATATGCTACACAAATGGACAGGAAGAGGGTAAAATTGAAGAAAAGCATTCTAGTGGTAAGGGGATACAACATGAACAGAATTAGTTGGGATCAATATTTCATGGCGCAAAGCCATTTATTAGCCTTAAGAAGCACATGTACACGCCTCACTGTAGGGGCGACCATCGTAAGGGACAACAGAATCATTGCGGGGGGATATAATGGGTCCATTGCGGGAGGGACGCATTGTATTGATGACGGCTGCTATGTAATTGATAATCATTGTGTCAGAACGATACATGCAGAAATGAATGCACTTTTACAATGTGCGAAATTTGGGGTGCCTACTGATGGGGCGGAAATATATGTGACGCATTTTCCGTGTCTTCAGTGCTGTAAATCACTCATCCAAGCTGGCATCAAGGCTGTTTATTATGCGGAAGATTACAAAAATCATCCATATGCCCTGGAATTATTTAAACAGGCTGGTGTCAAGACCGAGAAGGTTGAAGCAAAAGGGGCCATCGATGTTAATGGAAAACAAAAAAAGGACTTTGTATTCTCATTGTTAGCTCAACTTGAACGAACAGGCATGGAAAAAGAAGCTGTATCGGAGCTGGAAAAGCAGGCCAATCAGATATTTGGAAATTAAATAGGACGGGGGGGCAGGCATGGCTCGACACCTTATCTTATTAGCCGTTTCGGCCACATTTGGTGTTACGGCCCATTCTTTTTTTTATGTAAGGCTGCTGATCATCATCCTTATTTTTCTCTGTTTACTTTACTTTTTGGTGGGATTAAGTTTGAAGGCCCTTAGTTTTCATTTGGTTATCATGGGGATGTTTTTAGGGGCCGCCTCCTTCACCGATCACCGCAACAAAACTGCCTATCATGGAACGGAAAGCCAATTTATCATTACATTTACGGATCAACCGAATATAGATGGAAATTCTTTAAAAGGATTCGTTTCCAGTGAGAAAGGCGAACGGTTAGTGCTTCGTTATAAAATCACCACTGAACTGGAACAGGAAAAGCTGGGTCGGTTTCTGCGGATCGGTTTATCTTGTCCGGCCGAAGGGACATTGCAAATTCCCGACAAAAACAGAAATGAAAACAGTTTCGATTATCAGCGTTATCTTTTGCGTCAAGGCACCCATTGGATTTTCAAAGCGGATTCCATTTCATTTCAGGAATGTAAAGTCGTTGGAAATCCGATTCTTGTTTCGATACGTAATTTGCGCCTAAAGGGGATTACGTATATTAGAGAACACTTTCCGGAAGAATCTAGCGGTTTTGTCACTGCCCTCATATTCGGCGACCAGACATATATAGATGAAGGCGACCTTACTAATTATCAGCGGCTAGGTCTGGTTCATTTACTGGCTATTTCCGGTCTTCATGTCAGTTTTTTAACGGGGCTGTTATTTTACTTCGGCATCAGGGTGGGGATTACACGGGAAAGAATGATGATGGCAATCTTGATCTTCCTTCCGGTTTACATGTTACTTTCAGGTGCCAGTCCATCAGTGGTGAGATCCTGTTTGATGGCTATGCTTTTCTTTCTACTTCTGCTATTCAAGAAGCGGATTTCGGCGGGTGCCGCAATCGGATCGGCTTATATGGCACTTTTGTTTATTCGGCCTAATATGCTCTATGATATAGGTTTTCAGCTTTCATTCGCGGTCACTTTCTCCATTATCATGTCTTCAAGCATTTTCTTGCAATACCCGAAGAAAACAACGCAGCTATTCATCGTCAGTTCCATCTGCCAATTGGCAGCCCTTCCGATTTTGCTTTTTCACTTTTATGAAGCATCCATTCTTGGTGTGTTTCTGAACGTATTGTATGTTCCGCTTTATTCCATCATATTGCTGCCATTTTCACTGATTTCCCTCTTCATTCATCTATTACTGCCTTCCTTGGGGCAACCCCTCATCTCATTATTGAATTATACCTTCATACTCTGCAATAAAGCTGCGGAGGGTGCATCGGATTTGCCGCTTGCCTCCATTCCGTTTGGAAAACCACCTTTCATCATGATGTTATTACTTGTTATTTCACTTTTAGGATTATACCTGACTTGGGAAGTGTCCTTTGAAAAAAGTAAAATATGGTGCGTAATAATAATTGTCCTTTTACTTTTGCAATATAACTTACAAAGGTTCTCGCCTTTTGGTGAAGTGCAGATCATCGACGTTGGGCAAGGTGACTCCATTTTAATTAGCCTGCCTTTCAATCGCGGTAACTATTTGATTGATACGGGAGGGCAAATTACATTTCCAATCGACATGTGGGCAAAAAAGCGAAAGAAGTTCAACACCGCGGATGATATCATAATTCCATTATTGAAAAGTAAGGGAATCCACCAATTGGACAAGCTGATTTTAACTCATCCGGATGTAGATCATATGGGAAGTGCAAAAGAATTAATAGAAAATTTTAAAGTTGGGGAGATCATCATTGGAGGCTGGAGTGAAGAGCAATACAGGGATATGGATTTTGTGACTGTGGCAAGAGATAAACAAATGGAAATGACTGTCCTGAAAAGGGGGGACCATTGGGTGGCGGGAGGAGTGCCGTTTGCTGTGCTAAGTCCATATGAGAAAGAAGAAAATAAGAATGATTCATCCATAGTTCTATTCACGGAGCTTGGGGGATTGTCATGGTTATTGACCGGCGATATGGGAGAAGAAGGGGAAAGTGAACTTTTGAGAACATTTCCGCAGTTGCAGGCGGATATCTTGAAGGTCGGTCACCATGGCAGTAAAACTTCTTCTTCCACGCCCTTCCTTGAACAGCTGCAGCCGAAAGCGGCGCTTATTTCAGTTGGAAAAGATAATGGCTACGGTCACCCTCATCGAGACGTAATTGGGAATCTGGAAAGAAATGGCATAAAGGTGTTCAGGACCGACGAGGATGGTTCTATTATTTACAAGTATTACAAAAGCAGTGGAACCTTTCGGAAGACTCTCCCATAGTATGTAGAAAATCAAAAAGAAAGAGACTGCAGCAGCAGCCTCCATCAGGAAAAATAAGTGCATGTAGTAAATGAAATCAGGATCCGACAGCTTTAATGACGACAGCTATGGTGAACATGGCAGCGAAAAATACAAAAGAACCGATGAATCCCATAGCGGAATCAGCGACGTCATCTGTCTTTGATTGAACATTCTTTTCGAATTCGTTCATTGTTTACCCCTCCTATTTCTGCTAATAGTATAAAACATTACCAAAAAAAAATCTACAGGCTTCATTCCTTCATTTCCTTTACTGACAAGAGTTGTCACAAATAGTTTGGGATTTTGAGGTCAAAATAACAGTACAAACAAAGCAAGCGAAAAAGAAAAGCTCAATTTTTGTTCTACATGAATACTCTACCCGCTTTCAAGGGAGATTACCCGGGCCTTTCTTGAAAGTGTTCATATAGATCCGGAATTAGCCCTTTTATAGGGCTAGTTCCCTTTATAGCTTGTCAAATGGTCCATCCACCTATACCATTAGAGAAGAATACATAGTAAAGAGGCGGATTCTATTGGTATTAGATGTTTGGAAAAGTATAAAAAAAGGGCAATTCGCGCCGGTATACTTGTTATATGGGTCGGAAGCCTATCTAATTAATGAAACGAAGCAGCTATTGATCGAGAATGTCCTTCACGAGGATGAGATGGATTTTAACTTTTCTCAATTTGATTTAGAAGAGACGCCTGTTGAAACTGCACTTGAAGATGTTGAAACCCTCCCGTTTATTGGGGAAAGGCGCCTTGTTTTCATGCAAAACCCATTTTTTTTGACAGCTGAAAAAACGAAATCAAGAGTTGAACATAATGTGAAAAGACTGGAAGCGTATTTAGCTGACCCGGTTCCTTATTCTATTGTCGTATTGACCGCACCTTATGAGAAACTGGATGAACGGAAAAAAATCACCAAGGAACTGAAGCGTAAGGCGGTTCTTGTTGAAGCGAAGAAGCTTGGTGATCATGAGTTAAAAGGATGGGTGAAGGAGAGGGTCGAAGCTTCTTCAGTCCAAATAGATGAGCAGGCTACAGAGCTTTTACTTGAACTTGCAGGAACGAATCTGATGATGCTTACGAATGAATTGGATAAAATGGTGCTTTATGCAGAAGCTGATAAACACATTACGGTCGAGGTAGTGGAAAAGCTGGTTGCTAAATCCCTTGAACAGAATATCTTTACGCTTGTCGATCATGTGTTACAGCGAAAGATGGAGAGTGCGATGACGATACTGCACGATCTACTCAGGCAGAATGAAGAGCCGATCAAAATCTTGAGCGTCATGGCGGGTCAGGTAAGGCTCATGTATCAAGTGAAGGAGCTTTCCCGCCAAGGCTATAGCCAGCAAAAAATTGCAGGTCAATTGAAGGTGCACCCTTACAGGGTAAAGCTGGCACTTGAAAAGACGGGGAGATTCCAGGAACGCGAGCTGTTGAGTATCATTAACGACTTAGCGGAAGCGGATTATAAAATGAAGACCGGCCAAGCCGATAAGGCAATCACGCTTGAGCTGCTGCTTTTAAAAATTAGATGATAAAAAGGTGGCAGATATCCTGTCACCTTTTTTATGCAAAAAACGGCACAAAAAAAACGATCCGGTTGGATCGTTTAATTTTTTGTCATTATGCGTTAAGAGCGTTAAGTCTTTTCGCTAAACGAGATTTTTTACGGGCTGCCGCATTTTTATGGATTAATCCTTTAGATGCAGCTTTGTCTAATTTCACAGCAGCTGTTAAAAGAGCTTCTTTAGCAGCTTCAACGTTTTCACCAGCTAATGCAACTTCAGCGTTTTTCACTGTAGTACGCATAGTTGATCTAACAGTAATGTTATGAACGCGTTTTTTGTCGTTGATTTTTACACGTTTAATAGCAGATTTAATGTTTGGCATTCCGTTCACCTCCTACAAAGAAATCGAGATTATATGAACTCGACTTTTCAAATCCATATCAAATAGCACAAGTGATATTCTATCAGACTGCCCATAAATATGCAATACTTCAGATTGAGAATCGAAAAGGAATTATAATTTCGGGAATAAATTCATCTCGTCATCACTCATTGTACCAAAAAAATGAATAATAAAAAAGCAAAAACGACAGAATGTTTAAGAGAGACTATTGAAAATACTAGATTAGATTCAATTCAAACATCAGGAGGCCGTTATGGAAAATAATTTGGACCTTAGTGAATACGGAATTCGTACAGATTTGGCGATTGAAGCAAAGGAAATTGCCCTTGAACATAAAGGTGTTGTAGAGGAAGTGGATGTATCCCGTATCGAAGGGGTCATTATTAAAGAAAAAGATGTGGATGATCTGAAGGTATCCTTAGTCGAGGTCACGGCTGAGGGTGAAAAAGAAATCGGGAAGAAGCAGGGCAGCTATTTGACCATCGAAGTGCAGGGGATCCGCCAGCAGGATACGGATACGCAGCAACGGGTGGAAAAGGTGTTCGCCAACGAACTGGCTTCCTTTTTGAAACGGAATAAAATCACCAAAGAAAGCAGTTGCTTGGTTGTCGGTCTTGGTAATTGGAATGTTACTCCCGATGCTCTTGGGCCTGCAGTCGTTGAGAACCTTGTGGTCACAAGACATTTGTTCGAATTGCAGCCGGAGTCCGTCAAGGAAGGCTATCGGCCGGTAAGTGCGATTTCCCCCGGGGTGATGGGGATTACGGGAATCGAGACGAGTGACATCATAAAAGGAGTCATCGAAAAAAGTAATCCTGATTTCCTGATCGTCGTAGACGCATTGGCTGCCCGTTCGATCGATCGAGTGAATTCGACGATTCAAATAACGGATACAGGCATCCATCCTGGGTCTGGTGTTGGGAATAAACGAAAAGAATTGAGCCAGGCTACATTGGGTGTTCCTGTTATAGCGATTGGTATACCTACCGTCGTGGATGCCGTATCAATTGCCAGCGATACGATAGATTATATTTTGAAGCACTTTGGCAAGGAACTGAATGAAGGGGACAGACCATCACGTTCGCTGGCGCCCGCTGGATTCAGTTTTGGAAAGCGCACAAAGCTGACAGAAGAGGATATGCCAGGTGAAAAGGAGCGCCAAACCTTCTTGGGAATGATAGGTGTCCTCCCTGATGAAGAGAAACGGAAATTGATTTATGAGGTACTGTCACCGCTTGGTCAAAATTTAATGGTTACACCGAAAGAAGTCGATGTTTTCATTGAGGATATGGCCAATTTAATAGCCAATGGGTTAAATGCAGCCTTGCATCATTCAATAAATCAAGATAATACCGGCTACTACACCCGTTAAATCATTTTTAGTGCCCAAAAATGGTGTTCTACCCTTTCTAGCAAAGTCATAGGTATTAATAGACAAGCTATAGAGAGGGTGGAAGGATGAAAAGAAGAAATTCCCCAGGAATCATAACAGCCGTTCACGGATCAACAATAATAAAAACTTTTCTAGGTATTCTCGCCTTGCTTCTTTTTGTTTTTTCAGTCAGTGGGGTCATGACTTCCCTAAGACCGGAGTATCGGATATCTTCTAATTCCGTACATACTGTAGCCAACCAATTCTCGGGGAAAATGCTGTTCTCGATGCTGGCCAATGAAAACCATTATCTTTTTAATGCCCTGCCGGAAGGTAAGCAGGAATCGATGATCACGAATCAATTGATAAAAGTTTCGACCAACATTTCGCTGGAGGACCCGCGGAGCTTACTTGGCAGGGAACTTCCTGGCTTTTCGATTTTTGATAATGAGATCCTCGTTGCCGGGGAAGGAACGAATTATACGAATATGCCATACGAATCCTCGCCGCCAGTGGACGTCCTGAATGAAGAAAGGGATGCATCCCTGCAAAACCTGGATGAGATTGAAGAACCGGAAAAAGGAGTGGCCGATCAGCCGAAACAAACGACAAATGGACGGAAAGTGGTCGAGATATACCATAGCCATAACCGGGAGTCATATCTTCCATATTTAAAAGGAGTGACTAACCCGGATCTAGCCTATCATTCGAAAATCAATATTACGAAACTCGGGGAGCGGATGGTTGAAGATATGGCTGATAAGGGGATAGGCTCCTCGCTCGATAAAACGGATATCATGGGAAATCTGAATAATAAAGGATTGAATTATGCCAGATCCTATCAAGAATCACGAAAATCCGTCCAGACGGCATTGGCCAATAACAAGGATTTAGAATATATCATTGATATCCATCGTGATTCTAAACGAAAAAAACATACGACCATTAACATTAACGGTAAAGATTATGCCAAGATTGCCTTCGTGGTCGGGGGCAATAATCCGAACTTCGAAAAAAATGCAGCGCTTGCCAATAAGCTTCATAAAGCTTTGGAGAAAAAATACCCTGGCATTTCACGAGGGGTTATGAAACAAGGCGGAGCGGGACATAATGGAGTATACAATCAGGATTTGTCAGGCAATGCCATGCTCTTGGAAATTGGCGGCGTTGATAATACTTTCGAGGAAATGTACTTGACCGTTGATGCCTTTACCGAGGTTTTCAGTGAATTTTACTGGGATGCCAAAGCAGTGGATAACCCGACCGGGGATTCGGAAGCGCAGTAATTTGAAAGGAGTTCTCCTATCATGGTTCGATTTTGGTTGAAATGTACAGGGATTGTGCTCGTATTATTTTTAGGTGTTCTAATCGGGATGCAGCAAGCGAACGACGGGATGAAAAAAATGAAGGGGTATGAAGATCCCTCTTTGAATAGTGCATTCATTATTAACCAATCGGACCAAGGGGAGATGGAAGCGGATATCCTTGGCGAAAAAGTAACCAGTCATGATTTGGAGACGAAAAAAGAAAAGCTTGAAGAAATGAAGGCCTTCAACTTTTTCTCATCGATCGGCAAAACGCTTGGAGAGACCATATCAGGGGCCTTTCAAGCACTTATTGATATGATTTAGGTATGAAGTAAGTTGAGTGTGCCCTGCCAAAAGGCTGCATCCGAATCCGGAATGCAGCCTTTTTTTATCCGATGCCCTGCAATGAGGCTTCTTTTGTAACTATTCTGTTGAATCTTGCATTTTCTATTGATATAATAAAAAATAGTGTATTGTGTCGACAAGTGGGAGTGAACGTCATGAATAGAGAAGAAAAATTAAAAAGACAATCAAAAATTCGTAACTTTTCCATCATCGCTCATATTGATCATGGTAAATCTACATTGGCGGATCGTATCATTGAAAAAACGAACGCCATGACTCAGCGTGAAATGAAGAGTCAGCTGTTGGATTCCATGGATTTAGAGCGTGAGCGTGGAATTACGATTAAATTGAATGCGATTCAATTGAAATATAACGCGAAAGATGGAGAAGAATATATCTTCCATCTTATTGATACACCGGGACATGTCGATTTTACGTATGAAGTGTCACGAAGCCTTGCAGCTTGTGAAGGAGCTGTCCTTGTTGTCGATGCGGCACAGGGTATTGAGGCCCAAACGCTTGCAAACGTTTATTTAGCATTGGACAACAACCTGGAAATCATTCCGGTCATCAATAAAATCGATTTGCCGAGTGCAGATCCGGAACGTGTGCGTGGAGAAATCGAGGAAGTGATCGGGTTGGATGCTTCCGATGCAGTCTTGGCTTCTGCTAAGGCGGGAATCGGAATCGAGGAGATTCTGGAACAGGTCGTTGAATTGGTTCCAGCTCCACAAGGTGATCCGGATGCTCCTTTCAAGGCGCTTATTTTCGATTCACTATTTGATGCGTACCGAGGTGTAGTTGCCTATATCCGTGTTGTTGAGGGTTCCATTAAAGTGGGCGATAAAATCAAAATGATGTCCACTGGCAAGGAATTCGATGTTACCGAATTGGGTGTCTTCAACCCTAAAACCCAGCTGTTGGATGAACTGAACGTAGGTGATGTAGGTTTCCTTACGGCAGCCATTAAAAACGTTGGTGATACGACTGTTGGTGACACGATTACAAGTGCCGTGAACAGTGCGACAGAACCATTGCCGGGTTACCGGAAGATGAACCCGATGGTATATTGCGGCCTATACCCAATTGACGCATCGAAATTCAATGATTTAAGGGATGCATTGGAGAAATTGGAATTGAACGATTCAGCGCTGCAGTTCGAGGCGGAATCATCGCAAGCATTGGGCTTCGGTTTCCGTTGCGGATTCCTTGGGCTCCTTCATATGGAAATTATCCAGGAACGGATTGAACGTGAATTCAAAATCGACCTGATCACCACTGCACCGAGTGTTATTTATGATGTGGTCCAAACGGACGGAACGGTCCTGAAAGTGGATAACCCGTCTAATATGCCTGATGCCCAAAAGATCGAACGGGTCGAGGAGCCATATGTCAAAGCGACGATGATGGCGCCGACGGAGTTTGTCGGGGCGATCATGGAAATTTGTCAAAATAAACGCGGAAACTTCATTGATATGGAATATATCGATGAGACCCGTGTAAGCATTCACTACGAAATACCATTATCGGAAATCGTGTATGATTTCTTCGATCAATTGAAATCCAATACAAGAGGCTATGCTTCATTCGATTATGAGCTGATCGGCTATAAACCGTCCAAGCTTGTGAAAATGGATATCTTGCTGAATGCTGAAACTGTCGATGCTTTAAGTTTCATCGTTCATAAGGACTTTGCTTATGAGCGCGGTAAAGTCATCGTTGAAAAATTGAAGAAATTGATTCCAAGACAACAATTTGAAGTGCCGATCCAAGCAGCAATCGGGCAAAAAATCATCGCCCGTTCCTCAATTAGTGCAATGCGCAAAAACGTATTGGCTAAATGTTACGGCGGCGATATTTCCCGTAAACGTAAGTTGCTCGAAAAACAGAAAGAAGGTAAAAAGCGGATGAAACAGGTAGGTTCCGTTGAAGTGCCGCAAGAAGCTTTCATGGCTGTTTTGAAAATGGATGATACGACACCAAAGAAATAAATAAAATAAACGATAGATAGTAAAAAGAGGGTAGAGGAAATCTAGCCTCTTTTTCTATCGACTCATTCGATTAAAAGGTTGTGAACACAATGATTAAAAGCGCCTACCTCCATATACCATTTTGTGAACATATTTGTCACTATTGTGATTTCAATAAAGTATTTTTGCAGGGACAGCCGGTCGAAGAATATTTACAGATGATGAAAAGGGAAATGGTGATGCAGCTTTCCAAATACCCGACTGCCGGTTTGGATACGGTTTTCGTCGGTGGAGGGACACCGACCTCTCTTGATGAAAAGCAGCTTGCATTCTTATGTGAAGCGATCAATGAAACCCTTCCCTTTGATCCCAAAAAGGCTGAATATACATTCGAAGCCAATCCAGGGGACCTTTCGAGGGAAAAACTGAAGATACTTTATGACTCAGGGGTCAATAGACTTAGCTTTGGAGTGCAAAGCTTCAATGATGAATTGTTAAAACGAATCGGCCGGACTCACCGGGCTCTAGAAGTATATGAAACGATTCATTTGGCTCAAGAGGTTGGCTTTACGAATATCAGCATCGACTTGATATATGGATTGCCGGGCCAAACGATGGAAGATTTCAAGGATACGCTGGATAAAGCGATTGCCCTTCAATTGCCGCACTATTCCAGCTACTCATTGATCGTTGAGCCGAAGACTGTTTTTTATAACCAGATGCGAAGGGGTAAATTGAACCTGCCGCCTCAGGAGCTCGAGGCTTCGATGTATGAGAAACTGATGGAAGAGATGGAGAAGCATGGTCTGCATCAATATGAAATCAGTAATTTTGCCCGAACTGGGTTTGAAAGCAGGCACAACCTGACATATTGGGATAATGTGGAGTATTATGGGATTGGTGCCGGTGCACATGGCTATACTGGAGGTAAAAGGGTTGCCAATCATGGACCTGTGAAGAAATATATCACGCCATTGCTGGCAAACGAGCTGCCTGTATTGGAAGAGCACCCAGTACCGCTTCATGAACGGATGGAAGAGGAGATGTTTTTGGGGCTCCGGAAAACGGAAGGAGTTTCATTGGAAATCTTCAAGAATAAATTTTTTGTTGAAATGACGGAGATTTTCAGGAAACCGCTCGAAGAAGGATCGGCAAAGGGTCTGCTTAAGGTGGAAGGCGGGTTCGTGCGCTTGACTGAGCAGGGCAAACTGCTTGGAAATGAAGTGTTCCAATCATTTTTGGGCGTTATTGATTCCGACTGAAGGAAACTCAAGTTATTTTAACGGTGAATTAGCGGTTTTCATTGTTGACATCATAAGCTTCATTTGATAATTTATTAGTATATTAGCACTCGATGAGACAGAGTGCTAACAGAGGTGATCATACATGCTAACTGATCGTCAATTATTGATTCTACAAGTGATAATCGAGGATTTCATCCATTCTGCCCAGCCAGTCGGGTCACGAAGCTTGTCGAAGAAAGATGAAATTACGTTCAGCTCTGCCACAATTCGCAACGAAATGTCCGATCTTGAAGAAATGGGATTTTTAGAAAAAACCCATACCTCTTCCGGTAGGGTCCCTTCTGAAAAAGGGTATAGATATTATGTGGATCATTTACTTTCTCCTCAAGCTCCGAAAAAGAATGAAGTGAAGATATTAAAATCCGTTTTTGTAGAACGAATTTATGAATTGGAAAAGATCGTACAGAAGTCAGCGAAAATACTTTCGGAACTGACGAATTATACGGCGATTGTACTGGGGCCAAAAGTGAATGAGCATAAGCTGAAAAAAATCCAGATCATTCCTTTAAGTCCTGAAACGGCAATAGCCATCATCATTACAGATACAGGTCATGTGGAAAATCGAATGATTTCCTTACCGCCTTCTTTTGATATAAACGAAATCGAGAAGATGGTGAACATATTGAATTCCCGTTTGGTCGATGTTCCGCTAGTTGATCTAAAGGATAAGATCTATAAGGAAGTGGCAGTTCTATTGAGCCGCCACATTCATAACTATGGATCGATGGTCTCGACCCTTGCGGAGACCCTGACGGACACAAAGCCCGAAAAAATATTTTTTGGCGGGAAAACGAATATGCTGAGGCAGCCGGAGTTCCATGATATTGCTAAAGTAAGTACGCTTTTATCGATGATTGAGCAGGAACAGGGATTTTATGAACTAATTACTCAAAATCCATCGGGCATCCACGTCAAGATCGGCCGTGAAAATCAAAACACAGTGCTCGATGACTGCAGTTTGATTACGGCGACCTACTCAATCGGGCAGGAGCAAGTTGGCACATTGGCCATATTGGGTCCAACGAGAATGGAATATTCGAGAGTGATCAGTTTGCTTTCGTTCTTCTCGAAAGATTTAACGGCCCTGATGACAAAACTGTATCAAAAATAGTAGCAAAGGTAATATTGTTAAGGTGGCGGAGAAGCATATTCCGCGGCCTGGCATATTACTTTAGCATAAATTGTATAACCCTTTTAGGGAGGTGAGATTGTGACAGAAAATAAAAACGAAGAACAAACATTGGAAAATGAAACAATCGAGGAAAGTTCTGCAGAAGCAGTTTTCGCTGAAGAAGAAATTCCAGCGGAAGAAAACCAAGGTCCGGTTGAAAAAGATGAACTTCAATTGGCTCATGAAAAGATTGCTGAACTTGAGGCGAAAATCGAGGAAATGGATAACCGTTATCTTCGTCTGCAGGCCGATTTTGATAATTCAAGACGCCGTGCCAAGCTTGATATGGAGGCGGCTCAAAAATATAGAGTTCAAAGCATTGCTAGTGATTTAGTGGAGGCTCTTGATAATTTTGAAAGAGCTACAAAAATCGAAGCGGAAAATGAACAGACGAAATCCTTGCTATCAGGCATGGAAATGGTCTATAAAGCGATTACTGATGCATTGTCTAAAGAAGGCATCGAACCGATCAGTTCGGTTGGCGAAGAGTTCGATCCGCGTTTGCATCAAGCGGTCATGCAAGTTCAGGATGAAAACTTCGGTTCGAACATCGTCGTCGAGGAATTCCAAAAAGGATACCTTCTTAAAGACCGTGTGATTCGACCTGCAATGGTAAAAGTGAACGAATAGATTTTTACATATAAATAATTGGGAGGTAGTGAAACTATGAGCAAGATTATTGGTATTGACTTAGGTACAACAAACTCTTGTGTATCTGTACTTGAAGGCGGGGAACCAAAAGTAATCCCGAATCCAGAAGGAAACCGTACAACTCCATCCGTAGTGGCATTCAAAAATGGAGAAAGGCAAGTAGGGGAAGTGGCAAAACGCCAAGCGATTACAAACCCTAATACGATCATCTCCATTAAACGCCATATGGGTACTGACCATAAAGAAGTAATTGAAGGAAAAGAATACTCACCTCAAGAAGTTTCTGCAATCATCCTTCAATACTTGAAATCATACGCTGAAGAGTATCTTGGCGAAAAAGTGACTAAAGCGGTTATCACTGTACCTGCTTACTTCAATGATGCAGAACGCCAAGCAACTAAGGATGCTGGGCAAATTGCAGGCCTTGAAGTGGAACGTATCATCAACGAACCGACAGCTGCAGCACTTGCATACGGTTTGGATAAAACGGAAGAAGATCAAACGATCCTTGTATTCGACCTAGGCGGCGGTACATTTGACGTGTCGATCATGGAACTTGGAGATGGCGTTTTCGAAGTTAAGTCCACAGCTGGTGACAACCGTCTAGGTGGGGATGATTTCGACCAAGTCATCATTGATTACCTGGTTGAAGCATTCAAGAAAGAAAACGGAATCGACCTTTCAAAAGATAAAATGGCGGTTCAACGTTTGAAAGATGCAGCTGAAAAAGCGAAAAAAGATCTTTCCGGCGTAACGTCAACTCAAATTTCTTTACCATTCATCACTGCTGGAGAAGCTGGCCCGCTTCACTTGGACGTAACAATGACTAGAGCTAAATTCGATGAGCTTTCTACAGGTCTTGTGGAACGCACTATGGGACCAACTCGTCAAGCATTGAAAGATGCTGGTCTTTCAGCATCTGAAATCGACAAAGTAATCCTTGTTGGTGGATCTACACGTATTCCTGCGGTTGTTGAAGCAATCAAAAAGGAAATCGGTCAAGAACCAAGCAAAGGTGTAAACCCTGATGAAGTGGTGGCAATGGGTGCAGCAATTCAAGGTGGCGTATTAACAGGGGATGTTAAAGACGTTGTCCTTCTTGATGTAACTCCACTTTCACTTGGAATTGAAACGATGGGCGGAGTATTCACGAAACTGATTGACCGTAATACTACGATTCCGACAAGTAAATCACAAGTGTTCTCGACAGCGGCTGATAATCAAACGGCAGTTGATATCCATGTCCTTCAAGGTGAGCGTCCAATGTCTGCGGATAACAAAACTCTTGGCCGTTTCCAATTGAGTGACATTCCACCGGCACCGCGTGGAGTTCCGCAAGTTGAAGTGACATTCGATATTGATAAAAACGGTATCGTGAACGTTCGTGCGAAAGATCTTGGCACGAACAAAGAACAAGCGATCACTATCAAATCATCTTCAGGACTTTCTGATGAAGAGATCGAACGCATGGTACGTGAAGCAGAAGAAAATGCCGATAGCGATAAACAACGTAAAGAAGAAGTTGAACTTCGTAACGAAGCTGATCAATTAGTTTTCCAAACGGAAAAAACGCTGAAAGATCTAGAAGGTAAAGTGGACGAAGCGGAAGTAACAAAAGCGAATGAAGCGAAGGATGAACTGAAAGCTGCAATCGAGAAAAATGAGCTTGAAGAAATCCGCGTGAAAAAAGATGCGCTTAACGAAATCGTTCAAGCTTTGACAATGAAGCTTTATGAAGAAGCGGCAAAAGCTCAGCAAGCTGGAGAAGCCGGTGCTGGCGAATCAGCTCAAGACGATAATGTGGTTGATGCTGAATACACTGAAGTTAACGAAGAAGAGAAAAAATAAAAAGTGGCCCAATCGGGGCACTGAAATATTGGGCAGTTAGTTTCTGCCTGCCATTGTAAAAAAGTCAAAGTCAGGTTATCTTGACTTTGGCTTTTTTTACAATGGA
This sequence comes from Peribacillus sp. NPDC101481, assembly GCF_044767165.1. Taxonomy (NCBI): domain Bacteria; kingdom Bacillati; phylum Bacillota; class Bacilli; order Caryophanales; family Bacillaceae; genus Peribacillus; species Peribacillus sp. NPDC101481. The sequence continues at coordinate 1,085,499 of NZ_JBIWNJ010000001.1, read as the reverse complement.
TGGAATCATTGTCAGGAAGTGTTTCAATCGCTGGTGGGGAATCATGGGATTTTAGAGAAAAAGATGTGCAAATCGGGGCTGGCAGTACCAATTACAAAAATGTGTCAACGCCGTTTGTACTTTTCTAGTTGATTATTATCTTCGTTCAGTGATAATATTACCTTTATGTGAATCGAATCGGGAGTGGATTTTAGATATGAGTAAACGCGATTATTATGAGGTGTTAGGCCTTTCGAAAAGTGCTTCGAAGGATGAAATCAAAAAAGCGTATCGAAAGCTCTCCAAACAATATCACCCTGATATTAATAAAGCGGACGATGCTGCGGATAAATTCAAGGAAATCAAGGAAGCTTACGAAGTATTGAGTGACGAACAGAAAAAGGCCCATTATGACCAATTCGGACATACAGATCCCAATCAAGGCTTTGGCGGTCAGGACTTTGGCGGTTTCGGCGGTTTTGAAGATATTTTCAGTAGCTTCTTTGGCGGCGGCGGTCGCAGGAGAGATCCTAATGCACCGCGTCAAGGGGCGGATTTACAGTATACGATGACGCTTTCTTTTGAAGAGGCTGCATTCGGAAAAGAAACTGAGATTGAAATTCCGCGTGAAGAGAATTGTGATACATGTAAAGGATCCGGTGCCAAACCTGGTACAAAAGTGGAAAACTGTTCACATTGTCATGGAACCGGTCAATTGAATGTTGAACAAAACACAGCGTTCGGAAGGATTGTGAACCGGAGAGCATGTCACCATTGTCAAGGTACAGGAAAAATCATTCCTAATAAATGTTCAACATGCGGCGGCGACGGAAAAGTCCAAAAACGTAAAAAGATCCAAGTCAAGGTGCCAGCAGGAATTGATGATGGCCAGCAGTTGCGTGTAACCGGCCAAGGAGAGCCAGGAATAAATGGCGGTCCGGCGGGAGACCTGTATGTAGTCTTCCATGTACGCAGCCATGAATTCTTTGAGCGGGATGGCGATGATATTTATTGTGAAATGCCGGTTACGTTTGCCCAGGCAGCATTGGGTGATGAAATAGAAGTTCCGACGCTGCATGGAAAAGTGAAGCTGAAGATTCCAGCAGGTACACAAACAAGCACTCGTTTCCGTTTAAAAGGCAAAGGTGTTCCGAATGTAAGAGGGTATGGCCAAGGAGATCAGCATGTGGTCGTATTAGTGGTCACCCCTAAGAAATTAACGGAAAAACAAAAGGACTTGCTTCGTGAGTTCAGTGATATCAGCGGACAAGGCGTAGATGAACAAGATGATGGCTTTTTCTCAAAAGTAAAGCGTGCTTTTAAAGATAGGTGAATAAAAGTAAAAGAACAAATTGGGAGTTGGTAGATTATGAAGTGGTCTGAATTTGCAATCCAAACAACGAATGAAGCGGTTGAACCTGTTTCGAATATTCTTCATGAGGCAGGTGCGAGCGGTGTTGTCATTGAGGATCCTCTAGAATTAGTCAAGGAACGTGAAAATGTTTTTGGCGAAATCTACCACTTAAACCCAGATGATTATCCGGATGAAGGTGTAGTCATTAAGGCTTATCTGCCCGTTAACAGCTTTCTTAACGATACCGTTGATGCTATTAAGGAATCAATAAATAATCTCCTTCTTTTTGATATAGACCTTGGGAAAAATGTTGTTTCAATTAGTGAAGTGAATGAGGAAGAGTGGGCGACGGCTTGGAAAAAATATTATAACCCCGTCAAGATATCCGAACGTTTTACCATCGTGCCAACATGGGAAGACTACACTCCAGTTAGCAGTGACGAATTGATCATTGAACTTGATCCAGGCATGGCTTTCGGAACGGGTACACACCCGACGACGGTCATGTGCATCCAAGCGCTGGAGCGTACAGTACAGCCTGGGGATTTAGTCGTTGATGTAGGAACGGGTTCTGGTGTTCTAAGCATTGCAGCTGCATTATTGGACGCAAAACGGATCCAGTCCCTTGATTTGGATGAAGTGGCAGTACAGTCAGCCATACAAAACGTGGAAATAAATAACGTGCAGGATAAAGTGTCCGTTTCACAAGGCAATTTGCTGGATGGTGTGAATGAACAAGCGGATATCGTCGTGGCTAATATTCTTGCCGAGGTGATCATGCGTTTTACGGATGATGTAGCGAAAGTCGTTAAACCTGGCGGACATTTCATCGCTTCCGGAATCATTCAAACTAAGAAACAAGATGTGAAGGATGCGATTATTGCATCTGGTTTCACCATTGAGGAAACGATCTTGATGGAAGATTGGGTGGCAATAATCGCGAAAAGAAATGATTAATTGAAAAAGTTACTCTGATTATCGGGTATTTTGATAGTCAGAGTACCTTTTTTTAGCTTGAATTTTTGCATGGCTTGCATTCTGGATTCCTGACTGTTGGCCTGTGAGTTTTTTAGACTAGACGAAGTGGGTGGCAGTGTGCAACGGTATTTTCTTAACGATGTAGACATCAATGGAAACACGGTGACGATATCAGGCGATGATTTTCACCATATCGCCAGGGTGATGAGGATGGGACCAGGGGAGCGGATCATTACGGTAAAAAGTAATGGTATGACAGCTGTCGCGGAAATTTCGGAAATTACTGATGATGCTGTTATAGGGACCGTTTCCGAATGGAAGAATGAAGAAAAGGAACTTCCTGTAAGGGTTGTGATAGCGAGCGGTCTGCCTAAAGGGGATAAGTTGGAATATATCGTTCAAAAGGGTACTGAACTGGGTGCCGTTGAATTTATCCCTTTTATTGCTGCTCGTTCGGTGGTAAAATGGGACCACAAAAAGGTAGGTAAGAAATTGGAGAGGCTCCAGAAGATTTCAAAAGAGGCGGCTGAGCAATCTCACCGCACGGTTATCCCTGCCATCAAGGAACCGATGACGGCAGATCAGCTAGCTGGTTATGCTTCAGGTTTCGATCATAAATTAATCGCTTTTGAAGAAGTGGCAAAACAGGGGGAAACTTCTGTACTCGCTTCTGTCCTGAAAGATATCACCGCTGGGCAATCCATCTTATTCGTTTTTGGGCCTGAAGGTGGTTTAGCAGATAAGGAAATTGAAAAACTGACTGATGCCGGTTTTATGGCTTGCGGTCTTGGACCAAGAATATTAAGAACTGAAACAGCACCTTTATATGCACTTTCCGCTGTTTCTTATCATGTAGAACTTTTGAGGTGATGAAAAATGGCAACGGTCGCTTTCCATACATTAGGCTGTAAAGTGAATCATTATGAAACAGAGGCCATATGGCAATTATTCAAAACTGGAGGATATGATCGTGTTGAGTTTGAAAATACATCCGATGTATATGTCATCAACACATGCACGGTGACAAACACTGGCGATAAGAAGAGCCGTCAGGTCATCCGTCGTGCCATTCGTAAAAATCCGAATGCCGTCATAGCGGTAACGGGATGTTACGCACAGACTTCACCGGCAGAAATCATGGCCATACCAGGTGTGGATATTGTTGTAGGAACACAGGACAGGGTTAAACTTCTTGATTACATCGAGCAATTCAAGGTTGAGCGTGAGCCAATCAATGCCGTAGGGAATATCATGAAAAACCGTGTCTACGAAGAATTGGATGTACCTGCTTTTACAGACCGTACACGAGCTTCACTTAAGATTCAGGAAGGTTGCAATAATTTCTGCACTTTCTGCATCATCCCTTGGGCCCGTGGCTTGATGCGTTCCCGCGATCCAAAGGAAGTCGTTAACCAAGCTGAACAGCTTGTCGAGGCAGGCTATAAAGAGCTAGTCCTCACCGGAATTCATACTGGCGGCTACGGAGACGATTTGAAAGACTATAATTTGGCGATGCTGCTGCGTGACTTGGAAAAAGTCGATGGATTGAAGCGTATCCGTATTTCATCCATCGAAGCCAGCCAGATTACAGATGAGATCATTGAAGTGCTGACGAATTCGAAAAAAGTTGTACGTCATTTGCATATACCAATCCAATCGGGTTCCGATACAGTTCTAAAACGGATGAGACGTAAATATACGATGGATTTCTTCGGGGATCGGATCGAGAAGTTGAAAATTGCGCTTCCGGGTCTTGCTGTTACCTCTGATGTCATCGTAGGTTTCCCAGGTGAAACAGAAGAAGAATTCATGGAGACATATAACTTTATAGAAAAATATAAATTCTCCGAACTTCATGTTTTCCCTTATTCAAAAAGGACAGGGACTCCGGCTGCCCGTATGGAAGATCAAGTCGATGAAGATGTCAAGAATGAGCGCGTACATCGCCTTATCACGTTGTCGGATCAGCTGGCAAAAGAGTATGCCTCCCGATTCGAGGGGGAAGTTCTTGAAGTCATTCCTGAAACGAAGTTGGAAAATGGCCTTTATGAGGGCTATTCCGATAATTACATGAAAGTCGTCTTCCCGGCTTCGGAAGAAATGGTCGGTGAAATCGTCAAGGTGAAGATTACAAAGTCTGGCTATCCATTTAGTGAAGGTCAGTTCGTGACGGTCGTGAAGGATTTTCCGTTGCAACAAGTATCCAATATTTAATCTAAGACAGCGGTAAATCGCTGTCTTTTTTTTATCCTCTTTTAGATGTGTTATCTTGGCACTTTCGGGTAAAGACTATATATATCGTCAAAGTGGATAAACTATGGTATTATGAGAGGTACGTACAACTAGGTATAAATTGTTTTTGAGGAGGATTTATTAATGTCACAAAATGTAGCAGGTTTAATTGACCACACGTTATTAAAAGCAGATGCAACCAAAGAGCAAATAAAGGTATTATGCGAAGAAGCTAGAGAGTATAACTTTGCTTCCGTATGCGTGAACCCAACTTGGGTGAAATATGCAAGCGAACTTTTGGAAGGTTCAGAAGTGAAAGTTTGTACCGTTATCGGCTTCCCTCTAGGTGCAACCACACCGGAAACCAAAGCTTTTGAAACGAAAGACGCCATCTCTAATGGCGCTCACGAAGTCGATATGGTGATCAATATCGGCGCATTGAAGGACAAGGATGATGAGTTGGTAGAGCGGGATATTCGTGCTGTTGTAGCGGCATCCACTGGTAAGGCTCTGTCAAAAGTGATCATTGAAACTTCTTTATTGACTGATGAAGAAAAAGTCCGTGCATGTGAATTGGCCGTAAAAGCCGGATCGGATTTTGTGAAAACATCAACTGGTTTCTCGACCGGCGGAGCGACTGTTGAAGATATCACGCTTATGAGAAAAACAGTTGGCCCGGATATCGGTGTCAAAGCTTCAGGCGGAGTCCGCAACACGAGCGATGCCCAGAAAGTGATTGAAGCTGGTGCAACAAGAATTGGTGCGAGTGCAGGTGTTTCCATCGTAAAGGGCTTAACGGCTGATTCCGATTATTGATTTTGTAAGGGACCGTATAATAAGTCCTTAAAATAAAACAGGCGGAGAAAAAATGAATTATTTTTCTCCGCCTGTTTTTTATTACTTCCATAAAACGGATTATAAATCGAGTGCCTATGCCTTTGTGCAGTGCATTGCATTGCGCTTATTTCCTTGAAAAAGTAGAAACGTTTCAATTTTGGACTTTTACTTGTCATTTTTGGAACCTATAAATTCAGGAAAAAGTTTATTGTGGATTCAATGGATATTAGGGGTATCAATCAGGGAGTAAACAGACTTATATTAAATGCATGAACAGGGGGGGGAAATGAAAAAAAGGGATTTACTTTCTTTTATATATAATGGCAGTAACGTTTTTCATCTACCTAATATAGGTTTGTGGATTTAGATATTAGCTGCTGTTATATTGAGTGGTTTGAGCTTAATAAACCATAAAGTTAATTATAAAAAGATTAGCTAAAAACCTCCCGGTAATCATTTATCATTTTATATCTGTTACAGCTACACATTATGTCCATCTTCCCCTGAAGCTGCCCATAAGAAAGTCTCTAATGAGTTTTGGACAGCTCCTTATTTCTTTAAGTGTTGCCGATGCACCAAAAGAATGAGGTTGGAGAATTGCCGTGAGCATGGCAAGACGGCCAAAGAAGTCAAGATATTGAAAATCACACTGGCATGGGCGAGCTGTGTCCCCTTGTTTTCGGTGAAAAAGGCAGCGGCGCTTTCCAGAATGTCCACAAAAGGCAGGAATGCGGCAACCCCGATGACGTTTAGCCAAATATGTGCATAAGCTGTGAAGGCAGCTTGTTTGCCAGAACCGATGCTGGCCATGTATCCGGTGATGCAAGTGCCAATATTCGATCCGAGCATGATGATGATTGCGGAGGAGACGGATAACTCCCCGTTCATCAAAAAGCTCATGGCTATCCCGATGGTTGCCGAACTGGAGTGAATGAGTGCGGTCAATAATATCCCGGCTAATAGGGCATAACTCATATGGCCCTCTATGTAATGGATGAGCGTTTGTATCGAAGAATAAGCTGCAATCGGTGTCGAAAGCATTTTAAAACCGCTCATCGCCGCGAAGATGGCCGAGATACCAATCAGGGACATCCCTATGCTTCTCGGTAATGCTTTTGGCATGAAGCAAAGAAAAGCGCCGCTTACGACACCGGGAATGATCCAACGATCCAAGGAAAAGGTCATGAACTCTGCTGTAAAGGTGGATCCGATATTCGTTCCAAGAATAATCCCGATTGTTTGCGGGAACGTTAAGCTTCCTGCGGAAACGAGGCCGACCGTCATGACCATGACCGCCGAGCTGCTCTGCAGGATCCCCGTAAAGATGGTTCCGGCCATGAAGCCTTTCCATGGCTTATCCGTTACCTTCGAGAGAAAATTTTTTAATGCAGCACCGGACATATTGAACAGTCCGATGCGTAAAACTGACATACCCGCCAAAAATATCGCGATGAATAATAAGAATAAAAATAGCTCATGCATGACTGTCACCTCTTAGTAAGCTTATGGCCCATTAAGGGGAGACATGCTATAAATTGGATTTTCATGCAAGTTGAATGATTGTTTAGTGAAAAGTTATGATAATAACATGATGATATTCAAAATAAGTTTGATTTTATTGGTTGACCTGCTAAAGATGATATATTATAATTGTTTAGTACATGTATAACATGTTGACAACTTGAGTTAGTGTGTTGTTTTCGGAGGGAGGGAAAGAGATGTCTAAAACCGTCGTTCGTAAAAACGAATCGCTTGAAGATGCTCTTCGTCGTTTCAAACGTACTGTATCTAAAGCAGGATCGCTTCAGGAAGCTAGGAAGCGTGAATTTTATGAAAAACCAAGCGTAAAACGTAAGAAAAAGTCTGAAGCTGCAAGAAAACGTAAATTCTAAGAGAGGGTGGAAAGATGAGTCTTCTCGAGCGTTTAAATAATGATATGAAACAAGCGATGAAGAACAAGGAAAAGGACAAACTATCTGTTATTCGGATGCTGAAGGCTTCCATTCAAAACGAAGCATTGAAGCAGAGGCAAGATTTAACAGATGATGAAGAATTGACAGTGCTCTCTCGCGAATTAAAACAACGCAAAGACTCCCTCCAGGAGTTTGAAAACGCAGGTCGTTCAGATCTCGTGGATAAAGTCCGCACCGAACTAGTATACGTAGAGGCATATATGCCTGAGCAACTTTCAGAAGAAGACATTTCTAATATCGTTAAACAAACGATTGAAGAAGTCAATGCAACATCCAAAGCAGATATGGGGCGAGTTATGGGAGCTTTAATGCCTAAAGTTAAAGGTAAAGCGGATGGTTCTCTAGTAAACAAATTAGTACAACAACATCTATCTTAAACTCTAAACTTAAAACTCGAAACCTAACCGCAGGCAATTTGCCTGTGGTTTTTGTGTATTTCATGAATTTTATGCGTATATTATTGAAACGATGCCCAAGATAATAGGGGCATTTTTAATTTTATTTGCTTTTTTTGAAACCTTTTTCATATACATACGTAATAACTAAAGAACAGAGTAAAGGGTTGCTTCATTTGCTCCTTATTCGAATTTAGTTGAGTGCTGAATTTACTGGTAGGTTTTCCTCCTGAATATTGGAGGCACTTACCGCGTTTAATGCGGGAAAGGGGGCGTTCCGTTGAAAATTTGGCGTTATTTATCTGTACTCTTATTTGGATTGCTGTTCACCATGTCTTCTTTTGGGGGATCGACGGTATCTGCAAACGAGAAGATCGTTTACCATGTACCAATAGAAGAAACGGTGGAAAAGGGACTCTCGGCATTTTTGGAACGCGCGCTTACCACTGCTGAAGCAGCTGATGCAGACCTTGTCGTTTTCGAGGTGAATACTCCTGGAGGTGCTGTGGATGCAGCAGGGGAAATTGCAAAGTTACTGTCCGATTCACCAATCAAGACAGTTGCCTACGTCAATAACAGGGCCTTATCTGCAGGGGCATACATTTCTCTAAGTGCAGATGAGATCTATATGGTTCCGAGTGCCACCATGGGATCTGCCGCTGTAATTGATTCTACAGGGAACGCTGCAGGTAAGAAAGCGCAATCTTATTGGTTAGCAGCCATGAAGACTGCTGCAGAACAAAATGGACGTGATCCCATTTACGCCCAGGCGATGGCGGATGTTGACATCGATCTACCCGAATATGGAGCGGAAAAAGGAAAGTTGCTGACATTTACAGCCGAACAGGCAAAAAAGGCTGGATATAGTGAAGGCACCGTCTCTGGGAAAGCGGAGCTGTATAGTATACTTGGAGTTGAGGATGCTGATATTCGGTCAATCGAAGAAAGCTTTCCTGAGAAACTTGCCCGCTTTTTGACCAACCCGATCGTCGTACCCATTTTATTAACGATAGCGGGAATCGGGATTGTGATGGAATTGTTTTCACCCGGTTTTGGAATTCCGGGGGTCATTGGAATCACCAGTCTTGTTTTATTCTTCTATGGTCATCTTGTCGCCGGTATCACCGGATACGAATCGTTAGCGATGTTCATCATTGGGGTCATTCTCGTACTCATTGAATTTTTTATCCCAGGGGGGATTATCGGGCTGCTCGGATTTACAGCGATAGTGGGGAGTCTATTCCTCGCGACAGGAGATCCGGTCCATATGACGATATCCTTGCTAATTGCGGTCACCGTATCCATTTTGGTATTCATCCTACTTGTAAAGGTGTTTGGAAAACAGATGAAATTTTTCAGGAAAATGATATTAACCGATGCAACAAAAACGGAACAAGGGTATGTCAGCAATCCGAATCGTTTGGATTTATTAGGTGTTGAAGGGAAGGCCCTTACAGATTTGAGGCCTTCAGGAACTGCTTTGGTCAAAGAAGAAAGAGTGGATGTCGTGACCGAAGGAAGCTTTATTTCCAAAGGTTCATCAATCGTTATCGTGAAAGTAGAAGGATCAAGGGTAGTCGTCCGGGAAATACCGGATTCAAATTAAAATTAAAAGATACAGGAAGGATGAATCATTAAGTGATAACTTCAGGAACGATATTTATTGTACTGGCAGTGATTGCTGCTATCATCGTATTGGCAGTATTTTTCACATTCGTACCAGTAATGCTATGGATTTCCGCTTTAGCGGCAGGAGTCAAAATCAGCATATTTACATTAGTTGGAATGAGGCTTCGCCGTGTTATACCAAGCAGGGTCGTCAATCCACTTATCAAGGCCCATAAGGCTGGAATCAATGTTTCAACGAATCAATTGGAGAGCCATTACCTTGCAGGCGGTAATGTCGATCGAGTGGTGAATGCATTAATTGCTGCAGAGCGAGCCAATATCACGTTACCTTTCGAACGGGGTGCAGCTATTGACCTTGCCGGCCGTGATGTATTGGAAGCCGTTCAAATGAGTGTTAACCCGAAAGTGATTGAAACCCCGTTCATCTCTGGTGTGGCGATGAATGGTATTGAAGTGAAAGCGAAGGCAAGGATTACGGTGCGAGCCAATATTGAACGCTTGGTCGGTGGTGCCGGTGAAGAGACGATCATTGCCCGTGTAGGCGAAGGGATCGTATCGACGATCGGTGCTTCGAAAATGCATACGGATGTACTGGAACACCCCGATTTGATTTCACGAACGGTTTTATCAAAAGGGTTGGATTCAGGAACGGCTTTCGAAATTCTTTCCATTGATATCGCTGAAGTGGATATCGGTAAAAATATCGGGGCCATATTACAGACTGACCAAGCCGAAGCCGATAAAAAGATAGCCCAGGCAAAGGCCGAGGAACGCCGTGCGATGGCTGTTGCACTTGAACAGGAAATGGTTGCCCGTGTTCAGGAAATGAGAGCGAAGGTTGTTCAATCCGAAGCCGAAGTTCCGTTGGCCATGGCTGATGCACTGAAAAGCGGAAACCTTGGAGTGATGGATTATATGAATATCCAAAATATCACGGCTGACACTGATATGCGCGATTCCATCAGTAAAATATCCGAAAATCCAAAAGATAACAACAATAACCATAATAATAATTAGGTCAGGGAAGGAAGGTCTTTAAATGGGAGGTTTTATTGATTTCTTTCTCGAGAACCCATTCCTTATCATTGTCTTGATCGGTGTTTTAACGTCCATGTTAGGAAAGAAAAAGCAGACTCAAGATCCTGGCACGCCTCCGAAAAAGAAATGGCAGGAGGTCATGCGGGAGCTTCAAGGTGAAATGCCGCAAGGAAATCAGCAGCAAAAGCATGCACCTCCTCCCGTAAGGAAAGTCGAACAGCAGGCAGCACAGGCTGTTGAAGTGATCGATGAGACGAAGAACGAAGCGAACAAAAGGATTACCGAGCTTAGACGGCTTCAGCAGAAGTACGATCAAGAGCGTTTATATCAAAAAGCGAAAGCAGATCAACTTACATCAACGATTTCTGATAAAAACAGTCCGGTCTATCGCAAAGGACCGTCTTTTGGCAAAAAACAGCTGATTGATGGCATCATCATGTCAGAAGTGCTGGGACCGCCAAGGGCGAAGAGAAGTCTTCATAGATCCAGAAGGTGATTCGGAGACTGGGCTTTTTTAAGCCTGTCATTAAAAGCCTGAAAAAATAGACTTTTATTCCCTTATAATTTTGTGCTAGAACCCTCTTTCATTTCATACATTGAGATGAAAGGGGGTTCTTTTTTATGGCACGCAATTGGGGAAAAAAAGTGAAACAGCTTATGACCAAAACAATGGACCTTCCGCAAGATGTCATGATGGACCTGCCGCGAATTACAATGATCGGACAATTACATATTTATATTGAAAACCATCGTGGCTTATTGGCTTTTACAGACAGCGAAGTGCGATTGATGCTGAAAAATGGGCAGTTGCTGATAAAGGGAAATGCCTTTGTCATAAAGACGATTTTGCCGGAAGAAATCATGCTCGAAGGCAAAATTGATAAGGTTTATTTTATCAATGAATGATCCCGGGAGGTCTCCATGAAAAACCAATGGACAAACTATTATACAGGCTATGTAAAGGTGAAGGCTTATGGCAAAGGTGCAGAACGGCTGATCAATATGCTGACGAGAAGGGGGCTTCATATCTGGGAAGTGAAGCGTATCGGAAGTGAATCCCTGATTTTCCATATGGATATCAGGGATATCCCAAAACTCCGTCAGGTCATGCGTAAGAGCGATTGTAAAGTAAAGTTCATGCAGGGAAAGGGTTTCCCTTTCCTATTGAAGAGAGTCATGAAAAACAGCGGGTTTTTAGCGGGGATGATCGCTTTCCTGCTATGCATATTCGTACTTTCCAATATGGTATGGGGCATCGAGGTTCAAGATGCCAAACCGGCAACCGAGCATGCCATCCGGAAAGAATTGGACAAGATGGGCGTGAAGATCGGTAAAGTGCAATTCTTTGTTGATGATGTGGATACGATTCAGCGTAAGCTGTCGGACCGGATCGGTGCATTGACATGGGTAGGGGTAGAGCTGAAGGGAACGACATACCATTTTCGGGTTGTAGAAAAACGGCAGCCTAAAGAGGTCGAGAAAACATCTCCGCAGAATTTGGTAGCTTCTAAAAAAGCGATCATCACTGATATGTTCGTTGAAAAAGGACAATCTATTGTTAATGTGAATGATTATGTAGGAAAGGGACAGCTTCTTGTTTCAGGATGGATTGGAAAAGAGGATAAACAGGAAATTGTATCCGCACAAGGAGTAATAAAAGGGAAAACGTGGTATAAAGCGAAAGTGGAAGTACCGTTAAAAACCAAGTTTTCTGTTTTTAACGGAGATGAAGCAAGCAGGCACTTTTTAAAAATGGGGGGCTTTTCCCTTCCGGTATGGGGCTTCAAGGATCCGAAATATGAAAAACAGGAAAAAGAAACGACAATGAGGCCGTTTCACTTTCTTCAATGGGAACTGCCCATTTCCTATAAACAAGTGACCTTTAGGAGCAAGGAAGATATTGTACGAAGTTATACGGAGAAAGAAGCCGTGGAGGAAGGCAGGAAAATGGCTAAAGCTGAATTGAAAAAGCATTTGGAAGAGGAAGATGAAATCGTCGAAGAAAAAATTTTGCACGAAAGCATGGAGAATGGTAAAGTAAAATTATCTATACATTACCAAGTTATTGAAGATATAGCGATTGGACAGCCAATCATTCAAGGAGACTAACGAATGGCAGATGATGTGAAAGTAATTAAGCTAGAAATAGAATCACCTAATGAAGCGATCGCTTTATTGGGCAATGGAGATTCAAATGTAAAAGTGCTCGAAGAGGAGCTGGGCATTTCCGTCATAACCCGAGGTGAAGCGGTGAGTGTTGCCGGGGATATCGAGCGGGTAACGATGGGGGAGGAAATCCTCAAGGCATTATTGACAGTGGTCAGAAAAGGAATTGCAATCAGTTCCAGAGATGTGCTTTATGCAATTGAATTGGCAAGAAAAGGCACATTGGAGTATTTCGGCGAATTATATGATGAGGAAATCGCAAAAACGGCTAAGGGGAAATCCATTAAAGTCAAAACAATCGGGCAGAGATACTATATCCAGGCAATAAAGAAACAAGACCTTGTATTTGGAATTGGGCCTGCCGGAACCGGGAAGACCTATCTAGCTGTAGTGATGGCCATCAATGCATTGAAAAATGGACATGTTAAACGGATCATCCTGACACGGCCTGCCGTCGAAGCGGGGGAAAGCCTTGGTTTTCTGCCTGGTGATCTGAAGGAAAAGGTAGATCCTTATCTACGTCCGCTGTATGACGCTCTCCATGACCTTCTAGGGATGGAACAGACGCAGAGGATGATAGAGCGCGGAACGATCGAAATAGCTCCTCTGGCTTATATGAGGGGCCGTACGCTTGAAGATGCCTTTGTCATATTGGATGAAGCCCAGAATACGACGGAAGCCCAAATGAAGATGTTCTTGACCAGGCTTGGTTTCGGATCGAAAATGGTCATTACGGGAGATCGGACCCAAATTGACCTTCCAAAAGGCATGAAGTCAGGTCTTGTCAGGGTAGAAGAGATCTTGAAGAATGTTAAAGGCCTTTCCTTTGTTTATTTTGAACAAAGTGATGTTGTAAGACATCCGCTTGTCGCCAAAATCATTACTGCTTACGAGCAGGCGAAGTCATAAGAAGAAATCCGCCATTTCAATCGGCGGATTTTTCTTGATGTGTCTAAATTACAAACTTTATGGTAAAAAAGTGGATATGGAATGAAGGAAGCTTTACATTTATCAATACGAAGGTGAAAATTCACATAAAAACTGTTATGATTTTACATATCTAGAATAATAAACATCATTTTTATTAGGAGGACCTTCCTTGAATCGTATCCAGAAATTTTTCACTCAAATAAAAGGGCTGTTGGTCCATCGCTTTTTTCAAGTGCTATTGTTCATCATTCTTGGTTTGTTTGCTTATGTGTTAATGTTCTCCAATGTTAAGCCGGAAAGGGTCCAGGTAGAGCTGTTTAAGCCTGCTGAACAAACGATCCGTTCAACCAAGACTGTGGAAGATACCTATAAGACGGAACAGGAAAAAGAAGAGATTTCAAAACAGGTGGCGGATGTTTATTCTCTAAAAAAAGAATATGCAAAAAATAAAGTCGATCTGATTTCATCCATTTTCGATTCAGCGATAGAGGTGAATAAAGAAACGCAAACCGATGAAGATCATAAAGAAGATGAGGAAAAAGAGGATAAAAAAGAGACAATAAAGACGGATGCTCAAAAAGTTTCCATATTAAAAGAAAAATTGACCGATGAAGTGAATAAAAATATCGAGGAATCCGTTTTCCTTGCATTAGTGCAGGCTGATGAAGATGAGTTGAAAATAGCGAAGGATTCAACCATTACAGCCGTGAATAATGTGATGAGCTCCCGAATCGCAGCAAGTGACGTCGAAAATGCCAAGAAAAAGGTTGTAGAGGAATTGGGCTATATGAGCATCAGCGGCGATATGAAAAAAGCCTCCACTTCCCTTGCGCGTACGGCAATCATTCAGAATGTATTTTTCGATAAGGACAAAACCGAGGAACAGCGTAGGAAAGCGGTTGAAAGCGTAGAGCCGATCAGGATCCTTCAAGGTCAGATCATCGTTGAAGAAAATCAATTAGTGGACAGGGATGTTTATAGGCAGCTTGAATTGGCGGGCTTCTTAAATACGGAGTCTACCATTTACCCGTATATCGGCCTGCTGTTATTCATAGTCCTGACTTTTGCCGCTTTTTATTACTTTTTCTACTATTCCATTTCCAAAAAGGATAACAAGTACAATCAGTTATTGATCTTCAGTCTTGTCTTCATCCTTTCAATGGCTACCATGAAAACAGTCAGCATTCTCGCAGACCTGAAAAACTCGAACTTGGAATACATTTTCCCGGGTGCCATGGCGGCGATGCTCATCAAGATATTATTGAATGATAGGTTAGCGGTAGCGATGATCATATTATTAGGTTCGTATGGTACGATTATATTCAATGGTGATACACCTGGAAATCTGGATTTCTCGATGGGGCTTTATATCATTTTCGGGGGATTGACGGCAATCATCATTTTATCCAGGCCAAATTTCAAATCAAAGGTGCTGGTAGCAGGGCTGCTATTGGCTTTAATCAATATGGCATTTGTTTTTTCGCTCATCTTCATTATGGACAGCCAATATACTAGAATGGAGTACTTGTATTATGCTGCTGCTGCGATGGGTTCTGGAGTGGGTGCAGCCGTTTTGACAATGGGCCTGTTGCCGTTTTTCGAGGCTGGTTTCGGGATTTTATCATCGATTAAGCTTATCGAGCTAGCGAATCCCAATCATCCATTACTTCGAAGGATCTTGATAGAGGCTCCAGGGACATATCATCATAGCGTGATGGTCGCCAATTTGGCGGAATCGGCTTGTGAAGCCATCGGGTCGAATGGATTGCTGGCAAGGGTCGGCAGTTATTATCATGATATCGGTAAAACGAAGCGGCCGCATTTCTTCATCGAAAATCAGATGAATGAAGAGAACCCGCATGATCGGCTGCAGCCGGAAACGAGCAGGGATATCATCATTGCCCATGCCGTAGACGGCGGGGAGATGCTTCGCAGTCACAAATTCCCGAAAGAGATTGTGGATATTGCAGAGCAGCATCATGGGACCACTTTATTGAAATTTTTCTACCATAAGGCAAAAAAACAGGATGAGTCCACACTCGAAGCGGACTACCGGTATCCCGGGCCGAGGGCGGTAATGAAGGAAGTAGCCGTCATCGGCATAGCCGATAGTGTGGAAGCTGCAGTGAGATCGATGAAGCACCCAACGCCGGAGAAGATTGAAGAACTGGTAAGTTTCATCATTCAGGACAGGATTTCTGATGGTCAATTTGATGAATGTGACATTACTATGAGAGAATTGAGTATCGTGAAGCATTCCTTATGTGAATCGCTTAATGGTATCTTCCACTCCAGGATTGAATATCCGGAGTCGGATAAATTAGGACAGAAGGTGAAAGAATGATTTTAGCTATCGATTTAATGGATGAAACGAACGAAGTAACGGAGGAAGCTCAGCACCTTGTTGAAAGCATTCTGCAATTTGCGGCAAGAAAAGAAAACATTGAAAAAGACACCGAGCTGTCTGTTACATTTGTTGACAATGATAGGATTCGGGAAATCAATAAAGAATATCGTAATAAAGATTCAGCTACAGATGTCATTTCTTTTGCACTTGAAGAAATGGGAGAAGATGAAGTGGAAATTGTCGGGGCCGAAATGCCCCGCATGTTAGGGGATATCATCATTTCCATTGAACGCACGAAGGAACAGGCTGAAGAATATGGTCATTCATTTGACCGGGAACTTGGATTTTTAGCTCTGCATGGTTTTCTTCACTTATTAGGATTTGACCATATGAATGAAGAAGATGAAAAAGTGATGTTCACAAAACAAAAGGAGATCTTGGAAGAATATGGACTTTCAAGAGAAGGGTAAAAAAAGGTATCCTTTATTAAAAAGTTTCTCTTTTGCCTGTCAGGGAATTTTGGAGGCTGTTCGGACTGAACGCAATATCAAGATTCATTTCGTGTTAACGGTCATCGTCGTATTCTTTGGTTGGTACTTCTCATTGAATGGGATGGAGTGGCTTTTCATTTTAGCGGCCATAGCCGGCACGATTACCTTGGAGCTCGTTAATTCAGCGATTGAAAGGGTAGTGGACCTGGTAACGGATCAAATCCATCCGCTTGCCAAGCAGGCAAAAGATATTGCAGCCGGAGCTGTATTCATATATGCTATATTTTCTATAATAGTTGGATTGATTATATTTTTGCCCAAGTTTGGCCTGTAGGTTGCCGAAATGGTACTCAATTTGAAAGGAAGATGTGAATTGAATACAAAGGAATTGATTGAGGAAGCTAAAAAAGCAAGGGATAAAGCTTATGTGCCTTACTCCAAATTTAAGGTGGGGGCAGCCCTTTTAACCGCTGATGGAAAGGTCTATCATGGTTGTAATATAGAAAATGCAGCATACAGCATGTGTAATTGCGCCGAAAGGACAGCTTTATTCAGTGCTTATGCCCATGACGATAAAAAGTTCGTTAAACTTGCAGTCGTGGCAGATACCGACGGTCCCGTTGCTCCATGCGGGGCATGCAGGCAGGTTATTTCAGAACTGTGCGAAAAGGATATGCCGGTTGTTTTGACCAACTTAAATGGGGATATAAAAGAATTAACAGTACAGGAATTGCTTCCAGGAGCTTTTTCACCGGAGGATTTGAATGGATAAATTATTTAATGATACACAAGTAAAAGATTACAAATCAGGTTTCATTTCGATTATTGGACGACCTAATGTTGGGAAGAGTACATTTCTGAATCGGGTCATCGGCCAAAAGATCGCCATTATGAGCGATAAACCGCAAACTACAAGAAATAAGGTCCAAGGTGTACTTACGCAAAACGATTCACAAATGATTTTCATCGATACACCCGGCATTCATAAACCAAAGCATAAGCTTGGTGATTTCATGATGAAAGTGGCCACGAATACATTGAAGGAAGTCGATTTGATTCTCTTCATGATCAATGCGACTGAAGGATACGGACGCGGTGACGAGTTTATCATTGAAAAACTTCAATCCGTAAAAACGCCTGTTTTCCTGGTTGTAAACAAAATCGATGCGATGCATCCGGATGATTTACTTCCGATCATTGAAAAATACCAACAGCTTTACCCTTTTGCGGCAGTCGTTCCGATTTCTGCGCTTGAAGGAAATAACGTTGATACACTGCTTGAGCAAATCAAGGAACATCTGCCTGAAGGTCCCCAGTTTTATCCTGCTGACCAAGTGACCGACCACCCGGAACGTTTTATCATTTCCGAATTGGTCCGCGAGAAGGTTCTGCACCTTACACGGGAAGAAATTCCGCATTCGGTGGCTGTTGTCATCGATTCGATTAAAAAAATGGATAACAGCGACACCATTAATGTCATGGCGACGATCGTTGTCGAACGTGATTCACAAAAAGGCATTGTCATCGGAAAGCAAGGGAAAATGCTTAAAGAAGTCGGTAGCCGTGCCAGAGTGGATATCGAAAACTTATTGGGCTCAAAGGTTTTCCTGGAACTGTGGGTGAAGGTGCAGAAAGATTGGCGTAACAAAGCAAGCCAGCTTCGTGATTATGGCTTCAATGAGAGCGAGTATTAATTAACAAAATTTACGCGTCATGAAAGTTCGGAAAACGGTCAAGCTAATCATATGGTCGGATATTCATATTGCTAGTTAAAAATGAAAGGTGGGCTTTATATGTTGGATTTTACCTGGGAATTATTCTCTGAAACAGGTAATGTGGACACCTATTTGCTGTTTAAGGAGATAGAAGTCGAAAGACAGGAAAGACACTTGGTATTGAACGATGAGCTAGCAGAAATTGATTTTCCCGTTTCATAGGTTAGCCTTGGCGAGCATGGGTGGTGTCTTGGTATGCTCCAAAAATGTGAGGGCATTGTCATAAGGCGAACTGCATATGGAGAAAATAACAAAATCATTACTATATATACCCGTGAGCTAGGAAAAATCGGCGTTATGGCTAGAGGAGCCAGTAAACCTAACAGCAGGCTTTCTGCCGTCACACAGCTTTTTTGCTCCGGGTATTTTCTTGTAACTACATCAACCGGACTCGGAAGTCTTCAGCAAGGCGAAATGGTCGATTCACTCCGTTTCATAAGGGAGGATCTTTTTGCCACTGCTTATGCTTCTTATATTGTTGAATTGCTTGATAAAAGTGTCGAGGATAAGAAACCGAATCCATATTTGTATGAGTTGCTTTCGCAAACCTTGCATTACATAAACGAAGAATATGACGCAGAGGTATTGAAATTCATTTTTGAAATGAAGATGCTGCCCGTCAATGGGATTAACCCAGTGCTGAATCAATGTGCTGTATGTGGTGAAACGGAAGGGGAATTCTCCTTCTCGCTTCGGGAAGCGGGCTTTATCTGTCACCGCTGCCTGGGGAAAGACCCTTATCATTATAAAATTTCAGCTGCAGCCGTCAAATTGCTGCGAATCTTTTATTATTTCGATTTATCAAGGCTCGGAAACATTTCCGTCAAGCCTGAAACGAAAAAAGAACTGCGAAAGATCATCGATGCTTATTATGAGGAATATTCTGGTCTGAACTTGAAATCAAAAAAGTTCCTGAATCAGATTGATACGATGAAAGATATGTTTTAGGATCTGACCTATTGACATTCCTTGTTAGTTTGTATAAAATTCTAAACATCAAAATAAGAAGATTGCGTTGATGGAAAAGAGTATCTGTCATTCTCCATAAAAAGCGAACCCGGGACGGTGGAAGCCGGGATATGGATTTACAGGGAAGGGCGTTTCCGGAGCATGTTGCTTTGAAAAGAGGCCGTTTTATAAACGGCAATTAGGGTGGAACCGCGGGTATACTCTCGTCCCTATGCATTTCGCATAGGGACGGGAGTTTTTTGTTTGCCCAAATGTGATGGGTTCCGACCTGATTTTAAAAAGAGCCGTTTTAAATAACCTGGAGGTGTACGATGAATATTCAAAATATGATTTTAACGTTACAAAAGCATTGGTCTGAACAAGGCTGCATATTGATGAATGCTTATGATGTCGAGAAAGGGGCAGGAACGATGAGCCCATACACGTTCCTGAGAGCCATAGGACCGGAGCCTTGGAGCGTTGCTTACGTGGAGCCATCACGCCGTCCTGCTGACGGTCGTTATGGTGAGAACCCTAACCGACTGTATCAGCACCATCAGTTCCAAGTGATCATGAAGCCGTCGCCTGACAATATCCAAGAATTATATTTGGATTCTTTACGCGCTTTAGGGATAAATCCGCTTGAGCATGATATTCGCTTTGTGGAGGACAACTGGGAAAACCCATCACTAGGGTGTGCCGGTCTCGGTTGGGAAGTGTGGCTTGATGGAATGGAAATAACGCAATTTACATATTTCCAACAAGTGGGCGGTCTTGAGTGCAAGCCGGTTTCCGTGGAAATTACATACGGGATCGAACGTCTCGCTTCATACATTCAAGATAAGGAAAACGTATTTGACCTGGAATGGACAGATGGATTCACAGTTCGGGATATATTTGGACAGCCGGAATACGAACATTCGAAATATACGTTCGAAACCTCCGACCTTGATATGCTGTTTCAGCTTTTCACGATGTATGAAAAGGAAGCGCATCGCCAAATGGAAGAAGGTCTTGTACATCCCGCATATGATTATGTTTTGAAATGTTCACATACATTTAACCTTTTGGATGCCAAAGGTGCCATCTCGGTGACGGAAAGAACGGGTTATATTGCCCGGTGCCGTAACCTAGCGCGCAAGGTTGCCAAGACCTTCTATGAAGAGCGGGAAAAATTAGGCTTCCCGATTCTGAAAGTGAAAGGGGAGAATACAAATGAGCAAGTGTGATTTGTTATTGGAGATTGGATTGGAAGAGCTGCCTGCCCGTTTTGTGACAGCATCAATGAAACAGTTGTCAGATAAGGTGCAGCAATGGCTAAAGGAAAAAGCGATTGAATTCGGAACGGTTGAAGCTTTTTCCACACCAAGACGTTTGGCCGTACTGGTGAAAGACGTGGAAGAGTCCCAAAAGGATATCGAAGAAGAAGCAAAAGGCCCGGCTAAGAAAATCGCTTTGGACAGCGAAGGCAACTGGTCTAAAGCGGCATTGGGATTCGTCAGGGGTCAAGGAATGACTTCAGAGGACATTTATTTTAAAGAACTCAAGGGTGTGGAATATGTCCATGTGAATAAATTCATAAAAGGACAGCAGACCGTTCAGCTTTTATCTGAGCTTGCTGAAATCATCAGCGGCATGACGTTTCCGAAAAATATGCGTTGGGCCAATCAGGAGCTCCGCTTCGTCCGTCCGATTAAATGGCTGATTGCCTTATTCGGCAATGACATTGTGCCATTCAGCATTGCTGATGTGGAAACGGGCCGTGAAACAAAAGGACACCGTTTCTTGGGCGATAGCGCTAGCATCGAACTGCCGGAACTGTACGAAGATACGCTAAAAGAACAATTTGTTATGGCGAATCCAGATAAACGCCGGCAAGTTATATTGGATCAGATTAAAGAGCTTGCGCAGGAGAAAGGCTGGATCATCCCAGTCGATGAAGATTTGCTGGAAGAAGTCAATAATTTGGTGGAGTATCCAACGGTGTTATTTGGAAATTTTGAAGAAGAATTCCTTGAGCTCCCAGCTGAGGTGCTTATCACATCGATGAAGGAACATCAACGTTATTTCCCTGTTAAAGATCAGGACGGGAAACTGCTTGCTCACTTTGTAACCGTGCGTAACGGCGATGACCGCCATTTGGATAAGGTTTCTAAAGGTAATGAAAAAGTATTGCGTGCCCGCTTATCTGATGCAGCATTCTTCTATAAAGAGGATCAGAAAAAAGAGATTTCGGATGCTTTGAAAAAGCTTGACAGCATCGTTTATCATGAAGAAATCGGTACATTAGCTGAGAAAACTGCCCGGGTAACTGCCCTGACGGGTGACCTTGCGGATGCTTTGAATTTAAAGGCGGAAAAAGAAATGGCGCTTCGGACAGCGGCAATTGCCAAGTTCGATTTGGTGAGTCAAATGGTTTATGAATTCCCTGAATTGCAAGGGTATATGGGTGAAAAATATGCGCTCTTAAAAGGTGAAGCCAAAGAAGTGGCCGCGGCTATCAATGAACATTATATGCCAAGACATGCGGATGACAATGTACCGCCTTCAGTCATTGGTGCGGTTGTGAGTTTAGCTGAAAAAATTGATACTTTGTCTTCATTCTTCGCTATTGGCGTCATTCCGACCGGTTCCCAGGATCCTTACGCATTAAGAAGGCAGGCGAGCGGTGTCGTCCAAATCCTAGCGGAGAAGAAATGGAATATTTCACTAGAGGAGCTTATTGTTTTAGGCCTTAAAGGACTGGAATCAAAAGGCATCTTAAATCGTGATCTTGAAGAAGTTAAAGCGGATATGTTCACATTCTTTAAAGCGCGTGTCAAACACCTGCTTCAAGAACAGCAAATCCGTTACGATTTGATTGATGCAGTTCTGTTCAATGAGATCGGTTATATCCACTCTATCGTGGAACGTGCACATGTCTTGGATGCTAAAAAGGACGAAGCAGGGTTTAAAGAAAGCCTGGAAGCATTAAGTCGGGTCATGAACATTGCCGTTAAATGTGACAATAAGGTGACAGTTGATCCTTCTGCCTTTGAAAATGATCAAGAAAATGCGTTATATGTAAAATATAAAAAAGTGGCAATCCGTTATATGGAATCTAGAGATGAGAATGAGCGGTTTGAACAGCTTGTTTCGCTTCAATCGGAAATAGAGTCGTATTTCGAGAATACAATGGTCATGGCAGATGATGAAGCAATCCGTAATAACCGTTTATCCTTAATGAAGGAAATCAGTGATTTGGTTGCTGGTTTTGCTGCCATGAATAAAATCATCCTTACATGATCGAAGGGATGTATGGAAATCGGAAACACTTTAAATAGGGTTTCCGATTTCTTAAAAAGATAATGGTCAATAAATAGGACAAAAATGCCCTTATTAAATAATTTAGTATATAATTATTAAATGAATAACTTTTGTTACTTTACTCTGCGAAAGCAGTGGGGTGGTGATTATAATCCAATTGAATAAGCGTCAGGAGCAAATTTTACAAATTGTAAAAGAAAACGGACCGATTACTGGAGAACATATTGCGGATAGATTGAACCTTACCAGGGCGACACTTCGTCCAGATTTAGCCATTTTAACGATGGCAGGTTTTCTTGATGCCAGGCCGCGAGTGGGGTATTTTTATACAGGCAGGTCAGGTACACAGCTTTTGACCGATAGCCTTAACCATCTTTATGTACGAGACTACCAATCGATACCCGTTGTTGTTGACGAGGGCATTTCCGTATATGATGCAATCGTCATGATGTTTTTGGAAGATGTCGGAACAATGTTCGTGGTCGATAAGCATGCATTGCTTGTTGGTGTCTTATCAAGGAAAGACTTGTTGCGTGCGAGTATTGGGAAACAAGAGCTTAACTCCATTCCAGT
Organism: Peribacillus sp. NPDC101481; assembly: GCF_044767165.1. Classification (NCBI taxonomy): domain Bacteria; kingdom Bacillati; phylum Bacillota; class Bacilli; order Caryophanales; family Bacillaceae; genus Peribacillus; species Peribacillus sp. NPDC101481. Next base: position 1,062,548 of record NZ_JBIWNJ010000001.1, on the reverse strand, counting down.
CAATATCATCATGACTAGGATGCCCAATATTACAATGTGTTCAAAAGAAGACCTTTTGATTGATGTGGCCAAGAAATTGATTGATAAACAAATCGACTCATTACCGGTCGTCAAAGACACAGAAAAAGGCTATGAAGTAATTGGAAGAATTACAAAAACCAATATTACGAAAGCATTCGTAGCTTTGGCTGATGAAGGCTATTAGGGGGCTTGCAAAAGGAATGACGGAGAATATGAACGGTTCTATTATATATGTTGTATCGGATTCGGTAGGGGAAACAGCGGAATTGGTTACAAAAGCCGCTGCAAGCCAGTTCTCGGGATCTGCATTTTCCATAAAGAGAATTCCGTATATTGAAGATGAACAAAACGTGGATGAAGTGATATCACTGGCTAAGTTGGATGGGGCAATCATTGCTTATACTCTTGTGAAGCCAGCTATTAGAGCGTATATGAAAGCACAGGTCGAGAAAGAAAACCTGTCTGCTTATGACATTTTAGGGCCGCTCATGGACATCCTTGAGGAAAGGGCGCCAAAAGGGCCGCTTAATGAACCTGGTCTTGTAAGAAAGCTGGATGATGACTATTTCAAGCGTGTGGAAGCCATTGAATTTGCTGTAAAATATGATGATGGACGTGACCCTCGGGGCATATTACGTGCTGATATCGTCCTTGTCGGTGTTTCACGCACTTCAAAAACGCCGTTATCACAGTATTTAGCCCACAAACGCTATAAGGTGGCTAACGTACCTTTAGTGCCTGAAGTGGAACCTCCAGAAGAGCTGTTCCTGGTACCTCCTGAAAAATGCATTGGATTAAAAATCAGTCCGGAAAAGCTGAACCATATTCGTAAAGAACGATTAAAGTCGCTTGGGCTTAATGATCATGCGATTTATGCAAATGTGGAGCGTATAAAAGAAGAATTGACATACTTTGATACAATCATATCAAGGTTGAACTGTCCTATTATTGATGTAACCAATAAAGCTGTTGAAGAAACAGCCAATTTGATAATCAATATCCTTCAAAACAAAAACCGTTAATCCTTATAATTAAGGCAAATCAAAATGTGAGCTAGGCACTTTATGTGTCAGCTCACATTTTAATGCCAAGGTTCAATAGGGAATAAAAAGAATAAGTTCAAAATAATTACATAAAATTTCTCCTTGTTTCCAACTGTAAATCCTTTGATTTGCATGAAAACAAATTCGGAATTTAAATGTTGGCATCTTCTAATCAAATAGACTATAATAAAAAATTGTGAGAAAAAAGTAATCTTAAGGTTTAGACTTAATTAATAAGGAATAAACTAAAGGTTAATGAGATGTCAAGGTTTTTATCATAAAAATAATTCGACATGTTCCGTATAATTCAGGAGGGGCTGGTCTTTTCCAAGGAAAAAAGATCCGCTTTCACTTAAATGAACAGGTATTCCTTGAAGAATTATGTGTGCTCTTTTAGAGGAAACCCTCTGGATCAATGCTGAAAATTCACCATATCTTCATAAAGTTTAGGGGAGAAAAAGGATTATGCAGAAAGATGTAGAATTAGAAGGTATGAATAATAAACCCACGATACACGTCGATGCCGATGCATGCCCGGTGAAAGACGAAATCCTTCATTGTGCAAGTTTGCACGATGTTGAAGTCTGTTTTGTTGCATCATATAAAAATATGATGAATAACCCTGAAGGTAAATGGGTATATGTCGATGCAGACAAAGAAGCGGCAGATCTTTATATAGTAAACTCAGTAAAAAAGGGTGATATTGTCGTTACTGCAGATATTGGTTTAGCTGGGACCCTGCTTCCTAAAAACGTTTATGTCCTTTCGCCAAGGGGAAAAGAATACACTGACGAGAATATTTTCATGCTCTTGGATATGCGCTATCAGTCGGCGAAACTCCGCAGGCAGGGTAAGCATACAAAAGGGCCGAAAGCATTCACGAAGGAAGATCGTGCATGTTTCACAAATAAACTTTTGAAAACATTGTCGAACTTTGCAGGGAATTAGAAAACAGTATCGAATTAAAAACTATCACCAATATTGCAAGGTGGAAAAATGATAAATGGCCGTATAGAAGATGAGAAAATTAATCAAATTCGCGAAGCTGTTGACATTGTTGATTTAATTGGGGAGTATGTCCAGTTAAAGAAGCAGGGGCGCAATTACTTTGGCCTATGTCCTTTTCATGGTGAAAACTCGCCCTCGTTTTCCGTTTCAACGGAAAAACAAATCTTTCACTGTTTTGGTTGCGGGGCAGGGGGAAATATCTTTACCTTCTTAATGGATATAGAAGGCTACAGCTTTGTGGAATCTGCAAAAGTTTTAGCCGAAAAAGGAAATGTTCCTTTGGATGTTGAAATCAATAAGGATTCCAAGCGTTCTAACATGCCGGCAGGCTCGCAGCAAATGGTCGAGGCACATGACCTGCTGAGGAAGTTTTATCATCATCTCCTCGTTAATACGAAAGAGGGGCAGGATGCTCTCGAATATTTACTTAAACGCGGGTTTACTGAAGAGACTATAGAAAAGTTCCAAATTGGCTACTCTTTGGATTCATGGGATTTCGTGTCTAAGTTTCTTTTAAAACGCGGGTTTCCAGCGGAATACATGGAGCAGGCAGGGCTTATTATTTACAGGGAAAAAGACGAGTCATATTTTGACCGTTTCAGAAATAGAGTCATGTTTCCAATTATGGATCATCAAGGAAATACGATTGCATTTTCAGGAAGAGCGATGGGGGACGATGAGCCCAAATATTTGAATAGTCCTGAAACGCCAATCTTTAATAAAAGTAAAACTTTATATAATTTCCATCATGCAAGACCACACATACGAAAGAAAGAACAAGCAGTCATTTTTGAAGGCTTTGCCGATTGCATTTCAGCTGTTGGCGCAGGTGTGGAGAATGCGGTCGCTACAATGGGTACTGCCCTGACGGACCAGCATATCCAGCTTTTAAAAAGAAATACTGACCAGATACTTATATGCTACGATTCGGACTCAGCGGGATTAAACGCTGCCAATCGTGCAGTTAATATGCTACAGGACCATGAGTTTTCCGTGAAAGTCGCTCTCATGCCTGATAACTTGGACCCCGATGACTACATAAAGGAATTCGGTGAAAAAAGCTTTGTTTCTGAAGTAATAGGGGCCAGTTTAACCTACATGGCATTCAAAATGCATTATTTGCGTCGAGGGAAAAATGTAAATAATGAAGGAGATCGAATTCAATATATCGAAGAAGTCCTTAAAGAAATTTCACGATTGCCCAATGCAGTGGAGAGGGATCATTATCTTCGGCAGCTATCCTCTGAATTTTCCCTATCATTGGATGCGCTGGAACAGCAGCAGCGTCAGGTGTTCTTTACGGAACGCAAGAAGGGGACACTGCCGCAGCCAGCAGCCCAAAAGCAAATGTCCCTGCAATATGAGCATAAGTTAAAGCCTGCTCACCATAATGCTGAAATGAAGTTGATCGCCCATATGCTAAAAAGCAGGGATATGACCTTCAAAATTCAGCAATTGCTTGGACAAACGGTTTTTCATGTAGATGAACATCAGGCAATCATCACCTATTTATATGCGTTCTATGAAGATGGACACGAACCGGATACAAGCTTTTTCCTTACTTATTTACCGGATCCAAACTTGAGAAGGATCGTTTCGGAAATAGAAATGATGTCAGTGAATGAGGAAGTTACCGATAAAGAACTGACCGATTGCATAAATCAAGTGTTGAAATATGAAAAATTGTTAAAGATAAAAGAAAAACAAGTTGAAGAAAAAGATGCAGTTAGGCGAAGTGATTATGTCACTGCTGCAAAAATTGCCATGGAAATCATTAAATTGCGTAAAATGTTGTAGTCGTTTAGGTGTAAGTCCTGGAAGGAGGGGAACTAATGGCTGAAAAACCAGCACGTTCCAAACAAGTTGATAATGAATTTAGCCTTGAACAGGTGAAAGAAAAATTACTAGAGCTAGGTAAAAAACGAGGCTCTTTGACTTTAGAAAAAATCGCTGAAATGATTGGCGGTTTTGAATTGGATTCCGATCAAATGGATGAGTTCTATGAGGTGTTAGCAGAAAACGGCGTCGAAATACTCACTGATGGTGAGGAGGACGAGGATGAAGATGATCCGGATGAGAAGAAGCTTGCAAAAGAAGAAGAGTTTGACTTAAATGATTTAAGTGTTCCTCCTGGCGTTAAAATCAATGACCCAGTACGCATGTACTTAAAGGAAATTGGTCGGGTAGACCTTTTATCGGCAGAAGAGGAAATCTCTCTGGCGACGAGAATCGAAGATGGGGATGAAGAAGCGAAACGCCGTTTGGCAGAAGCTAACCTTCGTCTTGTTGTCAGTATCGCCAAGCGCTATGTCGGACGCGGAATGCTTTTCCTTGATTTGATTCAGGAAGGTAATATGGGACTTATCAAAGCAGTCGAGAAATTTGATTACCGCAAGGGATTCAAATTCAGTACGTATGCAACATGGTGGATTCGCCAAGCGATAACCCGTGCGATTGCCGACCAAGCAAGGACGATCCGGATACCGGTGCATATGGTGGAAACCATCAATAAATTGATCCGTGTCCAAAGACAGCTTCTTCAGGATTTAGGACGTGAACCTTCTCCGGAAGAAATTGCGGAGGATATGGACTTAACACCTGAAAAAGTTCGTGAAATCTTGAAAATAGCTCAGGAACCGGTTTCATTGGAAACGCCAATAGGAGAAGAAGACGATTCACATTTAGGTGATTTCATTGAAGATCAGGATGCAACTTCTCCATCTGAGCATGCAGCATATGAACTATTGAAAGAACAGCTTGAAGATGTATTGGATACTCTTACTGACCGTGAAGAGAACGTCTTGAGACTCCGCTTTGGACTTGATGACGGCCGCACCCGCACTCTTGAAGAGGTAGGGAAAGTATTTGGGGTCACCCGCGAGCGTATCCGTCAAATCGAAGCGAAGGCGCTTCGTAAACTGAGACATCCAAGCCGCAGCAAACGCTTGAAAGATTTCCTGGAATAGAATATATGCCCTTCACAGAGCCCTCTTTGAATGCCCAGCGTTCGGGAGCGGCTCTTTTTTTTAGTTTTGATGTAAAAATATCCTATAAAAACAATAATTACCAATACACTGTAAAAAATTTGAAAGCTAAGTCATAAAAAGAAATGATCATCATGAGGATGTGAGATTCATGGATGAGATGAGAAAGAAAATCATCATTCAAGAAATAAACTCCTGGAAGGAAAGTCGTATGCTTCCGGAGCAATATTGTAATTATCTGCTTGCATTATACTGTCAAGGCGAACTGCCGCCACCCAATTCGGCTAAATCCGGGAGCGTAAAAAACGACATCTTTTCCGGGTTGTTGATTGGGGCCCTTTTTGCATTTATTGTATTTTTGAATTATTTTACTGAAATACCCATAAGAATGCAAATGCTTATGACAACAATTTCAATTCTTGTCTTTGGGCTGGCGGCCCGCCACTTTGCCGGCAGGAAAATCATTTTTCAAATGGCCTTGATGGGAATGGCGCTATCTTTGCTGTTATTAACAGTCAGTTTTGCCGAATTCATGGCACCTGGTCAAGTGAGTATCCTTTATATTTTCCTGTTCATTAATTGCGGACTTTGGATTCTAATGGGCAAAAAACTGAAGCTGCTCCATTTTTCCATAGGGGGAGGCCTGGGAGCAATGGTCACTCTTTACTTTTTTTTAGGACATTCTAGCGGTTTTAATTAGTGATTTTAGGGTATTATGAAATATATGTAAGAAAAAGTAAAACTGTTTGGAAATATACATAAGTTTTTGACAATTTTAAGAAATTATATAATATCTTCTATTTTTGGGCTTTTACTTGAAACTCTTTTCAAGTAAAATAATATATAGCTGTTTGTATATAATATTAAATATGGTAAGTTTAGGTTCTACATAGGGGAGGAAATACTATGAATCGCAATCCAGTAATGCCTTTTATTATTATCATGGTTTTTGGTATTGGACTTATGTTTTTACTTTCGTTTAAAGGTTTGGGTGATGCCAAAGATCTTGCTAAGGAAAAAGAGGGCGGCGAAAAGACAGAAGAAACAGAAAGTGCCTCAGCATCACCTGAGGACATCTATAAGCAAAACTGTATCTCATGTCATGGTGACGCCTATCAAGGCGGCGTCGGGCCTGCCCTAAAAGGTGTTGGCGATCGTCTATCGGTGGACGAGGTCAAAGAAGTGATCACGAATGGACGAGGTGCAATGCCACCAGGTTTAGTCGAAGAACAGAACATTGACGCCATGGCCGAATATATTCATGGACTGAAATAATTCATGAAACTGACTCAAGAAATCGTTGGAAAGCGAACTTTTTGAGTCAGTTTTTCATTTATTCAGAAAAGGAAGATTCCAGATGGAAAGTTTCTTCTGCCCACTGATAGAAAGAGTCCTTTCTCCTTTCTGTAATTTTTCGATTGAACTTGGTATAATCGAATGGGAAACTAATTATAGTAAGAAATTATTTGAATTAAGAGAGTTGATAAATATGAATCATGAAAAACTATCGATGAGATTAGAACGTGTTGCCATACATATACCAAAAGGAAGCATCCTTGCAGATATAGGTTCCGATCATGCTTATTTGCCGTGCTATGCTGTGACTAACGGCTTGTGTGACAGTGCAATAGCCGGCGAAGTTGTAGAAGGGCCATATCAGTCAGCACGCAAGCAAGTTGCAATGACGGGGCTTGGGGACAAGATAGAGGTCCGTAAAGGAGACGGGCTTGAAGTATTGAAACCTGATGAAGCGACTTGCATTACGATTGCAGGCATGGGAGGGACTTTAATATCAAGTATATTGGAAAGCGGAAAAGGGAAACTGGGCAGGGCAGAAAGGCTTATCCTTCAGCCAAATGTCGGTGCAGCGAATGTTCGCAGCTGGCTAATGGAAAACGGCTGGGAACTTATTGAAGAGGAAATCCTTGAAGAAGATGGGAAAATCTATGAAATCTTAATTGCCGGAAAAGGGGACCCGCTCCGCCCTTATCTGATAAACAAGCAAGCAGGCCTCACGTTCGGTCCATACTTAAGAGAGCAATTCAGTGACATTTTCATAAAAAAATGGCAGCTAGAGAAAAAACATTTGGAGAGAATCATCGAACAATTGGATGAAAGCGGAAGAAGCGGACTGGAAACGAAGCGCAATGAATTAAAATCCCAAATTTCCGTAATTGAGGAGGTGCTTAAAGGGTGAAGACAGTGAATGGTCACAAAATCATTGAAACGTTTGAACAATTCTCCCCAAAGCATTATGCGATGGAGGGAGATCCGATCGGGCTGCATGTCGGTCAGCTCAATAAGCCGGTTACTAAAGTGCTGATTGCCCTTGATGTGCTGGAAGAGGTTGTAGACGAAGCGATAGAACATGGCGCGGAATTGATCATCGCCCATCATCCGCTTATTTACCGACCATTGAAAAGGATCGATACAAACACTGCTGGAGGCCGCATCATCGAAAAGCTGATCAAACATGATATCGCTGTTTATGCTGCGCATACCAATTTGGATGTCGCTAGGGGCGGAGTAAATGATTTACTTGCCGAAGCGCTGCAATTGCAGGACACAGAAGTATTGATTCCAACTACCGAGACAACTCTAAAGAAATTGGTCGTATATGTTCCAAAGACCGATGCACAAAAGGTGAGGGAAGCCCTAGGTAAGGCAGGGGCCGGAGCGATCGGGAATTACAGCAATTGTTCGTTTTCCGGGGAAGGTACCGGACGCTTCTTGCCAGGTGATGGCAGTGAGCCGGTAATTGGCTCCCAAGGAAAGCTTGAAGAAGTAGCTGAAATGCGAGTCGAAACGATATTCCCGGAAAATATCGAAAAGAAAGTACTATCTGCGATGATCAAAGCCCATCCATATGAGGAAGTTGCTCATGATATATATAAACTGGAGAATAAAGGGGAGTCTCTTGGCTTAGGGAAGATCGGTGTACTTCCTGAAGAAATGACACTTGAACAATTTTCCGAACATGTGAAGCGGACACTTGATGTTGAAAAGGTGCGTGTCGTTGGAGATTTGCAAAGCCCAATCAAAAAAGTGGCAGTGTTGGGCGGAGACGGCAATAAATACTTTACAACAGCGAAGTTCAAGGGAGCTGATGTATACGTTACGGGTGACATGTATTACCATACAGCGCATGACGCGATGATGCTTGGATTGAATATCGTGGATCCAGGCCACAATGTTGAAAAGGTGATGAAAAAAGGGGTGGCACGAATCCTTGAAAAAATGTGCCGCGAAAAGAGCTACGATGTGGAATTCATTCCATCCCGGCTGAATACAGACCCTTTCCAATTCATTTAAATAACACGAAAAAGGCAGCCATTAGTGGCTGCCTTTTTTTGTGTGAAATCATTTCTTCACTTTAATTTTAGGTAAAATTTTATGCAATGGCGTTTTCTTTTCGGTATTCCAAGTCGATTCATCACTTGCTTCATATTGCTCTAGAAATGCGATAACTTCCTTCGTGATCGGAGTTGGTGTGGAAGCCCCTGAAGTGACGGCAACCGTTTCTGCATCTTTTAGCCATTCAAGATTCAGCTCGGAAATGTCAGCGATCCGATAAGCGCTCGTGCCGGCAATCTCTTGGGAAACTTGTGCAAGGCGGTTTGAATTATTACTCTTGGGGTCTCCGACTACGATTAAAACATCAGCTTCACCAGCTTGCTCGGCAACCGCTTCTTGGCGAACCTGTGTCGCTAAACAAATTTCCTTATGGACTTCTGCATGTGGAAACTTTTCCTTGACCTTATCCATGATATCCAATACATCCCATTGGCTCATCGTTGTTTGATTGGTAACAATGATCTTATCACTATTCAAAGTCAAGGCTTCCACATCTTCATCCTTTTGAACCAGGTGAACTACATCAGGAGCAACTCCGACAGCACCCTCTGGTTCCGGATGGCCTTTTTTGCCAATATAAATGATTTGATAGCCTTCCGCTTGTTTTTCCCGAATTAAGTCATGTGTTGCGGTAACATCGGGACATGTAGCATCAAGCGTAACAAGACCTTTTTTCTCGGCGATCTTCCTGATCTCAGGTGAAACGCCGTGAGCAGTAAAGATGACGGTTCCGCTGTCCACCTGTTCGATGATATCGTTGCGGTTGCTGCCGTCCAGCGTGATGATGCCTTCTTCTTCAAACGCATCCGTCACATGTTTGTTATGCACAATCATTCCTAAAATGTAAATGGGACGTGGCAAGGTTTTATCTAAAGCCGCATTACGGGCGATGACCATGGCATCGACAACGCCATAACAATAGCCGCGCGGGGAAATTTTAATCACTTTCATCTATGTGTCCTCCTTCAAGGCAAGAAACTCTCACTTTTTATACCTTTCTATTATATAAGACCATAGATGATATTACAAAACATCATATTTACATAAAATCAGTTATTGGTAAATTTCTTGCAGCCTTTAGATATAAAGCTTTGGACCGGATGACCTCTCCCTTTTGGTTTCGGTATGGACTTGGGCGATAGGGTTAGCTTCTTTAGCTTTTTCTTTTTTCTTCGAATCCGTTTGTACCACACTGTTTTTTTGTACCTCAACATTTGGCTCGCTTTCAACGGAAACTCCCTGATCCTCGTTATCACCGGCTGATGAAATGCTCCGGAAAACTTTCCACATGGAAGGCAGGTTTTTAATCACTGGTCCGTATTGTTCCACCATAGGTGTGAATTGTTCCGCCGCTTGCAATACTTTTTGCGTGTTGGAAAGCATGTTATTAAGGGACTCTGGGTTTTTTAATGTTTCTAGTATACCGCCTCCGCTGCTTCTTGAAGAACTTTGATTAGAGGTACCGGCTGGCGCAAACAAATTTGGCGCAGATGCTTTTTGTTTTGACTTACCGAGTATTTTTGACAATAACCCTTCTTTCTTTGCTGGCGGCATCTCCTGCCGCTGCGGTTGGTTGAAGGGACCGCGGAAACCTTGAGGTCCCTGTGGCATCTGCCCTCTGTTTTGTACCATCGGCCGCTGCATCTGCTGATAAGGGTGGGGGATTTGCGGTGACTGTCTCAATGGAGCAGGGTGCTGCTGCATCCTTCGGCCATTGGGTGGCTGAAAACCGGGTCCGGGTTGACGATTTCTATTTGGGAACATAGGTTTCACCTCCTCAGATTTTATATGCTGGTGTAATCTTCTATATAAATTATGCAACTCGACAAAAAAGGTTTGAGGAAAGAGTGACTGGGCAGTTGTGAAGTAACCGGAAAGAAGGTAAGATGGTAACGGTAGTCTTTTAGCTCCATGTCTGCGGGGGATACGCTATGACCAGGACAGGGGCTTTTCGTTTGCAAGAGTCCATTTTAAGAGAAAACCTCAGCGCTTGCGCTTTTGTTAAGTAAATGGGTCACATTGAAAAAAGTAGATGGCCTGCCCCAATATGGGTCAATCCCTATTTTCTTCACGAGCAACCCAGGCGCTTGCGCTTTTTGTGTAATCCAGCTTCAGCGCCTAGCTCGTTGTGAAAAAGATGATTGCCCTCATAAGGCAAAAAGCGCCTTATGGGTCAATCCCTATTTTCTTCACGAGCAACCCAGGCGCTTGCGCTTTTTGTGTAATCCAGCTTCAGCGCCTAGCTCGTTGTGAAAAAGATGATCG
>NZ_JBIWNJ010000001.1:1051703-1051776 GCF_044767165.1 Peribacillus sp. NPDC101481 | reverse complement strand
TCGCCCTCATAAGGCAAAAAGCGCCTTATGGGTCAATCCCTATTTTCTTCACGAGCAACCCAGGCGCTTGCTA
>NZ_JBIWNJ010000001.1:1051536-1051605 GCF_044767165.1 Peribacillus sp. NPDC101481 | reverse complement strand
GTGAAAAAGATGATCGCCCTCATAAGGCAAAAAGCGCCTTATGGGTCAATCCCTATTTTCTTCACGAGC
>NZ_JBIWNJ010000001.1:1039999-1051438 GCF_044767165.1 Peribacillus sp. NPDC101481 | reverse complement strand
GCAACCCAGGCGCTTGCGCTTTTTGTGTAATCCAGCTTCAGCACCTAGCTCGTTGTGAAAAAGATGATCGCCCTCATAAGGCAAAAAGCGCCTTATGCGTCAATCCCTATTTTCTTCACGAGCAACCCAGGCGCTTGCGCTTTTTGTGTAATCCAGCTTCAGCACCTAGCTCGTTGTGAAAAAGATGATCGCCCTCATAAGGCAAAAAGCGCCTTATGGGTCAATCCCTATTTTCTTCACGAGCAACCCAGGCGCTTGCGCTTTTTGTGTGAAATTTATTATAATAACAGGACATGTCTAATGACTGACAGGATAAAGGAGTTTTTTGATGAAACAAAATCAATTTGAACGATTTAATTTGAAAAGCTACATTCTAGATGCGGTTCGTACTTTAGGGTTCGATAAGCCGACGGAAATTCAAGAGCGCGTGCTTCCGTCGCTTTTAAAGGGAAGTAGCTTAATTGGACAGTCGCAGACAGGAACAGGGAAGACACATTCCTATTTGCTGCCGATCATGAACAGGCTTGATGCCGGTAAGAATGAGGTTCAAGCGATTATTTCCGCACCAACCCGTGAGTTAGCGAACCAAATCTACAAAGAAGCTTTGAAAATTGCTGACCATTTCCCTGAGGATGAGCAGATTCAAGTCCGTTGTTTCATCGGTGGTACTGATAAACAGCGAATGATAGATAAATTGAAGACACAGCCGCAATTGGTAATCGGTACACCGGGCCGGATCAAGGACTTGGTTGAAGCTCAGGCATTACAGGTTTATACAGCAAAAATGCTTGTAGTCGATGAAGCGGACCTTATGCTAGACATGGGCTTCATTGAAGATGTCGATATATTTGCATCACGTATGGCTGAAAAAATTCAAATGCTTGTCTTTTCGGCAACCATCCCAGAAAAATTGAAGCCGTTTTTAAATAAATATATGGAGAATCCAAAGTATGTTCAAGTGAATCCCAAGCAGGCGACCGCTTCGAAAATTGAACATGTTCTCGTACCGATTCGTCACCGTAACAGAGAGCAGTTACTTCATGATATCATCGTTCGTTATAATCCATATTTGGCGATTATTTTCACAAACACAAAAAAAATGGCGGATCATGTGGCTAACTCCTTGATTGAAAAAGGGTTGAATGTCGGCCGTATTCATGGTGATTTATCGCCTCGTGAGCGTAAAAAAATGATGAAGCAAATCAATGATCTGGAGTATCAATTCATCGTTGCGACAGATCTGGCTTCCCGTGGAATCGATATTGAAGGTGTAAGTCATATCATTAACTATGAATTGCCTTCAGATTTGGATTTTTATATCCATAGGACGGGAAGGACGGCTCGTGCCGGATATTCAGGCATTGCCACTACCATTTACGATACATCCGATGAAGATTCACTGAACCGCCTTGAAAAAATGGGCATTGAATTCCGTGATGCGGATATCCAAAACGGTGATTGGGTTGATATCGATGAACGTAATAAACGGAAAAACCGTAAAAAACAAAAATCTGATATCGATGTTAAAGCGAGCAGGCACGTCAAGAAGCCAACTAAAGTCAAGCCAGGATACAAGAAGAAAATTCAACGAGATGTGGAAAACTTTAAAAAACGTGAACGTCGTATACAGAGAAAGAAATAGGGGAGAAATCAGATGCTGAAGATCGGATCGCATGTTTCAATGAGCGGGAAAGGTATGCTACTTGCTGCGAGTCAAGAAGCGGCTTCGTATGGCTCCAACACATTCATGATCTATACAGGGGCCCCTCAAAACACAAGACGTAAAAAAATCGAGGATTTAAATATCGAAGCCGGAAGACTGCATATGGAGGAGAATGGAATCAGCGATATCGTAGTCCATGCCCCGTATATCATTAATATAGGAAATACAACGAATCCAGCCACATACGAGCTTGGAGTCAACTTCTTACGCAGCGAAATCGATCGGACCGAAGCCATTGGCGCAAGGCAGATCGTACTTCATCCAGGTGCGCATGTTGGTGCAGGCAGTGAACTGGGTATCAAGAGAATCATCGAGGGTTTGAATGAGGTGCTGACTGCCGACGATAAAGTTCAGATTGCCCTTGAAACGATGGCAGGCAAAGGGTCTGAATGTGGCAGGTCTTTCGAAGAGCTGGCGATGATCATTGATGGTGTTACCCATAATGAAAAACTATCGGTTTGCTTCGATACTTGCCATACTCACGATGCCGGATATAATATCATCGAGGATTTTGATGGCGTACTGAATGAATTTGATAAATTGGTCGGTGTTGACCGCATCAAGGTCCTTCACATAAACGATAGCAAAAATGAACGCGGCATGCGCAAGGACCGCCATGAAAACATTGGATTTGGTCATATTGGTTTTAAGGCGTTGAATGCTATTGTTCACCATCCGCAATTAAGCAGTGTTCCGAAAATCCTGGAAACACCTTATGTAGGGGAAGACAAAAAAGACAAAAAGGCACCATATAAATTTGAAATTGGTATGTTCAAGAATAATCAATTTGATGAAGATCTATTGGATAAGATCAGATTTCAACAATAATCATAATAGGGACGATTCATCGAAAAAGATGAATCGTCCTTTCATTTGCATAAGTATGCTCAGATAAAGCTGCAGCTGGCTTAAGATCTCTAAAAAGTGGAAGTAAGGTTGTTGAAGAGGGATTCTATTTCCCTGGCTGTGCTTGCTCCGGCAACTTTTGTAATTTGACCAAGCACGTTCTGTCTTTGACGTATATCAAAAATGTTAATATTTTTACCTGCTAGAAGTGCAGTGATATCCTGTGCTTGTTTTTGAGTGAGTGCAACCTTATGCTGTTTAGCAAGGGAAAGCAGTTCATCGGGGCGAATACTGTTGATTTTATGATTGACCATCATTTCAAATAATTTCAAACGATCTCCTCCTTTGTTAAAACATATGAAGGAGGAAGACGTATGTGAACATGAAACTTTGTTTGATTACGGTAAGTTTGGTTCAGCTCACACTTTTTTGTGGTTCAGGGCGTACCGTCACTTGTTCAGAGGACCGGTTTCTTTACATCTTGGCTTCTTTGATTTATACTAACGATTGTTAATCGTAATGATTCTTAAAAAAATAGGTGATCTCTTTGGATAATGTAGTAAACCCCATAGTTAAATTTGAAGATATATCTTACAAATATACAAAAGATCTAGTGCTGGAACATGTTTCTCTTGAAATCCCTAGAGGGGCCTTCTTAGCAATCGTTGGGCCGAATGGATCCGGTAAGTCAACGCTTTTGAAGTTGCTGCTTGGTCTGTTCAAGCTCCAAAAGGGAAAAATTGAAATATTCGGGGAAGACATACGACGCTTTAAAGATTGGCAAAAGGTCGGTTTCGTTTCCCAAAAGGCCAACTCCTTCAACTCTGGGTTTCCTGCCACAGTTTTTGAAGTGGTTCTGAGTGGTTTGACCAAAAAAATCGGCTTGTTTAAATTTGCAGGCAAAGAGGATAAGCAAAAGGTGAAGAAGGCTCTGAAATCCGTGGATATGCTTGAATATCAAAACCGCAATATCGGGGAATTGTCCGGAGGCCAGCAGCAGCGGGTGTTCATTGCCCGGTCACTGGTAAGCGAACCGGAATTGATGATATTGGATGAGCCTACGGTTGGCGTTGATTCAAAAAACGTCCACCAATTTTATGAAATGCTTGAGATGTTGAATGAAAAATTAGGTATAACCCTGATTTTAGTAACTCATGATGTTGGTACTGTGACCGATAAAGTCACACATGTCGCCTGTTTAAATAAAAAGCTTCATTTTCACGGGGATGCCTGTGAATATAATGAGCTGGATGAAGGTGAGCTCTCGTCCATTTATGGACATGGGGTCCAATTTTTAAATCATGATCATTAATATGTTTTGGAGGATAGCCCAATGATATCGGGGATATTGCAATTTGAATTTTTGCAGAACGCATTTTTGACCGGAATCATCATCGGAGCGATTGCGCCATTAGTGGGCGTTTTTGTCGTGGTAAGGCGGATGTCGATGATTTCCGATGCGCTAAGTCATGTAGCGCTTGCTGGGATAGCGTTTAGTTTATTGCTGCAGAAGAGCTTTCTATCTTTAGCAGGATTGAATCCACTTTATATAGGAATGGCCTTTTCTGTAGGTGGTTCATTATTCATTGAAAAATTAAGAGGGGTGTACAAGCATTATCAAGAGCTTGCAATCCCGATCATAATGTCAGGCGGCATGGGTCTCAGTGTCATTTTCATATCCATTGCAGATGGTTTCAATACGGATTTATACGGTTATTTATTCGGCAGTGTCAGTGCCGTCAGCCGTGCGGACTTATATGTCATTTTGGCAGTGGGGATAGTCGTAGCCTTGATGCTCACCCTATTGTATAAAGAACTATTTCTGTTATCTTTTGATGAAGAGCATGCGAAAGCGTCCGGAATACCTTATAAAGCGATTCATTTTATTTTTATTGTAATGGTCGCATTGGTCATTGCCGCTTCCATGAAAATCATTGGCATATTACTTGTTTCTTCGCTCATGACGCTCCCGGTAGCTGCTAGTCTCCGCTTTGCAAAGGGTTTTAAGCAGATGATTGGATATTCGGTCTTATTCGGTGAAGTGTCTGTCATAGGCGGATTATTCTTATCATATAACCTTGACCTTGCTCCTGGCGGGACCATTGTAATAATAGCTGTACTAATTCTCATCTTGTCAATTTTGTTTGATAAGTGGAAAAATCGATAGATGGGGTGATGTAATGAACGTAACTACTGCCATGCAACTATTAAAAGATAAAGGTTTTAAGCATACAGGAAAGAGGGAAGAAATGCTGCAGCTTTTCTCTTCCAGCGATAAATATTTAACGGCCAAAGATGTATTGGAGAATATGAAACAGGATTATCCAGGTTTAAGCTTCGATACGATTTACAGAAATCTTTCCTTATTTGTAGAACTGGGCATCTTTGAAGCGACCGAGTTGGAAGGGGAAAAGCGTTTTCGTTTTACATGCGGTCATTCTTCCCACCATCACCACTTCATCTGTTTAAATTGTGGAAAAACGAAAGAAATCGAACTGTGCCCGATGCAGGAACTCCAGGAAAGCTTGAAGGACTACGATGTTTCGGGTCATAAATTTGAAATTTACGGACGCTGTCCCGCATGTAGCGTATCTTTGGATGCATAAAAACCATTGACCACCAGTCAATGGTTTTTTCTTGTCTCATTTTATAGTTGCCGGTTGCCCTGACATCCAATTATTCACCCATGCAGAGGCTTCTTGCCAATTGTTGACCCGAATCACCCTTTCAGGCACGGGATCTTGGTTGTAAGGAGTATTAAATAAAATCACGGGTATTTTACACTCTTCCGAAATCGCCACTGCATTATCGTGCTTGTCCTCTAAAAAGAGATCGACTTCGAATTTTTTGGCTGCAGCCACTTTATCGTGTGAGCCTACAAGCTCAATATGATCATATAGGACTTCATTCGACGTGAACCAATTTTTGGTTACATCAAATAAACGGTTACTTCTGGCACTTATGAAATAAAGGTTAGCTTGTTCAGTCCATTTTTCCAATACATCTTTCGCACCTTCAGCCAATAATGATTCCGAATAGATGAGTGGCTCGCTCTCAATGAACCATTTAGTGAAATCCTCTCTTGGAACATTCACGTAAGGGAATAAGTCATATTCGGTAATGTCCTCATAAGCTAAATTCAGCTGGAAAGCTTTATTTAAAAAGGGGACCATGGAATCAGGTCTTGTAACAGTCCCGTCTATATCGATGCCAAAACGTTTTTTCATGATGAATCTCTCCCTCATTTTCAATACTTGTAATAGTGTAACATATCCCATCATAGCTTTGGTAAATACCCGTATTTATTTCCAAGATATGAAACCATTTTCACGATGGGATCCGCAATTTTTACATACACTATAAATGCTTCACAAATGAAAGTGAGGGATGCACGAATGGAAAAAGATCAATACTCCAGTATTGACGACGAAATGCAATTGGCGAAAGAGGGCAGTGAACCAACCGTTGTGGATGATCAGCATCATGAGCGGTATTATAATGAAGATACACCTGAAGATGACAGACGATATGAAAGTCGTGGGACCATAACCAATATGGATAACCGGTATCAGGAAGAAACGTCTGCCGAAATTTCAACACCGCCTCAGAGAATCAGGTCATATAAAAATGATGGACGTGCAGAGGATAATGGTTCTGGGGATGTGGCATCAAAAGGGAAAGCGATTGGTGTCATAGCTTTGATCATCTCCATTATATCTTTATTCACGATGCCCTTCATTTTAGGGATTGTGGGTATCATTGTAGGGATAGTGGCCAGAAGCCGGGGATCGAACTTAGGTACTTGGGCCATCGTCATTGGTGCAATCTCCATCATCGTTGGCATATTCATCCTGCCATTCTTTTAAACACCATTAAAACCCTTTGATGTCATTTTCCGAAATGCATCAAAGGGTTTTTTCAAATTGTATAAAACAAAAAATCCCGATAATGAAACATCGGGATTCTTTGTTTTATTTATTTAGTAAAGCTGCAGCAGCAGCTTCGGCTCTTTGTTTTTCATAGTACTCTTCAGCGATTTTGTCAATTTCTTTTTTAAGTTCCTCGACCATCGTCTCTTCAGGCACTTTACGAACAATTTGACCTTTTCTAAACAGTAAACCTTCACCTCGGGCCCCGGCAATGCCGATATCAGCCTCACGGGCTTCTCCAGGGCCGTTTACCGCACAACCAAGCACTGATACCTTGATTGGCGCTTTGACCGTCTGGATGTACTCTTCAACTTCATTGGCGATGGAAATCAAATCAATCTCGATTCGACCGCAAGTAGGGCAGGAAATTAAAGTGGCCATGTTGGAAGCAAGGCCAAATACTTTTAGAAGCTCCCTTGCCACCTTCACCTCTTCGACAGGATCGGCACTTAAGGAAACACGCATCGTGCTTCCGATGCCCTGACTTAGGATGGCACCTAGTCCGGCAGCGCTTTTTACGGTTCCTGAAAATAGCGTACCTGATTCCGTGATCCCAAGATGTAAAGGATAATCGAATGCTTTCGAAGCTTTTTCATATGCCTCGATGGCTAAATTCACATCGGAAGCCTTCATGGAAACGATAATGTCATGAAAGTCCAGATCTTCCAGGATCTTAATATGGTGTAAAGCACTTTCTACCATTCCATCAGCAGTCGGGAAGCCATATTTCTCGATGATTTTCTTCTCTAGAGAACCAGCATTGACCCCGATGCGAATTGGTATTCCTTTAGCCTTCGCAGCTTTCACTACTGCTTCAACCTTTTCACGGCGACCGATGTTACCAGGATTAATCCTGATTTTATCAGCTCCGCCCTCGATTGCCTTCAGAGCAAGTTTATAATCGAAATGAATATCGACTACAAGAGGGATGTTTATCCGTTTTTTTATCTCAGAGATTGCATCAGCTGCCCTTTCATCCGGACAGGCGACACGTACGATTTGACATCCAGCTTCTTCAAGGCGAAGAATCTCTGCAACCGTTGCTTCAACATCATGTGTTTTTGTCGTTGTCATGCTTTGTACGATAACTTCATTATTGCCGCCAATCGTTAAGTTTCCGACTTTAATTGGCCGCGTCTTGGTGCGATGTATGATTTCACTCAAGTGGAATTCTCTCCTTTAGGAAAAAATCAGTTTTGATTTTTAATTTGTTTCTCTGAAATATTGTATCAATGTACATACCGCTTGACAAGGAAATAGGACGGATAATGTTTTTTCATCACGAGACATCCCCTGATTTCTGGATAAAATCGATGCTGGGAAATCCCCTTAATGGTTCTTGTGAAGGGGGAGATTCCTATAATGGGGGTTATTTGTAAACGGGAATCTTATATGTTTTGCCAATCTGCATATCCTCGGGCTTCAATCCTTCATTCAAACTTTGAAAGTCAGTGATGATCGTTTCGATTGGCTGATTGGATCCGCCTTTTTCCGTTTCGACGATGGAAAGTAAGGTATCACCCGGTTTCATGGTAATTTCTTTATAGGCGGCAGATGGTGCGGATGCAGGCTTGCTGGCCGGGACGGCCTGTTCGCCTGTAGAGGCCGGTGGATGGGAAGCCGGCAGGGTACCCGTAGTCATATCAAAATAAATAATAAATAAAGTGAAACAGAATGAGATAAAAAGCAGTAGCCGTTTCAATTTTCCATCCTCCCAAGCTTGTCTTTAATTCATCTATACTTGGAGGGGGCAAAAAATATGCCTAAAAATGGGCAATTCTTCAAATGGAATATGAGAGTGGCCATTCAAATTTTTCTATTTCATTTGAGTAACATCCTTATTATTTGAATGAGTGTTAAGAAAGGAGCGAATTTCCTTTGGGGTCAGACCACTCTTTTTTGCCTCCATTATGAGTAACAACCACTGCACATCAATATGATTCTCCTTCACATCTATCACCTCTTAATTACTATTTCAATCATAAGTATAGGAATAACTTAGTGAGTATTTTGTCGAATTAAGTAGATTAAAAAAATGATGACTGTAGTCATATGCTGCAAAGGCATGGATTACCCGATTTTATTTAAGCAAAAAGAGCCGGACCCGGTGGTCGAATTAAATGGGGTTCTATCTGAATTTTAAAAAAGTTGATTGGAACAGGTTTGCGAGACTCCTGCGGGAAAGCGTGTATTAGGGAGACCCCGCAGGCGCAAAGACCGCCCTGGTTCCAATCAACGTTCAAATTTTACAAAGCCTTAAAAGACTGTAGGGAAGCTCGATTCTCATCGAGCTTCCCTACAGTCAGAGTCCAATCTTATTAATGTCAATTTCCGATCTTATTGGCTGATGTTTCTTTAATCGATAAGAATAACATCATCAATGTCACAAACCAGCTAATGATGGAAGCGAACGGTACCATTGCTTGAAAAGCATCCATGATGGCGAAGAATACCGTGGCAAGCGTTATGCTGTAAGCACCGATTCTCCATAGATGCCTATAGGAAAGATGGCGGCCAAGAGCATTTTTGAAAAAAAGACCGAAAGCGGCAAGGATTGTCACTTTAATGAAGATTCCGCTAGCAGTGAACAGGTATAATATAAGTAGCAGCAATGGAAGGATAATAGGCAGCACAGATTCAACTGAATCAAGCCAAGTGGATATTTCCTTATTATCTCCCTCCAGAACTGAATATGGAGAGGATTGCACATTGCCTCCGGATACGAAAACCAGATCAGACTTTAAAAGCGCGACAGCTTCATCAGCTTTAGTGGCTACATCTTCCGGGGTCAAAGCTCCCGTGCCATCTACAAAAATTTGATATCCGTTTTTATTCAGGCTAAACGGCTCATCTTGTTCAGTTGTCAACGTGCCATTTTTGATTTCAAATGCCGGTAAGTCTTCGGATACTGTTTCGTGCATGGCATCTATCCCGTTAACTATCATTGTCCCGAAATAAAAAGCTGAAGGGAGAAAGGCGATGAGACTTATAAAGAAAACGAATAATATCGTTTTCCCGATACCTTGGTTTTGAAAGGAAGCGATATCTTTAGGAGAATACAAGCTAACCCATAGTTGTTTGAATATGTTCAATGTTTTCAGCACCTAACTATATAAGATTCCTAACCAATTTTAACTATATGGGAAAAATAAAACAACCTGTATTCTGCTTCATTGGTTTCAACCATCAGTAATGAGGTAATTATGGAGAGATAAAGTCAAATTATATATCAAATGAGAAAGGGGCGTTTTAGTAATGGATACACTATTTTGGATAATAATTACCCTGATGTTCATAATGGGGTTTGTCGGTCTGATTTTTCCAATCATCCCAAGTGTTTTATTCATTTTCGGCGGAATATTGCTATATGGACTATTTTATTCTTTTGAACCATTTGGCTGGTTTTTCTGGACGGTCCAAATTTTATTCGTCATCCTTTTATTCGCAGCTGATTACATTGCGAACATGGTCGGGGTCAAAAAGTATGGAGGCACGAAAGCGGGAATTTGGGGCAGTACGATTGGGCTACTGGTCGGGCCATTCGTGATCCCGTTCCTCGGAATACTAATAGGACCATTCATCGGGGCATTCCTGGCAGAAATCCTAGTACATAAAAAAGACCCGGTTACTGCTTCGAAAATCGGGCTTGGTTCCGTTGTAGGCTTTATAAGCAGCGTCATCACAAAAGGCATCATCCAAGTTTTGATGATTGGATATTTTCTATTCGTGGTATTCTCATAGGAAATATAATCGAAAAATGAAAAATTGAGGCATAAGGTTTGAAACGGTTACAAAAATTTGATACTCTATTTCTAGCGAGCTTTATGTATCTTTCGAGAACTGAAGCCCTCAAAAAATAAAAGCTTACATAGGGAGGAATTTTATTATGGCTTTTGAACTTCCACAATTACCGTATGCATATGATGCATTAGAACCACACATCGACAAAGAAACAATGAACATTCACCACACTAAACATCACAACACATATGTGACAAACCTGAACAATGCCCTAGAAGGTAACCAAGAACTTCTAAGCAAAAGCGTTGAAGAAATCGTCGCTAACCTTGACGCAGTACCTGAAGCTGTTCGTACAGCTGTACGCAACAATGGTGGCGGACATGCTAACCACACTTTATTCTGGGAAATCCTTTCACCTAACGGCGGCGGACAACCGACTGGTGAATTAGCGGATGCTATCACTTCAAAATTCGGAAGCTTTGACAGCTTTAAAGAAGAGTTCGCTAAAGCGGCTACTACTCGTTTTGGATCTGGCTGGGCTTGGCTTGCAGTCAACAATGGCGAGTTGGAAGTAACAAGTACACCAAACCAAGACAATCCATTATCAGAAGGTAAAACACCGCTTCTTGGATTGGACGTTTGGGAACATGCATACTACCTAAACTACCAAAACCGTCGTCCTGAATACATCAATTCTTTCTGGAATGTTGTAAACTGGGATGAGGTTGCAAAACGTTACAGCGCTGCAAAATAATTTGTAATTAAAAAAGACAGGGTTCCTTTTCTGAAAAGGAATCCTGTCTTTTTTTTTGTTTCTCTAATCCGTACGGGAACATGGAAGAAAAACAATATAAAGGCAACACGTGTGCTGTTTCGCCAAAAGAAGTGAAAGAAATTCACGAGAAAAAGCTGCGAATAAAGATGGAAATTTACGTGAAACGCACAAATTCACGAGTAAAAGCTCAAAACTCACGAGAAAAAGCTCAAAACTTACGAGTAAAAGCCCGAAATTCACGAGTAAAACGCACAAATTCACGAGTAAACTCTCCAATTCCTGAGTGAAATCTCGAAACTCACGAGTAAAAGGATCGAATTCACGAGTAAACACTCCAAATTCATGATCAACCCCTTCGTCTTCGCCAATCGAAGAGTTTTCTTTATACTGTTCTTTTCCAAAATCAAAAGGAAAACAGTATAAGG
>NZ_JBIWNJ010000001.1:652706-1039901 GCF_044767165.1 Peribacillus sp. NPDC101481 | reverse complement strand
GGGCAACTACTTCTCTGTCATCGCCATCCTGGCTCGCCAATCAAAGAGTTTTCTTTATACTGTTCTTTTCCAAAATCAAAAGGAAAACAGTATAAGTGCAACTACTTCTCTGTCATCGCCATCCTGGCTCGCCAATCGAAGAGTTTTCTTTATACTGTTCTTTTCCAAAATTAAAAGGAAAACAGTATAAGGGCAACTACTTCTCTGTCATCGCCATCCTGGCTCGCCAATCAAAGAGTTTTCTTTATACTGTTCTTTTCCAAAATCAAAAGGAAAACAGTATAAGGGCAACTACTTCTCTGTCTTCGCCAATCGAAGAGTTTTCTTTATACTGTTTTTTTCCAAAATCAAAAGGAAAACAGTATAAGTGCAACTACTTCTCTGTCTTCGCCAATCGAAGAGTTTTCTTTACCTTTTTTTACATAAATTCTTTTGTTTTTTCAAACACTAGAGTGGAATTTAAAGGAGAGTTAAAACAATGGGTATTTTAGAGAGATGGTTGGGTGAAGCGGGGGGAAAGAAGGATCTGCACCTCCTTTTGTTTATTGGAGGGCTGTACAGCCTAAGTATTGCTTTATCCAATACATTCGTTAATGTGTACTTGTGGAAACAATCCGGTCAAATTGTGGATATTGCCGTATATAATCTAACTGTGGTGCTTTTTCAACCGCTTACTTTTGTCTTTGCTGGCAGGCTGGCAAAAAAAGTGGATCGAATCATTGTTTTGCGTCTGGGTGTTATCTTTTTGGCCCTATTTTATTTATCAGTCCTATTGGTCGGCACACGGGCAACGGATTTTCTTTGGTTGCTTGGTGGACTGTTAGGAATCGGTTATGGGTTTTATTGGCTTGCCTATAATGTTTTGACTTTTGAGATAACTGAACCGGAAACAAGGGATTTCTTCAATGGTTTTTTAGGGATTTTGTCATCTCTTGGGGGAATGGTCGGTCCGATTCTTTCAGGGTTCATCATTTCGAGGCTTGAAAAATTCACGGGATATTCCATTGTATTCGGATTGTCTTTGCTATTGTTTTCCGTTGCGGTGTTTCTTAGCTTTTCGTTAAAAAGACGTCCAGCACATGGCAGATACTGTTTCCTTCGGATATTGCAGGAACGGAAAAATAATCGGAATTGGCTCTTGATAACACGTGCTCACTTTTTTCAAGGGATACGAGAGGGCACCTTCATGTTCATCATTTCGATTAACGTTTTCATTCAGACGGATAGTGAACTTGCCTTAGGGAGCTACGGTCTATTAAATTCTGCCATTTCATTCGTCGCGTATTTTTTCGCTTCACGATATATTAAACAGCCGATGCGGAAAAATGCCATTCTTATTGGAGGAATCCTGTTGTATGCAGGGGTCTTATTGATTGCATTTGATATCACATTCGGGAAGCTTCTCATTTATGGGGCAATTGTCGCTACCGCTTATCCTATTCTTTTGGTCCCTTATATATCGTTGACGTATGACATTATAGGCCGTGCTTGGAAGGCAGCGGAAATGAGGATTGAATATATCGTTGTCCGGGAACTGTTCGTTCATCTTGGAAGGATCGTCTCGATATCAGGATTCATACTTTCCGTCATGTTATTCGACCTAAAGGAAGTACTGCCGATCTATCTGTTAATCGTCGGGGCAGGGCATACCGTGATATATTGGTTTATACGGAAAATCGATATCATTGACCAAGACTGAAAAAGAGGCCTTAGAGGCCTCTTTTCCAATATCAGGACTTACCGTTTTAGGATTTATGAGCCGTAAGTCACTTTTTATGTAAAGTTCGTTATATGTTTAATATTTCTAGAACACTAAGGTAGAAAAAAATATAAATGTTCTATAGAATAGTATAGGACTATTATGACTATGTAAAAAGGATGTGTGGCTTAGTGTGAATAAAAAGAAAAAGAAAAAGACGCATGTGCCTTTCAGATTGAATATTCTTTTCTTTTTAGTGTTTGTTTTGTTTTCCGCTTTAATTTTACGCTTGGGTGTTGTACAGATTGTTTATGGTGATGATTACCGGCGTGAGATTGAAAGAACAGAGGAAGTGACCGTGAATAATTCGGTGCCCCGTGGGAAAATGTATGACCGGAATTTGAAACTTATGGTCGATAACCAACCACTGGATGCAATTACATATACACGTAAACAAGGTACGAAACAAACAGAAATGGTGGAAACGGCTGAGAAACTAGCGAAGTTGATCGAAAAGGAAACAGACAAAGTAACTGAACGCGATAAAAAGGATTTTTGGATTTTGAAGAATCCAAAGCTGGCCGAGAAAAAGATTACCGATAAAGAACGGAAAAAAGTGGAAGAGGGCGAGATGGAAGAAAGTGATTTGTATAAGCTTCAGCTTGATCGGATTACTGAAGAAGAAACAAAGCTTTCGAAAAAGGATCTTGAAGTTCTTGCCATCTATAGGGAATTTGCAAGCGGATATGCCCTTACCCCGCAAATTGTAAAAAACAAGGAAGTAACAAAAGAAGAATTCGCCAAGGTGAGTGAACACCTTGATTCGCTCCCAGGGGTCGATATATCTACAGATTGGGATCGTTTTTATACATATAATAAAACACTTAAATCTGTATTGGGTAAAGTTTCCTCATCTGAAGAAGGGTTGCCTAGTGAAAGCCTGAACTACTACCTTGCACGTGATTACAGCCGGAATGACCGTGTAGGTAAGAGTTATATTGAGGCGCAATATGAAGATATCCTTCAAGGTCAGAAAGCGAAAGTAAGGAATGTGACCGATAAGTCAGGAAATGTCGTCGATTCCGAAGTGATTACCGAAGGTTCGCGAGGAAAAGATCTTATATTGACAATTGATATGGATTTACAGCTTGCAACTGAGGAAATCATTGAAAAGCAATTGATTGCCAAGAAAAAAATGGGTAACACCAAATTCTTGGACAGGGCCTTTGTCGTCATGATGGATCCCGATACAGGGGAAGTATTAACGATGGCTGGCAAGAAATATGAGAAGGATCAAGAAACGGGGAAATCCACCATTGAGGACTTCGCATTAGGAAATATCACGACTTCCTATACGATGGGGTCTGCGGTTAAAGGAGCTACCGTTTTAACCGGTTATCAGCAAGGTGCGATCCAGCCGGGTACGTACTTTTATGATACAAAGCTTAAGATCAAGGGTACTAAAGCTAAAGGTTCATATAGTGACTTCGGGAACATTAATGATTTGACCGCATTGAAAGTATCTTCGAACGTTTATATGTTCAGAACGGCAATTAATATTGCGGGTGCGCATTATGTGCCGAATGAACCTTTGAACATTAGTTCAGGCGCGTTTTCAACCATGAGGAATTCATTTGCCCAGTTTGGCTTGGGTGTCCGCACGGGTATTGATCTTCCTAATGAAATGAGCGGGTTCAAAGGTTCCGAAACATCGCCAGGTAAGCTGCTTGACCTTGCTATAGGACAGTATGATACGTACACACCGATGCAGCTCGTGCAATATGTTTCAACCATTGCGAATGGCGGTAACCGCATGAAGCCGCATATGGTTAAGGAAATCCGCGATCCAGTTGATAATAATGAGGAATTGGGACCTGTTGCCGAAGACGTTTCACCGACTGTCCTTAATCATCTTGATATGAAGGACGAATGGATTGAACGTGTTCAGAGTGGTTTCGATAAAGTTGCGATGGAACAAGGCGGAACGGCTTATACCTATTTTGGGAATAAATCGTATACAGTGGCAGCTAAAACCGGGACGGCGGAAGCATTCTATGACGGCCCGAACCGGATGAATTATAGCGAGCCCCAAGAAACGATGAACATCACGCTTGTGGGTTATGCCCCAGCTAAAAATCCTGAGGTCGCTTTTGCGGTCGTTGTGCCGTGGGCATATCAAGGACATACGGGCCATAGCATGAGTAAAGAAATAGGTGAAGAAATCATGGATACTTATTTCGAACTGAAAAAAGAACGGGCTAAGAAGGAAAATACCGAAACCTCGACCGATTTGAAGGTGGAGAATGGTAAAGACGTTCAAAAGGACCAGGCTGAAGTTAGAAAAAGCCAGGAAAATGAATAACAAAAGGTTAAAACACGTTTTTGGGTAAAACCGGAAACGTGTTTTTTTTTTTGCATTTTAAGAACGGGATCAGCACAGTTCTTTCATCTTTACAATAAGTACACAATTATTTACTGAATATTTACAAATGCTTTAAACGGAATTTACAGTCTGAAAGTATGATGTGAGAGTAGGACAAAATATTCATATAAAATTCTTAGGGGGATTTACAAATGAGACGTTTCAAATTTATGGCTATGACCGCAGTAATGGGTGGAGTAATCGCAGTGGCAGCTGGATGTGGATCTAATGATACTTCAAACAGCGGTAAAGGAAATGAAGCGGCTTCAGATCAACTCAAGGGCGAAGTTATTACGGATGGTTCTTCAACGGTCTTTCCAATCATGGAGGCAGTTGCAGAAGAATATATGGCTACACAGCCTGATGTGAAGGTTTCAGTGGGATCATCAGGAACAGGTGGGGGATTCAAGAAATTCATCGCTGGTGATACGGACCTAGCCAATGCATCCCGCCCGGTGAAAGAAGAAGAAAGTGCCTTACTTGATGAAAAGGGTGTTGAATATACAGAATTGAAACTGGCATTTGACGGTATTTCAATCGTTGCCAATAAAGATAATGATTTCATCGATTCACTAACAGTTGAAGAACTTCAAAAACTGTGGATTGATAATGGAAAGGTGAAGAAATGGTCTGATATACGTCCTGAATGGCCGAATGAAGAAATTAAATTCTACTCTCCGGGAACAGATTCAGGAACATATGATTATTTCAATGAAGTGATCCTTGAAGAAAAACCAATGGTGGAAAATGCTACGCTTTCAGAAGACGATAACGTTCTTGTACAAGGTGTAGAAGGTGATAAAAATGCGATTGGATTCTTCGGTTATGCCTACTACTCTGAAAATAAAGATAAGTTAAAGATCATTTCTATCGACAACGGCAAAGGTGCTGTAGAGCCAACGCATGAAACGATTAAAAGTGGGGAGTATGCACCATTGTCACGTCCACTTTACACATATGTAGCTAATAAGTCGGTAGCTGAAAAAGAACAAGTTGCAGATTATACTCAATTCGTCATTGAAAATGCAGGAGAGCTTGCAGAAGAAGTGGGTTATATCAGCCTGCCGGAAGAAGAGTACCAGAAAGATCTTGATAAATTAAAAGAATTGGAAAAATAAACGATATTACAGGCTATTGAAATCCCGCCTTGACTCGATTAAGGCGGGGGTAACAGCTTGTAAATCCAAATATTGCGTGTCTGAAATGGAGGATGCAAGTTGGAACTTAGAAAAACAGAAACCTATTCTGTACAGCAAATGATTCTGGAAAAGAAAACTAAGAAAAAAATCAATATGGAAAAAGTCATTCCTAAGCTTTTGTTCTTTACGGCGGCAATTTCCGTTTTTACTACAATCGGGATCATCCTGACGCTTATATTTGAAACATTCATCTTTTTTGACAGAGTATCCATCGTCGAATTTTTTACGGAAGCTAAATGGCTGCCATTTGCATCTACACCGTCCTATGGGATTATGCCGCTTATCGTGGGAACATTGAAGATAACAGTCATAGCAGCGGTGGTTGCAGTTCCAGTAGGGCTTGCAACAGCCATTTTCTTGAGTGAATATGCATCAGAGAAAACACGCAGAATCATTAAGCCGATTTTAGAAGTTTTAGCTGGAATCCCTACTATCGTTTACGGCTTCTTTGCCTTAACTTTTGTAACACCGGTTTTGCGGGATTTATTTCCTTCCCTTGACATGTTCAATGCTCTAAGTCCTGGGATCGTTGTAGGAATCATGATCATGCCGATGATAGCCTCTTTGTCGGAAGATGCCCTTGTATCAGTACCGAAGTCGATTCGCGAAGGTGCGTATGCCTTAGGAGCAACGAAACTCGAAACGACAATTAAAGTGGTATTGCCAGCAGCCGTTTCAGGAATTGTGGCATCCATCGTTCTTGCTCTATCCAGAGCGATCGGGGAAACCATGATTGTGAGTGTTGCCGGTGGCTCGACCCCAAATATGAGCATGGATATCACTTCATCGATTCAAACGATGACCGCTTATATTGTACAGGTAAGTTCGGGGGATGCAGGATATGGGACAACGATTTACTACAGCATTTATGCGGTTGGAATGACACTGTTCGTCTTTACGCTTATCATGAATTTACTGGCGCAGTTCATCTCTCGCAAGTTCAGGGAGGAATACTAAGACATGAAACTGATAAACAAAAGTCATGTTGCAAAAAAAATGCCTGTTAGGCTGGCTGTTAACACGATTTGTAAAGGATTATTCTTCTTGGCAACATTGGTTGGCCTCCTCGTATTGGCCATCTTATTTTATCGGATATTCACTCAAGGAATTGGCAGTCTGAATGGGGATTTCCTTCAGAATTTCGCTTCCAGGAAACCTGAAGAGGCTGGTATAAAGGCAGCGTTGATCGGTTCAATTTGGTTGATGGTAGTGGTGGCCCCGGTTTCCCTGCTGCTTGGTGTTGGAACGGCCATTTATTTAGAGGAATATGCCCGGAAGAATTGGATCACCACTTTTATCAAAGTGAATATTTCCAATCTGGCAGGTGTCCCGTCAATAGTATTTGGACTTTTGGGTTTAACGGTTTTCGTTCGTGCCCTAGCCTTGGACCGGTCCATATTGGCAGCAGGCTTGACGATGAGCCTACTTGTTCTTCCTGTCATCATAGTGGCTGCCCAAGAGGCCATACGTGCCGTACCTCGTGATTTAAGGGAAGCTTCATTTGGAATGGGTGCAACAAAGTGGCAAACGATATTGAAAGTGGTCCTGCCTGCTGCGATACCTGGCATTTTAACTGGGGGGATACTTGCTTTATCACGTGCAATCGGTGAAACGGCTCCATTGGTGGTGGTTGGCATACCTATGTTCATCGCCTTTTTACCTCAAACGGTCATGGATACATTCACAGTGCTGCCGATGCAAATCTATAATTGGACATCCCGTCCACAGGAGGAATTCCAGCAGGTTGCTGCCGCGGGAATCATCGTTTTACTCATCCTGTTAATATTCATGAATTCAATAGCGGTTATAATTCGAAATAAATTCCAGAAAAGATACTGATAGGAGGAAGGAAGCATGAATATGACCTTAACGAGAGAAAAAGAGTCAACGGCAATCGGAATCGAAAATGTCGAATCATCTGCCTTGACGGAAAAGGTGTATGAAACATCCAATCTCAATTTATGGTATGGGGAAAACCATGCTTTGAAAAATATTAATCTGGATATGCACCAAAATGAAGTGACCGCCATCATTGGGCCTTCAGGATGTGGGAAATCGACCTACATCAAAACATTGAACCGAATGATAGAGCTAGTCCCGGATGTGAAAACGACAGGCCAGATTAAATATAGAAACAGGAATATCCTCGATCAGTCCTATAAGGTGGAAGATTTAAGGACACAGGTGGGAATGGTTTTCCAAAAGCCTAATCCCTTTCCAAAATCAATTTATGAAAATGTTGTATACGGACCAAAAATCCATGGAATTAAAAATAAAAAAATTCTTGATGAGATCGTTGAAAAGAGTTTAAAAGGGGCAGCTATTTGGGATGAAGTGAAAGACCGACTGCATGAAAATGCATATGGACTTTCAGGTGGACAGCAACAGCGCCTTTGTATTGCCAGATGTTTGGCCATCGAACCTGATGTCATATTAATGGATGAACCGACTTCTGCTCTTGATCCGATATCCACTTTGAAAATAGAAGAATTGGTCCAAGAACTGAAAAAGGATTTCAGCATTATCATCGTTACCCATAACATGCAGCAGGCAGCACGTATCTCTGATAGAACAGCCTTCTTCTTAAATGGGGAAGTCATCGAATATTCTGATACAAACACCATCTTCTCTAATCCGAATGATAAAAGAACAGAAGATTACATTACCGGACGCTTCGGTTAAAGAGAAAGGGAGATGCGATAATGATCGTTCGTGAAAATTTCGAGCTTCAATTGAAAGAGTTACAGGAGAAAATCGTGAAGTTGGCTAATTTAGCTTCAAATGCCATATCAAAATCATATGCCGCATTGGAAAACAATAATGTAGAAGAGGCTCTTGAAGTTATTGATGATGACACAATCGCTGATTTACTGGAAGAGGAAATTAATGACTTTGCGATTTTGCTGATTGCTAAGCAGCAGCCGGTTGCGATTGATTTAAGGCGTATCATTGCTGCCATAAAAATCGCCTCTGATATTGAAAGGATGGCGGACTTTGGTGTGAATATCGCTAAATCAGCCATCCGAATCGGTGACCAGCCATTTATTCTGCCTTTAACACCATTAAAGCAGATGCATGATATTACATTAAAGATGATTCAACTTTCAATAGAAGCATTTGAGAAGGAAGATGTAGTTCTTTCAAGAGAGATCATTGAAATGGATGACGAGGTTGATAGCTTTTATGGAGATATGATTCGGAGTCTCCTTCGCCTTTCAGATGAAAAAAACCTTCAGCAGGTTACACAGCTTTCCTTAATAGCTCGATATTTGGAAAGGACAGCGGACCATACAACGAATATCGCAGAGAATATTTACTTCCTGGTAAGAGGGAGATATATCGGCAGGAATGAATGAACCGATCCTAATTGAAAAAAAGAGAGGCTTTTTTCGGACATCGTCCATTTAAAAGCCTCTCTTATTCATTAATGGGTCAAAGTATTGGCCAATTGTCTATATGTCATATTATTCGTAACAACAAACTCACCGATTTGTATTTTTTTTGAGAAATCATGGTCATTCATGTAAGCTTCAAATTCAGCAGCATCATCGATGATTTTTTCATTGGCAAGGCTATCGGCAATTTCGGTTGTGGTCATATTCGTTTTCACTTTAATTGTATAGGTGACGATGGAGGGATCTTTTTTTGAAGCCCCTTTCTCCATTGAATCCTTATCTGGATCCTTTGGTTGGACGGTCTTTTTAGCTTCCTCCATAGGGTGTGTAACGACGAATCCTTTCTTCACGAGCAATTCCTTAGCTTCCTCCTCAGTGGGAGTGGTGCCTTCGAATAATCCGGTGCCATAATGATAGCCAGCAAAGATTGTTGTTGTAAAAATGATACCGGCGGAAAGACCTTGCAGTCTTGCTTTGTTCATTCTCATTCACCCCGCAATCTTTGCTGCTCGATCACTGAAATTGTTTGTTCCTTCGTTAATGAGGATTGTTTGGCGATCTGGTCCAAAGAAAGACCTTGACTATATAAAGATAGAACCTGGCTTTTTAAAATTTCATGAATGGGTTCGCTATCATTGGAATTGACAATTGATTTAACCTTTACAGGGGGAGCAGGATCGTCCTGGATAACGAATTCCTCTTCAAGAATCTTCACCTTCTTCTTTAATTGGTAGATATCCTGCATATACGTTAGTGTCATCTGCTCCAAATCTTCCTCTAATTTGGCAACTTTATCTTTACCGAAAAAGGAAATGATGAGAAGGACGATCGCTAAAGAAAAAAGAAGGATGATAAGTGTTTCCATGTTTTCACCTCAGAAGCTAATTTTCGACAATATATTTATATTTTACACATATTTTTAAAAAAATGGAGATTTTCATATTTTTATATTTTCCGAAATGGGCCGTAAACTTCATTTATTGTCTGTTTTGTTTCAAATATTGTCGAAAAGCTTAATGACCGTCGTTGAATAAAAAAAATCAGGCATTAAAATGGGAAAAAAACCTTTAAGAGATAACATACATAAAATTCGACAAAATGTGTTTATTGTCCATCAGCCAATTCAGTGCTAACATAAAGATAGAATAAATCGAAAAAACAAAATATTTTGAATAGTTAAAAATCGGTTGACTATAAGAAAATGGTGTGCAGATTCCAAAGTGGATAGATTCACTGTCAGCGCCTAACGATAAGCTATATATAAGGATAAAGAAGGGGAAGGGATGATTATATGAATTCGCTATTCGCGTATATGCCGCAGGATAACCAGGATATATTTCGTAAGGGGTTAAAGGCTGGGTTATGGATGGATGAGAGTTTTGATTGGTATCCTGAGGAAGATATGATGAGTCATCCGAATGGAGAGATCCGGACACTTTCACAAACATATACCCAAGGGCAGGTGACCTTTTCGAAGTTCACGATTAGAAATACATCATTCGAGACGAAGCGCCCAAAAGTGTTTTTTCACTATGAAAACGCTTTCGAAAGGCAGGCGGTGGCTTTTTACAGCCCGAATGAACGGGCGATTTTACATGTAGCTCCTCAGTCGATTGCTTTATTGGGTGGATTGGTGAAAGGAAAAAGCATCTCTCAATATTGTATCCAAGGTAAGGGAAGCCTATATCAAGAGGGATGCTTCAAATCATTGAAGGAGGGGCTCTTGGCTTATTCACCGCTCGCCAAAGGGGAAGTTACCAGTGTGTTTACGCTAGAGACTGAAATCTTGCCGAAGGAATGTGTGGAAGCTGTGGCCTGGGTCATTCATGCTGAAACGAAAGAAGAGGCGAAAGTCATAAATAATCAGCTCCTCCTTACGATGCAAAACGTAAACAATTAAGAATTCAAAAAAGTTAAAGTTGGATTTCCCAAAAAACATACTAGCAATTCGCATTGAATAATGCTATTATAGAAAAGTCCTATGTGAAAAAGTCAATATGTTTGGAGGGAAATACACAATGCGCGTAAATATTACATTAGCTTGCACTGAATGTGGAGACCGTAACTATATTTCTAAAAAAAATAAACGTAACAATCCAGACCGTCTTGAGCTTAAAAAATACTGCTCAAGAGAAAAACGCAGCAC
Organism: Peribacillus sp. NPDC101481; assembly: GCF_044767165.1. NCBI lineage: Bacteria > Bacillati > Bacillota > Bacilli > Caryophanales > Bacillaceae > Peribacillus > Peribacillus sp. NPDC101481. The sequence goes on along the minus strand of NZ_JBIWNJ010000001.1, from coordinate 1,029,040 downwards.
GACTCACCGCGAAACAAAGTAAGCAACAGGATTTTTCCTGTTGTTTTTTTTATGCATTTTTTTAATCCCTTCTTCCTCTCTTTCCTTTAGTGGTTATTTTCAGGTTGCATTAATGGATCGGCAATTTCCGACACCGTATTTTTCGTATATGAACAAATATTATGAGATAATGATAGAAGTAGACTAAAGGAGTCGGAAGAGATGAAAGAAAATAAAAAAAAGCTCCGCCAAGAAGCTAGGTCCCGTTTAATGGAGCTGACTAAAGAGGAACATGAGGAACTATCGAACCGAATCGCTGAAAACTTATTTTCACTGGAGGAATGGAAAAAAGCAAAAACCGTTGGCATCACCATCTCCATACCGCCCGAAGTTCCAACGGTACGGATCATCGAACAAGCATGGAGTGAAGGAAAAGAAGTGGCAGTACCAAAATGTGATCCTGAAAAAAGGACAATGGAATTCAAGAAAATCTCGTCCTTCAATCAGCTGGAGTCTGTTTATTACGGGTTGCTTGAACCAGTGGCTGAAACAGCCAAGGCTCGGAAAGAGGAATTGGATGCATTGATCGTACCCGGTCTTGCTTTTACCAAGGAAGGGTATCGCCTAGGCTTTGGAGGCGGTTATTATGACCGTTTCCTATCTTATTACCGAGGAGATACATTGGCCCTTACATACGAGCTTCAATTAATGGATGAACTCCCGATAGAGGTTCATGATATAGCGGTCGGCAAACTCATTACCCCATCCAGGGTAATACGTACGTACTCCCATTAGAAGAAGTTTATTAATTATCACTTTTAGCTCATAAAAATCCTGTCCTGTATCACACTATGGATAGGAGGGATTGTTATGCTTCGATTAATTATTCAAATCTTCTTGGTTGGTTTAGCTGTTTATGCAGGTTACAAAAACCGGTACCGCCTGATAAATGTTGCGCTGTCCAACGGCATTTTAAGAAGATTTCTAGTGACTAAATCCTTGGATATGCCAATGTTCAGGGATAAAATGATGCAAAGCATGTTCAGTCAGACCAAATGAGAAAGCCTGCATCTTAAAAAGGAACCTGATCAGGGGTTCCTTTTTTTATTTTTAAGGAGCGGGAAAGCAGTCTCCTTTTTTACTTTTTTCATGATTTAGTCTATAGTTTTAATTAAGAAACAGGAATTTCAGAAGCATAAGTTTCATTGGAAAGTGGGGAAGGCATTGGGATTTAAAGAGGATTATTTGTTTTGGGAAACCATAAGGGAGTTGTCTGCCCATTATGATTATCGAATGATCACTGTCACTGAAAACCATCAGGAGATTTGGCTAGAGAGCGATAAGAATAAAGAATTTCCAGTCATTAGACTCATTCGACATGATTTGGATTGGGCTAATTGGCTGAAACGCGATATCGACCGAACTTTGCAGAATGGGGAAAGGATCAGAAGGAAATTATACAAAAAGCCCATTGACATATTAAGTATCTATGTTAGTAAATTCGCCCCGGTGGATGATCATGACTTTAGCTCACGAGTGGCTTCCTTTAAAAAAACGAATGTTAACACGTTTCTTCTAACTTGTGAAAACTTTCATGATTCGTTGCAAAACCTTGAACATGTTTTGAAAAAACCACTGTCAATTCAAGTTCTTGAAGATAATGAAATAGATGAGGAAAAGATTCTCGCAGTGAAGAAAGACGCCATCTCTGAGTCAGTCAAAAAGGCTAAGGCTGAGCAGAAGGTATTTCAAAATGCCAATAAGCCATTCTTTACATATATATTCATGGCGTTACAAATAGCTGTATTCATCTTGATGGAGTTTAATGGGGGCAGCACCAATTCCAAAACTTTGATTGAGTTTGGCGCTAAATTTTCCCCTTATATCATGCAAGGGGAATGGTGGCGGTTCTTTACACCGATGATCGTCCATATTGGGTTCATTCATTTATTGATGAATACATTTTCATTGTATTTGATCGGAGCTGAGGTTGAAAGGATTTACGGTAATGCCAGGTTCCTTTTCATCTATATATTCGCTGGTTTCGCTGGAACTCTAGGCAGCTTCATCATGACCCCGAATCTTTCCGCAGGGGCGAGTGGAGCCATTTTTGGCTGCTTTGGGGCACTTCTGTACTTCGGCATCGTCTATCCGAAATTATTCATGCGCTCGATGGGCTCATCGGTGATTGTGTTGATCATCATTAACTTAATATATGGTTTCACAGTAGCGGGAATTGATAATGCAGGGCATATCGGAGGTTTGATCGGAGGGTTCTTGGCTGCTGGAGTGGTGCATCTGCCAAAGTCCAGGAATATCTTACGGCAGCTGGCTTTTCTGATCGGGTCGGCAATACTGACCTATGCCCTTCTTAACTTTGGATTCAATCATCAGGAAAGTGCAGCTATGGATGATAATACGATGGCCATGATGGCCCAAAAATATATTGATGATGATGAAGAGGATAAAGCGGAAGAGATGTTAAACAATTATGTTGATGCAAATCCTGATGCACCGCTATCGCTTTTTATGCTGGGAAATTTATCTTTTGATAATAAGGACATAAATAAAGCCAGGGATTATTATGAAAAAGCGATTGAAAGCAATCCGGATTTGCATGAAGCCCATTACAATCTTGCCTTAGTCTACATGAATCTCGAATCATTCGATCAAGCTAAGGAGCAAGCTGTTCAGGCTATTGAGCTTGCCCCGGATAATAAATCATATACAAAACTGCTGGCAGAAATTGAAAACGACTATAACTTTTGACGCAGCATGATTGGGGAACCGTCTTCCAGGGTAAACAAGACAAGTATTTCACTTTGATTTTTAGCCATAAGCAATAGGGGGATGGTGCTGCCTTGTGGACTCACAGTGGATCCATCCTCCTTTTTTATTCCCAACACGTAATTTTTGTAAAGTCCTTCCCACAGTTTTCCCACAATTTCTTCCCGTTTGAATTGGGGGAAGTCAGCAAGCCATTGATTTTTCTTTGACGGCAAATCTGTTAAAGAGATGATTTTGTACTGATCCAGATTAACCTGAAATGCTTGACCGGCTTTTTCCAAACCATTTCGAACCGTTTGATCTGTAAAGCCGTCCAGCGTTTTTTTCCACTGAACCTGTTCTTCCGAAAGGGGACGGTGGAAAAATTGAAAAACCGGTGTCGTTACTGTATAGAGTTTATCTTTACTGAGCTGCTGGGCACTGGTGAAAATTGTGTCACTCGGATGAACCTCGGCATAATGAAACGTTACCGCTTCATATCGACCACTCTCGGTTTCTTTAGTTTTCGCTTTTTGAGAGAGTTCTTGTTTATTTTGGCGCCAATTTTTTAAGGCTCCTGCCAATTTTCCATTTTTGTATAAAAGCGATACGTCTTGACGCAAGTAAGCTGTCTGGTCCAATGAAGATTCCACCCTCCAAGTGATGGTATAGGTTGAATCCCCGGTGCCCTCCGGTGTCAGGTTGGTGGAAGCATGTTCAAAATGAAGCGAGGAATCGATGGGAAAAAAAATGATGGTTTCCTCTGCCCTTTTATGATTTGATAAATATAGGATGACAAAAATGGTGGTCAAGACCAAAAAGACGGTATACTTCAATTGTACTTTCATTTTTCCCCTCCGTTTTCGCGCGTGATGAGTGGTTAAAAATATTAAGCTGTTGAATCAAATCGAAAGAGTCCACATTCTTGATATTTCATCATATGAATACAGTTGGACATGTATGAGGGGGATGGGGGAAATTATCAAAGGGGGAATTGGTCGCTTGTTACCAAAAGGCTGATTCGATATACTTTCCTAAAGAAAAGAGTAAAGAGGTTTACTATGAAAACATATTATGATCTTCAACAATACTTGAAAAGATTCGGTACATTTATCTATATTGGTGATCGCTTAGCCGAGCTTGAAATGATGGAGGCCGAAATAAGGGAAATCCACCGTATGCAGATGATGGATACGAAAGATTATCAAATGGCGATCCTTTTAATTAGACAGCAATTGTCTCTTGAAAGGGAAAAACAGAAAAAAAATTGATAAAAAAGGTGAGAATGATGGAAAAATGGCTGATGGGTGTGGATTTAGGCGGTACAACTACCAAACTGGCTCTGATCAATTTATACGGAGAGATCATTCATAAATGGGAAATCAGCACGGACATCTCCGAAAAGGGAAAATTCATTACGATTAATATAGCAAAAGCAATTGATGCGAAGCTCGTTGAACTTAATGAACCGAAGAGTAAGATAGTAGGGATAGGAATGGGTGCTCCAGGCCCCGTGAAATTTGTTAACGGTTCCATATATGAAGCCGTCAATTTAGGCTGGAAGGACTACCCCTTAAAAGATTTACTGGAAGTGGAGACATCTCTTCCAGCTGTGATCGATAATGATGCCAATATGGCAGCTTTGGGAGAAATGTGGAAAGGTGCCGGTAATGGAGCCAAAGACCTCGTTTGTGTCACTCTGGGAACGGGTGTAGGCGGCGGGATCATCCATAATGGGCAAATCGTCCATGGTACCAGTGGGGCTGCTGGAGAAATAGGGCATATAACGGTCGTAACGGACGGAGGGGCACCATGCAATTGTGGCAAGACTGGTTGTCTGGAAACGGTTGCTTCGGCAACGGGAATCGTCCGTATGGCTTTAGAAGCCTTGAATACCGCCGATGAAAAGTCATTGCTTCAGCAGAAAGTCGACGAGGGAAATACGGTTAATTCCAAACTGTTATTCCAATGCGCTGCAGCAGGTGATCCTATGTCCAAAGCTGTGGTGGATAAGGTGGGCAATTACTTGGGACTGGCACTATCACATGTTGGGAATGTCATGAATCCAGATAAAATCGTCATTGGCGGGGGAGTTTCACAAGCGGGAGACATTTTGCTTGATCCTGTCCGTGCTGCCTTCGAAAAGTATGCATTCAAACGGGTTAGTAAATCAACGAAAATCAGCCTGGCCACACTAGGCAATGATGCAGGGGTGATAGGTGGAGCCTGGCTCATTAAAAGCCAAATGAATACGTGATGCCTTGCTGCCCTGTGCTAACAGGGGTATAAGAAAAAAAGATGGATTTTTGAAAAAATTTCCCCGCTTTGATGGGTGGGGCAATCGTTCCTGCATTTAAATAGAGGGAGAACCATGACCCATGATTGAGGCGCTCAGGACCATGGCTCCAGCGCTTCTTCGATGAGGAGGGACCAAGATTGAAAAGGGTCTTCAAAAAACAGGGATATTCATTGTTTTGGGTCGTATTCATTTCACTTTGGCTTAAAACATATATTGCTTATAAAACAAGTTTTGAGATAGATATTGATAATTGGCTCCAGGAGTTCATACTATTCATCAATCCTTTCAGTTTCCTTTTGCTTACTCTTGGCGTGCACATATTTTTAAAAGAAAATAGAAGGACAGCATATTTAATGATCATGAGTTTTTCCATCACCTTCATCCTCTTTGCCAACCTTGTTTTTTTTCGCTTTTTCAATGACTTTTTAACGATTCCCGTTCTTTTTCAAACGAGCAATATGAACGACCTTGGAAGCAGTGTACATGAATTGATCAATCCGAGTGACCTATTGTATTTTGCCGATATCCTTTTCTTGATGCTGCTGCTGAAATACAAACCAAAAACATTCCATGAATGTCGATATAATCCAAAGGATCGTAGATTCTTCATGTTAATCGCATTAGGAGTGACATTTTTTAACTTAGCTTTAGCTGAAGCGGCGCGTCCTGAACTACTGACAAGAACGTTTGACCGCGAAATCCTCGTTAAGAATATCGGTACGTACCATTATCACCTCTATGATGCAATATTACAGACGAAATCATCAGCTCAACGTGCCCTTGCGGATGGCAGTGAATTGTCGGAAATTGAAAATTATGTCCGTGCCAATCAAAAAGAGGTTAATGATGATCTTTATGGTCTGGCAAAAGGCAAAAATGTGATCCTTGTATCATTGGAATCCACACAAAGCTTTGTCATCAATAAAACTGTCAACGGTGAAGAAATCACTCCTTTTCTGAACGAATTCATTAAAGAGAGCTATTATTTCAATAACTTTTATCACCAAACTGGCCAGGGGAAAACATCCGATTCAGAATTCATTATTGAGAATTCCCTCTATCCTTTAGGCAGAGGTGCAGTATTTTTCACTCATGCCCAAAATGAATACAAAGCCACCCCCGAAATCTTATCGGAAGAAGGTTACTATACGGCTTCCTTGCATGCCAATAATAAAAGCTTTTGGAATCGTGACATAATGTACGATTCCCTAGGGTACCAGCGGTTTTATGACAGTGATGAATACAAAGTCTCTGAAGGGAATTCCATCAATTGGGGTTTGAATGATAAATCGTTCTTCAAACAATCAATCTCTCACCTGAAGAGGATGCCTGAGCCTTTTTATGCCAAGTTCATAACGTTAACCAATCATTTTCCATTCACTTTGAATGAGGAAGACCGGACATTGGAGCCGTACGATTCAAATTCCAAAACATTGAATCAATATTTTCCGACCGTACGTTATACGGACGAAGCCTTGGAACGATTTATCGGCGATTTGAAACGTGATGGATTATATGAGGATTCCATAATTGTGCTATATGGGGACCATTATGGAATTTCGGAAAATCACAACTCTGCCATGAGCCAGTTCCTTGGGAAGGAAATCACACCTTTCGAATCCATCCAGCTTCAGCGTGTCCCGCTCATCATACATATCCCCGGTCAGAAGGGAAAAACGATTTCCACCGTTTCCGGCCAAATTGATGTAAGGCCGACACTCCTTCATTTATTGGGGATTGAAAATGATGATTATATCGAATTCGGCAAAGATCTATTTTCTGAAGAGAAATTAGAATTCACCGTTCTTCGCGATAGCAGTTTCATCACGAAGGATTATCTCTATACGATGGATACCTGCTATGATAAAAAGACTGGGAGGGCGACTGAAAAGGGTTCCTGTGAGAAGTATTTGGAAAAGGCGAAACAGGAGCTTGATTACTCCGACAAAATCATTTACGGGGATTTGCTCCGATTTTATGAGCAACGTTGAAAAAAGAAACCTGGCGCAATCCAGGTTTCTTTTTGTACACAAAAGGGTTCCGAGATGGGACCTTTTGATTCTTTATCGGAATTGAAGCAGGTATGGAGAAACAGTTGACCTCTCGTGATACTTCCACTTATTCTTGCCCATTATGACGTGTCACTATTTTTGATGATCTTTGTGCTAAAAAAAGAACTCGTTGCGCAATTATGTTTCGGTGATTGATACTCACGATAATAAGTAACTCGGTAATTGCAGGTGTTTTATAAGCTGCACGTGTGACAACAGCTTTCGGTTTTCCAACTCTTCCAATCAACTTTTCCGCTATAGACTTTTAGGATATTCCTATCATATCTCGTGTTACAATCGTGCCGACTACAAATCGTTCGATGGCATCAATTGATCTAAAGTAATCATTTCAAGCCGATATCGCTGAATAGACTCAAGTTACATCAGTTTAAATACTAAAACAAAAAGTCTGTAGACAATAGTGTCCTATCTAAAAGTTAAAACAAAGTTGATTGGAATGTAAGGTGCGCGGCTCCCTTGGACGCGGAAAGCGAGTGCCTGAAGAGGAAATCGACGTTCAAATTGCACAAACAAACTGTAGGTGATTTTCATCGAGTTTGTCTACTGATACCTGGCGCAATCCAGGTTTTTTTTTGTTTCTTCAGGAAAATCAGTACCCATTACAATTATTGAAACACGTGAGACTTCCTGAACATCTTTCTGTCTTTCGCTTCATAAAGATAAAACAATGAAAGGGGCGGAGGCTGAATGAAAGTCGTGAGCAGAAGCGGGGATGATTTGGCATATTACAGTCAATTGTTCCAAATTCCCCGGGTTTTGATAGAGGATGCCAATCCCGCCATTACTGGCGGGGTTTTGCCAAATGGCATGGAAGTACAGATACCTGGATACATTGTTCAGGAAGAGTCCCGGTTAGATATCGATTTTGCCGAAATCGCATTACAATATCACCTGCCCATCGATGGGGTATCATTGTTGAATCAAGGTGGACAAAAACCTTTTTCCGTGCCCGTCCGGGTCATGAATCCCATGATTGTCACCGACAAGCCCTATGATTATCAATCACTTCTTGACGATCTGGATACTTTATCTTTTCATTACCCCTTTATTAAGGTTGAATCGATCGGGAGGAGTGTGTTGGGAAAAGAACTCCTTGAGGTAAGGATCGGTCAAGGCGATAAGATCATACATTATAACGGTTCATTCCATGCTAATGAATGGATCACTTCGGCGGTTTTGATGAAATGGCTGAATGATTTTCTGCTGGCAGTAACGAATGATCGTACACTTTGCGGAATGGATTGTATGCCCTTTTATCGGGATATGACCATTTCGATTGTTCCAATGGTGAATCCGGATGGAGTCGAGCTTGTCCTGAAGGGGGAGGAGGCGGCAGAGGGGAAGGTCGATGTTTTAAAAATAAACAATGGCAACCCTGCCTTTTATGCTTGGAAAGCCAATATCCGCGGTGTTGACCTGAATAATCAATATCCTGCCAATTGGGAGATTGAAAAGCGTAGAAAGATTCCAAAAGCCCCTGCTCCAAGAGATTTTCCAGGAGAGTCCGCGTTATCAGAACCAGAAGCATTGGCCATGAAGGAGCTGGCAATGAGGCGGAATTTCGAAAGAGTGCTTGCACTTCACACCCAGGGAAAAGAATTCTATTGGGGATATGAGGGACATGAACCTGAAGAGGCAGCGAATGTTGCAAGGGAGTTTGAGGAACGCAGCGGATATCGGGCCGTACAATACGTTGACAGCCATGCCGGGTATAAAGATTGGTTCATTCAGGAATTCAAACGCGGCGGTTTCACAATCGAATTGGGAAAGGGCATAAATCCGCTTCCGCTATCCCATTTTCCGGGTATATATGAAGATACCGTCAAGATATTGGTGGCAGGCCTTTATATGTGATACATTTCCCCCTAAGGGATATACTTCCAAAAAAATATAAGATCATTATTCGCCACATTTTCTCTTTTTTACTTTATAATGAAAGTCGTAAGGATTCGATTGGTTAATCCTTACTCTCTTTCTAATGTCTCGCTCACATATGCCAGGCGTTTTAGTTTTGAAGAGGGAGGTGTGTGGAGATTAAAGTATCCAAAGCAGCACTTTGTATGCGGCTTTCCATTTGTAAGATGTTGTGTATCATCCCATTATTTATCTCCACTATCCTTCTTATCTCGGCTTGTGAGCCTTCCAAGGACCTTAGTAAACCCGTAAATGATACGGAAAAAGAACACTCCCAATCAAACCTTGAAACTTCAGTAAGCAATTTAAAGGTCCCGACTGCAGAAACGGATAAAATCGAAGCCATTGTTGGATGGCTGGATTCCAAAACCATTTTATATTCTGTGAAGCGGGATGGTAATGAATTATCCCAGCTGATGGCATGGAATTTGGAAACGAATGATACTTCCGTTTTCTATCAGCCGGCTTTTGAGTTCTCTGAAGTATCGATCAGTCCGTCTGGTACGCATGTTTTGTTATCGTCCTTCACCTCTTCGGGTAAAGCATCCATCACAATACTCGATAAAACGGGAAATCCACTGTATTCCGTGGCGATCCCAGCCTATGAATTAGCTTATGAGTGGAATTCATTTAAAGATGGCCGGTTGTTTTTATCGAGTTTTTATGAAGATTGGACATACAACAGTTATGTGTTGAATCCAGATGAACAAACAATGGAAACTCTGGACTTTCCACAGCCCTTTGCTCAATGGGCAAGTGAAAAAGATTTGATGTTTCTCGATTGGGACAGGGAAGAACCTGCTTTGACGGCACCCCTAGAAAGAAAAGCGCTTAATGGGGATGGAACGGAAAGCCTTATGCTCGATGTCATTCACTTTAAAAAAATGAAACAAGCGCTGATGACGATTCAAGTGGAGACAGAAAATCAAGATCGGGGTACATATGCATTTTATGATCCATCAAACAAGCCGATCCATTCTTTTTCCGTACCACTATTGAAAAGCTTTTCAGATTGGGTGATTCCATCCTATGATTTCATTGAAAAAGACAAGGAATTGATAACGTTTATTCCTAATGAATCAAAAGATGCGGACCAATATAAGGGAAGGTTTACCTTAACTAAATTTAATTGGGAAAAAGGCACACAAGAAGAATTGATGAAGGACATGGAAAATGAACCATTAAGCTGTTCGCTTGATGGCAACTTCTGCTTATATGGATATCAATTTGAGAAAATCATTGATATGAAAACCCATCAAATACAAAGATTGTTCAAACAAACATGATGACCTAAAACAAAAGCTCGCCGGATGGCGAGCTTTTTTCTTCAATGGGCAACTGGAAAACCGCTGTTGATGACAGTCATGACAGTGAACCAGCCAAACACGACTGCACTGCCGGCAGCAAAAATGAATCCTAAGAAGTTTCTCTTTTTTAATGAGGTAAACACAGCTACTACTCCTAATATAGCCACAAGACCGAAAACTACCATTAATATCATGTCAAAACCCCCTTTTCGTAATGAATACTTAATCCCTAATAATATACCCAGAGAATAAAGCAACTACCAAAAATATGTAGAAAAGATTGCATTTGTTAATATCTTAATATTTTTTCAATTATTTGTCGAGGTTTAATAGGTGACACTTCTATGACTTGAGTAAACTGGATTAACATTAGCAGCCTAATTAGTGTAAGATGAAGATAGAAAATCATATTGGAGCTGATGGAAATGAAATGGACACAAATACCTCTAGGCCCGCTGCAAACGAATTGTTATGTAGTTTCCGATGGACAGGATTGCATCATTTTCGATCCGGGTGAAGAGCCGCAGAAAATCATACAGTACATACAAACAAAAAATTTAAAGCCTTTGGCGATTTTATTGACACATGCACATTTTGACCATATCGGTGCTCTTGATGCTATTCGGGAACATTATGGGATACCTGCATATATTCATGAAAAAGAGGCCAAGTGGCTACTTGATCCCGCATTGAATGGTTCTCAAAACTGGTTCCCTGAAAATCCAATGCGCATGAAGCCTGCAGATCACTTCCTGGCAAATGAGCAAGAACTTACTATTGGGGGATTCACTTTCGAAGTATTCGAAACTCCCGGACACTCACCAGGGAGCGTTTCGTATTATGCCAAGGAGCAACGGCTCCTATTTTCAGGGGACGTCTTGTTCCAAGGAAGCGTAGGCAGAACCGATTTAATAGGCGGAAGCGAGGCAGTGCTGTTAAATAGCATTGAAACGAAGCTGCTGTCACTTTCTGATGATACGATCGTATTTCCTGGTCATGGGCCTGTCACGACCATTCTGGATGAAAAGAATACTAATCCGTTTTTGAGATAATGACCTTTGCAGGTGCCGTATGGCACCTGTTTTTTTAAAGTTCTTAATTATGTAAAAATATTGAAATGGGTCATTTCCAGAACTATACTGAATATAAAAACCGGGGCCTTGCCTTGTGTGCATGACTTTGATTCAGCTCTGAACTAAGATTTGTCGAAAACATTCATTTTGTAATGATGGCACGCTTATGAAGATGAAAAAATTGAACATTTTGTGAACTTATGTGTTTTGTAAAGAAAAGGAACATTTAATTTTCATATGATTGAAGATCATGGAGACGGAGGCATTGTGTTGAAAAATCACTTAAAGGAATTGATTGCAGGAAGCCCCCAAAAAAGAATTTCCTATCATGACTATATGGAAGCTGTTTTATATGCGCCCAATATAGGTTACTATGTACGCGAAAAAAAGAAGATTGGCTCCAGAGGGGATTTTTATACGTCTGGCAATGTTGGGGATGCATTTGGGAGATCTCTGGCCAGATGGTTCGTTTATTTAATAAAAAGCTGCGGAGTTTCACCAAAAATCATCGAGGTCGGCGCAGGTGATGGTAAGCTCGCTTATGATATCCTCGTTTCCATGAAGGAATTGGAACCGCAGATATGGGACTCTTTGACTTATATCCTTGTGGATGAAAGTCCATTTCATAGAAGGCTTCAGCAAGAACGTATAGGGATGTTCAAACAGGCAGTTTCTGCTGCCAGTTTGGAAAAATGGACGAAGGTAAATGGTATCCTCTTTTCAAATGAACTTTTCGACGCGTTGCCTGTACATGTGATCGAAAAGTATAAGGGAGCCCTCGTAGAGGTTTTCGTCACTGAAAAGGAAGGAGATTTTGTAGAGATGAGGGAACCTTTGGACAACCCTGACATTCTATCTTACCTTACAGAACGAACTATCACCTTAAATGAAAGACAACGATATGAAGTTCCGTTAAAAATGATCCGTGAATATGAGAAGATCGTTTCCTGTATCGAATCGGGTATACTCCTTACAATTGATTATGGCTATACCGAAAGGGAATGGAAGGAGCCAGCTCATCTTCAAGGGAGCTTGAGGGGCTATTATGAGCACCAAATGATTAAAGATCCACTTATGTATCCTGGTGATATGGATTTGACGACACATATCCATTTTGACACATTAATCGAGATTGGAAAAAGAAAGGATCTTTCCAATCATGGGCTTTTTCTTCAAAATGAATTCTTGCTTAAGGCAGGAATATTAGAGGAATTGAGGGACCATCAAGGAACTGATCCATTCTCGAAAACGGCGAAGCGTAATCGTGCAATTCGCGGGCTAATCGTTCCAGGGGGATTTAGTGAACATTTCAAAGTGTTGCTTCAATCGAAGAATTTAGCAGACGATGTAAGGATCTTTCCTGAATGGTGACAAGTAAAAAACCCATGAATCAAAATTCATGGGTTATGTAATATTGCTTGTTCTTAATGCGCAGTACCAGGAGTCATCATAAATACGCTCCAGTAGGAAAATCCTGCAAAGAAAACGGTAAGATAGGCGCCGAAAACATAAATATACATGCGCTCAGATAATTTCAAATAACTTAAAAGAACAAAAAAGATCGTTTGTGCAAAGAAAAGCAAAGACGTTTGATGCATATGGCCAAGATAAAAGAAAATTGCCATAATTCCTGTCCAAAATCCACATACTCTGAACATGCGTTCCATCCGAATCCCTCCTTATGTCTAGTCGTGTACATTCTAAATAATTATAAATGAAATTGTAAGGTAATGTAAAGGATGCCTTTTGTTTCTATGTGAGAACCGAAGCCTGGTATGAGCATGCTGTACAATTGGACATCATGTTTTCTAATTCCACAATATTGACATTATCAAACAAGGCTTCGAACATACCTTCTAAAAATGAATTATGCATGGAGCAGATTGTCCCTGGCTCCACTTCAGTAACTTCCTTAAACGGGCAATTGAAGATACGAAAGTATATTTTATTTTCTTCTTCGCTTGCTTGTATTTCAGGAGATAACCCTGCTATGGTAGCCGCATTTTTAAGCATGCTGACTTTTTCCTCAAAAGCAATTCGATCGATCGACTTCGAGTTCAGGGCTAGTTGCTGCTTTATCAGTTCCTCCCCGTAGCCTTTTCCCGTTTCATAAAGAGCCTGTTTTCCATGTTCCCCTAATGTCATCATCGTCTGAATTGCAATCCTGGAAAGCAGCTGATAGTTCCTATGTGGAAAATGAAGCTGAATGACTTTATCGGATAATCGATAAAGCCGGCTCGGGCGACCGCCTTTACCCGTCCTTCGGGCATCCGAGGTCAACATTTCGATATCTTCAAGTTTTGACAAATGTAAACGTGCAACATTTGGATGGATGTTAAAAGAATCGGCAATTTGCTGTACCGAAACATCGCCATGGTTTTTCACAATATGCTGATATATATAATATCTGGTGGGATCTGCTAACACGTTTGTTATTTTTAACGTTTGTTCCATTACACCCTCCTGTATTCCATAGTTTACCTATGTTCATTATAATGCAGGCAGAAAAAAATGGAATAATAGAAAGCGCTAACTCACTTTAGTTTAAAAAAAGTTCACAATTTAAACTGTTTTATAATGCAAAAAAATATACATCAATTGTACAAATGTTATACAATCATTATATATATTATAATTGTATACAAAATGTGAACGGGGAGTGATTAGTATGGCACAGTTAACTTTCTTTTCGTACCCAAGTTGTACATCTTGCCGAAAAACAAAAAAATGGTTAAGGGCCAATCATGTTTCCTTCGATGAACGGCATTTATTCAGAGAAACTCCAACTGCAGCAGAGTTAAAAAGAATACTTGAATTGACAACGGAAGGACTTGATGAAGTCTTGGCAACAAGAAGTGAAGCTTACAAAGACTTACAAGTTAATATTGACGAAATGATGCTTTCTGATGTCATCCAATTATTAACAAAAGAACCGAAGTTATTAAGAAGACCCATCCTAATGGACGGGGAAAAGCTGGTGATAGGTCATAATGTAGACGCTTTAAGAAATTTGGTTTCCCAAAGGCTTGAATTGAAAGTGAGCATGTAAGATGATTCTCGAAGCTCTTTTCGGGAATTTTTTTTATTCTGAGCAGGAATTTGTCGTGGATTGTCGAATCCTTACAACAAGAAATATAGGAGGTGATGAATGAATTGATATCGATTGAAAAGACCGCAGAAAAAATATTAACCCGTGCCATTCAGGAATCTGCATCGGATATCCACATTTTTTTTCGGAGGGAGGGACCTCTCATCCAATTCAGGATAGACAATAAGCTTGTACCCCAGGAAACATTATCATTCTTTGAAGCTGAAAGGCTGATCGCTCATTTGAAGTTCCTTGCCTCGATGGATATAGGGGAGAAAAGGAGGCCCCAGAGTGGTGCCCTCACCATTAATTTGGCTAACCAGGTTGTCGGGCTCCGCCTTTCCACTTTACCCACTGCCCATCTCGAAAGTTTGGTCATCCGCTTAATACCCCAACAGAATATCCTTCCTCTCGAACAGTTATCCTTATTTCCAAATACCGTCCAAAAATTGATTGCACTCCTGAAGCATTCCCATGGCATGCTCATATTTACAGGTCCGACTGGCAGTGGAAAAACCACGACATTATATTCCCTGCTTCACCATGCCTACGAAATGATCAATCGAAATATCATTACACTTGAAGATCCCATTGAAAATGTATCCGAAAAGGTACTGCAAGTCCAAATCAATGAAAAGGCGGGCATTACGTATTCTGTCGGTCTAAAAGCTGTCCTGAGGCATGACCCCGACGTGATCATGGTTGGGGAAGTCAGGGATGCAGAAACTGCCAAAATTGCAGTGCGTGCCGCATTAACCGGTCATTTGATACTTACAACCATGCATACAAGGGATGCCAAGGGCGCCATCTCCAGGTTACTGGAATTTGGTGTCAGCTTGCTTGAGATTGAACAGAGCTTGATTGGCGTGACAGCACAGCGGCTGGTTGAATTGCGATGTCTTCCATGTAAAGGGGACTGTACTTTTGCTTGCAAGATGACTGCCAGGAATAAAAGGGCCAGTGTATATGAATTGCTCTATGGAAAAAGCCTGGCTGAGGTTCTCAGGATAATGGGAGATGAAAAAGGAATGGCAACGGTCAGCTACCGCCAATTGAAGGATGAAATTGGAAAAGCGGTTGCGATGGGCTATGTGGATTCAGAGGAATATGAACGGCTGGTATACCATGAAACCAAAAAGTAAATGGAGGGTAAAAGAGCAGGCGGTTTTTATTTCGAAGCTAGGTGAATTATTGAAGCATGGTTATCCCTTGGCGGAGGCTCTGCATTTTCTTGAATTTCAGGAATCAAAGAAGAAAGCGGAAGACTTCACTCAGGCTAAAGCCGATTTAAGGAACGGTTTCCCGCTGCACTTGGTGCTGACCCATCTGAATTTTCATCCGCAGCTTGTAAGTTATATATTTTATGGAGAACAATACGGCGACCTGGAACGGGCGTTGGTGGAAGGAGGGCGATATTGGAAGAAAAGAACCGAGGATATGGATAAAGTAAAAAAGTTAATGGTGTATCCCGTGTTCTTAGTCTTTTTTGTAGGTATTGTTTTTTATATTCTTCAGAGTGTTCTCCTTCCTAAATTCCAGACAATCTATTTCACGATGGATGTCGATCAGCATACACTCTTGAGATTAATATCAGCTTCCACATTCTTTCTTCCAGCACTCCCCTTCTTTTTACTCGGATTGCTCCTATTCTTGTATGTACTCAAACGATTTTGGTTTAACGGATTGTGCCCATTAAGGCAGCGGAGGATTTTGATGAGAATTCCGATATTCGGGAACTTCATCAAATTATACGAAACTTATTTTTTTGCAAGCCAATTAAGTGGCTTACTCTCCGGAGGGCTATCGATTAACGATAGCATTAAATTATTCTCGATAAACCAACAGCAGCCCTTTTACCAAAAACTATGCAATATCATTAAGGATGATCTGATTGAGGGCAGATCACTTGAATTGATTTTTCGGGAGCTTCCATATTTCGATGGTAATTTGCCGGTGGTCGCTGCAAATGGTCAAAAATATGGCAGACTTGATGCGGAGCTACTTCATTACAGTCGTTTTATACTGGAGAAAATTGAAGAGAGAATGAATGCAATCTTAAAAATCATTCAGCCTCTCATGTTTTCACTGATAGGTCTGTTGATCGTGTCCATTTATTTAGCGGTTTTGCTGCCGATGTTCTCACTGCTCGAAAGTATATAGGATTTTATTATTGTATTCCGGAGGTGAAAATGCTCGAAGCCATCTAGTATTCAGGTGGTTCAGGAGCATGATGGATATGTTGAAGAACGTGATGAATGA
This sequence comes from Peribacillus sp. NPDC101481, assembly GCF_044767165.1. Taxonomy (NCBI): domain Bacteria; kingdom Bacillati; phylum Bacillota; class Bacilli; order Caryophanales; family Bacillaceae; genus Peribacillus; species Peribacillus sp. NPDC101481. The sequence goes on along the minus strand of NZ_JBIWNJ010000001.1, from coordinate 1,012,283 downwards.
ACGTGGGTTTACACTAATTGAAATGCTTATTGTTTTACTGGTAATTTCCATCCTTTTGATTATAACAATCCCCAATATCACAAAGAACCAATCTACGATTCAGTCCAAAGGTTGTGAAGCATTCGTGAAGATGGCCCAAGCACAGGTACAGGCTTATGAGATTGATAATGCTAAACTGCCCGGAAGTATCGGTGAATTGGAAAGTCAAGGCTATCTCAAACAGACATCCTGTCCTAATGGGGATGATATTAGTTTGGATAGTAAAGGAAAGATAACGGTCGTTGAGTAGGAGAGAAGTGAATATACGGCAGTCCAATGGGGGGTATACATTATCTGAAACCCTTATTGTCCTCGTTATTTTTGTACTACTGATTTCCATCGGTCCTAATCTATATCCTAGCTTCACTAAAGGCATGGAAAATAGGCTATTTCTTTCTCAATTCCATGAAGATATCTTCTATGCACAGCAGTATGCCATCAGTCATGAGAGCTTGATCTACCTTCATATTAATAATGCCAAAAAGGTTTATACCGTGTCATCTTATAAGGAAGGAATCGTTCTAGAGAGGAGCATACCAAAGGATATTCAGTTTTTAAGTGGCACTTTGGGGTTTAGCTTCCATTTTAATCAGTATGGAAATGCTTCAAAAGCCGGAACGATTATGATTGACACGTCAAAAGGAATGTACAAATTGGTCCTCAATATCGGTAAAGGGAGGTTCAGGATTGAGAAATTGTAAAGGTTACGTTTACCTTGAGCTGATGGCCGCATTTTCCATTTGTATTTTCCTTGTACTTGCCATTTTACCGATTCTTGAAGAGTTAATGACGCATCGGAATGATATTGCCGTAAGGACGGAAGCCCACCATTTATTATATGAAAGATTGACGGCGTTCATGGATGGGGAAATACAAGCAATTGGTCAGGAAATCATTTACAAAAGAAGATCCTATGAATTGGTTTGGAAGGACAATGGGGATTTCCCGGGGATGATTGAAGGGTGTGTACGTTATGAAGATGAATCGGGTAATCTTGAATCCATTTGTGATGCTGCGAAAAAATGATGGCTTTACGATGATCGAAATGCTTTTTTCTTTAATGATATTAATGACGACGTCCCTTTTTGTTCTACAGCTTTTTTCAATCATTCACACCCAGATGGGGTCCGTTGATAAATTGCATCCTAAAGAGTGGGAGGTCGTTACCATGCAAATGAAGCAGGAGGTCCGGAGTTCCAAAGCTCAGGATGTAATGGGAAATAAATTATATTTGATGCTTTCAGATGAACAATTATCATCGTTTGAACAATATGAAGATAAGGTCCGAAGACGAGTGAATGGTATGGGGCATGAGGTCATCTTACAGAACATTTCGAAATTCCGGGTTGAGAAGGATGGCAGTGTCATTGTTATAAATATAACGGATAAAGCAGGGACTACTTTCAGTCGAAGATTTCATCCTTTCTTTAGGAATGTCACGAAAGTCGATGAATAATCAAAAAGGAGTCGTTTTCCCGATGGTCATGATTGTAGCGAGTGTTTTCATCATGTTCACAATACTAATGATCGATCAGTTTATCATTGATAAAAAATTTTATAAAGAAGTGGAAGAATCGCTTGTGGCCGACCATCTTGTCCATTTAGCGATCAAGGATGTGACGGCAGAGTGGGGCGAAGAGATCCCAAAAATCATCCAGGGGGAAATTTCATACCCTAATGGTGTGGTGCGGTATTCCGTAATGAAAGAAGAAGGTCCTTATGTCTATATCGAGTTCTCTTCCACGACTAAAAATGACCGCGAGGGAAGGGTCATCATTCAATACGATAAAGAAGCTGGGAAAGTGAAAGAATGGTTGGAAAAGCAGGCTGTTTAATACGCAAAATCAACATTCTTTTAAGTCAGGTACACGTGTTCAGGGAACAAGCAAAGGAATAAAAGCTGCGTAAACGGGGCATACTTTGCATAGGGTGATTATTTTATATGTCTACAAACGCTTATATTAAATATCTGACTCAGCAGCTTGTCGAGTATTTTAATCTGACGAAAAAAGAACGAAAAGAAAAGCGCCGTCACAGAAAAGAGGATAAAAATCATGGTATGTCCCATTGGTTTGGCATTGTCCCTTTTGCTTTGTCGATGTTCGTAAGGAAAAATATCAAAAAATAAAACAGATGTCCTGAATTTAGGGCATCTGTTTTTTTATTGTTCTTACTTATCCCAATGCCCTATCAGAAAGGTAAAATAACCCTCCGTTGATGATGGATATTCGGATGTTGGGTTCATATTGAGCTTTTAAGGCATCTTTTTCAGTAAAATAGCTCTCACTTTTTTCTTCCATATCCTTGTAAAAATGCTCCAATAAATTCAAGTCATTCTGCCAGCGAAGCATTGCTTCCTCTGCCCAGGAATGGTCATCATCCTCGAAACTGGTCCTGATGTATGTATCCAGTCTTGCCAATCCGCTCTTGGGCATGATGAGCGGTGAAAGCGTAAAGGAGTAATCCGGTATTTTGGGGGTGACCTTTATCGGTAAAACCCGATGGTGAAACCTTTCCATGATCTCACCTGAGATTAAATTCAAACCGATCGACATGAAGGTATCCTTTTTACGATCGCATTGATAGGATATTTTCACATTCAGGGTCAGCCAAGGAAACAAAGGATTATTTCCCCCTTTTGATGGAGGGGTATCCTCAAAAAGTCTAGTATATCCTGCCAGCTTTTTGGTAGATTGAATAATCTGGTGAAGGCGAGGGGAGCCAAAATGAATCATTTCTCCCTTTAAATCGGATGGAGCTAGTTCTGGATCGGTAATCAAAGTCATCTGTGCTGGGTTTGGAACGCCGCCTGTTTTTTCTAGATAATGCCAATAAAAGGGTCTGTTCATTAATTCTTTATCCATATCAATCGTCAATTGCACTGTAAGGTGGGTTGGTGCATTATCCAGTATTTCACAATCATTGGCTTTAAAGTAAGTTATTAAAAAATCATGAATTTCCCGTTGCTGCATGAACCTCACCTTCCTTCATTGATTGGGCGAATTGGATTAACGATGAAAAATTATCCATCTTGATTTTCATTTCGCCCTCTGTTTTGGATTCACCGACTACATCAATCAAATATTCTTCAATGTTGTTAATATCCAGTTTGGTTAGAATATCATCCAATTCGCCGATTACTTTCTCGAATAAATTTATTTTTTCATATAGTAACTTCAGAATATGTTCTTCCACTGTATTTTTCGTGGCAAAGTTATAAATCATCACATCTTCTTCCTGACCAAGGCGGTGTATCCGTCCGATTCTCTGTTCGAGCCTCATCGGGTTCCATGGCAGGTCAAAATTAATCAAGTGATGGCAAAACTGAAGGTTTATCCCTTCCCCGCCAGCTTCTGTTGCAATCAATACCTGTATATTTTTTTGGAATAATTCTCGCATCCAGTCTTTCTTTCCGCGCTTAAAACCGCCTCGGAAAGGAACTGAAGAAATTCCATTCTGCTGTAGGTACCATTGTAGATATAGCTGAGTCGCCCGGTATTCGGTAAAGATAATGACTTTATCATCAATTTTCTTGATCAGTTCCAAAGCTTTTTCAGCCTTTGAGTTCTGAACCGTTTCATTCACTTTAGAAAATAAATCATCAAGCTTTGCTAAAAAGTCAGGGGAAGGCTGATCATATTTATTTTTCATATTCTTTAATGTATAAAAGACCGCCTCTCTGCTGCTGCATGCTTCCCTTTGGAGAGTGAGAGCCGAAAAGGCGCTTCCTTTAGAACCATCCGAAATAGGTTTGAATTTGGAAACAGCATCGTACAATGCTTGTTCCGTTGGAGAAAATTCAATGGTGATGGTCTCCACATGCCGTTTTGTCCATTCAATGCCAGTATCGGCCCGCCGGTTTCGAATCATGACAGTGTTGACAAGTTCCTTTAGGTGTTCATCTTCAATAATGTTCCGGCCTTTCCCTTTATACTTTTCTGAAAAAAGTGAGGCATTTCCCAAGTGGCCTGGTTTCAATAACGAAACGAGGTGGAAAATTTCCTCGACTTTATTTTGAATCGGAGTGGCTGTCAGGAGTAAACAAAATTTCTTTTTCAGATTTTGGACGAATTCATAGTTCTTCGTCTTATTATTTTTAAGTTTATGAGCTTCATCAATAATGATGAAGTCGTATTCCTGCTTGAAAATGATATCTCGATGTGGAGCTCGTTTCGCTGTATCAATGGATGAAATGACCACATCACAGGAGTCCCAAACATAGCTTTTTCTCTGAACGACTGCCGGTATATGAAACTTGGTGTTCAATTCAAAAGCCCATTGTGTGACAAGGGAAGCCGGAACAAGGATCAAAACTTTTTTTACAAGGCCCCTAATCATATACTCTTTTAGGATCAATCCAGCTTCAATTGTTTTTCCGAGCCCTACCTCATCAGCTAAAATGGCTTTTCCATTCATCTTTTCCACCACTTGCTTGGCTGCTTCCAATTGATGGGGAAGCGGGGTTAACTGCGGAAGGTGCTTGGGCGCCTGTAAACCTTCAAAATCAGGGATGATAAGATTTTCCTCCATTTGAACCGCGAGCTTATAAAGCTCCCAGTTTCCCCATGGACCGTCATTTTCCATCTTTTGCAGAAACTCGTCATTCCATTCAGAATTAAAGGATATATTGATTTTCATAGAAATAACTCCCTCTTAAATCATATTTTCCTTAATAAAAGGTCAAAACCCGAACATTTCATATGTGAAGTAATAAAAATATTTCTCTTCAAAAGATATTGCAGAGATAAGTTTCTTAGGGTAGGATATAAGTATATTTAGAAAATTCCAATTTCCCAACGCTACAAAGAATCTTTGTACATCGATTTTGCAGTTCGCGTTTTCTTAGTATGGGCTATAGACTTCTAATTTATCCAAGATTACTGAAGGAGACCAATCAAACGGTTTCTGAGGTTTCAGGAGAATTGGCAGAGAATGCATTCCACGATGCTCAGGGGTTTTACCGATGTTTGGTGGCTTATTCGCTTCCTTTCATTGGTAGACCATTTATATGCGGGTGAAGATAAGGGGAGAGACTACGGATGTAGCGCCGAAGGAGCAAACTTAGCAGTGAATCTCTCAGGCAAAAGAACTCTTATTGGACGCAACTCTGGAGAGCGCCGCCCGTTTTGGGACGGCCACCAAAGGGGAAAACCTATTACATAGGTAAACTTTCAGGTTTCAGGACAGAGAAAAAGCTCAAACGGGCTTTCTCTGTCCTTTTTTGTGCTTTTTTCACATCATGAATCAGGATATATCTGATGCGTAATGACAAGAAGCTTTTGATAATGAAGCCAATTAATTTAAAAAAATCTGAAGGGGGTCATTTTTTGACCGATTTAAAAAGAACACCACTATTTGAGGTTTATCGTGAATACGGAGGTAAAACGATTGATTTTGGCGGCTGGGAACTTCCTGTCCAATTTTCGGGTATAAAGGACGAACATGAAGCCGTACGTACAAAAGCGGGGTTATTCGATGTTTCCCATATGGGTGAAGTCGATGTTAAGGGTCCTGGGAGCCTTTCCTTTTTACAAAAGATGCTGACTAATGATATATCAAAGCTGAAACAGGGCGGTGCCCAATATTCCGCCATGTGTTATGAAAACGGAGGCACGGTTGATGATCTAATCGTGTATAAAAGGTCTGAGGATGACTATCTGCTCGTGGTCAATGCAGCGAACACAGAAAAAGATTTCAATTGGCTGCAAGCTCATTTATCGGAAGATGTCCAAATCAAGAATGTATCTAGTGACTATACACAGCTGGCACTTCAAGGGCCATCTGCAGAGAAGATTTTACAAAAACTATCGGGAAATACTGCTTTAAGTGAAATTGGATTTTTCAAGTTCAAGGAAAATGTCATGATTAACGGTATCTCCACGATGGTATCCCGTACTGGATACACTGGTGAGGATGGCTTTGAGATATATAGTGACAGTGAAAATGGTCCAGCCCTTTGGAAGGCGATTATGGATGCCGGAAACGAAGAGGGAGTTCAGCCGATTGGTTTAGGTGCTCGTGATACCCTGCGTTTTGAAGCGAAACTGCCGTTGTATGGGCAGGAGCTTTCAGCAGACATCACCCCGATAGAAGCCGGGATTGGTTTTGCAGTAAAAGTCGATAAGGAAGTTGATTTTTTCGGGAAAGCCGTTCTTGCTGAGCAAAAGGAGAAAGGAGCTCCTCGCAAGCTTGTGGGAATTGAAATGATAGACCGTGGCATTCCACGTCATGGGTATAAGGTCTACAGCGGTGATAAAGTCATTGGCGAGGTCACGACCGGTACCCAATCACCAACGTTGAAGAAAAACGTGGGTTTGGTACTTATCGATAAGGAATTTTCAGTGCTGGATGCGGAAGTCGAAGTGGAGATCCGTTCCAAACGTTTGAAAGCCGTTATAATACAAACACCTTTTTATAAAAAACCACGTAAATAGAGGGGAATGGTCATTAGATGAAACATCGTTATTTACCCATGACAGAGCAAGATAAACAAGAAATGCTGAAAGCGATAGGGGTATCCACTGCTGAAGAACTTTTCAATGATATCCCTGAGAGCGTTCGTTTTCAAGGAGAATACGATATCAAGCCTGCTAAATCGGAACCAGCATTAATGAAAGAATTATCAAGGCTTGCTGCCAAGAATGCGGATCTTAAAAACTATGCTTCCTTCCTTGGTGCGGGTGTCTATGACCATTATGCACCGGTCATCGTCGATCATGTTCTATCCCGTTCTGAATTTTACACGGCTTATACACCCTATCAGCCTGAAATTTCACAGGGAGAGCTTCAAGCAATCTTTGAATATCAAACGATGATATGTGAATTGACGGGCATGGATGTGGCTAACTCCTCCATGTATGACGGCGGGACAGCGCTGGCTGAAGCAGCCATGCTTGCTTCAGGACAGACACGGCGCAAGAAGATTCTCATTTCAGGAACCGTTCATCCTGAATCAAGAGAAGTCGTGAAGACATATGCGAAAGGGCAACGCGTGGAAGTGATCGAAATTCCTTATAAAGACGGTGTGACGGACTTAGCTGCTTTAAAGGAATTGGCGAATGAGGACATTGCAGGAGTGATCGTGCAATATCCGAACTTTTTTGGCCGGATCGAGCCATTGAAGGAAATGGAAGAAATCATTCATGGCGTCAAATCCATGTTTATCGTTTCCAGTAATCCGCTTGCATTGGGAGCTTTGACATCCCCTGGTGCACTCGGTGCAGATATCGTAACGGGGGATGCCCAGCCATTCGGCATTCCAGCGGCATTCGGTGGACCTCATTGTGGATATTTTGCGGTTACTAATAAACTTGTTCGGAAAGTTCCGGGCCGACTCGTCGGTCAAACCGTGGATGAAAATGGTAAAAGGGGATTTGTACTAACGCTACAAGCTCGTGAACAGCACATTCGCCGTGACAAAGCCACATCCAACATTTGTTCCAATCAAGCTTTGAATGCGTTGGCAGCTTCTGTTGCAATGACCGCCCTTGGGAAAAAGGGTGTCAAGGAAATGGCCGTGCAAAATATTCAAAAAGTGCATTATGCGAAAAAAGCAATTATGGCAGTAGGGGTGGAACTGATATTCGACGGTCCTTCGTTCAATGAATTTATCATTAAACTGCCTGCTTCGTTTTCAGAAATCAATAAAAGCCTTTTTGAAAAAGGGATGATCGGCGGCTTTGATTTAGGGACGGTTTATCCTGAGCTGAAAGACCATATGCTGGTTGCGGTAACTGAACTTAGAACAAAAGAAGAAATTGATGCACTTGCGCAGGAATTGGGGGATCAACATGAATAATCAAGATCAATCACTCATTTTTGAAATCAGTACTTCCGGTCGAATCGGGTACAGTCTGCCAGAAATGGATGTTGCAACTATTCCGCTCGAAGAAATTCTTCCTGCCGACTACATCCGTGAAGAAGAGGCAGAACTGCCTGAGGTGTCCGAACTGGATATCATGCGTCACTATACAGCACTCTCCAAACGGAATCATGGGGTGGATTCGGGTTTTTATCCGCTGGGTTCATGCACGATGAAATATAATCCGAAAATAAATGAAAACGTGGCACGTTTCAACGGCTTTGCCCATATCCATCCATATCAAGATCCGGCTACCGTTCAGGGAGCATTGGGACTCTTATTTGATTTGCAGGAACACTTAACTGAAATCACCGGGATGGACCAAGTGACATTACAGCCTGCAGCAGGTGCACATGGTGAGTGGACAGGGTTGATGATGATTCGCGCTTTTCACGAAGCGAATGGCGATACAGAACGGACGAAAGTGATTGTACCTGATTCTGCACACGGTACGAATCCTGCCTCTGCCACTGTTGCCGGACTTGAAACGATTACAGTGAAATCCGATGAAAATGGATTAGTCGACCTTGAAGATTTAAAGCGTGTTGTTGGACCTGATACGGCGGCCTTGATGCTGACGAACCCCAATACATTGGGATTATTTGAAGAAAACATCTTGGAAATGGCACAACTTGTCCATGATGCAGGTGGGAAGCTTTATTATGACGGAGCCAATCTGAATGCAGTCCTTTCAAAAGCACGCCCGGGTGACATGGGCTTTGATGTGGTTCACTTAAATCTCCATAAAACATTCACGGGTCCGCATGGCGGCGGAGGTCCGGGTTCTGGTCCTGTAGGTGTGAAGTCGGACTTGATTCCTTACCTGCCTAAACCTCTTATAATTAAACAAGGTGAGCAATTCGCTCTTGATTATGATCGTCCGCAATCCATTGGCAGGGTAAAACCTTATTATGGTAATTTCGGGATTAACGTGAGGGCATATACGTACATTCGTTCAATGGGGCCTGATGGCCTTAAAGCCGTCACCGAAAATGCGGTCATCAATGCCAATTATATGATGCGCAAGTTGGAACCTTATTTTGACTTACCATATAATCGTCATTGTAAGCACGAATTCGTATTAAGCGGACGCCGGCAAAAGAAATTGGGGGTTAGGACTCTCGATATAGCCAAAAGATTACTGGATTTCGGGTATCATCCTCCAACCATTTACTTCCCGTTGAACGTGGAGGAAGGAATGATGATAGAACCGACTGAAACCGAGTCAAAAGAAACGCTGGATGCGTTCATCGATGCGATGATCCAGATTGCCAAGGAAGCGGAAGAAACCCCGGAAATCGTTCAGGAAGCTCCGCATACAACCGTTATAAAGCGGCTTGATGAAACTCTTGCTGCAAGAAAACCTGTTCTGCGTTATCAAGCCTAGATTGATAGCTTATACGAAAAAAATCCCTGCCTGCCGGCGGGGATTTTTCATGTTTATGTAAGATTTCATTAAAGTCCAGCAATTAACTTTCTTTTCCTTGAGCTATTGAATTAAAAAGAGCCCATGCGGAGATGGGGTCTTATTTCTTTGCTTTGATTTTCCCGGTCCACATTTTGAAACCGCCCTTTAGGTGAAAAAGCTCCCTGTAGCCCTTTTTGTATAGCATGGCTGCAGCTCTGCCGCTGATGATTTCGCTTTGAGCGTACAAATATACAGGCTTGTCCGGCCTAATTTCGACCAAGCGTGTTTTCATTTGAGTCATAGGGATGTTTCTTGCGCCTAAGATATGGCCATTATCGAAATCATTCGGTTCCCGCACATCGATTAGCTGCACTTTTCTGTAGTTAGCGATAAATTCGTCCTGTGTTAGTGTTTTAACGATTTTACGCTGGCGGTACCAATTAAAAAGTGAATACGCAATAACCACTCCTAAGATGATGAGCAGTGTATATAATATTTCCAAACATAAAAACTCCCTTCTACCTTAACGAATACAGACAATCTTTATTATATAATTGCTTTAACCAATAATCAAAAAGAATTTTCATCAAATTCTTCATGGACTTGATGGTACTTTCTTTTTTAGAGTGTTAAAGTCTGTTAAACTACTACATGTGAGTTTTTTGTGGGGTATTGAAAAACAGTCTATCGAAACGAGGGGTAAGGATGGCTAAAGATAAATGGGGTTTTATAGATTCGGGGTATTGTTCACCGGCTTTTAATATGGCACTGGACGAAGCTCTGTTAAACTGGCAAAGCAAAGGGGAAATTCCGCCAATCATACGCTTTTACGGCTGGGATCCAGCTACATTGTCGATTGGTTATTTTCAAAAGGCGGAAGCGGAAATTGATATCGAAGAGGTCAAAAGGCAGGGCCTTGGTTTTGTACGCAGGCCAACAGGAGGACGAGCGGTACTGCACGAGCATGAATTGACTTATAGCGTAATCGTTCCAGAATCCTATCCGGGAATGCCGACTACCGTTACTGAAGCATATCGTGTCATTTCTGAAGGAATATTAATGGGATTCAGGAATCTGGGATTGGATGCTTATTTTGCCGTGCCTCGAACCGATCAGGAAAAAGCGGCTTTAAAATCGCCCAGGTCTTCGGTTTGCTTTGATGCTCCAAGCTGGTATGAACTGGTCGTTGAGGGCAGGAAGGTCGCTGGCAGCGCTCAAACCAGGCAAAAAGGCGTCATCCTTCAGCACGGATCCATTTTGCTTGAACTTGATGATGATAAGCTTTTTAGCGTATTTAAATTCTCAAATGACAGGGTTAAAGAGAGAATGCAAAAAAACCTAAAAAACAAAGCTGTGGCCATAAATGATATTGCAGGGAGAAAGATTACCATCCCTGAAGCGAAAGAAGCTTTTGAAAAAGGTTTTGCCGAAGGACTTTCGGTCGATTTAGAGCCATACGTCCTCACCGAAAAGCAATTGCTGGAAGTGAAGTCCATTGCAGAAAGCAAATATGAAAGCGATGATTGGAATTTCATGAGATAGAGGAAGCATAATTAGAGTGGATAATAAAAAAGTTTTTTCAGATTTGTTTGACCAAATAACGCATCCCTTGCAGGGATAAGCCCTAAAAGGGATGGGGAAAAAGCAAGGTCCAAATTAATTGAAATCTGATGAAAAATTATTGTAAATCGACATTTTCCTCCCTTTTGCTAACTATATTAATTGATTTATCGTTTGACAAAATTAAAAGTTATTCAAAACAAACACAATATATAGTAGTTGAAATATTTAATGCGACACTATATGTTGATTTTTGAGTTTCGCTATGATAAATTTAGGGTACTTGTTAAGCGAAACGGACATGTAAGGTTACATAAGGATTTTTGCGGCAGCAAGAACGGATCTTGAAACATATAAAGGAGAGGGAATTATGTCGGTTGTAATAAAAGAAGCTTTAAAGGTTGATCTAGAAAGGTTGAATAAGGATATTTCTTTATTTCCCCAGGTTCACCCTGTAACTGCTGATATGAAAATGGCGCATAAGGGAGTGTCCCGTCTAGTCATGCTTGACCGCTATTCTTTTAAGGATACTGAAAAAATCACACTCTCGGCAGGCGATTTCGTCGTGTTGACGATTAAGGAAGATCCGAAATTCCCGGCAAGGGGTCTCGGTTACATCGTTGAAATAGATTGGGAAACCAAAAAAGCGAAGGTTTTGGTGGATGAAGAGTTCCGTGGCGTTCTGGATAACCCGGAAGAAATGGAGACGGGAATTGTAAACCGTCCTTTGGATATTATCGAAAAGCCGCTTGAAATATACTATGAACAAATTGCGAAACGTAATGCAACGGGATTGGCATCAGTGGAAACCACGGAAGAAAAAAGAACGGAATGGTTCAATAAATTCTATGAAGAATTAAAGAACCTTAATTTCGTCCCGGCAGGACGAGTATTATATGGTGCAGGTTCCAATACGGATGTTACTTATTTCAACTGTTATGTAATGCCATTCGTACCGGATTCACGTGAAGGTATTTCAGAACATAGGAAACAAGTGATGGAAATCATGAGCCGCGGCGGCGGAGTGGGAACGAACGGGTCGACACTGCGTCCAAGAAACACTCTGGCAAAAGGCGTAAACGGAAAATCCTCGGGTTCTGTGTCGTGGCTTGACGATATTGCGAAACTGACGCATCTTGTTGAACAGGGCGGTAGCAGACGCGGCGCGCAAATGATCATGCTTGCTGATTGGCATCCTGATATTGCAGAGTTCATCATTTCTAAAATGCAAAACCCAAGGATTCTGCGTTACTTAGTGGAAAATACTAAAGACGAAGCAATCAAGAAATATGCGACGGATAAATTGAAATTCACTCCGCACACGGAACAGGAAACGGCTATGTATCAAGGGATCATCAATTATAAGGAGATTCCTGGCCAAGGTGGATTCAGCGAGAAAATCATTAGGGATGCAGAGGAAAAGCTCCGTACAGGGGGAACATACAGTGTCCATAATTCTGATTTTCTGACTGGAGCCAACATCTCGATTTGCCTGACTAAGGAATTCATGGAAGCGGCGGAACAAGATGCGGAATACGAATTGCGTTTTCCTGATGTTGAAAGCTATAATGCCGAAGAAATGGCCATTTACAATGAAGAATGGCATAATGTCGGCGATGTTCGCGAATGGGAGAAAATGGGTCACAAAGTCCGTGTTTACCGTAAAATCCGCGCTAAAGAGCTTTGGAATTTAATAAACATTTGTGCAACATATTCTGCTGAACCAGGTATTTTCTTTATCGATAATGCTAATGAAATGACGAATGCCAAAGCATACGGTCAACAGGTCGTAGCGACGAACCCTTGTGGAGAACAGCCATTGGCCCCATATTCAGTATGTAACCTTGCGGCAGTCAATCTGGCTGAGATGGCTGATAAAGAAAGCAAAACCGTTAATTTCGAGAAACTTAAGCAGACTGTCGAAGTCGGTGTGCGTATGCAGGACAATGTCATTGACGCAACTCCTTATTTCTTGGAAGAAAACAAAAAACAGGCACTGGGCGAGCGACGGGTTGGACTTGGTGTAATGGGTCTGCATGACCTTTTGATCTACTGTGAGACGGAATATGGCTCTGAAGAAGGAAATATCCTGGTTGACAAGGTGTTTGAAACGATTGCGACGACAGCTTACAGGGCTTCCGTGGAACTTGCTAAAGAAAAAGGCAGTTTCCCGTTCCTGATCGGGTCAACGGACAAAGAATCCGATGAGCTTAGAACACGTTTCACACAAACCGGATTTATGGAAAAAATGCCTGAAGATATCAGGGAAAGTGTTGCTGCACATGGCATCCGTAACTCTCATTTATTGACAGTTGCTCCTACAGGAAGCACAGGAACTATGGTCGGGGTATCAACAGGTCTTGAACCATATTTCTCCTTCACGTATTTCCGCAGCGGCCGTCTTGGTAAATTCATTGAAGTTAAGGCTGACATTGTACAGGAATACTTGGACCGTCATCCAGAAGCCGATACAGAAGAGCTTCCAAAATGGTTCATTTCCGCTATGGAATTAGCTCCAGAAGCACATGCTGATGTTCAATGCATCATTCAACGCTGGATTGACAGCTCGATCAGTAAAACGGTAAATGCTCCAAAAGGATATACTGTCGAACAAGTTGAAAAAGTATATGAACGTCTATACAAAGGCGGAGCAAAAGGCGGTACTGTATATGTGGATGGCAGCCGTGACAGTCAGGTTCTTACGCTCAAAGCGGAAGAAAACCAAATGGACGAGCAGCTTGAAATGGATGAATTGACAGATGTGGAAGTAAAGAAAAAAGTCGTATTGGTCGATACGATAAATGAACTGCGTTCGACTAACGTTACGATTGGGTCGGAAGTGGGCAACACTTGTCCGGTGTGCCGTAAAGGCGAAGTCCAGGAAATGGGCGGATGCAATACTTGCACGAATTGCGGAGCACAATTAAAATGCGGGCTATAAGCTGATGTAAGGGAAGTCGTTAAGTATGCTGCAAAGCCTATCTTAACGGCTTTTTTTAGTGTCTTAAATGTTTGTTAGTTACCGTCTGTTCAATTACAAACCAATAGAGAAGACCGAATCATCGTAAATTCGGTCTTCTTTTTACGTTCAATCAACCATTTTCATTTTGCTGCCCTATTTCCTTCTCGGCTAGATATTGGTTTCCATCTTTCAATACCGAAAATTCATCGACCGAGTCTCCAGGTATATTCCTTGGATTTGGATATTTATTATCTGTTTGGACGGTGATCGCTTGTTTCCCCGTTCCATTTGTCAAGAAATCTCGTTTTTTATTAGCCATATGGCATCTCCTTCATTTTGAATTTCCAAGTAAAAACAATCATGATGATAACAGAATTAAGAAAAACTATCCTTATGAATTAGATTGTGTAGTTTGATTAAAAGTATGAACAGAATGGAGAACGGAATGAAACCATTTATGCCACAATTAGTGTATATAGAGCCCAGGGCACTGGAATACCCTCTTGGCCGGGAATTGAAGAAGAAATTCGAAGATTTGAACATTGAAATCCGGGAGACCACATCCCATAACCAAATTAGGGACCTTCCTGGGGAAAACGATTTGCAAAAATATCGCGTCGCCAAATCGACGCTTGTGGTAGGAATAAGAAAAACATTGAAATTCGATTCCTCAAAACCATCTGCTGAATATGCCATCCCTCTTGCTACAGGGTGTATGGGGCACTGTCACTATTGCTATTTACAGACGACACTCGGATCGAAACCATATATTAGGACATATGTGAATCTTGACGAGATTTTCGAGGCAGCCGAAAAATATATAAATGAGAGAAAGCCTGAAATCACACGTTTTGAGGCAGCCTGTACATCGGACATTGTCGGAATTGACCATTTGACACATTCTTTAAAAAGGGCCATAGAATATTTTGGCAAAAGTGAATATGGGGTTTTAAGATTCGTAACTAAATTTCATCATGTCGACCATCTGTTGGATGCTGAACATAATGGAAAAACGAGATTTCGGTTCAGTATAAATTCGCGTTTTGTGATAAAGAATTTCGAGCCAGGCACATCGAGCTTCGAGGAAAGGATGGAAGCGGCACGAAAAGTGGCAGGTGCCGGATATCCTCTGGGTTTTATCGTAGCTCCCATATATCGTCATGAAGCATGGAAGGATGGCTATCACGAATTATTCGAACGATTAAGCGAGGCGTTAAAAGGGGTGGATATACCGGATTTGACTTTTGAATTAATCCAGCATCGGTTCACTGGTCCAGCAAAAAAAGTGATTCAAAAAAACTACCCGAAAACAAAATTGGAACTGGACGAAACGAAGCGTAAATATAAATGGGGCAGATATGGCATTGGTAAATATGTTTACCAAACCGAAGAAGCCGCAGAACTGGAAACGACCATTCGTGGGTATATCGCGGAATTTTTCCCGAAAGCGGAAATTCAGTATTTTACCTGATGAGGGTAATTTCTATTTAAAACTGTCATAAATCCCTCTAATCCTGCTTAGAAATGTAAAGACCGGATTAGGGGAGGGCAGCTATGATTATTGACGGCGTTTTTTCCGGAGGCGGGATTAAAGGCTATGGTTTAGTGGGAGCCCTGCAGGAATTAGAAGAACGGGGATTTTTATTCCATCGGACAGCAGGTACAAGTGCAGGATCCATAATTGCAGCTTTCGTGGCAGCTGGGTACACCGGAAAAGAAATGGAAAAGCTATTTCTTGATATAGATTTAAGCGGCCTGCTGGATAAAAGGCGTGGTCTTTTGCCTATCCCGCTTGCCAAATGGCTCCTTGTATACTGGAAACTTGGCCTTTATAAAGGCGACGCATTGGAAGGTTGGATTGCCAGCAAACTTGCCGAAAGGAATGTAGTCACCTTTAAGGATGTACGACCGAAATCCCTTCGTATCATAACCTCTGACATCACAAATGGGAAACTGGTGGTTCTGCCTGATGATCTGCCGAACTATGGCATTGATCCGAATACTTTTCCAGTTGCAAAGGCAGTAAGAATGAGTTGTAGCATTCCTTATTTCTTTGAACCAGTCAAACTCGATGTCGGAAAAAGCAAGTTCCTTTTTGTTGATGGAGGTGTTTTGAGCAATTTTCCTATGTGGTTATTCAATTCAGATCATGTAAGGAAGGAACGGCCGGTCATAGGCTTGCGGCTGAGTGTCGATGAGATATGGAAACCGCATGAGGTGGATAATGCGGTTGAATTGTTCTCCGCACTATTCAAAACGATGAAAGATGCCCATGATGCACGATATATCTCCAAGAAACACGTCCATAATATTGTATTTATTCCGATGAAAGGCGTTTCTGCGATGGATTTCAATCTGAATGATGAACAAAAGGGAGATTTGATGAAACGGGGTAGGCAGTGCACGAAAGAATTTCTTAAAAAATGGACTTATTGATGATAAATAAAAAAAATCGGGCTCTTAAAAAGAAGCCCGATTTTTCTTTTTATTCTTTTTCCCTTCGATAACGGTTAAGTGACTATCCGTTTTCTTTCTCCATTTTATTTTCTTGGATGATTTTGCTGCAGAGAAGCTAGCCACATTATCTTTTTTCGAAGTTCGGTTTTTTAGCCTTTTTTTCGACTGGCGGGCAGCCTTTCGGAATGCTTGCTGCTCTTTCTTAACTGGTTTTCCCTTTGTTAATCCGGTATAAATCATATAAATAATCCCTGCGACAATGGCTATTATGAGAATGTTTCTAAAAAAGCCAATCGGGTCATTAAATAGTCGGCTCAATAGTCCGAGGACTCCGAGGGCGATGATTCCGTATATCATGAAAGATATGAAACGTTTCAACAAAGACACCTCCTTAAGAGCATCATAAGCATTTTTAGCTTATTTTAAACATTCTTCATGTAAAATATTTGAAAAAAATGAAGGTCATTCCCTTAGTTTAGTATATGATTTTTCATAATCAAAATGTGTATAGATGTTTTACACAATTACATCCGATTCTAAACCTTTTTTGGTCTCTTTTTCCATCCTTAACAGTTCTTGAAATGAGGCTAATGCGACTTCGACTTGATCATCTGTCGGGGCTTTGGTTGTCAATAACTGAAGCCAAAGGCCGGGATAGCCAAGGTAACGCAGAATGGGAATATCCTTTACTTTGTTGGTCAACTGCAATACCTCGAAGGCTATGCCAAGCACGACGGGGATAAGCAAAACGCGATCCACGACACGGAGCCATAATGGGTCGGTCGGAACCAACATATAGACGAACATGCCTACTATGACTGTAAATAAAATAAAGCTGCTGCCACAGCGATAATGAAGGCGTGAACTTGCCTGCACATTCGCTACGGTCAATTCTTTTCCGCTTTCAAAGCAATTGATCACTTTATGCTCTGCTCCGTGATACTGAAAGACCCGCTTGATCAATGGCGTCATGGATACTACGTAAATGTATACCAGCAATAATATCAACTTGAACAAGCTTTCCATTAAAACCTGGGCCATATGGCCGCTGAAGATTGGTCTTGTCAACTCTGCAAGAAAGACTGGAATCAAAGTGAAAAGCAGCTTCCCGAATAGGAAGGAAAGTACGCCAATTACGGCAACTCCAAGCCATACACTCATTTTAGAAGATTCTTTCGTTTCGTTTTTCTTTTCTTCCTGCTTTTCTCCATCTTCCTCTTCATACTGTTCAGTTGAAAAGTTCAGATGTTTCGAGCCGGTGGCACTTGACTGAACCAGTGATACGATACCCCGTAGAAACGGTACTCTTTTTAAGCTGTTGACAACAGGTTTCGATTCACGAGGCAGATGATAATATACAATCGACGAATCTTTGCGGCGTACCGCAGTGACTGTGTGATGTTTGCCGCCGAACATGACGCCTTCCACAACAGCCTGCCCTCCGTAAACGGGTTTTTGAACCTCAGACATTTCTACACCAACCTAATAGTTATTCACGTAGCTCTCTCAAGGGTGCTAACATGTTTATTATCAAGCATCACAAGGGTAAAGGCGCTCCTCCAAAATTGAATGGAAGCTTTAACCCTGCAATTACTTTATGAATGTTGAATCACAGGAAGCTAGTATCCCGTGTACATTATAAACTTCAACAGAGGATGGGTATTTTCCTCTGAAAAAAGCAGATTATTTATGATTTAATCATACAGAATAAATCCCAAAACCTCTAGTGATTCTCCTTCCTAAGAATAAAAAAAAATAGTTCTATTTAACAAAGGGCATACTACGTAGCGGAGGTGATTGATATGTCTTCTAATGAAAAAGGACAAATTCAACAGGAATATCAAAGCATGTTAATCTACAATGTACTTGCTGTCGGTTTTGTTGGGGGGGCTTTAGCCAGTTTTATCGGAATCATAGCCCATTATATTAACTTTATGGATTTTAGCCCAAAATTCATACTTACCTCGTGGTCCAATATGACCTGGATCGATCATTGGCTCGGTACGGTGATGACCATAATTTTGTTCGGAATTCTATCCGTGGGGATCGCTTTTATATACTATAGTCTTTTTAAAAGGATGAAGAGTATTTTTCCGGGTATTATTTTGGGGGTGGTTTGCTGGGCTTTGCTGGTATTTATCCTGAAACCGATGTTCGTCGATTTGCCAACCTTTTCTAAAATGTCAGCAAATACGGTTATAACTAGTGTATGCATTTTTATTATATACGGTCTTTTTGTAGGGTTTTCTATTTCATACGATCAACAGGAATATATCCGTCAAAAAAACAAAGCCGAGAAGCAATCGGAAAGCTGATTGCTTCTTGGTTGTAAAAAAGTAGTAAGACAATTTGTAATTATGATAGAATGTTCATGGAAAGGCATTCTTTTAACATGAGCAGGTGTTTGATGATGACAAAAATCTTACTAATCAATGGACCGAATTTAAATCGCTTGGGGAAGCGTGAACCTGCGCATTATGGATCCTCGACGCTTGCGGATGTGGAAGCGCAATTAATGCAGCAAGCACAAGGGTTAGAAGTGGAATTGACTTCTTTTCAAACGAACCATGAAGGAGCGATTATCGACAAGCTCCATTGGTCAGAGGATCATGGGATCGACGGGATTATCATTAATCCTGGAGCTTTTACTCATTATAGCTATGCGATTCGTGATGCAATAGCCGGAATTGATGTTCCAGTGGTGGAAGTGCATATTTCGAACATACATGCCCGTGAAAGCTTTCGGCATGAATCAGTGACCGCCGCGGTATCGGCGGGACAGATTGTCGGCTTGGGGATACACGGATATGAATTGGCGTTGCAGGCGATCACAAAGATTGCAAAGGGGAGAAATTAAATGAATAAACTAATGCGCTTAAGAGCCTCAATGGAAAAGGCGGGCATTGATGGTTTTTTGATTACCAGTACATATAACCGTCGATTCATGACCAACTTTACGGGAAGTGCAGGCGTTGTACTTATTTCCCAAAAAGAAGCTAAATTCATCACTGATTTCAGATACGTGGAACAAGCGGGCAAGCAGGCCCCGGACTATGAGGTCGTTCAACATAAAGGAACCATCATCGAAGAAGTCGGCAAGCAGGCTAAAGCGATGAATATCGGCAAGCTGGGCTTTGAACAAGAACACCTGACTTATGCTACATATAAGGCATACGAAGCGGCCATTGATGGACAACTTTTGCCGGTGTCGGGGGTTATTGAGAATTTACGCTTGATAAAGACTTCTTCAGAGATTAAGATATTAAAGGAAGCGGCTGCTATTGCTGATGCTGCGTTTACACATATTCTCGATTTCCTGCGTCCAGGGATCTCGGAACTGGATGTATCCAATGAACTTGAGTTCTTTATGAGGAAACAAGGGGCAACTTCTTCTTCCTTTGATATTATTGTAGCATCCGGCTTAAGGTCCGCACTTCCGCATGGAGTGGCTACGGATAAAATCATTGAAAAAGGCGATTTCGTCACATTGGATTACGGGGCATACTATAATGGGTATGTGTCTGACATCACTCGGACATTAGCGGTTGGCAAGCCAAGTGAAGAACTTATTAATATTTATGACATTGTTTTAGAAGCTCAACTGCGAGGAATGGCTGGGATCAAACCTGGTATGACTGGCAAGGAAGCGGATGCACTAACTCGAAATCTAATTGAAGAAAAGGGATACGGGCAGTATTTTGGACATTCGACTGGACATGGTATCGGTCTTGAAGTTCATGAAGGTCCAGCATTATCCTTTAGGTCTGATATCATTTTAGAACCAGGTATGGCCGTAACCGTTGAACCGGGCATTTACTTACCGGGGGTAGGCGGAGTGCGGATTGAAGATGATACAATCGTTACACATGATGGTAACGAAGCACTTACTCATTCAACTAAAGAGTTAATCATTCTGTAAACATGTACATGTAGGAGGACAAATTTATGATTTCTGTAAACGATTTTCGCACGGGTGTTACGATTGAAGTAGATAATGGAATTTGGCAGGTTATCGAGTTCCAACACGTTAAACCTGGTAAAGGTGCAGCTTTTGTACGTTCTAAACTTCGTAACCTTCGTACGGGTTCAATCCAAGAGAAAACATTCCGTGCTGGTGAAAAAGTTGCTAAAGCACATATCGAAAACCGCAAGATGCAGTACCTTTATGCAAGTGGGGATAGCCATGTATTCATGGATAACGAAACATATGACCAAATCGAGCTGCCTGCATCAAGCATTGAACGTGAACTTAAATTCCTTAAGGAAAATATGGAAGTGCATATCATGACTTTCCAAGCGGAAACACTTGGGGTCGAGCTTCCAAACACAGTGGAACTTGAAGTGGCGGAAACGGAGCCGGGAATTAAAGGCGATACATCTTCAGGCGGCACGAAGTCAGCCGTACTTGAGACGGGCCTTTCGGTTCAAGTTCCATTCTTCATCAACCAAGGTGACAAACTATTGATCAATACAAATGAAGGATCATACGTATCACGTGCATAATTGAAAGACGACCGAGATGAAGATCTCGGTTTCAGTTTGTAGACAAAAAGGTTTCGGAATGGACTCATTCCGAAACCTTTTTGATTTTTTAGTGGATTTGGCTTCTTGATGACGCAGATGATTCCATATATTCTTGCCGAATATGGCGTGTCACCACTATCTGGTGGTCTTTATTTTCTGTACACTGTAGGATTTGTACTCACGATAGCCCTTTTTATTTGTTGTTGTGTACTTACAAGCTGGAACCAGTTGGTCTAAAGTAATCATTTCAAGCTGATCTCGCTGAATAGAATCATGTTAAAAAAGAAAACACATCACTCAAGTTTTAATAATTCTATTTTAAAACAATAAAGACTTTAGGTAAAAGGGATCTATCTAAAAGTTAAAAAAAGTTGATTGGAGCGGGTGTTCGAGACTCCTGCGGGAAAACCGCGTCCAGGTGAGAACCCACAGGCGGCAATGCCGCCAAGGGCGGACCGCCAGCGGAAAGCGAGTGCCCCTACGTTATAATCAACTTCCAAATTGTACAAGCCATAAAAACCTGTGGGCAAACTCGCTTTGTTCGAATTTTTTTACAGCCTGAGACCGAGATTAATTTCTCGGCTTTTTTTTGTGTGTTTTTTAGACCCCGAAGTATAAAAAAATCAATAAATGGTCTGTTTCTTTAATAGCCTGTCATCATTGCAGGCTGGTCGGCATATATTTTATTGAAAGTGGTGTATACAGGAGGATTGTCAAAATGGAAACGATTCTTTCTTTTTTACCGAAAAAAATATGTGAGCAACTCCGGGGGATGACACCGATGATGATCGATAAGATGGAAGAGCTGAGAATTCGGGTTGGAAGGCCGCTTGAGGTCATTGTAGGTGGGGAACCATACTTCTTTTCCTATGAAGTGACCCATTCGGATGCGGATCAATTATTGAATCAAATAGGTCAATTTTCGTTATATACACTTGAGGAAGAATTAAAGCGAGGTTATATAACCATAGCAGGCGGACATCGGGTGGGGCTTGCTGGCAAGGTGATTTTGGAAAATGGATCTGTCAAAGCGATCAGGGATATTTCCTCCTTCAATATTCGGGTTGCACGTGAAAAAATAGGTGCAGCTGAACCGCTCACTTCTTACTTATATGACGGGGAATGGCAGCATACAATGTTGATCGGTGCTCCGCAAACGGGAAAAACGACCATATTACGTGATATTGCAAGAATGATATCCAGTGGTAATGAAAAACACGGCATTGCCCCTCAAAAGGTGGGGATAGTGGACGAGCGCTCGGAAATTGCCGGATGTGTTCATGGAGTGCCGCAGCTCCAATTTGGAACAAGGATTGATGTGCTCGATGGATGTCCTAAAGCGGAAGGGATGATGATGATGATCCGTTCGATGTCCCCGGATGTATTGATCGTGGATGAAATAGGCCGCGCGGCGGATACGCAGGCTGTGCTGGAAGCGGTGAACGCAGGTATTAAACTCATGATAACTACACATGGCCATACACTGGATGAAATTAAGAAGCGACCTTTTATAGCCGAAATATTAAAGCAAAACATCTTTGAACGTTTTATAGAATTACAGAGATGTAAATCCGGTAAGAGGAGCTACAAAGTCCTTGATGCTGCTGGAGTTCCCATTTTCTTAGGGGAAGGTGTGAACCCGCATGTTTAAGTTAATAGGAGCTGCGATCATTATTATTGCAACGACATGGGCAGGTTTCGAAGCTGCGAAAAAATTAAGTATGAGGCCTCGTCAACTGAGACAGCTGAAAGTCGCCATGCAATCGCTTGAAGCCGAAATAATGTTTGGTCATACACCTTTGAAAGAAGCGGCGAGGAAACTTTCTAAACAGATGGCCAAACCTTTATCCATCTTTTTCGATGCATTTGCAAACCGGCTCGAGTCCGGAGAGACCACTGTCAAGGAAGCATGGGATGATAGTTTGAAGAAAATATGGCAATTCCTTGCTTTAAAACAGGGAGAATTCGAGATTCTTTCACAGTTTGGGGAGACGCTTGGAAAAAGCGATAAATATCATCAGCAAAAGCAAATCATGCTAACGATGGCACACTTGGAACGGGAAGAGAGCGATGCACTCGACCGACAGGGGAAATATGAAAAAATGATGAAAAGTCTTGGTTTTTTATCAGGGCTATTATTGATCATCTTGCTGATGTAGGAATATGTGGGGGGAATGAAAATGGGCATTGATGTGGACATCATATTTAAAATAGCGGGTGTGGGGCTAGTAGTGGCATTTCTTCACACGATACTCGATCAGGTTGGGAAGAAGGAATATGCCCAGTGGGTGACACTTTTCGGATTCATCTATATTTTATTCATGGTAGCTTCTGTAGTAGAGGATTTATTTCAAAAAATTAAATCTGTATTTCTATTTCAGTAAGGGAGGGATTCGCGATTGAAATCATAAAAATCGTGGCCATTGCCCTAGTTGCCACCTTCTTGGCATTGATCGTCAAAGAGCAAAAACCAAATTTAGCATTCCTGCTTGTCGTTTTTGTAGGATGTTCCATTTTTCTTTTTTTAGCTGACAAAATATACGAAATTATTTTAATGTTAGAAAAAATTGCGGTTAATGCAAATGTAAATACCGTGTATCTAGAGACCATCTTAAAAATAATCGGAATTGCCTATATTGCAGAATTCGCTTCTCAAATTACAAAAGATGCAGGGCAAGGTTCCCTCGCTTCCAAAATAGAATTAAGCGGAAAAATCTTGATACTTGCCATGGCGATTCCGATTTTAACGGTCATTATCGAAACGATTATACAGATGCTCCCAAGTTAACGGATTACTCCTACTAGTCAATGAGGTGAATGTATGAAGCAGCGGATGCCTTACTTATCCATTCTATTCGTTTTACTCTTTTTTTTGCATGCATCTATTGGACAAGCTGCCGAAAATCCTGAAAATGGTGAAATCGAACAAGAGCCCATCATGCAGTCCGAGCTGGTACAAGCCCAAATAGAAAGGCTGGGTGTCGATGAGCTCAAACAATATTGGGATGACATCGTTACGGAATATGGAGGGTTTCTACCGGAAAGCCAGAAAGGGAGCTTTATGGACTTCGTAAGCGGCGACAAGAAATTTTCCTTTGAGCAATGGATTAAGGGAATGACAAAATTCATTTTTCATGAACTGCTCGTGAATGGAAAGCTGCTGGGATCACTCATTTTATTAACCGTTTTCAGCATGTTCCTCCAGTCTTTGCAGAATGCGTTCGAGCAAAGCTCCGTGAGTAAGGTCGCTTATGCAATCGTTTATATGGTGCTGATCATTTTGGCACTTAACAGTTTTCATGTGGCGATTGAATATACAAAAGATACGATAGATTTGATGATTTCCTTTTTAATGGCACTCATCCCTTTACTCTTGGCATTGATAGCTGCTTCAGGGGGACTTGTATCGGCAGCCTTCTTTCATCCGGTTTTGATGTTTTTGATGAATACAAGCGGTATCTTGATCCAGTTTGTCGTCCTTCCGTTATTATTCTTTGCAGCGATTTTAAGCATTGTCAGTACGCTGACCGAACATTACAAAGTGACACAGCTGGCACAGCTTCTCCGTAATTTTGCTATCGGCATCCTTGGGGCTTTCATGACCATATTTCTTGGTGTGATATCCGTTCAGGGGGCATCATCTGCTGTAGCTGACGGAGTGACGATCAGGACGGCCAAATTCGTGACAGGTAACTTTATACCGGTAATAGGGCGCATGTTTACCGATGCAACGGATACGGTCATAAGTGCCTCCGTTCTATTGAAGAATACAGTCGGCTTGTCTGGCGTCATCATACTCTTGCTCATTACCACGTTTCCCGCCATAAAAATCCTGATGATTTCTTTTGTCTATAAATTGGCAGCGAGCCTTTTGCAGCCGCTTGGCGGAGGACCTGTAATAAAATGCCTAGACATTATTAGTAAAAGCATGATTTATATTTTCGCTGCATTGGCCATTGTCTCACTCATGTTTTTTTTAAGTATCACGGTAATTATCGCCTCTGGAAACATTACCTTGATGGTTCGTTAGAAAGGAGGAGGGCTTGGTGAGTTTTTTAGCTGGCTGGGTATCCAACATCATCATATTTGTATTGCTGGCTACTGTGATCGATATGCTTCTTCCGAATTCGGCTTTACAGAAGTATGCCAAAATGGTAATCGGACTTTTACTGATTGCGATCATCATCACTCCTATATTGGGATTATTCAATAAGGACTTCGACGAAATCCTCTCTGCGGCTACTAGTGAATTTGAGGATCAGAAAAAAAAAGATTTAGGAAATTTGACAGAAATGAAGAAAAAAGAAATACAAGCAGCACAGGGTGCATATATTTTAGAACAAATGGCTGTCCAATTACAGACAGAAGTGGAAGAGGAGCTGATGGTGGATTATAACATGAAGATTAGTTCAATTGATGTAGGGGTCAAGAATGAGGAAGAACCTGGTGTTGATGATCTGCAGAACATAACCATCTCATTGGAAAAGGCAGAAGGGAAAGAAAACTCGGAGATAGAGGCAGTAGCGAAGGTTGATATCAATGCAGATAGCCCATCCACTTCAAATGATGCCAATCTGGATGCTGTCAAAAGGTTTCTGGCAACAAGTTGGTCCGTTGATGAAGAGATCATTGAAATCGCCGGGGAAAGGAAGTGACTGAGTATTGAACAAAGACAAAGGTCCATTATCCTGGCTGCAAAAACTATTAAATAAAGACCCTGACCAAAAAGAGCCTAAGGAAAAAAAACCTTCCCTGTATGTCTATGCTCTAATAGTTGTCCTTTTGGGATCGGGAATCATGATGGCCGGGAATTTGTTAACCACCAACCAGACGGGACAAACATCTGAAGTGACGACTGTATTCAATAATGATAAACAGCAGGATGATGAAGAGGATGTTGAAACATTCGGTCAGAAGAAATCAGAATTCAAGACTACAAAAGACTATGAAATATATCTACAGAATGAAATGAAGGAAGCGCTTGAATCCATTGCAGGTGTCCAGGATGTAAAAGTCGTAATCTACGTCGATGCATCCGAGAAGAAAGTATATGAACGAAACAAAGTCACCCAAAAACAAGTCACCGAAGAAACCGACCAGGAAGGCGGCAAAAGGACGGTCGAAGACACATCGGTTGATGATCAGCTCGTTTTGGTCAAGAGCGGTGAGAAAGAAGGACCGATCATTTCGGAAACGAAAAAACCTAGTGTACGAGGAGTCCTGGTAGTCGCAAAAGGGGCCGAAAACATTCAAATAAAGAAGTGGATCATCGAGGCTGTCACACGCTCACTTGATGTACCGAGTCATAGGGTTTCTGTCATGCCTAAAAAATAAGGGGGAAAATCTACATGTTATTAAAAAAACAAACCGTTTGGTTATTGACTATGCTAAGTTTGGTCGTTGTGCTTTCAGTCTATTATTTAACAGCTCCGGAAGAAAATGCCGCCGATATGACGTCAACAGAGCAAATGGAACAGAAAGAAAATAAAACTGAAAGCAAAACAGAGAACAAAGCGGATACAAAAGGGGAAACTAAAAGTGAAAAAGAAACGTCCAAAAATACAGAAGGTTCCTCTGTAACCATTGCATCTGGAGATGAGTTCGAATCTTTAAGGATGCAGATTGAAGATGAACGGGCGAAGCTGAATGAAGAATTGACTGCAAAGATGGGCAACACAGAATTATCAGCTGAAGAACGAGACGAGGCTTATGCAAAAATCGAACAATTAAGTGAAACGAAAGTAAAAGAAAATATCATCGAAAACTTAATTGTTGCCATGGATTACAATGCCGCACTGGTCAGGGTGGACGGAACGGATGTAAAGGTGAGTGTCAAGGCCGATAAACAAACGAAAACAGAGGCTAATAACATTATCCGCCTCGTAAGGAAAGAAGTGAGCGATGCGCAAAATGTAGTGGTCGACTTTCAACCGGAAAAGTGATGACACATACAGAACGCTGATACAGAACAGTGCAACATCCTAAAAATTAGAAAGCCCTCCTTAATAAAAAAAGGGAGGCTTTTTATTATGATTTTTTTAAATAGTTTAAACCGGGAAACTTTAGAGGAAAAGTTTTTTTATGTCAATTGATATCAGGAACTCAAATAGAATCGGTGATAATGATCCTCCGTAATATTCTAGAAAAGTAATTATAGTGGATATTATTGCTGATTTTCTACGAATGAATGCAAAATTCAAGAGAAAGCGTTAAGGTGTCCCAGTTGAAAAATATTCACAATATTATAATAAAGGTGTAATATAAAAGTATGGATAACAAGTTACAACTAATCTATCATTGAATTTGTATAAGCTAATATTGTATGATGTTAGAAGCTGGTCATAAACTTTTCAATTCTCTAAGGGAAACAATATTTTGAGAAAGTGAAATATCTGTTATAATACAGATGAGGTTTGTATTCAGTTTATTCGCATTCGCATAAAGAAAGCGGCTACTTTGTGCAGTATTGGACAAAGTAGGATAAGCTAAGGGTAAGGTTACATAAAATATTATTGCCTCACAAACTCATATTAAATTAGACAAGGGGTGCCACAAAATGAAAGTGCAAGAAATTCGTGAAATTATTAAGCTAGTCGATCAATCAAATATCAGTGAATTCGTTTTTGAAAATGAAGGAACGAAAATTAAATTGAAAAAAACTGAAACGGGTACAGTATTACACCAAGCAGCAGCTCCAGCAGTTGTTCAAACCAATGCAGCTGTAGAGGTCAAGCCCGCAGCGGCCCCTGCCCCTGAAGTACCGAAAGCTGTTGAACCTGCAAAACCGGCTGCAGCAGACACTGAAAATTTACATAAAATCACTTCTCCGATGGTTGGGACATTCTACCAATCTCCTGCACCGGATTCACCTGCATACGTAAAAACAGGCGATAAAGTAACAGGGGATTCCATCGTCTGCATCGTGGAAGCCATGAAGCTTTTCAATGAAATCGAAGCCGAAGTAAGCGGTGAAATCGTTGAAGTCCTTGTAAAAGAAGGCCAGCTTGTAGAATATGGTCAACCATTATTTTTAGTAAAGCCGGAATGAGGAGCTGTTTCTAAATGATTAAAAAGGTATTAATTGCTAATCGCGGGGAAATTGCTGTCCGAATCATCCGGGCATGCAAGGAATTAGGAATCGAGACTGTTGCGGTCTATTCAGAAGCTGATAAAGAAGCATTACATGTCCAGCTTGCGGATGAAGCATATTGCATCGGTCCTAAATTATCAAAAGACAGTTATTTAAATACAACGAACATTATCAGCACAGCCAAGAAAACCGGATCCGATGCGATTCACCCAGGATATGGCTTCCTTGCTGAAAATGCTGACTTTGCTGAGCTATGCCGTGAATGCAATATCATTTTCATCGGTCCTAGCCCCGAAGCTATCAATAAAATGGGAACAAAGGACGTAGCAAGGGAAACCATGCGTAAAGCTGGTGTACCGATCGTTCCAGGTTCTAAAGGCATAATCAAGGATACGGATGAGGGTGTAGCTTTAGCTAATGAAATGGGCTATCCAGTCATCATCAAAGCTACTGCCGGCGGGGGCGGTAAAGGTATCCGCGTCGCAAGGACGGAAGAAGAGCTAATTAAAGGCATTAACATCACACAACAGGAAGCCGCGACGGCATTTGGAAATCCAGGCGTGTATATTGAAAAGTTCATCGAGGACTTCCGACACGTTGAAATACAGGTCATGGCAGATAATCATGGCAATGCCATCCATTTAGGTGAGCGTGATTGTACGGTCCAGCGACGTTTGCAAAAGCTTGTTGAAGAAACCCCTTCACCGGCATTGGATGGTGAAACACGTGCGGAAATGGGGCAGGCTGCAGTAACGGCAGCACTTGCCGTTAATTATTCAGGTGCCGGAACAGTAGAATTTATTTATGACTATGTGAATAGAAAATACTACTTTATGGAAATGAATACACGTATCCAAGTTGAACACCCTGTTACAGAAATGGTAACGGGCGTGGATTTGATTAAAGAACAGATCAAAGTTGCTTCAGGCAGCAAACTATCGCTTTCGCAAGAGGATGTCACTTATAACGGATGGTCTATCGAATGCCGGATCAATGCTGAAAATCCAGAAAAGAATTTCATGCCTTCCGCAGGTAAGATTCAAATGTATTTACCGCCAGGCGGCTACGGAGTTCGTGTTGATTCCGCGGCATACCCTGGGTACTCGATACCGCCGTATTACGATTCCATGATCGCTAAATTGATTGTCCATGCACCTACTAGGGAAGAGGCAATCGAAAAGATGAAACGCGCCCTAGGTGAGTTTGTCATTGAAGGGATCAGTACCACAATTCCTTTCCATATTAAGTTACTTCAGCATGAACAATTTGTTTCCGGAGAATTTAATACCAAATTCCTTGAAATATATGATGTAATGAACTCATAATGTAAAGGAAGACAGGAGGTGCTTTTGAATGAGTGAAATGGAAGGCCAATTACTCGAAATGAATGATTATAATAGTGGGCTGGGCAAAGTGGAGATCGCACCTGAGGTAATAGAGGTGATTGCGGGTATCGCTGCATCGGAAGTTGAAGGTGTTGCACATATGCGCGGGAATTTCGCTACGGGTGTTGTTGAAAAGCTTGGGAAAAAGAACCACGGTAAGGGTGTTAAAGTGGACTTAACGGGAGAATCCATCAAAGTCGAACTTTATTGTGTCATGAAGTTTGGTGTTTCAATTCCGAAAGTTGCTCAGGAAGTGCAAGATAACATTCGTGAAGCTTTGTTGAATATGACCGCTATCGACGCGGGCGAAGTGAACATTCATGTAGTGGGCATTGCGTTTGAAAACGCTAAACAAGAAGCGGATTACGAACAAGAAGTGTAAGTGGCTTCATTCGATTCGCACCTGCAAAAACCCGGCAAAAGCCGGGTTTTTGTTTTTTTGAAAGTTAACTCCAGATACCCCGTTTTTGAGGCCTGCTTATAATATTAAATTTAAATGAACATAATAAGGCGGTGTCTGGAAGTTTCCCTTTAATTCAAGGGTGATTTCTGTTAGAGTGTAAAAGGTGAAATATGAGCATGAAAGCTAGGCATGAGCTTTTTGACACTTTCAAAAAGTATGGGACTGTGTTGGCCGTTTAATTCCGAATGTAATCTTGTATTGTTATCCTGAATCAAGATATTTGAGTCTTTTGGCCTTAATTTTAGTGGGATTTAGCTTATTTTTTTAATAATATAGCGAAAATCTTAATATTTTTGAAAAAATGTTATTTAATGTTCGTTTGTTCTAGCATTTTCATATATAATAGTAGATGTTAAAGGAGTAAGATTATGAAAAGAAGAGAAGCCCGTGAAAAATCCCTTCAAGCACTATATCAAATAGATATTGCCAACTCGAATGCAGAAGAAGCAATGGAAAGCGTACTGGATGGTGCTCCTACTGATGAATACTTCAAGAAATTAGTAATGGGGATAACGGAAAATCGTGAACAAATTGATGGAATGATCAGGGACAATTTAGAGAATTGGACGTTGGAAAGACTGGCGAACATTGATCGGAATTTACTGCGTATCGCGGTTTATGAAAT
The DNA here is from genome assembly GCF_044767165.1 of Peribacillus sp. NPDC101481. NCBI lineage: Bacteria > Bacillati > Bacillota > Bacilli > Caryophanales > Bacillaceae > Peribacillus > Peribacillus sp. NPDC101481. Next base: position 981,909 of record NZ_JBIWNJ010000001.1, on the reverse strand, counting down.
GATTCACAGTGAAGATGTTCCTGTAAGTGTTGCAATGAATGAAGCTATTGAAATTGCTAAGAAATTCGGTGATGATCAATCGAGCAGCTTTGTAAATGCCGTTTTATCCAAAGTGAAGGTGAAAAGCGGCAGCTAAAGCTGTAGCCTTGAGCAAGGATTCTCTCAGCAATTTCTTTAGCAAAATTAACTTGGGAGGAATAAACACATGTCAGCTCAAATCATTAATGGTAAAGAAATTGCAGAGTCAGTTAGGCAGGAAATCAGTAAGGAAGTTCAACAGTTACGTGAAAAAAATATCGTTCCAGGTTTGGCTGTAATCCTGGTGGGTGACAATCAAGCATCACAAACCTATGTGCGCAATAAGCAAAAGGCCTGTGAGGACTTGGGCATGCATTCCGTATTAATTAAAAAGCCTGCGGAGCTCTCTCAGGAGGAATTAATTCAGAGCATTGCTGAATTAAACCAGGATGACAGCATTCATGGTATATTGGTGCAGCTGCCATTGCCTGGACATATTCAGGAAAAAGCGATCATTGAAGCGATTTCCCCTGAAAAGGATGTAGATGGTTTCCACCCGATTAATATTGGGCGGATGATGACGGGACAGGATGCATTTTTACCTTGTACCCCATACGGCGTCATGGTGATGCTTGAGTATATCGACTATGACCTTGAAGGTAAGCATGTTGTCATCGTAGGGAGAAGTAATATCGTCGGAAAACCAGCAGGACAATTGTTCTTGAATGCAAATGCAACCGTTACTTACTGTCATTCACGGACAAAGGATCTTGCATATTATACCAAGCAAGCCGATGTCGTTGTCGCAGCTGTCGGAAAGAGGGACACGATCACGAGTGACCATATTAAAGAAGGCGCAGTCGTCATTGACGTCGGAATGAACAGGAATGATGAAGGGAAGCTTTGCGGTGATGTGGCGTTTGATGAAGTGAAAAATAAGGCTTCATACATTACACCTGTTCCTAAAGGCGTTGGTCCCATGACGATTACGATGCTTATGAAGAATACGGTCAAATCTGCTCAAAAAGCACTTGAACTGAACAAGCAAGCATTAAAAAGCTGAAAAAAACGTTAAATTATTTTAAAGAAGCGGACCTCTTGTTTTATAATAACGGGAGACCGCTTTTTTTCCATTCATGGATCCATAGGTGAGTTTTCTTTAAATCCGATTTCAATCGGAAGGAGACATTATATGAGCAACCAACAATATTTGAGTGTGTCGGCTTTAACTAAGTACATCAAAAGGAAATTCGATGCCGACCCCCATTTGCAAAATGTATACATAAAAGGTGAAATTTCGAATTTTAAACAACATACAAGCGGACATATGTATTTTACTTTAAAGGATGAGAAGGCCCGACTTCTTTCCGTTATGTTTGCCGCCAATAATAAAGGGATGAAATTCCTGCCCGAAAATGGTATGAAGGTACTTGTTAAGGGCGATATATCATTATATGAAGCTGGGGGACAGTATCAGCTTTATGTGAAAAGCATGGCCCCTGATGGTGTGGGGGATTTGTATCTTGCTTATGAACAGCTGAAGAAAAAGCTGGAGGCGGCAGGTTTGTTTTTGGCCGAACATAAGAAGCCGATCCCGCAGTACCCTAAGTCTGTAGGAGTCATAACATCTCCGACCGGAGCTGCATTAAGAGATATCCTGATAACCATCAAGCGGAGATATCCAATCGCCAGGATTATCGTTTATCCGGCACTTGTACAAGGGAATAATGCCGCTAAATCGATTGCCAAGGCAATTTCAATGGCTAACGCAAGGGCGGAAAGTGATGTTCTCATTGTTGGAAGGGGCGGCGGGTCGATCGAGGAGCTATGGGCCTTTAATGAGGAGATAGTGGCTGAATCGATTTATGATTCCGATATACCGGTAATTTCTGCTGTCGGTCACGAAACCGATTTTACCATTGCTGATTTTGTCGCCGATATGCGTGCTCCTACACCGACTGGTGCAGCGGAGTTAGCGGTTCCTCACTTAAATGAAATACTCGAACGCCTGATGAACCGCAAAAATCGGTTGACCCGCTCCATTCAAGAAGCGGTCAATTTTGAACGAACCCGTTTGACCAGGATGGAGAGGTCTTATGCTTTCCGTTATCCGCATAAAATGTATGAACAGAAGCTGGAACAGCTAGACAAGACGATGGACAGGCTAGGGAGGACCAGCACGCGATATTTCATGAAAAAGAGAGATGAGCTGAATCAGCTGAACGAAATTCTGAAAAAGCAGCATCCTGAACAAGCGGTGAAAAATGCGAAAGATGAATTGCAGCAGCATGCAAAGGTTTTACGTAGGGCCATGGAAGCCATCTATCGGCAAAAATCACAGCAATTCGTTCATATTACAGCCACTTTGTCTGCCCTCAGTCCACTAAAAATCATGGAACGGGGCTATGGATTAGTTTTTGCTGAAGATGAGACATTAGTGAAAAGTACACAGCAAGTATCCAAAGGGGATAAGATAGCGGTTTCGATTAAAGATGGAACCCTTGAATGTGAAATTAAAGAAATAAAGGAGCGGATTGAACCATGACAAAAAAACAAGAAGCTACATTTGAAGAAGCGATGGAGAATCTCGAAAAAATTGTGGAACAGTTGGAAGAAGGCGATGTGCCCTTGGAAGAAGCCATCTCCATATATAAACAAGGAATGGATTTATCAAGGCTTTGCCATTCAAAGCTTAAGGCTGTTGAAGATCAGTTGACTCAAATTTTACGCGAAGATGGGGAACTTGAAAACTTCGCTGTACAGGAGGAAGAATGACATGGGTACGGCGTCCTTTGAAATGTTTTCTAAAGAATATAAAACGGTTATAGAACGGGAAATCGTAGAATATGTCAATAAACTTAAAGCACCGGCAGTGGTCAAAGAAGCCATGATCTATTCGCTGGAGGCAGGGGGTAAACGGATTCGCCCGTTATTGGTCTTTGCGGTTCTGGAGGCCTTTGGGAAAAGCTTGAGGATCGGGATACCTGCAGCGGCTGCCATTGAAATGATCCATACATATTCTTTGATTCATGATGATCTTCCAGCGATGGATGATGATGATCTCCGCCGCGGAAAACCGACTAACCATAAAGTGTTCGGTGAAGCGGTTGCAATATTGGCAGGTGACGCGCTTCTTACATACAGCTTTCAATTGGTGACGGATATGATCGATCCCGAGGTGACGGCTGAAATGAAGCTGAACCTTGTAAGTGAAATTGCGAAGTCTGCCGGAGCCGAAGGAATGGTTGGAGGTCAAGTTGCCGATATGGAAGGTGAAAATAAACAGCTGACCCTTCAGGAATTAGAGTATATCCATGAACATAAAACAGGGAAGTTATTGACTGCAAGCATCCTTTCCGGTGCTATATTATCCGGGGCGAATGAAGAACAGCAACTCCATTTACGTGACTTTGCATACCACCTGGGGCTTGCATTTCAAATTCGGGATGATATTCTGGATATTGAAGGGTCCGTCGAGTTGATCGGCAAGCCGGTTGGCAGTGATGTGGGTAATCATAAAAGCACATATCCTTCTTTACTCACGCTTCAAGGGGCAAAGGAAAAGTTGGAGCATCATATAGAACTTGCCCATGCCGCTTTAGGAAAAACAGCCCTACAAACGGGTTTGTTGAATGAACTAACCGATTTAATAGCGAACCGTAACCATTGATTGAGCTAAATTTGTTATCAATTGAGGTTTTATGGTATACTCATTGTGCAAAAATATGTGAAAATCATAATGAATTTTTTAATTGAGATACGTGATAAAATAGGTATATTAAGCCGCCGAAATCACCTGGGTGTTGGCGGCTATTTTTTAACTTAAAACCAATTTTTCGGTCAAGTCCCCCATAGCCCTCTTTTATGAGGCTTTGTTTATGCTTACAACCGAAAATGACAGAAAGTGAGTGGTCCTGTTTGGATCTTCTATCTATAAAAGACCCTTCTTTTTTGAAGAAGATGAATAATGAAGAACTTGTCGAGTTAAGTGTGGAAGTACGTAAATTCCTTGTGGAAAAATTATCGGTGACAGGTGGGCATATTGGTCCGAATTTAGGTGTCGTCGAGTTGACTATAGCCTTGCATAAAGAATTCGACAGTCCGAATGATAAAATTTTATGGGATGTCGGACACCAATCCTATGTCCATAAGATCCTGACTGGCAGAGCAGGGGAGTTCGATACCTTAAAGAAATACAAAGGTCTTTGCGGTTTTCCTAAAATGATTGAAAGCCCCCATGATGTTTGGGAAACCGGTCACAGTTCGACTTCCCTTTCAGCTGCAATGGGAATGGCGGCTGCCCGTGATATCAAAGGTGAAAACAGTTTTATTTTGCCAGTGATCGGGGACGGTGCCCTAACAGGCGGAATGGCGCTTGAAGCGTTAAATCATATCGGTGATGAAAAAAAGGACATGATCGTTATCCTGAATGATAATGAAATGTCCATAGCCCCTAACGTAGGTGCCCTGCACACGATATTGGGAAGATTGCGTACAGCAGGCAAATATAACTGGGCAAAAGATGAATTGGAGCTGCTTTTGAAAAAAATCCCTGCAGTCGGTGGCAAACTTGCAGCTACAGCTGAACGCCTGAAGGATAGCATGAAGTACTTATTGGTTTCAGGAATCTTTTTCGAGGAGCTCGGTTTCACATACCTAGGACCAGTGGATGGTCATAATTATGAAGAATTGCTGGAGAATTTAAGATATGCCAAGAAAACGAAGGGGCCTGTACTGCTGCATGTCATCACGAAAAAAGGCAAGGGCTATTCACCTGCCGAGCTGGATACAACAGGAAACTGGCATGGGACAGGCCCATACAAAATCGAGACAGGCGATTTCGTGAAATCCCCTAGTAAAGGTCCTGCTTGGAGCGCTCTTGTAAGCGATACTGTCAGCAGGCTAGCCCGTGACGATGAGCGGATTGTCGCGATTACACCTGCAATGCCCGTAGGTTCGAAATTGGTGGGCTTTTCCCAAGAGTTTCCAGAGCGTTTCTATGATGTAGGGATTGCCGAGCAGCATGCTGCAACTTTTGCAGCCGGATTGGCAACGCAAAAAATGAAACCTTTCCTGGCTATATATTCAACATTCCTGCAAAGGGCTTATGACCAGGTGGTGCATGATATCTGCCGTCAGAATTTGAACGTATTCATCGGGATCGACCGTGCCGGATTGGTTGGCTCCGATGGTGAAACGCATCAAGGCGTTTTCGACATTGCTTTCTTACGCCATGTACCGAATATGGTATTGATGATGCCGAAAGATGAAAACGAAGGTCAGCATATGGTCAATACGGCCTTAAACTATAATGATGGTCCGATTGCTATGCGTTTCCCTCGTGGGAATGGTTGGGGAGTTGTGATGGATACTGAATTACAGCAGATTCCAATCGGTTCGTGGGAAGTTCTTAAAGAAGGAACGGATGCTGCCATCTTAACGTTCGGTACAACGATTCCGATGGCTCTTGAAGCGGCAGAACTACTCGAGAAAGAGGATTATTCAGTTAAGGTGATCAATGCCCGCTTCATTAAGCCTTTGGATGAGAACATGCTAAGCAGTCTCCTTGGTGAAAAAATGCCGATTTTGACAATAGAAGAAGCGGTTCTTCAAGGTGGTTTTGGTAGTTCAGTACTTGAATATGCCCATGATCAAGGATTTTATGGGGCAATTATAGATCGAATGGGGATACCTGATTATTTCATTGAACATGGAAGTGTCGATGAACTGCTTGAAGAAATCGGTTTAACGACTGAGACCGCGATCAAGAAGATTAAAATGATAACACCCAAAAAAGAAAAAAGGGCCTGACAATATGAAAGTGATGAAAGAAAGAGTAGATGTATTACTTGTAGAACAAGGCTTGGCCGATACACGTGAAAAAGCGAAGCGTATGGTCATGGCAGGCCTTGTTTACGCGAATGAAGAAAGGTACGAAAAACCGGGGGAAAAAGTGCCGGTCGATCTCGAATTCACGATCAAAGGAAAAGTCATGCCTTACGTTTCAAGAGGCGGTCTTAAACTTGAGAAGGCATTAAGGGAATTCGATTTACAAGTGAATGGAAAAGTACTGCTTGATATCGGTTCATCGACTGGTGGGTTCACGGATTGTGCGTTGCAAAATGGCGCTCTCATGTCATATGCGCTTGATGTGGGCTATAATCAACTTGCCTGGAAGCTTAGGCAGGATGAGCGGGTTAAGGTAATGGAACGAACCAATTTCCGTTATGTTACACCCGCCGATCTCGATGGGGAGATGCCAAACTTTGCAAGCATTGATGTTTCTTTCATCTCGCTTACGTTAATTTTACCTGTGCTAAAGACCTTGCTCGTCCCGAATAGTGATGTCGTTGCATTGGTTAAACCGCAATTCGAAGCTGGAAAGGATCAAGTGGGTAAAAAGGGGATTGTTCGCGATCCCAAAATTCATAAACAAGTATTGGATAAGATCATTTCTTTTTCTATAAAGGAAGGCTATGATATTAAGGATGCCTCCTTCTCACCGATTACAGGCGGTGATGGGAATATTGAATTCTTACTTCATTTACACTGGCAAGGGTCGAAGGATGATGGAGCGATATTGCTTTCGAAAACGGTTGATGACATCGTTGGAGATGCCCATGCACAATTTAAAAAAGAATAGTTAGAACTTGTATGGGCTCCTTTGGCTGAATGGTTGGCTAAAGGAGCTTTTTACCTTTACATTGTGGTCATCCCATTGAATCATTTAAGGGTGCATACATAAAATAGGTACGTACAAAAAATAGACTTGTATTCATTTTTAGAGAAAAAGTTGTACAATTGCATAAAAATCCGATAACATTAATATTAGCCACTTTCTAAAGCGGCCTATTTGCACGTACTGAAAATAACGAAGCAATCCCATATTGGGGCAGCTTGCTTAAGTGAAAAATGAAAGTGATACCAATTACCATTAATATGAGCAACAGTTGAGAAGAGGTGCTTCTACTTATGAATAAAGGACAACGACATATAAAAATAAGGGACATCATAACGAATAATGATATCGAAACCCAGGATGAGTTAGTTGAAGAATTGAAATTAGCTGGATACAATGTAACTCAAGCCACTGTTTCAAGGGATATTAAAGAGCTTCACCTTGTAAAGGTTCCATTGACGGATGGAAGGTATAAATACAGTCTGCCGGCCGACCAGCGCTTCAATCCACTTCAAAAATTAAAGAGAATCCTTGTCGATGCATTTGTACGCATTGACTCAGCCAACAATTTACTGGTTATGAAGATGCTCCCAGGTAATGCCCAGGCAATCTGCGCATTGATTGATAATTTAAATTGGCAAGAAATACTCGGGACGATCGGCGGCGACGATACTTGTTTGATTATCTGCCGTTCTGAGGAAGATGCAAAGATCATTTCCGGCAAATTCTTGGACATGCTCTAATAATGTTGTGAGGTGACCTAGTTTGTTAACAGAACTATCGATTAGGAATTTTGCGATCATAGACAGCCTGTCCGTTTCATTTGAGAAAGGCTTGACGGTCTTGACAGGAGAAACAGGGGCAGGGAAGTCAATCATAATAGATGCCGTTCATCTTTTGGTTGGTGGACGTGGTTCAGCAGAGTTCATTCGGCATGGAGAGTCTAAGGCCGAAATAGAAGGATTATTCCAAATTGAAGATGAAAAACACCCGGTCTTTGCCAAAGCGGAAGAGTTTGGCCTGGATATGAATGATGGGATGGCGATACTTCGAAGGGACATCTCACAAAGCGGCAAAAGCGTTTGCAGGGTGAATGGTAAGCTTGTAACGATTTCCACTTTACGCGAGATAGGCCGGACATTGATAGATATCCATGGTCAGCATGAGCATCAGGAATTAATGGATGAACGACTCCATCTTCCACTGCTCGATCAATTCGGCGGTGAAAAAATCGCATCTGCGCTCACTGAATACCAAAAGCTATTTAAACGTTATGAAACCGCTTCTAAACAATTGAATGGCTTGAGCCAAAATGAACAGCAAATGGTCCATCGCCTTGATTTGATCCAATTTCAATTCGATGAAATCCAAAAAGCTGATTTGAAGTTACGCGAAGATGAAGAATTGATGGAAGAGCGGAAGAAAATTAATAATTTCGAAAAAATTCATGAAGCGCTGCAAACCAGTTATAATGCTTTAAATGGTGAGCAGCATGCAATTGATTGGCTTTCCGTAGCCATGAATAATTTAGAGGAAGCGGCAGGGCTTGATGAGGGTTTAAAGAATAGCTCTGAAACCGTTTCAAATAGCTACTTCCTGCTTGAAGAGGCCGTGTCAAACATCCGAGACCAATTAGACTCCTTGGATTATGATACAGAACGTGTGGAATTCATTGAAGGCCGCCTTAATGAAATAAATCAATTAAAGCGGAAATACGGGCGGACCATCGAGGAAATCCTGGAATATGGAGCCGCTATAGAAGAAGAAGTCGAAAAACTGCAAAATAGGGAAACCCATATAGCGAAGCTCGAAAAGGAAATGAAATCCATCAAGGCAGATTTAATTGTCGAAGCAAAAAATCTTTCTGAACTTCGCCAGAAATTCGCTCAGCAGTTAACCAAAAAGATCCATCAGGAATTAAAAGATTTATACATGGAAAAGACAATTTTCGAACCACATTTCCTTCAAACGGCTTATACTTTCGATGAATTGTCAGATAGGGGCATTAATCAGTCAGGTCTGGATTCAATGGAATTTTATATTTCCACCAATCCAGGTGAACCGTTAAAACCTCTTTCCAAAATCGCATCTGGGGGAGAACTGTCGAGGATCATGCTGGCTTTGAAAAGCATTTTCTCCAAGCATCAAGGCATAACATCCATTATATTTGATGAAGTTGACACAGGTGTGAGCGGACGGGTTGCACAATCCATTGCCGAAAAGATCTATAAAGTGGCAACTGGATCACAAGTATTGTGCATATCCCATTTGCCACAAGTGGCCGCTATGGCGGATACCCATCTTTTTATAGCGAAAAATGTAAGGGCCGGACGCACGAATACCTCGGTCAAGCCGCTAATTGAAACCGAAAAAGTAAAAGAAATCGGCAGGATGATTTCAGGAGTCGAGATAACGGATTTGACGAAGCAGCATGCCAATGAATTAATCCAGCTGGCCAAAAGGCTGAAGATTACATCATGAAGGGCCAGTAAGAACATTATTTAAACTTATCATAAGCATTCATTGTAAAGCTATCCAAAAACGGATAGCTTTTATTTTTTGCACCTGTTATAAATGATTGTCATGAGGGCTAAATTAAAGGTGTAGCCATAAAGTTTCAGAGAGCGAGGAGAGTGAATGGATTGAAATTTATATGGATAAACAGGATCATCGGTGGAATTCTCCTTGTTTCGCTATTAACATTAGGGTTATACCAGCCATCTCGTGAATATTTTTTAATTCCAAATCATCTTGTACTATTTGAAGGAAGTCAATATAGTATTTCCAAATCATTGCCTGTTACTGCAAAAACTTCGGGATCCAGTGATGGAATTTCGCTTCATGATGAACAAGCCTCGATTACACTTGGTGCTGAGAAACCAGGTACGAATGAAGTGTTACTCGATGTAGCAGGCTTACCTGCCAAAAAGGTCGACATCAGGGTGTTAAAAGACTTTAAGGTCATGCCTGGAGGCCAATCCATTGGAGTAAAGCTTAATACTCTTGGGGTTCTCGTAGTAGGTCATCATCTTATTGATACTGCGCAGGGGAAAAAATCACCGGGAGAAAAAGCAAAAATTCAAATCGGTGATATTATTACAGAAATCAATGGTCAGACGATAAAGAAGATGGGGGATGTAACCCCTTTTGTTCAGCAGGCAGGTGAAAAGGGTGAGGCGTTGAATCTTGTCATTAACCGTGATAATGAAGTGCTTCACAGTACCCTATTACCTCTAAAAGATAAGAATGAAGGAACTTACAAATTGGGTTTGTATATCCGTGATTCGGCAGCTGGCATCGGAACGATGACGTTTTATCACCCGGATTCGAAAAAATACGGGGCTTTGGGACATGTCATATCCGATATGGATACAAAGAAGCCGATTGTTGTCAAGGACGGACAGATTGTTCAATCGACGGTCACATCCATCGAAAAGGGAAGCAATGGTGATCCGGGAGAAAAACTTGCACGCTTTTCTTCCAATAAAGAAAAAATAGGAAATATCAATCGCAATAGTCCCTTTGGAATTTTTGGGAAGTTAAATCAAGATTTTAAAAATGGAATTAACGATAAGCCACTCCCCATCACCCTTTCCCATGAGGTAAAGGAAGGACCAGCAAAAATCCTTACAGTGGTGGATGGTTCTGAAGTGGAGGAATTCGATGTTGAAATCGTCAGTTCCATACCACAGAAGTTCCCCGCAATTAAGGGAATGGTCTTAAAAGTGACGGATAAGGAATTGCTACAAAAAACGGGTGGGATCGTTCAAGGTATGAGCGGCAGTCCTATCATACAAAATGGGAAATTAATCGGTGCAGTCACCCATGTATTCGTTAATGATCCTACAAGTGGGTATGGAGTCCATATCGAATGGATGTTAAACGAAGCCGGTATTAATATATACGACAAAGATAATTATGAAAAGGCAAGCTAAGAATCCGGGTATCCTTTTGGATGCCCCTTTTTAATGGAAAGTTATGAATAGCATAGATTTTGGGTAGGAATTAAATTGATTTCTTCAAAAAATAGAGGTTTTTTTGAAACGATGTGATAAAATGATAACGAAATGAAGATTTTTCGACAATCGCTTTATTCGAATAGCAAACGAAGTCGAAAACAAGAGATATCCGGAGAATAATATTGAATTCCTTATATTTTTTCAAAAATAAAAGGAATTTAGTTTCCATTGTCGAAAAGTTCAATTACAATAGAATTTAGTCATATAGAAAAAAAGACCAATTGTAGTTGAGGAGGAAATCAAGCGTGAAAAAAATTAAGGTGTGCGTTGTAGATGATAATAGAGAACTTGTTGGCCTTCTGGAAGAATACATTTCTGCACAGGATGACATGGAAGTAATTGGGGTGGCACATAACGGTCAAGATTGCCTGGGTATGCTTGAAAGCGTTGACCCGGATATATTGATCCTCGATATTATCATGCCTCATTTAGATGGGTTAGGTGTGCTAGAAAAACTTCGTGAAGTAAAACGGGGTGCCATGCCTAATGTGATTATGCTTACTGCCTTTGGTCAAGAAGATGTAACGAAAAAAGCTGTTGATTTGGGTGCGTCTTACTTTATCCTGAAGCCATTTGATATGGAAAATCTGGCCAATCACATACGTCAGGTAAGCAGTAAAGGTCAGGCAGTTTTAAAAAATCATAGTCAGTTTAGCTATCGTCCCCAAAATGAATCCAAGCCGAAGAACCTCGATGCCAGCATCACAAGCATCATTCATGAGATTGGAGTCCCTGCACATATAAAGGGCTATTTGTATTTAAGGGAAGCCATATCCATGGTATATAATGATATTGAACTATTGGGTTCCATCACCAAAGTTTTATATCCGGATATCGCAAAAAAATACAATACTACGGCGAGCCGTGTTGAACGTGCTATCAGTCATGCGATTGAAGTGGCCTGGAGCCGTGGCAATATAGAATCCATTTCATCCCTTTTCGGATATACCGTAAGCATGACTAAGGCAAAACCTACAAATTCCGAATTCATTGCCATGGTTGCTGATAAGCTGCGTCTCGAACACAAAGCTTCTTGACAAGTGTAGGATCGTTGATTTGACGGCAATTTGGACGGGAATTTAACCGTGAATTTATCGCTAATCCGATAAACTTTCCGGTGGAATATCAATAAAGACTGATCGTATTTTGCGGATAAACGGCATCGTTACGAGTCAGTATATAGGAAAATTCCGCAGTCGTCCAAACTGGGCGGCTATTATTTTTGTATAGGGGCCTGGTATTTATGTCAATCCGTATCGATTGAAAGAATGACGTCATGACCATCGTATGACCCGAACGGAATTTGCGCAATTATAGGGCTAAGCGTATATCAGTATAACCGCTACGAAAAAGAGGCCAGTGAACCTTTTTAACAATGCAAAGCTCATTAGTGAAAGGAAATCACGGTCAATCAAATATTTTATAGGGAAGAGTCATGACGTCCATTGTTGGGCGTTTTTTTTATGATTTCTACTTGCCGACTTCGTTTGTAAATTTATAAGGTCAGGCATCTTTATACGCACATTTTCAAACACTCGACTATGTGCATTGCAACACAGTTGGAAAATAGTTGCGTAATAATGTCGGTTATTTTACCTTTCGATTCCGTAACAGATTCAACTCAGTTAATAAAGTGGACTTAAACGAGTGATAAAGCTGGTGTAATGGGAATCCGGAAACCTGTTAGAAAAGGACCGGAGGGGAGAAATGTTTAAAAAAGTAGAAGAAGCTCGTTAAAAAAGAAGCATAGTTTAATCTTAAGTTATAAAGTTCAGAGGCGCAAAACATATTGGAGGTTTTCCATTTTGGACAATCTTTTTTTGTATACTATTGAAACGGATATTAAACTAAATTTATGATATTTTTTGGTAAAATTTCTTTCAGGTTATTTATAGACGCTGATTGAGGAATTGGGAAGACAAAATATGTTTCAATAATAATGAAACTTGAATCAATAATGAAAAGCTTGAAGTTTATCAAACGCCTCTTGGAGAATTGACTTGTGAGCAAAATTTTCAATATGAACAAACTGGAAATCAATACGAGAGGTTGATGGTTCAAATATATATATTGGATGAAAAACGGAAGTCAATCATGGATATGCTTGAATCAAAAGGGGGAGGGGAAATTACGATTGGTCAAATGGCTTTTCCGGATGCTTGCTTGCAAATCAAAAGCATGCAAAAAAAATTGAGTGATTTGACGAAAGGAACCTTCTATGCAGAAAATAATCAACTGCATTTTATTAAAGTATTGAACTAGATGAAAATAATTTGCTGTTTCTGTTCATAACATTGGGATATAACCATTATTGAGAGAGGCGGCGTTTCTCCATGACCTTAATCTTTGCACATCGAGGCTCAGCAGGAACACATCCGGAAAATACGATGTCGGCGTTCAAAGAAGCTGCCCGTGTCGGGGCGGACGGTATTGAAACGGATGTCCAGCTCTCAAAAGATGGGGAAGTGGTCATCATTCACGATGAAAAGCTCGATCGGACCACGAATGCCTCGGGATATGTAAAAGACAGGACCTTGAAGGAGTTGAAAAACCTTAATGCTTCTTCAAACTATATTGGTAAATTGGGTAAAGAAAAGATTCCGACACTTGAAGAACTATTCATTTGGCTTGACGATAATCAGCTTTTTTGCAACATTGAGTTAAAAAATACACTTTTTATGTATCCAGGCTTAGAAGAGAAAGTCATCCGACTCATCCGTACTTACGATATGGAGGAAAGGATTATCCTTTCTTCTTTCAATCATTATAGCTTGGTCAATTGCCATCAATTGGCACCTGAATTGGAAACCGCACCGCTTTATAGGGATGGTCTATACATGCCTTGGATATATGCCAAGGCAATAGGAGGAAGTGCAATCCATCCAAATATCCGGGTTGTCCCTGATGCGCTCATTCAAACATCTGTGAGTATGGGTGTTCCTGTACGGCCATATACCATTAATAAAGAAGCCGAGATGAAGAGGCTATTCAAATTGGGGTGCAGCGGCATCATAACCGATTTTCCCGAGGCAGCCGTACGGGTCAGGGAAGGATTGAAATCAAGATAAAGAAAGAAGGTGCCATATTGATACATGGCACCTTCTTTTTGCGTTTAAAATTTATTGAACCTGCTTTGGACCTTATTTTGTTTTCGATCTCGATGAAGGACGAAGCCGGCGATGAAGGCTATTCCGCCAATCGTAATGAGTAGTCCTATTAAAAATTGCAGCCAAAGGACTGGATAGGGAGGCTGTAGAATACCGAACACCATGTCCCTCATTATTTTTATGCCATAGGCAGCAAAGGCACCGGGTATAAAAAGAATCAAAAAAGCGATTAAACGTTTCATGCAGTCAAATCCCTTCCGAAAATTCCGTCTTTAAAAAATGATAAAGGATATAAATTATTTGTCAAGTTTCGGGAATATAGATAATGACTGGGAGTTGGTGGCTGTTTTTAAAGGGGGCCGATATGGTAAAATGGTGTGAAGTATGAAAAAAATTGCATAGATTGATCTAATAAAAGGGTAATTATATCTTAAGGGGGATGGCTCATGCAAAAGGTCATGATAGTAGGGGGAGGAGTGGGAGGGACAACCGTGTTGAAACTCCTATCGGAAAGTGAAGTATTCTCCATTGTTTGTATGGCTGATACGAATGAATCCGCTGAAGGGATGCTTGCTGCAAAGGAACGAGGGATCCCTTCAGTGACTAATTGGAGCCTGGGATTGGAGCGGGATTTGGACATCATTTTTGATACGACCGGAGACCCGTCTGTCTATAAAAAGATAAAAAGGGACATGGACGAACAAACGATTCTCATTCCTGGAAGTGTCGCCCTCATTATGACTAAGTTGTTTGAAGAGAAAAATCGTTTAATAAGTAAATTGGAGAATACCTCGGCAAAAATGGACTTGATTCTTAATACGACCAGTGAAGGGATGGTGGTGATTGATCATGGAGGATTTATCATCATGTTCAATGATAGTGCTGAACGAGCAACTGACACAAAGCGCGAGGATGTGATAGGCAGACATATCAAAGATTTCATCCCTTCAACTGGATTGCTGCGAGTGATGCAAACAAACCAAAAAGAAGTGAATCAGGAAATCACCCTTAGCAATGGAATGGAACTCATAACGACAAGGATACCTCTTGTGAATGCCGATAAGAAAATCATAGGGGCTTTTTCAGTGTTTAGGAATAAAACGGAAGCTGTACAATTGGCGGAGCAGATCACCGATTTAAAAGAGATACAGACGATGCTTCAGGCGATCATTCAATCCAGTGATGAAGCCATATCCGTTGTGGATGATCAAGGCAGGGGGCTTTTGATCAATCCGGCATATACAAGAATCACGGGATTAACAAAGACCCAAGTGATCGGTAAGCCGGCTTCCATTGATATTTATGAAGGTGAAAGTATGCATATGAAAGTACTTCAGACAAAAAAGCCTGTTCGGGGTGTCAATATGCGTGTCGGCCCAAAACATAAGGAAGTGATCGTGAATGTTGCTCCAATCATTGTGGACGGGTGCCTGAAAGGGAGCGTTGGCGTCATTCATGATGTATCGGAAATTCAAGCCCTGACCCACGAACTGAATCGGGCAAGACAGATCATCCGGACATTGCAGGCTAAATATTCCTTTGATGATATAATCGGGGCTTCCGAAGAGATGAAGCTTCCCATTGAACAGGCGAAATTATCGGCAAGAACACCTGCTACTGTCTTATTAAGAGGGGAATCAGGGACTGGCAAAGAGTTATTTGCACATGCCATCCATAATGCGAGCGATAGGAAATTCAATAAATTCGTTCGTGTAAATTGTGCGGCCATCTCGGAATCATTACTTGAAAGTGAACTGTTCGGTTATGATGAAGGAGCATTTACAGGAGCAAATAGGGGCGGAAAGGTCGGTTTTTTTGAAGAGGCAAATCAAGGGAGTATCTTTTTGGACGAAATTGGTGAATTACCAGCCAACATCCAAGCTAAGTTACTTCGAGTTTTACAAGAAAAGGAAATCGTCAGAGTGGGGGGGACGAAGCCGATTCCCATCAATGTCCGGGTCATAGCCGCTACGAATATCAATCTCGAAGAGGCAATCGCAAACGGATCATTCAGGGAAGACTTATATTTCAGGCTGAACCGCATGCCTATTTTCATTGCTCCATTAAGAAAGAGAAAAGAGGATTTGAGAGAATTGGCGGAGCATTTGATTAATAAAATCAATCAGGAGTATGGACGAAGCATAGAGGGAATTACAGCAGCAGCTATACATAAAATGCAAATCTACAACTGGCCAGGTAATGTTAGGGAACTGGAAAATATCTTAGGACGGGCAATCATTTTCATGAAATTGAACGAGACGATCATTGATATACAGCATATTCCGGATTTTATCGAAGAGATTCCAGTAAAGCAAGAGAAATTATTAATGAACCCTTCTGGCTACGTATCGGGGAAACCGCTCTCGGAGATAATAGACCAGTATGAAGCCGATATCATTCAGCAAGCGTTCCATACCCACAAGGGAAATAAAACACTTACGGCAAAAGCTCTTGGGATATCTGTCAGAAATCTATATTACAAAATGGAAAAACTAAAACTGTGAAATTTTTTGCACGCAAGTAATTGCGCACTATGAAAAAAACTGCACGGAATTTTCTGATTTATTTTAATTTAAGCGAGACTCCACTTCTAACATGAAATTTTTTTCAATTTGTTATAGGCTATAGTTGCCAACATATAAACCAGCATCTCCTTATTTTGGATAAAAACGCTCTCATTATGTATTTTATTGGCATGTTATTTGCATATTTAAAGGTGTATGGATTTTTCAAGGGAACCATTCCCCATAGGGAAAATATCATGTGAGTAGCGGATTTTATTTAAAATGAACGTGGGAACAAGTAGGAATGAGGAGAAATTCAGTGTCCTCATATCTGACATGTATTAAAACATCTAGGGAGGATTCCTTTATGGAAATTTTTAAATATCTTGAGAAGTATGATTACGAGCAATTGCTATTCTGTCAGGACAAACAATCGGGTTTGAAAGCGATTATTGCCATTCATGATACAACATTAGGGCCTGCGCTTGGAGGCACAAGGATGTGGACGTATGCATCTGAAGAAGATGCCATTGAAGATGCCTTAAGGCTTTCGAGAGGAATGACATATAAGAACGCCGCTGCAGGTTTGAATTTAGGCGGGGGGAAGACCGTCATCATCGGCGACCCGCGTAAGGATAAAAATGAAGAGATGTTCCGTGCATTCGGAAGATATATCCAAGGGCTGAATGGGCGTTATATAACAGCTGAAGATGTAGGTACAACGGTTGAGGATATGGATCTCATTCATGAGGAGACGGATTTTGTCACTGGGATTTCCCCTGCATTCGGTTCTTCGGGTAATCCTTCCCCTGTAACTGCATATGGGGTATACCGAGGTATGAAGGCTGCTGCAAAAGAGGCATTCGGAACTGATTCTTTAGAAGGTAAGGTGGTTGCGGTCCAAGGCGTCGGGAATGTTTCTTATAATTTATGCCGTCACCTTCATGAGGAGGGCGCCAAGCTGATCGTTACGGATATCAATAAAGAAAGCGTGGCCCGTGCGGTTGAGTCCTTTGGGGCGTCCGCAGTTAATCCAGATGAAATTTATGGAGTCGACTGTGATATCTATGCACCGTGTGCTTTAGGGGCTGTCATAAATGATCAAACAATCAATCAAATCAAGGCGAAGGTCATTGCAGGTGCGGCCAATAATCAGTTAAAAGAAACTGTTCATGGCGATCAAATTCATGAAAAAGGTATTATATACGCCCCTGATTATGTTATTAATGCAGGTGGAGTCATAAACGTGGCCGATGAGCTTTTAGGGTATAATCGGGAAAGAGCCCTTAAGAAAGTGGAAACGGTTTATGATACAATTGAAAGAGTCATCGAGATTGCAAAACGTGATCAAATCCCAACTTATAAAGCCGCGGATAGGATGGCAGAGGAGCGAATTGCTCGCATGAGGAATTCAAGGAGCCAATTCCTGCAAAATGAAAAACATATCTTGAATGGAAGAAAATGAATGTAGTTTTACAAGATTAGATTCCTGTGTTTTTTTTAATAAACACAGGAATTTTCAACATGGATAACGTAATAAACATAGGACAAGTAAAAATGGTGACAAACTGTATGTATTTGTGAGGAGGAGTGGTTTTGGCTGAAGAATTTGACCTCGTTATCCTCGGAGGAGGAACAGGCGGGTATGTGGCGGCAATAAGGGCTGCTCAATTAGGATTGAAAACGGCTGTCGTGGAGAAAGGCAAGCTCGGCGGAACGTGTCTACATAAAGGCTGTATCCCTTCGAAAGCACTTTTAAGGAGTGCGGAAGTTTATCAGACTGCAGTGAAAAGTGAGGAATTCGGTATTGTTACCGGGGATGTAAAGGTGAATTTCCTTAAGGTGCAGGAAAGAAAGAATAAAGTGGTCGATCAACTCTATAAAGGTGTTCAGCACTTGATGAAACAAGGAAAGATAACGGTTTATGAAGGGTTAGGGCGTATACTGGGTCCTTCTATATTTTCACCGATGCCTGGGACAATTTCCGTGGAAATGAATGATGGCAGTGAAAATGAAATGCTCATTCCCCAGAATGTCATCATTGCAACGGGTTCGCGTCCGAAGACACTTCCCGGTTTAGCGATTGATGGGGAATTGGTGCTTACATCGGATGAAGCTCTAAAGCTTGAGAGCCTGCCAAAATCAATGATTATTGTAGGCGGTGGAGTTATCGGCATTGAATGGGCTTCGATGCTTAATGATTTTGGTGTGGAAGTGACAGTACTCGAATATGCAGATAGAATCATCCCGACTGAAGACCATGATATTTCCAGTGAAATGCTTCGTCTCCTAACGAAAAAAGGCGTCAAGTTCGTTACAGGTGCCAAGGTATTGCCTGAAACCCTGAAAACGGATGCTTCAGTATCCATTTCTGCTGAAGTCAAAGGTTCGGTAGAGGAATTCACAGCTGAAAAAATGTTGGTGTCCGTAGGCAGATCAGCAAATGTTGAAGGGATTGGCCTTGAAAATACGGAAATTGTGAAAGAAAAAGGTTTTATTGAAACCAATGACTTCTTCCAAACGAAGGAATCACATATTTATGCGATCGGTGATTGTATCGGCGGTCTGCAATTGGCTCACGTTGCCTCCCATGAAGGCATTACGGCCGTTGAACATATCGCAGGCCAAAAACCGGAACGGCTGGATTATTCGCTCATTTCAAAATGTGTGTATTCAAGCCCTGAAGCTGCAAGTGTCGGTTTGACGGAAGAACAGGCAAACAAGGAAGGCTTTGATCTTAAAATTGGGAAATTCCCATTCCGTGCAGTTGGTAAGGCCCTTGTTTTCGGGGAAGCGGATGGTTTTGTCAAAATCATCGCCGATAAGAAAACGGATGATATACTGGGCGTTCATATGATCGGGCCACATGTTACGGATATGATTTCTGAAGCGGGACTTGCGAAAGTGCTTGATGCGACACCTTGGGAGATAGGCAAAACAATCCATCCGCACCCAAGTCTTTCTGAAGCAATCGGAGAGGCGGCCCTTGCTGTCGATGGACGTGCCATACATTCTTAAAGAATAAGGTCAGGAGGTTTTATGATGGTAGAAAAACGTCATGAACAATTAGGCTTAAATGAGGAAACGGTTTTAGATATGTACCGGACAATGCTTTTGTCCCGCAGAATTGATGAGCGCATGTGGCTTTTAAACCGATCCGGGAAAATTCCCTTCGTGATTTCCTGCCAGGGGCAAGAAGCTGCACAGGTTGGGGCAGCGTTTGCGCTAGATCGGCAAAAGGATTATGTACTGCCTTATTATCGGGATGTAGGTGTGGTACTTACCTTCGGAATGACCGCTAAAGACTTGATGCTTTCCGGTTTCGCCAAAGAGGAAGATCCCAATTCCGGCGGGCGCCAGATGCCTGGTCATTTCGGTCAAAAGAAAAATAGGATTGTCACTGGATCATCACCTGTAACGACACAGGTCCCGCATGCTGTTGGAATTGCCCTTGCAGGGAAGATGGAAGGTAAGGATTTGGTAACATTCGTAACGTTTGGGGAAGGTTCATCCAATCAGGGCGATTTTCATGAAGGGGCCAACTTTGCAGGTGTGCATAAGCTACCGGTCATTTTCATGTGTGAAAATAATAAATATGCGATTTCCGTTCCTATTTCGAAACAGCTATCGTGTGAAAATGTTTCCGACAGGGCGATTGGCTATGGGATGCCTGGAATAACGGTGGATGGCAATGATCCGTTGGAAGTGTATGCAGCGGTGAAAGAAGCGGCTGACCGTGCACGAAGGGGAGAAGGTCCTACACTGGTAGAAACCGTTTCATACAGGCTCACACCTCATTCAAGTGATGATGATGACCGAAGCTACCGGACGGCGGACGAAGTGGCCGAAGCCAAAACGAAGGATTCCATAATGACATTTGGAGCGTATTTAAAAGAAGTGGGAATCATGGATGATGACCTAGAGAAACAAATGAATGATGAAGTCATGAAGATAGTCAACGAAGCAACCGATTATGCTGAAAATGCTCCATATCCGAAGGCTGAAAGTGCTATGAATCATGTGTATGCACAAAAGTAAGGGGGTAATAGAATGCCAGTGATTTCATATATAGATGCCGTGACAATGGCAATGAGGGAAGAGATGGAACGTGATTCCCGTGTATTCGTATTGGGTGAGGATGTAGGAAAAAAAGGTGGGGTCTTTAAAGCCACTAATGGTTTATACGACCAATTCGGTGAAGCCAGGGTCATCGATACCCCGCTCGCTGAATCTGCAATTGCAGGAGTTGGAATTGGAGCCGCCATGTATGGGCTTCGGCCGATAGCTGAGATGCAATTCGCTGATTTCATCATGCCTGCCATTAACCAAATCGTTTCGGAGGCAGCCAAAATTAGATATCGTTCTAATAATGACTGGAGCTGTCCAATGGTAATCCGTGCTCCATATGGCGGAGGGATTCATGGAGCTCTTTATCATTCACAATCGGTTGAAGCGATCTTTGCCAATCAGCCGGGTTTGAAAATAGTGATGCCTTCCACTCCTTATGATGTAAAGGGTTTGCTTAAAGCTGCCATTCGCGACGAAGATCCAGTGCTTTTCTTTGAACATAAACGCGCGTACCGCTTGATCAAGGGTGAGGTACCCACTGAAGATTATGTACTTCCCATCGGTAAGGCGGATGTGAAAAGGGAAGGGGAAGACATTACTGTCATCTCCTATGGCCTTTGTGTGCATTTTGCCCTTCAGGCAGCAGAAAAATTAGCTGCAGATGGAATTTCTGCACATGTTCTTGACTTGCGTACCGTCTATCCTTTGGATAAGGATGCTATCATAGAAGCGGCTTCTAAAACGGGGAAAGTATTACTGGTTACGGAAGATAATAAAGAAGGAAGCATCATGAGTGAGGTCGCAGCCATCATTGCCGAGCATTGCCTTTTTGATTTGGATGCCCCTGTAAAACGATTGGCCGGACCTGATGTACCAGCCATGCCATATGCGCCTACGATGGAAAAACAATTTATGGTGAATCCTGATAAAGTGGAAAAAGCAATGAGGGAATTGGCTGAGTATTAATGACTGTTAAGAAGGAGGAACGATTTATGGCTATGGAATTAATGAAGATGCCTCAACTAGGCGAAAGTGTCACAGAGGGAACCATCAGTAAATGGCTAGTGAAGCCTGGGGATCATGTCACGAAATACGATCCGCTAGCTGAAGTGATGACGGATAAAGTAAATGCTGAGGTTCCTTCCTCCTTTACGGGCATCATCAAGGAATTGAAAGCGGATGAGAATCAAACATTGGCAGTCGGGGAAGTCATTTGCTCGATTGAAGTCGAAACGGCAAAGACGGATAACGATAATGCTGGGCAAGCTGTTTCTCAGAATGAGGAAAATGTTGATGCACCTGTTACAAGAGAAGTGCAGCAAGCGGCCGAACCATCAAGGAAAGCTCGCTATTCGCCTGCCGTGTTAAAACTTTCCCAGGAGCATGGAATCGATCTTTCAAAGGTTAAAGGAACGGGGAATGAGGGACGGATCACCCGTAAAGATTTACTGAAACTTGTTGAATCAGGGAATCTTCCTAAGGCGGATGAGCCTTCCGTGATATCCGATCCGGCTCCAAAAGAGGTCGCCCCTCAAGTTAGTCGTCAAACCAGTCCAGTAACAAATGTGCCGACTGCTGCTGGTGACAAGGAAATACCCGTTACCGGAATCCGTAAGGCAATTGCGTCCAATATGTTGAAAAGTAAGCACGAAATCCCGCATGCTTGGACGATGGTGGAAGTTGACGCAAGCAATATGGTGAAATTGCGTGATAATCTAAAATCCGACTTTAAACAAAAAGAAGGCTATAATTTAACGTACTTTGCCTTTTTCGTAAAAGCGGTTGCTCAAGCCCTTACGGAATTTCCAGAGCTCAATTCGATGTGGGCAGGCGAAAAAATCATACAAAAGAAAGAAATCAATATATCGATAGCCGTTGCAACTGAAGATGCATTATTTGTACCGGTCATTAAAAATGCAGATGAAAAATCAATCAAAGGTATAGCAAGGGAGATACAGGAACTTGCATCCAAAGTGAAGTCGGGTAAGTTAAAAGCAGAGGATATGCAAGGTGGTACGTTCACTGTTAATAACACTGGCTCATTCGGCTCTGTCCAGTCCATGGGAATCATCAATTATCCACAGGCGGCCATTTTACAAGTTGAAACGATTGTAAAACGCCCAGTGGTCATAAATGACATGATTGCAGTACGAGATATGGTAAATCTCTGTTTATCACTTGATCATCGTGTTTTGGACGGACTGGTATGCGGACGATTCCTCGCGAGGGTTAAAGAAATCATCGAAAAGATTTCCAAAGATAACACTTCCATTTACTAAAATGAAAAAAAGGAAGGCCGAGGGTTATTCCTTTAGACTGTAGGCAAACTCGATGAATCGAGTTTGCCTACAGTTTTTTTATGATTGCTACAATTTGAACGTTGTTTGGAACTCCAGGCATGGGGTTCCACTGGACGAGCTCTTCCAAGCAGGAGTCTCGCAAACCCGTTTCAATCACCATTGTTCTAAAATTTTGAAACCATACCTAAGGTGATGAGGGTGGTTCCTGAACTTCATTTAGTCTAGCAGTTATCGATTTCCCTTTCACTTTTGATTTAGTCAAAGATGAAGTATGCCGATTCGTTCGCCAAAGTTTAACCCAGTCATTTCTCTTTTCCGTAGAAAAACATCGACAAAAATTTTATTTTTGCTATTATTTTATTAAGAGCTGTTCTAATACAGATCAGGGCTGTACTTGATTTATAAAGAGGCGAAATAGGCTAGTGTTTTCCCTTATAACAGATTTGCTAATTTCTATTGTCTTAAATTTCAAGAAAAATATGGTAGAATGTTAGTATAATCCAGATTAAATTGACGGGAGGGTGGTTTTCTTATCCAAAACTGACTGAGCGTTCGTTCTCCCAATGAAGGGACAGGGCGTATGAGGCGGCAAAAGATAAGAAAGCGATTACAGATGGAACTGAAAGATGTAAAAAACATAACCTTTCCTAAGCCTTCTTTTGAAGAGTGGAAAGAAGCTGCGGAAGCAAGTTTAAAAGGGAAAAGTGTAGAAAAGCTAAAAACGAATACATATGAGGGCATCACTTTATATCCGCTCTATACAGAAAAGGCGGAATCAACGGAAAAAGTAGCTGAAGCTGAATTTCCAGGATTCTTCCCTTTCACCCGAGGAACGTCCCCAACGGGATATCATGAGAAACCTTGGCTTGTCGTTCAACCTGTAAGCGGTATCACGGCTGAAGAAGCAAATGAAAAGATGAAGGCTTCATTCAAGCGCGGTCAAAATGTCGTGGCATACCCTGCACGATTGCTTGCCGAGGGAGCAAGGGCTGAAAAATTGTTTAAGGATATCCCATTAAAAGAAATACCGGTTTTCATTGACCTTAAGGGGAAACAAAAAGGATTATTCCCTCATTTCAAAGCGGTTGCTGAAGCACAAAATACCCAAATGACAGGCGTTATTGCTGAAGATCCCATTGCAGAATGGCTCATTTGCGGTCAGCTGCCAGAAGATACGGATAACTATTTTGCAGACTGGCTGAAGACAATCCAAGATTATCAGAAGGTAGGCAGGGATTTAAAAACAGTTTTGATTAATACGGCAGTCTACCATAATGGAGGAGCCAATGCCGTACAAGAAATAGCTTACGGATTATCGGCAGCGGTCCAATATCTATTGGAAGGGCAAAAGCAAGGGCTTTCTATTGCTTCGGTTTCCGAAAGAATAGTATTCTCTTTTGCTGTGGATTCGAATTACTTCATGTCCATCGCTAAGCTACGGGCTGCAAGAAGGCTTTGGGCAGGTCTTGCAGAAGCTTTCGATACAGCATCTGACCATTTTAAAATGGAGATACATGCCGTTACTTCCGAGTTGACAGAAACGCTATATGATCAGCACGTCAATATTCTTCGGACAACAAACCAAGCTTTCGCTGCCGCAATTGGAGGCATTCAATATCTTCAAATTCATCCATTCACACACGCAACTGGTGAAACCGATGATTTCTCAGAAAGAATTGCCCGTAATATTCACTTGATTTTAAAAGAAGAAACAAATATCACAACAGTGGTCGATCCTGCTGGCGGTTCATGGTATGTTGAGCAACTAACGGATGAATTGGCTGAAAAGGCTTGGGCGAAATTCCTTGAAATCGATGCAGCTGGAGGGATTCTTGAGCTAATTAAACAAGGCACCCTTCAGAAGGAAATAGCTGAAGTTTACCAAGAAAAGGTTCAAAATGCGGCTTTCAGAAAAGAAAGTATCATCGGAACGAATGTATATCCGAATCCTGCTGATAAGATTAAAAACACGACACGGGATAACCATGTGTCATATATGAAAGTTGAGAAGCCAGTTGGCATTACACCACTTTACTTGGATCGGGTATCCATTCAGTTCGAACAGTTAAGGCTACGCAGTGAAAAGTATAAAGAAATAAGTGGAACGGCCCCAACTATTGGTTTAATTAATTTGAAAAATCTCAAATCTTATAAACCTCGTGCAGATTTCGTTACAAGTCTTGCTGCAGCAGGTGGTATTGAAACAACCGGCAGTAAGGGGTGTCAAACCGTTGAGGAAGCAGTCGATTATGTAGCTGCGACCAAGCTCCCTATCTATTGTGTTTGCGGCAGTGATGGTGACTATTCGGAATTGGCGCCAGTCACCATTAAAGAAATTAAAAAGCAATTCCCTGAAATCACTATTTATAGTGCCGGCAAGCAGCAAGAAGAATTTGAGATTACACTATGTGAAGCCGGAGTCAAAGATTTTATCCATGTCAAAACGAATGCAATAGCCATTTTATCGGAATTATTGCAGAAGCTGGGGGTGAACTGAAATGAAAAAACCGAATTTTTCTGCTATAAATCCTGCTAAGTCTGAGGTTAAAGGTACGGTGGAGGCATGGAAAAAGGAAGCCGAAAAAGCCGTTGGGAAAAACATTGAGGATCTTTTGTTTGAAACCAATGAACAAATAAAAATCAAACCGCTTTATATTGAGAAAGATAATCGTGACTTGGAGCATATGGAAAGTGTGCCAGGCATCGCTCCTTTTACAAGAGGACCGTATCCTTCGATGTATGTCAATCGTCCTTGGACGGTACGTCAGTATGCAGGTTTTTCGACTGCTGAGGAATCCAATGCGTTTTACAGACGTAACCTGGCGATGGGGCAAAAAGGGCTCTCAGTTGCCTTTGATTTAGCTACACACCGCGGTTATGACTCCGATCATCCACGCGTTGTCGGTGATGTGGGAAAGGCGGGAGTTGCCATTGATTCAATTCTTGACATGAAAATCCTATTTGACGGCATTCCGCTTGATCAAATGTCCGTGTCAATGACGATGAACGGCGCAGTATTACCCATTCTTGCATTTTATATCGTGACAGCTGAAGAACAAGGCGTAACACAGGATAAGCTTTCAGGCACGATTCAAAATGACATCTTAAAGGAATACATGGTTCGGAATACGTATATCTACCCACCTGAAATGTCCATGAAAATCATAGCTGATATATTTGAGTATACATCCAAATATATGCCCAAATTCAATTCCATTTCCATCTCCGGTTATCATCTGCAAGAAGCGGGGGCACCGGCTGATATCGAACTTGCCTATACGTTGGCTGATGGGCTTGAGTATGCACGTACCGGAATGAAAGCAGGTATTGATATCGATAAGTTCGCACCACGACTGTCATTCTTCTGGGCTGTAGGAATGAACTATTTCATGGAAGTCTCGAAAATGCGGGCGGCTCGTTTCATTTGGTCAAAACTGATGAAACAATTCGAGCCGAAAAATAATAAAGCGATGGCATTGAGAACCCATTCCCAAACCTCCGGCTGGAGCCTCTCCGAGCAGGATCCGTTTAACAATGTCGCAAGGACCCTTATTGAAGCGCATGCCGCTGCACTTGGGCATACACAGTCCCTGCATACGAACGCATTGGATGAGGCCATTGCCCTGCCAACGGATTTCTCGGCACGAATTGCACGTAATACACAGTTATATCTGCAGGAGGAAACGGGGATCACAAAAGTAATCGATCCATGGGCGGGTTCATACTATGTAGAATCACTCACAAATGAATTGATCGAACGGGCTTGGGCTCACATAGAAGAAATCGAAGGCCTTGGCGGAATGGCGAAGGCTATTGAAACCGGCCTTCCAAAAATGAGGATCGAGGAAGCCGCTGCAAAGCGTCAGGCTAAAATCGATTCTCAGGATGAAACGATCGTAGGTGTAAATAAGTATCGTTTGAAAAAAGAAGATCCGATTGAAATACTGGAGATTGATAATACAGCAGTTCGCGAAAGTCAGCTTAAGCGTTTGAGCGAATTAAAAGCGAAACGTGATCAGGAAAAGGTGGATGAAGCCCTTCAAGCGCTATCCATGGCTGCCAGAACTGGCGAAGGCAATCTTCTTGAACTGGCTGTGCAAGCTGCAAGAGTACGGGCTTCATTAGGTGAAATCTCCGATGCGATTGAGGAGGTTGCTGGACGTCACAAAGCAACGATCCGTTCTATCAGCGGTGTATACAGCTCGGCATACTCAAAGGAAGCGGAAATTGAAGAAGTCGTCCGCATGACGGAAGAGTTTCTTGAAAATGAAGGAAGAAGACCGCGTTTGTTAATGGCTAAAATGGGTCAGGACGGTCATGATCGCGGAGCTAAAGTAGTCGGAACGGGGTTTGCGGATTTGGGCTATGATGTCGATATCGGTCCATTATTCCAAACACCGAAAGAAACCGCCATCCAGGCCGTGGAAAATGATGTGCATGTAGTCGGAATGAGTTCGCTTGCTGCCGGCCATAAAACATTGTTGCCGCAGCTTATGACGGAACTGAAGAACTTGGGACGTGAGGACATTATAGTGATCGTAGGCGGCGTCATCCCTGCACAGGATTATGATTACCTAATGGAAAATGGAGCTACAGCCATTTTTGGACCTGGTACGGTCATTCCGCAGGCAGCAAAGAAAGTGCTTCAGGAAATATACAATCGCCTCGGATATGAGGAAGTGGCTCAATAATGAGTGAAGACAAGAAGCCCGAATGGGTCGATCAAAACAATCAAGAAGGTTTTGCTTCTTCATTAAAGCCAGGTGTAGAATTAGCAGCAAGCCATAACAAACCTTCTAAAAGCAAATTCGTCAAAAAACATAATGTAAACATACCGGTCCATGAACTTAAAGAGGGAATCATAAAAGGTGACAGGGCCAAGCTGGCTAAAGGGATTACATTGGTTGAAAGCAATGCATCCCACCACTTGGATCATGCACAGGAATTATTGCATAGCATCCTTCCTCATACAGGAAATTCGATTCGCATCGGGATTTCCGGAGTGCCCGGTGCCGGAAAAAGTACCTTCATCGAGACGTTCGGAACCTATTTGTGTGACAGGGGCCATAAGGTTGCCGTTCTAGCCGTCGATCCAAGCTCTTCGATCAATGGCGGAAGTATACTAGGCGATAAGACAAGGATGGAGGAGCTGGCAAGAAACCCCTATGCCTTCATAAGACCCTCTCCATCCGAAGGCACTCTAGGAGGAGTTCACCGCAAAACGAGGGAAACGATGTTGCTTTGTGAAGCGGCAGGATTTGATGTGATACTGATTGAAACGGTCGGTGTCGGTCAGAGTGAAGCTATAGTTCGAAGTATGGTCGACTTCTTCATGCTCCTTGTCCTTACAGGTGCCGGAGATGAATTACAAGGGATGAAAAAAGGTATTCTGGAACTTGTGGACGGAATTGTGGTCAATAAAGCCGATGGAGAGAACATTCCGCTGGCGATTAGGACGAAGTCCGAATATAGCAGAATCTTGCACTTCCTTCAGCCAGCAACAAAGGGTTGGGCAGGAAAGGCATATACTTGTTCAGCCATAACCGGTAAAGGAATTCCTGAGCTTTGGGATGTAATGAATGAATTTTCCGATTTGACCAAGGAATCGGGTGTTTTTCAAGAACGGAGAAGAATGCAATCTAAGGAATGGCTTTATTCATTGATGGATCACCAGCTTAAAATGATGTTTTATAAAAATGAAACAGTCAAGAGTCTTCTCCCAATTCTCGAGAATCAAGTGATGTCAGGGAATAAAACGGTCACTGCTGCTGTTAAGCAGGCCTTTCAATCTTTTACCGATACATTTAAGTCAAATTAAAAAGAAATGGGATGAGGCAGGCGTGGATTGTCTCCCACGCCTGCCCCATCCTTTTGTAAGTCTTGTTGTTACACACATGATTCCCGCTTACCTTTCGTTTTAAACGTGTTCGGAAATGGTTTATGCAGTTTTGACAGGTAAATTTATTGAATCACGAAGTCGCAATTGTTATGATAGGATTGAAGAGAAAACTTGGAAGGAGCACATGCCATGAATATGGATTTTAATTTTTTAATGAACGACGTAGTCAAACAGGCTCGCGATGAGATAAAGACTGCTGGATATACAGAATTGACTACTCCCGAGGAAGTTGAGGAAGTATTTGCACAAAAAGGAACGACACTTGTTATGGTCAACTCCGTTTGTGGCTGCGCCGGGGGAATAGCTAGACCTGCAGCGGCACATGCAATCCATAATGATAAACGCCCAGATCAGCTTGTAACCGTTTTTGCTGGGCAAGATAAAGAGGCGACGGAGAAAGCCCGTGATTATTTCGAAGGATATCCGCCGTCATCTCCATCATTTGCATTGCTTAAGGATGGAAAAATCATCACGATGATAGAGCGCCATGAAATTGAAGGACACCACCCGATGTCTGTAGTAGAAAAATTACAAGACTACTTCGATCAATATTGCGAAGAAGTGTAACCCATAGCGATAACCTAAAAAACCCGCCCAATCGGCGGGTTTTTTTATTCATGAATCTGCATAAATAAGGAACGTTTAGGAAAGAAGATAGATAAGGAAGCCGAAATATTCCCTTTAAGGAAAAAGCGTGAATCCAGAAATGGAATTATAGTAATATTCTGAAAAATGAATCTATTATTTACGTTATTGAATAATTATTAGAGTGTGTTAAAATACACATTAGTGTATGAATATTAGTTATTCAAATTTTAACTAAACCGAATTTAATAACAAGAGAATTGAAAATATCATTTTGGAGGAATAATAATGAAGTTGAAAAAGCAGTTAGCATTGTTGCTTACTTCTGTTTTATTAGTAGGTATTTTAGCGGCATGCGGAACATCAGAGAAAGAAGATAAGAACACAGCTGACAAAGAAGACAAAAAGGTTCTGGTAATGGGAACATCTGCGGATTATCCGCCATTTGAATTTGTTGAAACGTCTAAAAGTGATGAAATCAAAGGATTTGACATTGATATCGCTAAAGCAATCGGAAAAAAATTAGGTTATGAAGTCCAAGTGAAGGACATTGACTTTAATAGTCTTGTTCCTGCTCTGGAAAATAAATCGGTCGATTTCGTTATCTCTGGAATGACTCCAACTGAAAAACGTGAGCAATCAGTCGATTTCAGTGATATTTACTATACAGCTAAAAACATGATCATCACGACAGAGGACAGTAAGATCAAAACTGTTGAAGATTTAAAAGGGAAAACGGTAGGCGTACAGCTTGCATCCATCCAGGAGACATTGGCAAATGATTTGAATAAATCCCAAAATATCGGGATGAAAGTTGAAAAACGGAATCGTATTCCAGAAGTTGTTCAAGAAATGTCAACAGGACGTTTTGACGCCGTGATCATGGAAGATACTGTTGCAAAAGGCTACTTGAAAGATAATAAAGAATTGGTGGGCCATGTGATCGAGTCTGGTGATCAAGATGCCGGTTCGGCAATCGCATTCCAAAAAGGAAGCAAGTTAACTGAAGAATTCAATGCCGAGTTGAAAAAAATGATGGAAAATGGCGAAATGGAAAAATTAATATTAAAATGGTTCGGTGGCAGTGAAACTGAATAAAACAGAGAGATGAAAAGCGTTCAGAATGCCTTCTGAACGTTTTTCCGCGCTTTATTGTTAATAAAATGAAGCAGGAGAAAGGCCCGTTAACGGCCTTCATAAGAGAGGATGAATGGAGTGAATCTTGAATTTGAAAGGATTATTCCTTCCCTTCCATATATCCTGGAGGGGATACCGACTACATTAAAGGTTGTAGCGGTAGCGGCAGTAATCGGATTTGTTTTGGGAATATTATTATCTATACTTAAGATCAGCAGAATCAAGCCCTTAAATTGGATTGCTGACTTTTATACATCCATTTTTCGCGGTACCCCTTTAGTGCTGCAATTAATGCTGATTTATTTTGGTTCACCACAAATATTAGGGATTCAAATCGAAGCGTTCCAAGCAGCATTTTTAGCATTCGGGCTAAATTCAGCAGCATACATCTCTGAAATTATCAGGGGAGGCATTTTAGCTGTCGATAAAGGCCAACGCGAGGCTTCGCTTGCACTTGGTGTTCCCTATTCAGGAATGATGCTTAATATTATCCTACCGCAGGCCATCAAGAATATCCTGCCATCCCTTGTGAACGAATTGATTTCCTTAACGAAGGAATCAGCCGTCGTCACCATTATTGGATTAGGGGATATCATGCGCCGTTCTTATATTGTCGGCGGTGAGACATATAAATTCTTCGAGCCGATATTATTTGCCGGCCTCATTTATTATGTGATGGTCATGGTTCTCACCATCTTAGGCAAAGTGATTGAAAGGAGAATGAGACGCAGTGATTAAAATTGATGGACTCAAAAAAAACTATGGCAAGCTCGAGGTATTAAAAGGAATCAGCACCGAGATAGGGCAAGGTGAAGTGTTAGCGATCATCGGTCCATCAGGGTCGGGAAAATCAACTTTCTTGCGCTGCATCAATATGCTGGAAACTCCAACTGATGGTCAAATCAGGTTTAAAGATCAAATCATCACTGAAAAAAAGACCAATATCATGAAGGTGCGTGAAAATGTCGGAATGGTATTTCAGCATTTTCATTTATTTCCGCATAAAACCGTACTGGAGAATCTGACATATGCACCAATGAAGGTGAAAAAATTATCAAAGGCCGAGGCTGTAAAACAAGCTCGTGAGCTTTTGACTAAAGTCGGTTTGGCCGATAAAGAATCGGCTTATCCAAATCGACTGTCAGGCGGACAAAAACAAAGGGTCGCTATTGCACGGGCATTGGCAATGAACCCGGAAGTAATGCTTTTCGATGAGCCGACTTCAGCGCTTGATCCCGAAATGGTAAAAGAAGTGCTTGAGGTTATGAAGTCACTGGCACATACGGGGATGACCATGCTGATCGTAACGCATGAAATGGGGTTTGCCAAAGAAGTGGCCGATCGAGTACTATTCCTGGACGGAGGTCTGCTCGTTGAGGAAAGTGCTCCGCAAGAATTCTTTACCAATCCGAAAAGCCAGCGTGCAAAAGACTTTTTGGAAAAAGTTTTATAAGTTAAAGTGAATAGTATATAATTGTGAAAAAAGGTAACGTTTAGGTTACCTTTTTTATTTTTTTCCTATAATGTATTTTTGCGTGAATGTATTTAGAAAAATTGGAAATTTAACTCGCAAAGGACTGTGAAAATATCTCATTTCCTGATAGTATTATAATAGATAGAGAAAGAGCCAGGTGATACATAACAATGTTTAAAATCGGATACAGGACGATTAAAACTGCTTTGGGGGCCACCCTGGCAATTATTATTGCACAAATGCTTAATCTCGAATATTTCTCTGCTGCGGGAATCATTGCGATCTTATGCATTCAAGTTACGAAAAAGAAGTCGGTGTATGCCTCCTGGCACCGGTTATTAGCTTGTTTGATTGCAATGGCCTATGCATCCCTATTGTTTCAGTTCATCGCATTCCACCCGCTGGTAATAGGTTTGATCCTCTTGATTTTCATTCCAACGACAGTTGCCTTGAAGATTAATGAGGGGATTGTAACGAGCAGCGTCATCATCATGCACCTATATGGGTCTGGTGACATCACTTTTTCCCTGCTGATCAATGAAACGATATTAATTGCAGTTGGAGTTGGAGTGGCGCTTGTCATGAACCTGTACATGCCCAGTGTCGATGACAAACTGCTGGCCTATCAGGAAAGTATCGAAACTAATTTTAGTGCGATCTTGATGGGGATTGTCCGCTACTTAAGGGATAATGATCACACATGGGATGGTAAGGAAATCACCGAAACGGCCAATCTTCTTAATCAGGCCAAAAGCCTTGCCTTCAGGGATGTGGAAAATCATTTTTTAAGGGAAGAAGACCTGTATTACCATTATTTCAAAATGCGTGAAAAGCAATTTGAAATAATTGAACGAATTCTTCCCCTAGTCACGAATATTCCGTTGGTCGTCAAGCAAAGCGGGATAGTGGCTGATTTTATAGAAGATTTGGCAGAAAACGTCCACCCGCAAAATACGGCCATTCTTTATCTGAAAAAACTTGAAGAAATGGAGATTCATTTTAGGGGAATGGCACTGCCGCAGACACGGGAAGAGTTCGAATCCAGGGCCGCATTACTGCAGCTCATGAAGGAAATGGAGCGCTATTTATTGTTGAAGCATTCTTTCAAGGGGTTGCCCGAGCTGACCAGCAACCGAATGAAAAAGAGGCACTTGGCTTAAACTAAGCAAAAAAGTAAAGGAATTGATACAAATGAAATGGATCCTTTCTTTGTTGCTTATGCTATCGTTGTGGCCGCTTCAGGTACAGGCCCAACCTCAGTCGGTCAAGCCTGGCGATCCGTTTATCATCATCAATAAAGCCAACAATAAATTGGCGTTCATTGATGATAACGAGGTCAAGGAGATTCTGCCGGTCGGTACGGGAAAGAGTCAGGAACTGACGCCTGAAGGGATTTTCACGGTAAAAGTAAAAGCGGTCAATCCATATTACCGGAAAAAGAATATTCCTGGAGGCGATCCAAGGAACCCTCTCGGGTCGCGGTGGATTGGATTCGATGCACGAAATACCGATGGGAGGATTTACGGCATCCATGGTACGAATCAGCCATCATCAATTGGTAAATACATATCAAATGGCTGTGTACGGATGCATAAATCCGATGTAGAGCGTTTGTACGAAAAAGTCCCCATCGGCACTAAGGTGTTGATCACCATATCGAACGAGGATTTCAAAACGTTGGCAAAGAAAAATGGAGCGATAAAATAAAGAGAGGGAAGCTTTGCTTCCCTCCCGATTACGGTGTCTATTACAAAAGAAATGCGATACCTGATAATAAGCTTGTTAATAACATTGAGATAAGCATTAAATACACGACGATTTTTCTGATTTTCTTGTTTCCCATATGCCCTCTCCCTTAAAACAGTTTAATTGATTTTATTTTAACTTGAACATTTAGTAGAAACAAGTAAAAGTATAATGTTCATATTATTCCGAATCTTAAAAGGTTTTATGCAAGATTAGTAGTATTTTAATGGAGTCATCCAATAATACATAGCATGGAGGTTTTTATGATGATTAAAAATATCGATCATATCGGTATTGCCGTCAAGTCCCTGGATGAAGCCTTGCCGCTTTACACGGAAACGTTGAAATTGCAACTTGAAGGAATCGAGACAGTGGAGAGCCAAGGAGTGAAAGTGGCCTTCATCCTGGCAGGCAATACGCGTTTGGAGTTGTTGGAAGCGTTATCACCGGCAAGCCCAATCGCCAAATTCATTGAAAAACGCGGTGAAGGGATTCATCATGTTGCCCTTGGGGTCGATGATATTGAAGATAGAATAAAGGAAATCAAAGAATCTGGATTGCGCATGATTGATGACTCATCAAGAAAGGGAGCGCACAATGCGAATGTTGCTTTCGTTCATCCCAAGTCAACCGCGGGTGTATTATATGAGCTTTGTGAACAAGCATTATCAAAGGAGGAGCAGGAATGACAGACATATATGATACAATCAATGACCTATATGACAGACGCCGTAAAGTGGAAATGGGCGGCGGTGAAGAAAGAATCGATAAGCAGCATGAAAAGGGAAAACTAACTGCAAGGGAAAGAATTGAACTTTTAGTTGATCCGGGTACTTTCATAGAGCTTAATCCTTTTATCAAACACCGTAATACCAATTTTGGCATGGAAAAGGAAGAAGGGCCGGGAGAAGGGGTTGTCACCGGTTACGGCAAGGTCAACGGCCGCGACATTTATCTGTTTTCACAGGATTTTACTGTTTTTGGCGGAGCACTCGGTGAAATGCATGCTCTGAAAATTGCCAATGTTATGGATTTGGCAGCGGAAAATGGAGCGCCATTCATTGGTTTGAACGATTCTGGCGGGGCTCGTATTCAAGAAGGTGTAGTTTCGCTTGACGGATATGGCCAAATATTTTACCGGAATTCGATTTATTCAGGGGTCATTCCACAGATTTCGGTTATTATGGGACCTTGTGCAGGCGGAGCCGTATATTCCCCAGCCATAACCGACTTTGTCTTCATGGTTGAAAAAACGAGCCAAATGTTCATAACAGGGCCTAAAGTCATTGAAACGGTTACAGGTGAAAAGATTTCATCTGAAGGATTGGGTGGAGCGACTGTACATAATACCATAAGCGGTAATGCCCATTTCAAGGGGGCATCTGAGGAGCAAGTACTGGCAGACGTTAGACGCCTCCTGAGCTATCTTCCACAAAATAATGAAGAGAAGCCGCCGGTTTTGGAAGCTGACGATGGAGATGACTACCGTCCGGACTTAACGGATGTAGTACCTTATGAAGGGATCCGTCCATATGATGTCCGGAAAGTATTGGAGCAGGTTGT
Source organism: Peribacillus sp. NPDC101481 (assembly GCF_044767165.1). NCBI lineage: Bacteria > Bacillati > Bacillota > Bacilli > Caryophanales > Bacillaceae > Peribacillus > Peribacillus sp. NPDC101481. The sequence goes on along the minus strand of NZ_JBIWNJ010000001.1, from coordinate 946,810 downwards.
CGATGAGGATTCCTTTATGGAAGTTCAAGAGGGTTTTGCAAAAAACATAGTTGTCGGCTTGGCGCGCATCAAAGGGAAATCAGTGGGGCTTGTCTGTAACCAGCCAAAGGTGTTGGCAGGGGGGCTTGATATTGATTCATCAGATAAGGCTGCCCGTTTCATTCGTTTCTGTGACTCGTTTAACATTCCGCTAATTACGTTTGAAGACGTTTCGGGTTTTTTCCCGGGCGTTAAACAAGAACATGGCGGGATCATTCGCCATGGTGCAAAGCTCCTGTATGCTTATTCGGAAGCGACAGTACCAAAATTGACGATCATCCTGCGTAAAGCATACGGAGGAGCTTACGTGGCACTTAATAGTAAATCCATCGGTGCGGATCTTACGTTTGCATGGCCGAATGCTGAAATTGCGGTAATGGGCTCTGCTGGAGCGGCAAATATCATTTTTGCCCGTGAAATACAAAATAGCGAAGATCCAGAGTCGACACGTGCAGCTAAAATTGAAGAATACCGTGAGAAGTTCGCCAATCCATATGTTGCCGCAAGTCTTGGAATGGTGGATGATGTTATTGATCCCCGTGAAACCAGGATTAAGATCATTCAATCTCTAGAAATGCTGCGCAACAAAAAAGAAACTCGACCATGGAAAAAACACGGAAATATCCCGTTGTGATCAACATGGAAAAGAGCCCAAACCATCTGTTTTGGGCTCTTTTCCATACTGGGAAGCTATCATTTTAAAGAAAACAATATTTAAGTCTTCATTCATCTTTTTAACAAGGCCCTCCGGCAGGGAAATGACCAGCATGTTTTATCAGGCTGGGTTCTTCCTATCACATTATTTGCCGGGGCGCGGCTTTTAGAAGTATAATTAAAGAGGAAAACTTTTTTGGAGGTTTTATTTTATGATTAATGAAGAACGTTTAGTTAATGAATTTATGGAATTGGTGCAGATTGATTCCGAAACGAAAAATGAAGCAGCCATCGCCAAAGTGCTGAAAGAAAAATTCGGGGCACTGGGTGTAGAAGTTTTTGAAGATGATACAACAGCAGTTACCGGTCATGGTGCAGGGAATTTAGTATGTACTTTAAAAGGAATGAAAGAAGGCGTAGATACCATTTATTTCACCTCCCATATGGATACGGTTGTTCCAGGGAACGGAATCAAGCCTTCCATCAAAGATGGATACATAGTGTCAGACGGAACGACCATTTTAGGGGCGGATGACAAAGCTGGATTAGCGGTCATGCTAGAAACGCTTAAAGTGTTGAAAGAACAGAATATCGAACATGGAACAATCGAATTCATCATAACAGTCGGTGAAGAATCTGGCTTGGTTGGTGCAAAGGCATTGGATCGCTCCCTTGTAACGGCTAAATTCGGTTTTGCACTTGATAGTGATGGAAAAGTGGGCAATGTGGTTGTTGCTGCACCTACTCAGGCGAAAGTGTCTGCAACCATTTTAGGCAAGACTGCTCACGCTGGTGTCGCTCCTGAGAAAGGCGTTTCGGCCATTACGATCGCTGCCAAAGCAATCTCTAGAATGCCATTAGGCAGAATCGACGAGGAAACGACAGCCAATATCGGACGTTTCCAGGGTGGACAGCAAACCAATATTGTTTGTGACCATGTGGAAATCCTTGCAGAAGCAAGATCCTTGATTCCTGAAAAAATGGAAATACAGGTAGCGAAAATGAAAGAGGCATTTGAGACTGCAGCCATTGAAATGGGCGGACGTGCTGAAGTTGAAGTTAACGTCATGTATCCTGGTTTTAAATATGGTGCTGGTGATCATGTAGTCGAAATTGCAAGGAAGGCAGCAGAGAAAATCGGCCGTCCATGCGAGCTGGTTAAAAGCGGCGGAGGAAGCGATGCGAATGTCATTGCAGGCTTTGGCATCCCTACTGTCAATCTCGCAGTGGGCTATGAAGATATCCATACTACGAATGAAAGAATTCCGGTTGAGGAATTAACGAAGCTAGCTGAAATGGTCGTCGCTATCATCAAAGAAGTATCAGGGGAATAATCACCTGCAATATGACAGTGTAATGTAGGAGTTTTCCTGAGTGAATCGAAAAGGTGGTCGCATTTCTTGCGAAGGATAAGGGATATGCCTTTTCGATTGAACCCGTGAAATTCTTGATTTATACCCATTGAACGGTGCCTTATTAAGTAATCGGTATTGCCGTTTGATTACGACATTGATCAGCAAGAACTCGTATATATTTGGAAGGCGTTCAAAGTATTGTAGGATTACAGTCATCAATGACATGATGGCTGTTTTTCTTGGAGTGGAGCATCTTTCACCGAGGTTACCAAAGATAAATAGGGGTACCTTAATAGAAATGGTTTTTTATTGTCCCTATAATCCGGTGTTTCTTATTTTTACAAGGATGTGACGGTCAAACATGAAGGACATGTATCCCAAAAATGGCAGGGTCATTCTCCATGTAGACATGAATAGTTTCTATGCTTCAGTGGAAATGTCATATGATGTTTCATTGAAAGGCAAACCGCTAGCCATTGCGGGCAATGTTGAAGAGAGAAGGGGGATAATCGTCACCTGCAGCTATGAGGCGAGGAAGTTCGGGGTTAAAACGACCATGCCGATTTGGCAGGCAAAAAAACTATGTCCTCAATTAGTCATTCAGAAACCGAATTTCGAGCGCTATCGAAAGGCATCACTGGCTATTTTCGATGTATTGAGGCAATATACAGAGATGGTTGAACCGGTTTCGATTGATGAGGGGTATCTGGATATTAGTGAATGCGCCGAGTTGGGTTCGCCTTTAGATATAGCCAATAGCATTCAGGAAAGAATTTTTAATACGATGGATCTCCCTTGCAGCATCGGGATTGCCCCTAATAAGTTTTTGGCCAAAACTGCTTCCGATATGAAGAAACCTATGGGAATCACTGTGTTAAGGAAACGGGACATTCCGGAAAAGCTCTGGCCTTTACAAGTTGGCGAAATGCACGGCATCGGGGATAAGACCTCGGAAAAGCTTCAAACTATCGGGATAAAGACGATAAGGGACCTAGCACACGCCAATGATAGTCAACTTAAACAGCTACTTGGTATCAATGGCATCCGTTTGAAAGATAGGGCTAATGGAATCGACCCCAGAGTAGTGGATCCCGAAGCGATTTTTGAGCATAAGAGCATTGGGAACTCGACAACTCTTCCGCATGACTCTGCCAATCAAAAAGAACTGATTGGTGTATTGGATAAGCTTTCCGGCAAGGTAGCCGTCCGTTTGAGAAATAAACGCCTGCTTGGTCAAAAAATAGGTGTGACGATCCGTTACAAAGACCGCCGCACTATAACGAGAAGCAGAACGGTTCCTAATCCAGTTTTTGAAAAAAAGGATATTTTGGATGGAGCTATCGATCTATTCATGAAAAATTGGAATGGGGAAGGAATCAGGCTTCTTGGTGTCACTGCCTATGATGTCATCGAAAAAGAGTCGGCCTTCAAGCAACTGGATATTTTCTCCTTTCAAGAGGATGCAGAAAAAGAACCTCTGTATGAAGCGATGGAACACTTGCAAAATAAGTACGGAGAAAATATTATTAAAAAGGGATTACCCTTGAAAAATCGTTCAATTGGAACAGACACTAGCTTCAGTAAAGATTTCTTTGAGCAAACCAGGAGGAATGATCCTTCTTTTGACAAAGATTAGCGTACAGGCTGTGTAAAGATATAGAGAAGGGAAAGATGAATCATGACAAAACAGCAGATTGGCGTTATCGGACTAGCCGTAATGGGCAAGAACCTTGCATTTAATATTGAAAGCAGGGGATATTCAATTTCCGTGTATAATCGCTCAGGATCAAAAACGGACGAAATGATGAAGGAAGCGGAAGGCAAAAACGTAACAGCCGCTTATACGCTTGAAGAATTCGTCAATTCTTTGGAAACACCCCGCAAAATTTTATTGATGGTTAAAGCAGGAGCGGCAACGGATGCAACAATCGAGCAGTTAAAACCGTTACTTGAAAAAGGTGATATCGTTATTGATGGAGGGAATACCTTCTTCAAGGACACTCAGCGCCGCAATGAGGAGTTAAGCAAGCTTGGCATCCATTTCATCGGTACAGGCGTGTCAGGAGGGGAAGAAGGAGCTCTGACAGGTCCATCCATCATGCCTGGAGGTCAAAAAGAAGCATATGAACTGGTTGCACCGATCTTGAAGGACATTTCAGCTAAGGTCGATGGGGATGCTTGCTGCACGTATATCGGACCGGATGGGGCAGGTCATTATGTTAAAATGGTACATAATGGTATTGAATACGGAGACATGCAATTGATTTCCGAATCTTATTTCCTTCTGAAAAATCTTCTTGGATTATCTGCTCAAGAATTGCATGAAGTCTTCTCTGAATGGAATGAAGGGGAACTTGATAGCTATTTAATTGAAATTACTGCTGATATATTTAAAAAATATGATGAAGAAACCGGCAAGCCGATGGTCGATGTCATTTTAGATAAAGCTGGCCAAAAAGGTACTGGGAAATGGACAAGTCAAAGTGCGCTTGATCTTGGTGTTCCGCTTCCAATCATTACGGAATCCGTATTCGCCCGGTTTATTTCAGCAATCAAGGACGAGCGTGTTGAAGCGAGTAAAATCCTTCGTGGGCCAAAAGCCGAATCATTTACAGGCGACAAAAAGGCTTTGATCGAAAGTATCCGTAAAGCACTTTATATGAGCAAAATCTGTTCATATGCACAAGGATTTGCACAAATGAAAGCAGCATCGGAAGAAAATGACTGGAACTTGCAATATGGGGACATCGCGATGATTTTCCGTGGCGGATGTATCATCCGTGCACAATTCCTCCAAAAAATCAAGGAAGCATACGATCGTGAAGCGAACTTGAACAACCTTCTTCTAGATCCTTACTTCCAAGGAATCGTCGAAAGCTATCAAGGAGCTTTGCGTGAGGTAGTATCAACGGCAGTGATGAATGGAATCCCGGTTCCTTGCTTGTCATCAGCACTTGCCTATTTCGACAGCTATCGTACAGAAACGCTGCCAGCTAATCTTATTCAGGCACAGCGTGACTATTTTGGAGCTCATACTTATCAACGCATTGATAAAGAAGGAACGTTCCATACCGAATGGATGGAAAAATAAAAAGTTCAAGCCGGCTTTGAAGGGGATTCCCTTTTAAACCGGCTTTTTTGTTTCGGGATCCAGTTGTAGTAAAAAAAGAGGGCGCTTGGCGCCCTCTTTTTTTACTATCTCCGATGCTCTACAAGGTCAATGACCCCTAATACAACATGTGCCAGACCGAAACCAAAAACCGTATTAGCTACCATTTTGTTTGAGCCACGGGTCTGCTTCATTGCATAACCCGCAGCTGTCACGGCTGTGCCCAAGGCTGTTGGAATTAATCCTTCACGAATGTCCATCGTTTAATCCCTCCACATCGAAGTTAGTGGTGCCGTCACTGGCGCCTTTTCTAGTGTAACCTTAGCAAGGACTTACCATTCTATTTCTATAAAGAGGTTGGAAGGGTTAAAATGGTAAAGATGAACTAGTTGTAAATAGTTCCAATTAATTTACCTTTTTTAGGAAAAACATAGTATGATGTATGTCATTCATCCATGCTTTTTAGGTTTAAACACCTGCGAAAAGAGGAATATAAACATTGAAAGAGATGGACGGACCGTAGGATACAAGTAGGCAGATAGAAGAGAGAAGGAGCGGGTGACTTATGTTCATCATCTGGTGGGCTGTAGCCATATTTTTATTTTTCATCGCCTTAGAATTCGGTGTTTCATTTTGGCTCAATTCGGAAGTGGGGGAAGAAATGTCTAAGCCCAAGGAAATGTATCATATTATCCGTGATAAATTGCTGAGGAAGAGTGTTTCATGAATGAAAAAGGGATGCAGATTCAAATCTGCGTCCCTTCTTCATTTCAATCATTTTTCGTTTTTCTTGACTTGCCACCAAATATGTTCATCTTCTGCCAGGAGTTCATCGGATGCAAGTGGACCTGTGGATCCAGCTTCATAGTTAGGGAAAGACTCGTCTTTAGTGTTTTCCCATGCATTGGAAATGGTATCGACGAACTTCCATGAGAGGGCAACCTCGTCCCAATGCGTAAAGTTTGTAGCATCCCCGCGCATGCTGTCAAACAGTAGCTTTTCATATGCCTCGGGAGAATTGATGTGTTCGATCCCTTTGTTCGAGACGGTCAGCTTCATTGGCTTTGTATTGGATGTCGTCCCGGATTTCTTCACATTCAGGTACAATGTGATACCTTCGTCAGGCTGGATATTGATAACGAGAAGATTCGGGTTCAGTGTTTCTTCCGTTTTATAATACAGGTTCATTGGGATATCTTTGAATTGAACAACGATATTCGTTGATTTGACATCCATTCTCTTACCGGTGCGGATATAAAAAGGAACACCGGCCCATCGGAAGTTATCAATCATCAATTTACCCGCAACATAGGTCTCTGTGTTTGATTCCGGATTTACGTTATGTTCATTGCGGTAGGCCGGAAGTGTTTGACCGTCTATCGTTCCTTCACCATACTGGCCTCGGACGAAGTATTGATTGACTTCGTCCACTTTCATTGGTCGAAGTGAACGCAATGCCCGCACTTTTTCGCTTCGAATCTCTTCCGTCGTCAAAGCGATCGGAGGCTCCATGGCTAGCAAGGCCACCATTTGCAGCAGATGGTTTTGGACCATATCCCTTAGGGCACCGCTGGTTTCATAATAACGCCCGCGTTCTTCAACGCCAAGTGTTTCGCTTGAAGTAACCTGGATGTTTGATATATATCTGTTATTCCAAAGCGGCTCGAATAGGGCATTGGAAAAACGGATGACCTCGATATTTTGTACCATTTCCTTACCTAAATAATGATCGATACGGTAGATTTCATCTTCAGCGAATGCAGTTCGAATCTGCTCATTCAATTTTTGTGCTGTTTCGAAACTGTGTCCAAATGGCTTTTCTATGACCAGGCGCTTATATCCATCCGTGTCACTCAGGCCTTGTGCTTTAATCTGTTCGGCAATCGTTCCGAAAAACTCAGGCGCCATCGCCAAATAGAAGATCCGGTTTCCTTCTAATTGATATTGTCCGTCTAATTTTTCGGCAATGTCTTTTAACTGCAGGTATGATTCCGAGCTGGAAACGTCGTGGGAGTGATAATGGAAATGGGAAATGAATTCGTCGACCTTTTCTTCCGCATGTCCGAACGTAAGTATCGAGTCCTTGACACTTGTTTGAAACTCCTCGTTCGTCAATGGCCTCCTTGCCACTCCAACGACGGCGAACTTATTGATTTTCTCTTTTTGAAATAGTCGATATATGGAAGGAAACAATTTCCTTTTCGCTAAATCTCCGGTAGCACCAAAAATCATGATCAATGCTGTGGGTTTATTGTTTTCTGTCATGTTTAAAACCTCAACTTTCCGTTAAATCTGTCTATAAAGTTGGAATTCCCGAATGTGTACCAATTTCTAATTTTACGTTTAGCTTTCCCTCAAAGCAATCAATTTGCGCATTTTTTCTCTATATTTCATTAAAAGTTTAATTTGGTTTCTGTTTTAATGGGTCATAAATGAAAGAGCACCTTGGTTATGCTATAGTTAAGTCATAAAGTATTTGCAACGGAGGTAGTATGAGTGGATTTCGTTTTATTGGGTACAGGCGCTGGGGTTCCGGCTAAAGCGCGTAATGTGACATCAATCGCCCTTCAATTATTGGAAGAACGTGGGAAGGTTTGGTTATTCGATTGTGGGGAAGCAACACAGCATCAAATATTAAAAACGGCAGTCAAACCGCGAAAGGTTGAAAAAATTTTCATCACCCATTTACATGGTGATCACATCTTCGGACTACCTGGATTTTTAAGCAGCAGATCTTTTCAGGGCGGAGTGGATAAATTGACCGTATATGGTCCACAAGGCATAGAGGCATTTATTATGACGAGCTTACAGGTGAGTGGAACTCATTTAAAATATCCCTTGGAAATCATCGAAATAGAAGAAGGCGAAGTGTTTGAGGACGAACAATTCACAGTGACGGCCATGTCGCTTGATCATGGCATTTACAGCATCGGTTACCGGATTGTGGAAAAAGATCGTCCGGGAAGCTTACTGGTCGACCGGCTGCGGTCTGAAGGTGTGAAGCCGGGGCCTCTTTTTAAAGCATTGAAAAATGGGCAAACGGTCTCTCTCGATGATGGCCGTGTCTTAAATGGGAAGGACTATCTCAGTGCTCCGCAAAAAGGCCGGATCATCACGATTCTTGGTGATACAAGAATGTGCAGCAATGCGCTCATTCTTGCTGAATCGGCGGATTACCTTGTTCATGAAGCTACATTTTCAGCGGAAGAAGCGGAAATGGCATCAGCCTATTATCATTCGACCACCGTTCAGGCTGCAGAAACGGCTTTGAAAGCGGGAGCTAAGCATCTAATCCTTACGCATATCAGCTCACGGTATACTCCGGAGGATGCCGAGAGGCTAAAAGAGGAAAGCAATGCGATTTTTCCAAACACGATTATGGGTGAAGATCTAATGGCCATTAAAATTCCTTTGTATTCAGAGGAATCGGGCAGCTGAAATCAAAGCTAATGTTTGATATAATTAATCAATTGTTCATTGGATATTTAAAGGAGTGTAAATATGACTGACAAAAGTGCCCTACATACTAAAGCAATGGATTTTCTCCTAAAAACAAGCCGGACTTTTTTCATTCCGATCAGCTATCTTCCAAAGGGATTACAAGAGGCCATTGGAGCTGCATACCTTTGCATGCGCGCCATCGATGAGATCGAGGACCACCCAGGTCTTCCAGCAGATATTAAGGTTTCCCTGTTACAGGCCCTTAGTGAGCTTGATGCTGATTTCAGGGAAGAAGATCTTCAATCGTTATTTGAACCATATAAGGATGATCTGCCCGAGGTGACCCTGTTTCTTTCGGACTGGATTGAATTTTGTCCTCCCGGTGCAAAATCCAAAGTCTTGGAGTCGACTAAGGAAATGGCCGAAGGAATGGCAAAATGGGTTACTAAGGACTGGCAAATCCATAATGAAGAGGAACTCGATGATTACACATATTATGTTGCAGGTTTAGTGGGGGTCATGCTGTCCGATATGTGGAACTGGTACGATGGAACCGAAACGGACCGTGAACTTGCCATCGCATTTGGCCGTGGACTTCAAACGGTCAATATCCTGCGAAACCGTGAGGAAGATGCAGAACGTGGTGTGAACTTTTATCCGGATGGCTGGGGTTTCGACGAGATGCTTGCCCATACGGAACATAATCTTGCATTAGCCGATGCGTACATTGGAGAGATTGAAACGAAAGAGATCATCCAATTCTGTAAAATACCTTTGGAATTGGCAAAAGCCACATTGAAAGCCCTAAAAGAAGGCAAAGAAAAAATTGATCGTGCTACAGTTACCGAAATTGTCAGCCAGGTCGTCGAACACTGATTTTTCAAAAAGCTGCTGTGAAAGTTACCTTACCTTTCACAGCAGCTTTTTTCATGTTTTATCTTTAGAACTCAAAAAATTCTAAAAAGTTAAAAAATATATTGGAATAATTGGGACTAAACGATTATAATTTAGGAAATAAAAGCGAAAATAGCTGGCATCATTAGAAAAACATTATTTTAAATAAGGAAAAAGCGGGGGGAAAATATGAAAAAGAAATTATATTCAACAGCAGCCATGACATTGGTCGCAGGTTTATTATTGGCTGGGTGTGGAAATGACAAGGAAAAAGATACGGCAAAGGATGAAAGCGGAAAGGATACCTTCAACATTGGGGTAACGCAAATCGTTCAGCATGATTCCCTGGATCAAGCATATGAAGGATTCCAGGCGGCACTGAAGGACAGTGACATCAATGCCAAATATGATCTTCAAATTGCACAGGGTGACCAAAACAACAGTCAGACGATTGCCAATAACTTTGTTGGGGATAAAGTGGATCTGATATTTGCCAATTCGACTCCTAGTGCTCTAAGTGCTTTAAATGCGACCAAGGATATCCCGATCGTCTTTACATCTGTTACCGATCCTGTAGCGGGTGAACTTGTTACTTCTTTGGAAAAACCAGGCGGAAACGTGACGGGTACGACGGATTCCCATCCTGAAGCCATTGCAAAGTCAATGAAATTCCTAGCGGAAGAGCTTGGGGCGAAGACAATTGGAACTGTCTATAATACAGGGGAGCAAAATTCAGTCATCCAAATAAAGAATGTGAAAGCGGAAGCGAAAAAAGCTGGTTTGAAAGTCGTGGAAGCATCCGTCTCGACTTCAGCGGATGTTAAACAGGCAACGGAATCTTTAATCGGAAAAGCGGATGCTTTCTATATCATTACTGATAATACAGTTGTCTCGGCATTGGAATCGGTCATTTCCGTGGCAAATGATCAAGATATCCCATTGTTTGTCGGCGAACTTGATTCCGTGAATGCTGGCGGTTTTGCAGCATATGGCTTCAGTTACTATGACATTGGTTATGAAGCGGGGCAAAAAGCGGTTGAAATCCTGAAGGATGGTAAAAAACCTGGAGATATCCCGGTTCAATATCCACAAAAACTGAAATTGGTCATCAATGAAAAAGCAGCAAAAGATATGGGTGTTGAAATAAAAGAAGAATGGAAAGCAGATGCTGAGTTTGTAAAATAAACTCTGCTTTTGTTCGGGGAAGGAAGAAAAAAATGTTCTCAGCCTTATTCAACTCTTTTGAGTCGGGAATGATTTATGCGATCATGGCACTAGGTGTTTATTTAACATTCAGGATTCTCGACTTCCCGGATATGACTGTGGAAGGCAGTTTTGTGACAGGGGCCTCTGTTGCCGCGATTATGATCGTTAACGGTTACTCGCCGATCGTTGCCACGTTGAGTGCCATGGTGGCAGGGTTCATCGCTGGGACGATAACGGGGTTCCTGCATACGAAAGGGAAAATCAATCCTCTCTTGGCGGGTATCTTAATGATGATTGCGCTCTACTCGATCAATTTGAGGATCATGGGTGCATCCAACATTCCGTTGCTTTCCCAAACAACCATTGTCACGAATATCCAGGATGCCTGGGCTGGCACCGGGTTGGACAATTTGTTGAATGGTCTTTTATCATTCGTGGGTCTCGGTGACAGCCTGCCGAAAACGTGGGCCATATTAATCGTTATGCTGATTGTGGCTGTAGTCATCCAAGCAGGAATGTCAGCCTTTTTAAAAACGGAAATTGGTCTTGCCTTACGGGCGACTGGTGATAATGAGGCCATGGTCAAGAGTTTTTCCGCCCATACCGGCAACATGAAGATCCTGGGACTTGCAATCGGAAATGCACTAGTGGCTTTTTCGGGATCCTTGGTTGCCCAATATAACGGTTTTAGCGATATAGGCATGGGGATTGGAATCATTGTCATCGGATTGGCATCCGTCATAATCGGTGAGGCTCTATTTGGTGCAAAAACGATTGCACGTGCTACGCTGGCAGTCATAGGAGGGGCGATCATTTACCGAATCGTCGTAACTTTGGCACTTCGCGTTGAATTCCTTGAAACGGGTGATGTTAAATTAATTACGGCACTTATTGTGGTCGGGGCACTTGTCATTCCTAAAATTTCTGATAAGCAAAAGGAAAAAACCCGGAAGAAAAGGCGGCTTAAAGAAATACAGATGCGCCATGATGGGACTTTACCGAAAGGGAGGGAAGAATATGCTTCAGTTAAATCAGATTTATAAAGTTTTCAATGAGGGAACGCCAGATGAAAAGTTAGCCCTTGGAAATCTGGAACTGCAGATGACAAAAGGTGAATTTGTAACAGTCATCGGAAGTAATGGAGCAGGTAAATCGACGTTGATGAATATGATTTCCGGTAAAATTCTCCCTGATGCAGGTGAAGTCATCATCGATGGTGAAAACGTATCGGCCATTGAAGAACATGCCCGTGCCAAAATGATTGGCCGTGTTTTTCAGGATCCCATGCTGGGGACGGCACCACATATGACTATTGAAGAAAATATGGCGATTGCCTATGGCAGAACCAATAAAAGAGGTTTAGGCTTTGGGGTGACAAAAAAACGGAAAGAACTTTTTAAAGAGTGTTTGGGCACCCTTCATTTAGGCTTGGAAAATCGGATGACTGCAAAAGTGGGATTATTATCAGGAGGGGAGCGCCAGGCACTATCATTGCTGATGGCGACCTTCACCGACCCTAAAATCCTGCTACTTGACGAACATACAGCAGCACTTGATCCTTCACGGGCAGAGCTCGTTACAAACCTGACGAAGGAAATCGTCGAAAATAACCAGTTAACGACGTTGATGGTGACTCATAATATGCAGCAGGCAATCGATCTTGGAAATTCCTTGATTATGATGGATAAGGGACAGATCATTTTTGAAGCCAGAGGCGCTGAAAAGCAGAAGCTAACCGTCGAAAAACTGCTTAACGAATTCCAGCGCATTAAAGGCGAAAAAATGCTCAATGACCGTGCAGTGTTGATTTAAGATGATGAAAAGGCCCGACCCAGATAGATTAATATTGGGTCAGGGCCTTTTTATTTTGGGGTAATTAATAAGGTCAGGTCCTATTACTGAAGTCCTGTTACTGAAGAAATGTTTTGCTTAAGAAAAATGGCTATCGTGGGTGTTCATGAGTGATCTTGAAAAACGATGTCAATCGCTGTCGGCTGTGCTCCATGATGAACTATCGTTCTTTCTGTTTCCAAAAATCATTTTTATGAATGGCCTTTTCTTCGTCTTTTTAGTGGCAGCAGCTTCTTCAGCCGCGAGGAAATAATCAAAGTTTTGACCCATTGGTTTTTCTAGCGCTTCGATACGGGCTTCAAGCTTCTTAACGAGTTTGTGCATTTCTTCCATTTCACTTCTGTGCTGTAAAAGCTGATAAGATACAACATCGTCCGCTTTTGTTTTCAGGCCATTTTCAAGCCTGTTGACCCGTTCAAGCAGTTGATCATTCGGTTCGGAGTGTTTCTGGATGGTTGCTTTTCTAAGCTTCTTCTCTGAGATGCTGACCTTTTGGAGAATGATGCCCTCGTTCAGCTGATCTTGGATTTTTCTCAATAATGCAATGTCTTCATCCGAAAACTGGTAGTGGCCAAGCTGATTCCGTTCTACTTCCATGTTCAATTGGGTGACCCAGCGTTGAATCGTACTATGGGAAACATTCAGTAACCGGGCAACTGCACTTGTATTCATCGAGATTCCCCCTTTTGGTTGTTGAATTCGATAAGTATAAGGAAATTCCTTTACAGTTGACAAAACATGTATTCATTCGGCAAAGAAAGTGGAATTCCTACGTAATTTGCATGAGGGGCAATCCAAGGTGGAATTCCCTGTGGACAGCTTTTTGCAAATGGTAGCGTTGTTAGGAACTTTTAGAAGCATTTGTGATGGCATGGATGATGGTAAACAAGCTAAAAAGGGAAATGTGATGCAGATGTCGAATTTACCCTTAAAACATGAAAAAGGAGGACCAGTATGAACAGGATCAATATTATAACTTTAGGTGTCAGGGATATTGCTGAATCATTAAGGTTTTACCGGGACGGGTTGGGATTTCATACAACGGTTAAAGAGGACGAACCCGCAATCGTTTTTTTTAATAATGCCGGAACGAAACTTGCTTTGTATCCTTTAGAGGAGCTAGCAAAAGACATCAATGAGAAAGAACCGCCTAAGAAAAATGGTTTCCCGGGACTTACGCTTGCTTATAATGCTAAATCAATTGAAGAAGTGGATGATGTGATCAACAAAGCTGAAAAGGCCGGGGGAACAATCGAGAAATCACCCCAGGATGTTTTTTGGGGAGGGTACAGCGGATATTTTTCAGACCCCGATGGTTACTATTGGGAGGTTGCGTATTCGAAGGATTGGAGTTTTGATGAAAATGATATGCTGATTATAAAGTAACGCACACTACGGAAAGATTACCCCTTAGAAAAAAGGGCTGTTGCCTTGCAACAGCCGATCATCATCATGCCTTACTGCGAAACGACATATTTGGCTAGTTCTTTACTTATTTGATTGCCCATCCGCTTCGATTGCTCAGTCGCTTCTTGTACACAGGCAATGAATGCTTCTTCCACCTGATGTGCTTGAAGTGCTTTCAGACCTGCTTCAGTCGTTCCGCCTGGTGAAGTTACTTCCTTTCTTAGTACGGCAGGCGTTTTAGGTGATTTCTGTAACATATCGGCCGCACCCATCAGTGTCTGGAGAATCAATTGCTTAGCGGTTTCGGAATCGAGACCTATTTTTTCTGCTGATTTTTCCAATGCCTCGACCAAGTAATAAATATAAGCCGGACCGCTGCCAGATAAGCCTGTTACCGCATCTAGCTGGGTTTCTTCGACAACTGCCACTGTACCTACCGTTTCAAAAAGGGTAATCGCCGTTTGTAATTGCCCTTCTTTCGTATGACAGTTAGCCGCAAGGGCCGTTGCTGATTTTCCTACAGCTGCCGATGTATTAGGCATGGCACGGACAATCGAGAACCGTTTGTTGGCGATACCTTCCAAGCTTGTTGTATGGACCCCGGCAACAACGGAAATGAACAGCATTTCTTCACGAATATATTCTTTTATTGATTGCATTGTTTCTAAAATATCTTTCGGTTTCACCGCCAGCACGACAAGGTTGGCATCCTGTACTAATAGCTGCAGCGATCTTGTGGCAGTTACACCATATTGGTTCTTTAAATAATCGAACCGATCATCATTTGATTTATTTGTTACAAAAATATTTGCCGGTTCAATTACCTGTTGGGTCACCAGCCCCGAAATGATTGCTTCTGCCATCGATCCAGCTCCGATAAATGCGATTTTCTTCATATTTCCCGCTCCTTTTTCTTTTAAAGTTTTCGGCCTTTTTTTAAAAAACAAAAAGACCCCTCATCCAATAAAGGACGAAAGGTCTAGCTTCCGTGGTACCACCTTTGTTCAACTTTCCCATAATAAATAAACAGAAAAGCTGCACTTGAATCCTCTAACGCGGGAATTACGTCAGGTTTTCCTGAAGGCTCATAAGGTAGGTTCAATAATGAGGGGGCGATGAAGCCTTTCAGCACATTCCGAGCTTCACTCTCTTTACGCCATCAATAATTTACTTGGCCTTAATCAAAGCCATGCCGTCTTTAATTACTTGTGATTATGAAGGATAAATTAGCACTCTGTCAATGATAATATATGCATGGACGAGAAAAAATAGACATGAATTATGTGAAAATAATGACAGTAATTAAAAATACATGTAAAATGGTAATTATACATGATAAGTATACTTAGAATTCTGTTTAGTGTATAAAAAGTTTTATATAAATATAATTTTCTAAGGTGGAAAAGATTATGGTGAATTGGAATGGAGATATTGCAAAAATTACTTTGCCTACGCCGTTTGCAGTGGGTGATGTGAATGTTTATGTAGTTAAAGGGGATGCTTTAACGCTAATCGATACTGGAGTGAAAACAAAACGATCAAAAGAAGCCTTGACTAATGGGCTTGGGGATTTGGGCCTGAAACTGACTGATATCGAACAAATCATTTTAACCCATCATCATCCTGATCATGCTGGTGGACTCGATTTCTTTGAAAAAGAGATCCCGGTTTATGGACACAAAAACAATCAGCGCTGGCTGACCATCAGTGATGAATTCCTAGAAACCCATAATCGTTTTTTCCTTGATTATGCCGCAAAGTTCGGAGTGGCAGAAGAGCTGAAAAATAAACTGATCCACAATCGCGACGAAATCAGTTTCCTTAGTGAACGGAAGCTGAATGGATATTTGGCTGAGGGAGATGAACTCCCTGGTCTTCCAGGCTGGAAAGTGATCGAGACTCCAGGGCATGCGCAAAGCCATTTATCCTTTTACCGCGAAAGTGACGGGGTCATGATCGTTGGCGATCATTTGCTTGCCAAGATTTCACCTAATCCATTAATGGAACCACCTTTACTTCCCGGAGGCATGAGGCCTCGTCCGTTACTGCAGTATAATGCATCACTTCAGAAATTATTGGATTTTTCCATATCCACCGTTTACTCCGGACATGGATCTGAAGTGGATGGAGATGCGGTTGCCGACTTGATTCACTATAGATTCGAGCGGCAGCATAACCGTGCCATGCAGGTGAAAAGCATGCTTCAAGATAAGCCTTTATCGGTCTTTGAAGTATGTCAGCAGTTGTTTCCGAAAGTATACCTTCAGGAAGTGGGCCTGACACTTTCGGAAACGGTCGGTCAGCTGGACTATTTAGAAGACTTGGGTGAAGTCGAAACAGAAATTCAATCAGGGGTCATTCTGTATTCAATCGCTTAATGTTCGCAAGGAGGCTCACTTTTTTGAATAAGTTGCAAGGCAAAGTCATTGTTATTACTGGAGCTTCCGGAGGGATTGGCAAGGAAGTTGCCATTCAAAGTGCAAAGCAGGGGGGGCGTCTCGTCCTCTTGGCCAGAAGTATGGATAAATTACTACAGCTAAGGAATGAATTGATCACCCGATATGGAATTGATGCATATGCCTATAAGCTTGACGTGGCAGACACTGATCAGGTGACAAATGTATTTAATGACATCCATGCGCAAATAGGTGAAGTGGATGTGTTGGTCAACAATGCCGGTTTCGGCACGTTTAAAGAAGCGCAGGATACGGAATTAAATGAAACGAAAGCAATGTTTGCTGTCAACGTCATTGGATTGATGGCCTGCACAAAGCTGGTTCTTCCGTATATGAAGCAGAGAAAATCGGGGCATATCATCAATATCGCTTCACAGGCCGGTAAAATCGCCACTCCTAAATCAACATTGTACTCATCGACTAAGTTCGCGGTTCTTGGCTATTCAAACGCACTTCGGCTTGAGCTGATGGAAGATCATGTTTTTGTGACCACCGTTAATCCTGGCCCCATAGAAACGAATTTCTTTAACATTGCCGATGAATCAGGTACATATTTAAAAAATGTTGAAAAATTCATGCTTAAGCCTGGAGATGTCGCTGCTAAAATCGTAGCGGCGATGCTGACCAATAAGAGGGAAATCAATCTCCCTGGCTGGATGAATTTTGCTGGGAAATGGTATAACATGTTTCCAAAAATCACCGAAACATTAGGAAAAAAAGCATTTTTTAAAAAGTAAGCAACTTTCGATGTCGGACAAGGCGAAAGATGGTCTAATATAATAATAGGCAAAAGGGGAATGTCGATGACATTCCCCTTTTTTGAAATAACCGAAGTTTTCATATGAATTGGTAACTATTTCATGGGGGATCCGTCTATTTCTAGTAGGAGGGATTTGTATGAAGAGGATTGTAAACCTTTATATATCCATATTCGTTGCCTTTATTCTGGGTAGCTGTCAATCCCCTGATTGGAACAGGGATGATGCCGTCGGTAAGGGGGAAGAAGGTTTCATTACGGATCTTGACGATAAAAGGATTTTGATTAAAAGGACGTATTATAAGGTGACCACTGATACATCCATTCAAGATCAATATGGTAACGCTCTCGATTATTCCGACCTGGAAATCGGGATGAAAGTGAAACCATGGCACCGGGGCGGGGTGAAGAAAGCATTTCCTGGGAAAGCGGAAGCGGAACTGATTCTTGTTTTGTCGGATGTAAAAAGCTTGGCCGAACAAAGGGCGGTCACTGCTGCCCTCAATCATGTCAGTAAAGCGGAAAGTCAGCGATTCATGGTTCTCGAAGTCGTCCATTTACCGTCAGAGCATGTTTATAATATCGAAATGATGAACCGTTCCAACTTGGACGCTTCATTCATGGTGACAGTTGAGGATTTAACGGATGAAATATTATATATAAAATAAAACAACCGGGCTGAATCACTATGAATTCTGTCCGGTTGTTTTATGGGATTTTATAAAGTTTTCGCACCTAAATATTTTGGTTTCCAATAAGAATTATCCATATCCGTGATGGTTATTCCTTTAGAAGAAGTAGCACTGATGAATTGACCATTTCCGATATAGATACCAACATGGGATACCCCTGTTCTTCCAGAAGAAGTATCAAAGAATACAAGGTCACCCTTAGATGGTGAAGATACTTTTAAACCTGTATTGGAATAAAGCAAGGATGTTGTACGCGGTAAGGTGATTCCTTGTGATTTCTGGAATACGTAATAGACGAAGCCTGAGCAGTCAAATCCAGTTGGTGTTGTTCCGCCCCATTTGTAGGGTTTGCCTATTAAGGTTTTTGCATAGCTGATCAAGCTTGTATTATTGACCTTATAAACACCAAGCTTATTAAATGTGTTACGGCCCGCAATTCCGTCGGCAGTCAGTCCTTTGGCTTTTTGGAATTTTTTTACTGCTGATACAGAATAGGTGCCGTAATATGTAGTCAGTGAACCTGAATATGTGAAATAACCTTTGGTTTTTAAAAGTTGTTGTAGTTGTTTGACATCACTATGTGTCATTCCGGGTCTGAGGGTTTGATCTCCAATATTTGCAAAGGCTTGCAGCGGGGTTAGCATCATGGCAGAAGCAACAGCAGCTGAAGCGATCCATTTCTTCATAATTTTCATTTCCTCTCTATCTATCTCTCTATATTCTTAACAATATTATCCTACAATACCATTATGACAATTAGACATAATTTTGGTTACAGTTTTATTACAAAAAATGAGTAGTAAGACTAAATTTAAAATAGACGAAAGACTGTTGAAAAGGGTGAAAAAAATTAAAAAAACTAAGTATAAGGATCCATTAAAAATTATTCAAGCTACGAATTGATTCTTTTTAAAAAAACTATTTGGGTATTCAGTTTAAATATGGTATTTTAACCATTTTTAGTATCTATTATATTTTTCAAGGAAATTACATTAAAAAGTAGAAATTTGTATGAAAACTTCCATTGAATAAGAACGTATATTCGGTTAAAGTTATGAATATAATAAAAGCGAACATATATTCTTGTTAGGGTGAGAAGTGATGGATTATGGGACGATGCCGAAACAATCAATTATGTGTATCGATATGAAAAGTTTTTATGCAAGCTGTTCAGCGGTCATGCTTGGTCTGGACCCGCTTGATTGTTATCTGGCGGTGGTTGGTGATTTGAAGAGGACAGGGAGCATTGTGCTTGCGGCTTCTCCAAAGATGAAGAAGGAATTTGGCATCAAGACAGGTTCGCGGATGTTTGAGATCCCGAATGATCCGAGGATTGTCGTCGTTGAACCTAAAATGGCGACCTATTTAAGGGTTTCGACGGAAATCACCCGCTTGTTCAACCGTTATGTGCCCAAAGAAGCGATTCACGTATATAGTGTGGACGAAAGTTTTGTGAAAGTCGATGGTGCCGCTTCTTTATGGGGAGATGCCCGGATGATAGCTGAAAAGATAAAGGATGAAATCGAACGGGAATTACAGCTCCCCTGTGCCATTGGAATTGGACCGAACATGCTTATGGCAAAACTTTGCCTTGATTTGGAAGCCAAACATAATGGGATTGCAGAATGGAAGTATGAGGATGTGCCAAGCAAACTTTGGCCGATTTCCCCGCTTCGTGAAATGTGGGGGATCGGCAGGCGCGTAGAAAAAACCCTTCATGGAATGGGAATATTTACGGTTGGACAGCTTGCCAATTATGATCTTGAATTACTTGAAGCGAAGTTTGGAATTATGGGCAATCAGCTTTACCACCATGCTTGGGGAATAGATTTATCCGATATGGGGGCAGCGATCATCGAAGGGCAGGTAAGCTTCGGTAAAAGTCAAATCCTGCTGCGGGATTATAAGGAGGAGCATGAGGTAAAGCAGGTCATGCTGGAAATTTGCGAAGAAGTTGGAAGAAGGGCACGCACCCATCGCAAGGCAGGAAGGACGGTGAGCCTAAGCATTGGTTACAGCAAGGATGAGTTCGGCGGAGGTTTCCAACGTTCGCGTTCAATTAGCGAACCGACCAACATTACGATGGAGCTATATAAAGTTTGCCTGGAGCTTTTTCATGAGAACTATAAGCAAAAAACGGTTCGGAGCATAGAGGTCAGGCTCTCGAATATTGTGGATGATAACGAAATGCAGCTGACTTTATTCGATGCTTCGCGCTGGAAGAAGCGGGAATTGAGTTACACGGTTGATCGAATCCGCCATAAATATGGAGCCAAATCGTTATTGCGTGCCGTTTCGTATACAGAAGCAGGTACAGCCGTTTACCGAAGCAAGCTGCTTGGTGGTCATAAGGCGTAAGGTTGACTTTGAAGGGAGGGAAAAGAATGATACGTGATCGCGGCCGTATCAAATGGACATCGATGATGTTGCCGGAGCATGTGAAGATGCTTCGGGATTGGGTGGTGGAGGATGGCTATGAAACGAAGCGCATCCTGGATGAGCAGCAACTGGAAGAAATGAATGCGGTAATGGGGGAAGCGATGGAGGAAAGAAAGGATGTCACGATTGCTCATTATGAAGGCAACCGGTATCAGCTGTTAATCGGCAGGATCCATTATTATAATGAGCTCACCCAAAAGCTTCATATCGTCGATCGGTTTCAGCAGGCTCACTATATCAGGCTTTCCGATATCACGGATGTAAGGATAATGGAATGATGAGCGGAAGGGCTGTTCCCAAGGGACAGCCTTTCAAAACGGCATCGTGATGAAAGGTATCACGGAGGAGTATGAGAATCGGCATTTGTTAGCACGGTCAATGAAGAAAGTGATTTTCGTGTCGGCTGAAGCTTGCAAAGGAAGGCAGTTTCTTTAACAGAAGCGTATTTATCGTTTATAATGGGGGAAACATCGGGAGGCGTACAATCATGTATATTGAATGGACGGAAACAGCGGCTGAGAAAATGGCCGATAAGGTACAGGGACAAGAAGGATATTTACAGTTGAAATATGATACTGATGGCTGTGGCTGCGTGGTAAGCGGTGTGACCGCGCTATGGTGGGTCAACGAACCTGAAGAAGGTACCGAAAAAGTGGAAACAAACGGGATTCCACTATATGTGGAGAAATCAAAAAAGATTTTTCTTGATGAAGTCATGAAAATAGACTTTGTTCCGGAAGCGAACAGCTTTCAATTAAAAAGTCCGAATCAAATCTTGAATCCAAGGATGAGTTATTTTAATAAAATCTGACTAAAAAGCAAAGAGGGGATCTTGGATACCCTCTTTTTTCTTCTCAGACAAGTTTTAGAAACTGATCGATTTGATCTTCATATTCTTTTGGATTTTCATTATAAGATTGAGCGTGGGCCCCTTTTTTAGCGATGTAAAGCTGCTTTGGGCCCTCTTTTGCTGCATATAATTCCGCTGTCATGGAAGCGGGAATGAAACTGTCATTTTCACTATGGATGAAGAGCACCGGGTTTCGGATATTTTTTATATAATCGATTGGGGACACTTCGTTGGTCCAATATCCGTCACGGAGTTTGATGAACGTACGCCCAAGCGGAAACACGGTCCAGGAAGGAAATGGGACTTCATGCTTGAGCTGGTGTTTGATTTGATCCTCGAAATTTGAAAATGGACAGTCGGCAACGTAAAAATCAGCACCATCTTCAAGCATTCCGGCATATAAAAGCAGGGTTACGGCCCCCATGGATTCACCATGAATGCCAATATGAAGGTCGGGACCTTTACGTCTTTTCAATTCATCGATTACGGCCTTCAGGTCGAATTTTTCATAATGTCCGTAACTGCTCGTCTTGCCACCGGAATCCCCATGCCGGCGGTGGTCATAAATGATTGCGTTGAAGCCCCGCTTAAGAAAAATATTCATGTACTTAATCGAATTGACTTTGTTTTCCGTCACACCATGAGAAATGATCACCCACTTATTGGTGTCATGCGGTTCGATAAACAAGCATTTCAAGGAATATCCGGATGGTGACGATACCCAAATTTCCGTTTTAGGCAGATTATCAAAATCCTCCCGGATCAGGCGTTTAGCCATGATTTCACGATTCTGGATAAAATCATCTTCCTTCTTTTTCATGTACATGATCCGATTGGAAAAATAAATGCCGACGCCGATGATATACGATAGGATTCCGGCGAGTGTAAACCACCATTTCTTCATGAAAGGTCCTCCTAGGTTGATTTTCTTTATTTTACCATGTGGGAAATGGGAAAACACTGTTTGAAAACGATGACGAGGAAAACGGCAGTCGTGATATAATAATTTCATAAATGGGCCAGGAGGTTTTAAGGATGAAAAAGAAACAGCCGCGAAATCAAACTCAAAGCAAAAACCAAGATAAAGATTCATCTTCATTGAAACTTGGTGATATGATCAATCAAGATATCATGTCCCAGCTTCGTCAAAAGCAAAAGGAACTTAATGAGGCTGAACAAGAAAAAAGGGCAGCGGAAGAAGAAAAGAAACGAGAAGAAAGAAAGCGGCGGGAGAAGAATAAATCATTTGAAGAACTATTGGGTGAAAGCAATCTGAACTGGAAGAACTATAAATGAAGGACAGGGAGCAGTTTAAGTTTTAAGTGGGCTGGCTCCCTTTTTCTGTTCAGGAAGACCATTCCTTGCTGATATTCCTTTATTTTATAAAGTATAACGATTATATTAAAGATAAGTTCGATATGCTTTCATATCGGATGGACTACTATTAGCTGGTGATATGATGCAAAATAAAATAGAAAAAGTACTGGAAGACCAATTATGTTTCCTGCTTTATGCAAGTTCGCGGGAAATGACGAAGAAATATAAACCGCTGCTTGATAAACTTGAAGTGACATATCCTCAATATCTTGTCCTGCTTCTATTATGGGAACAGGATACACTTACAGTAAAAAAACTTGGGGAGCTCCTTGCCCTCGACTCAGGAACGCTTACTCCCATGTTGAAACGAATGGAGCAGAATGGCTTGATTGTCCGTGAACGTTCGACTGAAGATGAACGGTCTGTCATGATCAAGCTGACGGAAAAGGGACTTGGTTTACAGGAAGAGGCCTGCTTCATTCCCGATCGCATTTCGGCTATGTCGGGTGATGATAAGAAGGTGGTTGAGGATTTAAAAGCTTCACTGCTCCAACTATTGAAAACTTTACAGCAATTTTAGCAAAGAAAAGACGCTTGGGGTTCCCCAAGCGTCTTTTTGTCGGATTTAATCTACATCTATTTCAAAGGCGACGTCCACATTGCCGTTGATTGCTTTTGAATAAGGACACATTTGATGTGCTTTATGAACAAGGGTTTCGAATGTCGCCTTATCGACCCCGGATCCCTTCACAGCCAAAGTTACAGCCAAGCTGTACTGATGCATCTCACCCATCAATAGGCTGACGCTTGCGGTGACCTTGGAATCGAAGGGAACGCGTTCAATTTTACCAACTGATTGCAAAGCACTATCAAAACATGCAGCATATCCAGCTGCAAAAAGCTGTTCCGGATTAGATGCTTCAGGCATCTGTTTAGCCCTTGGTGTTCCAGGCATCGCAATATCAACCGTGAAGTTGCCGTCAGCAGAAATTGCCGTTCCTTCTCTTCCGCCATCAACTGTTACAGACGTTGTAAATAATGTTTTTGTCATCATTTTTTCTCCCTTATATTTTTATTTTTAATTGTGCACAACTGAATTTTACAATATTAATTTTGGGATGTCCAATGAAAAGTTTAAAACCGTTAAATGGGTTTGGAAAGGAATTAGAATGATCGGAAACTTGAAAGCGGTACAGAAGAGAGTATGGCGAAAAAAACGTTGGAACGGAAAAAGGCTGCCTATCACGTTGTTTAAACGGAGATAGTGCAGCCTAATTTATTTGAAACATTTAGTTTAGTTCCATTCTTTTTAATCCCGGTGACTTTCATATTTGTTCGCTTTGGTCAACTGCTTTAAGATATCCAACTCGGTTTTGGACAGTGAAGGACTGTTAGCGGCCTGGCAGTTCTCACGGAGCTGCTGTACTGAGCTTGCTCCTGGTACAACGGAAGCGACGCTTGGATGGGACAATACATATTGAAGTGCCGTTTCATTCAACTTCCTATCGGAAAGTTTGTCCTTTATTTCCGGAAGCAAATCTTTAAGTTCGTGATAGCTATAGTCAAGGTATCCATCCTCATTTGCCTTTTCAAGCATTTTTTCACTGAGCAGCCCTTTGGCAAGGGGGCCACGGGCAATAATGCTGATCTGTTTGTTGGCCAAAAGGGACATCCACTCTTCTGGGCGGCGGTCGAGTAGATTAAACTGCATCATCACGGAATCAAGCTTAGACTTTTCCGAGAATTCCTTGATCACATTCGGACGAATCGAGGAAATTCCATAATATCGGATATAGCCTTCTTTTTTCAAATCTTCAAATGCTTCTATCGTTTCTCCGATATTGTCTGAAATGGTGCCGCCATGTAACTGATAAAGATCAATATAGTCAGTTCCCAATCTCTTTATGCTATCTTTTACTGCCGTTTTAATATATTCGCCAGATGGATCCCAGCTCCAGGAATCTTTGTTTTCATTCCAGCGGTTTCCGACCTTGGTGGCTATGTATACCTTATCGCGGACCGATTTTAAATTCTTTCCGACGATTTCTTCATTCATGCCGAAATCATATAAGTCAGCAGTATCAAAATAATTGATTCCTTCATCTAAAGCGGCCTGTATGATTTCGGATGCCTGATTTTCAACAGTCCCCAATGACATGCATCCGAGCCCGATTTCAGAAACTAGCAAGTCTGAATTTCCTAGTCTGCGTTTTTTCATGTTATCCACTCCCTTACATTTCATTGTAAAGGAGAAATCCATTTCACTCAAAGAATTCACTTGATCCGTTTTAAAGGAGTGGGCGGCACCTGATCGTGTATGTCGGCTATCCAATCATTGATATAGACATATTGATTTTGCAATTGTTTTAGTTTTTGAAGGATTTCCCAACTCTTTCCGGATAAAGTAACGCTTTTTTCCAGTACGTAAACTTTCATTAAATCGCCCTCCATCTCTATTATGGTAAAATGTATGAGGAATCATGCTGCAATTAGAACAGAGGAGTGGTCAGGATGAAAAAATTTGAAGAAAAAACGCTGTCTTCGGAAAAAATCTTCACAGGAAAGGTAATCAGCCTGCAAGTGGATGATGTAGAGCTTCCTGATGGGAAAACGGGTAAACGTGAAATAATCAAGCATCCGGGAGCGGTTGCCATCATAGCTCTCACGGCAGAAAATAAAATCATCATGGTTGAACAGTACCGTAAAGCGCTGGAGAGAAGCTTGGTGGAAATTCCTGCAGGAAAGCTGGAAAAAGGCGAAGAACCGGTTCTGTCGGCTAAACGGGAGCTGGAAGAGGAGACAGGTTATGAATGTGAAAAAATGGAGCACATCATATCCTTCTATACATCGCCAGGTTTCGCCGATGAATTGGTCCACCTATATGTGGCCCACAATTTGAAAAAGAAAGAAAATGCAGCCCCGCTGGATGAAGATGAATTCGTCGAGATGATTGAACTCACGCTGGAGGAAGCTCAAACTTATATGGATGAAGGGAAGATCAAAGATGCCAAAACGGCATATGCAGTTCAGTATCTACAGTTGAAAAAGGCGATGAAATCGTAAATGAAAGAGTTTTACGCTGACCTGCATATCCATATAGGCAGAACGAGAAGCGGAAGTGCCGTGAAAATAACAGGTGCTAAAACGTTAACCTTCAGCAATGTGCTGCAAGTGGCAAGTGAAAGGAAGGGCCTTGATCTAATCGGGATAATCGATTGCCATTCTCCTGAAATTATCGAAGAAATCGAAGCGGGGATGCTGGACGGCGAAATCACGGAGAAGATTGAAGGCGGACTTCAATACAAGAATACAACCATCATTCCAGGCTCGGAGATTGAAATTTATGATCAGAATTGTAATGGACCGATCCATGTCCTCGCTTATTTTCCCACTATAAAAGCGATGAAGGAATTCTCCTCATGGATGAGCGGACATGTTAAAAATATTACCTTGAGCTCCCAAAGGATTTATTGTGATGGAAGAACACTGCAAAAGATCGTGAAATCACTGGGCGGCCTGTTTATCCCGGCACATGTTTTCACCCCATTTAAAAGCTTATATGGAAAAGGGGTGCGATCCAGTCTTACAGAAGTATTCGATCCGGAGCTAATTGATGCCATCGAACTTGGTTTAAGTTCTGATACAGAAATGGTCAAGGATATCGAGGAGTTGGACTCCTATGTATTCGTAACAAATTCCGATGCGCATTCGCTTGGGAAAATCGCTCGGGAATATCAAAAAGTCCTGCTTGAGGAACCAAGTTTCAATGAGCTGGCAAAAGCCCTTAAAGAAAAAGGGAATCGTAAGGTGACCGTTAATTATGGATTGAACCCCTTATTGGGAAAGTATCATCAAACTGTATGTTCAGGGTGCTTACACCAGGTATTGAGGGATAGTGAACAATGTCCCGAATGCGGTAATAAATCCATTATAAAAGGGGTATCGTCCAGGATTGAAGAGCTCTCCATTTCCGGGACGGACGGAAGAAATGGCAGGGAAAGGCCGCCGTATATCCACCAAGTACCACTTGATTTCATCCCGGGACTCGGTCCTAAATCCATGGAAAAACTGCTGGTGGCATTTGGAACAGAGATGAATATTCTACATGAAGTTACGCTTGAACAGCTCAAGGAAATCGTTCCTGAAAAATTGGCGGGCTATATCGATTCTGCCAGAAAAGGGACGCTATCTTTTGAAGTGGGGGGCGGAGGAAAGTACGGAAAGGTCAAAAAGGAATTAACCTGAAAAAAGTCCTGACAGATGGAGATCTGTCAGGGCTTTTTTAGTTAGTTGTTTTTGCATAAATGGAGGTGTCCCGCACTTCCTTGCCATCTGCACTAAGAAAGTCATTACGCAAAATTCCTTCAAGGGTATACCCCAGCTTTTCGGGAATCCGTTTGCTGGCGATATTATTAGGATCACAGCGGATCTCGACCCGCTTTGCTCCATAATGGTAAAAGGCGAATTTGGTTAACTTTTCTACCGCCTCCGTTATGTAGCCTTGTTTACTGTATCTCGTATCAATCCAATAGCCAATTTCGAATTTGGGAATATCCCAGTTAATTCGGTGCAGACCGGTGGAGCCGATGAATTGATCGTCTTCTTTCCTATAAATATGGAGTCTGATATCCTCTTTTAAAATGAAATCCGAAAAGGACTTAAGGACATTCTGTTCAGAAGTTTCCAAAGAAACATCTTGATGGGCAAACGGCAGCCATTGTTTCAATTCAGGTTTGGAATGGACAATGGCCTCGTGAACGTCCATGCCATCGCCAGGCTGACAGGGCCTTAGATATAATCGTGGGGTTTCAATTTTTTCGGGGAAATCCATTAATATAGCTTTCATATCCTGCCTCCATATCGTTAGTATGGAAAATTATAACATGAATTGAGCTCAAGGTGTTCGGCTGAGGGAGAAAGTTTTCTTAGCATAAATGAGAGAGTGAAAACATAGATTCTAGTAAGCGGAGTTGGGAGGATGAAAGATGAAAAAAAAATCTGTCGTACAAAATGCCGTAATGAAACATATTAACGAACATTCCTCATTATATGTCTTTATCACTGTGCTTTTTTTGATGGGTGTCATTTTTGGGGCAATATTAGTGAATAGTTTGAGCTTTACCCAAAAGGAAGACTTGTTCTATTATTTATCGCAATTTTTCGGACAAGTATCCAAAGGTGAATTTGCCTCTTCGCATGATATGTTCAGCCAAAGTATTATGCATAATATAAAATATATCGGGGTCATCTGGATTCTCGGAATATCGGTCATCGGTTTGCCAGTCATCCTGGTTTTGTTATTTATAAAAGGGATGGTTGTTGGATTCACAGTCGGCTTTTTAGTCAATCAAATGGGATGGAGCGGTTTTTTATTATCGTTTGTCGCTATTTTGCCCCAAAACATATTCATCGTCCCGATATTCATCGTGATAACCGTGCTTGCCGTCTCGCTATCAATGAAAATGATCAGCCGGATTTTCCTAAAGCAGGTTCGTGAACCGCTGAAGCCGATAATTTCACGGTATATTTTCTCATTGATCTTGTCGGGAATATTTTTGATTACAGCTGCTGCATTTGAAGCGTACCTATCCCCTTCTTTAATGAAAAATGTCGTAAGTTTATTGGGTCATTGATTGAAATTTGCCGTTCCCGCAAATTTTTTTATCATTAACAAGAAATCTATTTTGACAGTTTTCCCTCTTTTGATATAATGGATAGGATAGCGGCGCGGGAGGGAATATTAGGTATGGAAATAGAAAACAGAATTGATAGGATAAAAAAGCAGTTACACTCGTCCAGCTACAAATTAACGCCTCAGCGAGAAGCGACCGTCCGCGTTTTACTTGAGCATGAAGAGGATCATTTAAGCGCAGAAGACGTTTACCTCCTTGTCAAAGAAAAGTCGCCGGAAATTGGATTGGCAACAGTTTACCGTACACTAGAGTTGCTGACTGAATTGAAGATAGTAGATAAAATTAACTTTGGAGACGGGGTTTCCCGTTATGATTTAAGACAAGAAGGAGCTGCGCATTTCCATCATCATCTTGTTTGTGTGGAATGTGGTGCGGTAGATGAGATTCAGGAAGACCTACTTGAAGACGTAGAAGACATTGTGGAACGCGACTGGAACTTCAAGATAAAAGACCATAGATTAACCTTTCATGGCATTTGTCATCGATGTCATGACAAAGAAGAAAATAAAGGTGAATGAAGTCGGACCTTTTCCATTTAATGGAGAAGGTTTTCTGCATTTTTAAAACCTATTTTCTCAAGTAAGAGTTGTTTTTGTTTTCTCCTTTCCGAAACACGTATAAAACTTGTCCTGTTGGGCATAGATTGATACAAAGGATCGAATGGGAGGGGAAAGATGATGAAAACATCATTATCGCTTGTTTTGCATACGGCTAAAGTGATGATTCTCTTTGTTAGCTTCACTGTTCTTTTTTATATAGGAATGGTATGGTTAAATCAGGAATATCAAGATTATCATCGTTATGATGAACCGAAAGGCATGGCTGTAAAAGTATCGAAGGCAGTAGATACGGGTGATGATGCATGGCTTGAACGCTTAATGTTGTTTTATTTAAACGGGGAGTAATGAATATGGAGAATCAAATTAGGGATTTCATTCATTTTTTAACCATTGAAAAAGGGCTTGCCAAGAATACGCTCGTTTCGTATGAGCGTGACTTAAGATCATATTGGAGCTTTCTGAAAGAAGCTGAAGCCATCGAAGATTGGAATGATTCACGGCGGGTCAACATCCTGCATTTTCTCGTGCATTTGAAGGATCAAGGGAAATCATCGAAGACGGTGGCGCGTCATATAGCCTCCATTCGGTCTTTTCATCAATTTCTTCTAAGGGAAAAAGTAACCGATCAGGATCCGTCCATACATATAGAAACGCCAAAACCAGAACGAAGTCTTCCAAAGGTATTAAGCATGGAAGAGGTTGAAGCACTATTGGAAGCCCCAAAGAAAATGGATGAATTCGGCTTACGCGATAAGGCGATGCTAGAACTGATGTATGCGACGGGTATGCGTGTCAGTGAGTTGATATCCATGGATGTAAGTGATGTCCATGCATCCATGGGTTTTGTCCGTTGTGTAGGGAAAGGAAATAAAGAGAGAATCATTCCGATTGGCCAAACTGCATTGGGTGCGATTGAACATTATATGGAAAGTTCCCGGGGAAAAATGGCCAGCCCTAAGCACAGGACAGATTCACTTTTTTTGAATCATCATGGAAACAGGCTGACAAGGCAGGGATTTTGGAAAATTCTAAAAAAACTTGTAAAATCGGCACAAATTGAAAAAGAAATTACACCGCATACACTAAGACATTCTTTCGCGACACATCTATTGATGAACGGGGCTGATTTACGTGCCGTCCAAGAAATGCTTGGTCATGCGGATATTTCGACAACTCAAATTTATACACATATTACGAACGTAAGGATCAAGGATGTATATTCAAAATTCCATCCGCGCGCTTAAAAGAATAGTAGAATGATAGAAAGGTTGTGAATTCAACTGCGAAGCGGTTGAAGGAGCAGCCTTTTTATTTCAGTAAGGCTACTGATGATTCTAAAGCATGCTCTAGTGTCAGTTTGTTTAATCCGAAATATATTATTTGTCTCCATCATGGTAATCGTTTACAATGTAGAGAGGTCAGACTTCTGACGTTCTCGCAGTTTCATTTAAAATGAAGAGTAAATGAGCAGAATAAGGGTATTATAGAGAGTATAAAAAGTGATTTACTATTTTAGGAGGAATGACTTATGAAAGGGAATTCAGCATTTAATCGAATATTTGTAATAGTTATGGATTCAGTTGGAATTGGTGAAGCACCTGATGCAGATTTATTCGGTGATAAAGGGGCGGATACACTCGGCCATATCGCAGAAAGAATGAATGGATTGAACATGCCGACTCTCGCAAAATTGGGTTTAGGCAATATCCGTGAAATCAAGGGGATAGAAAAAGCTCAGCAACCTCTCGCATACTATACGAAAATGAAGGAAGCCTCTACAGGAAAAGATACGATGACTGGACATTGGGAAATCATGGGTTTGAACATATCGACTCCATTCCGTGTATTTCCGGATGGTTTCCCGGAATTATTAGTCAATGAACTCGAGGCGAAGATGGGTCGGGGAATTATTGGGAACGTCCCTGCAAGCGGCACGGAAATCATTGAAAGGCTCGGCGAGGAACATATGAAAACGGGTGCGCTGATCGTATATACATCAGCAGATTCCGTATTACAGATTGCTGCACATGAAGACATCGTCCCGATAGACGAATTGTACAAGATTTGTGAAATTGCCCGTGAAGTGACAATGGCTGATGAGTTCAAGGTTGGACGCGTGATTGCCAGACCTTTCACAGGTGAACCAGGAAACTTCAAAAGAACGCCTAATCGTCATGATTATGCATTGAAGCCTTTCAATCGGACAGTAATGGATGAATTGAAAGATTCTGGATATGACGTGCTCGCAATCGGGAAGATCTCGGATATCTTTGATGGGGAAGGCGTCACTGAATCATTAAGGACCGTATCCAATATGGATGGAATGGATAAATTAATCCAAACGGTGGAACAGGATTTTAAAGGGTTAAGTTTCCTTAATCTAGTCGACTTCGATGCTTTATACGGTCACCGCCGCGATCCAGAGGGATACGGAAAGGCATTGGAAGAATTCGATGCTAGGATGCCGGAAGTCCTTGATAAACTGAAAGAGGATGATTTATTGATCATCACTGCCGATCACGGGAATGATCCGGTCCATGAAGGAACCGATCATACACGTGAATATGTACCTTTATTAGTCTATTCCAAACGATTTACAGAAGGTGCCGAACTCCCGATAAGAGATACATTTGCTGATATCGGGGCGACGGTCGCTGCTAACTTTGATGTGAAAATGCCTGCCTACGGGAAAAATATATTGGGCGATCTAAATTTAGGGGAGATTAAATAGATGTTTAATAAAATAGAAACTGCTGCGTCATTCATAAAAAGTAAAATTGAAGGCTCTCCGGAGATAGGCCTGATTCTTGGTTCCGGACTTGGAGTATTGGCAGATGAAATTGAAAATCCCATTACGATTCCATACCACGAAATCCCGGAATTCCCGGTATCGACTGTTGAAGGACACGCTGGACAGCTTGTCATTGGACAATTAAGTGGCAAAAAAGTTGTAGCCATGCAAGGGCGTTTCCACTTTTATGAGGGTTACTCCATGGAGAAGGTCACTTTTCCTGTACGTGTAATGAAACTTCTTGGTGTTAAGCAGTTAATTGTAACGAATGCTGCCGGAAGCGTTAATGAAAGCTATGAACCAGGTGACTTGATGCTCATTACGGATCATATTAATTTAATGGGGGCAAACCCATTGATTGGTCCTAATGAAGAGCGTTTCGGTCCTAGATTCCCTGATATGTCGGAAGCTTATAATAAAGACCTTCGGTCACAAGCGAAAAAAATAGCAGCTTCACTAGGATTGGATATTAAAGAAGGTGTCTATATCGGGAATACAGGACCGACCTATGAGACACCTGCAGAAGTGAAAATGGCACGGATCCTTGGCGGGGATGCAGTTGGTATGTCAACAGTTCCGGAAGTTATCGTAGCAAGGCATAGCGATATGAAAGTGCTCGGAATCTCATGCCTTACCAATATGGCCGCAGGCATTCTGGATCAGCCTTTGTCGCATGAAGAGGTAATTGAAACGACGGAAAAAGTGAAAAGCAGCTTTCTGGAATTTGTTAAGCACATCGTTAAAGACATATAAAACGGACCAAAAAATACAAGTACACCTAAAGAGAAGCGGTGTCCTTAAAAAAGTGGGGATTCTAATATGAGAATGGTAGATTTAATCGAGAAAAAGCGTGATGGAAAGGCTCTTACTACAGAAGAAATACAGTTCATCATCAAAGGGTTTACCGACGGATCGATTCCGGATTACCAAATGAGCGCTTGGTCAATGGCTGTTTATTTCAAAGGCATGAATGAGCAGGAACGTGCTGATTTAACCATGGCAATGGTCGAATCAGGAGATCAAATTGATTTATCGATGATTGAAGGAATTAAGGTCGATAAACATTCAACAGGCGGTGTTGGTGATACGACAACATTAGTGCTTGGGCCATTGGTTGCTGCTGTAGGTGTTCCAGTGGCAAAGATGTCAGGACGCGGTCTTGGCCATACAGGCGGAACGATCGATAAGTTGGAGTCTGTAAAGGGATTTCATGTCGAAATAGAAAACGACGAGTTCATACGACTTGTTAATAAAAATAAGATAGCTGTCATTGGACAAAGTGGTAACCTGACTCCAGCCGACAAAAAGCTATATGCATTGCGTGATGTTACGGCTACCGTTAACAGTATCGGTTTGATTGCTGGCTCGATCATGAGTAAGAAAATCGCAGCTGGTGCTGATGCAATCGTACTTGATGTTAAAACGGGAGCGGGCGCTTTCATGAAAACGCTTGAAGATTCCGAAGAGTTGGCGCATGCAATGGTTAGCATCGGAAACAATGTAGGGCGAAATACGATGGCTGTCATTTCCGATATGAGCCAACCGTTGGGTTACGCAATCGGAAATGCTTTAGAAGTGAAGGAAGCCATCGATACACTTAAAGGAGAAGGACCGGAAGATTTAACGGAACTTTCTTTAACACTAGGAAGCCATATGGTATACCTTGCCAAAAAGGCAAGTTCTCTGAAGGAAGCAAGAACCTTGCTGGAAAATGCGATTAAGGATGGTTCTGCACTTAACTCATTCAAGGTTTTCCTAGAAGCGCAGGGAGGCGATGGTTCGGTTGTGGATCAGCCGGAAAAACTGCCGCAGGCTGCCCATACTTTCGAGCTGGAAGCGAAAGAGGACGGATATGTATCGGAGATCATCGCTGATGAAGTAGGAACGGCAGCCATGCTGTTAGGTGCCGGGCGGGCGACTAAGGAATCAGAGATTGATTTGGCAGTCGGACTGGTACTTCGTAAAAAAATAGGGGAAACCGTGGCAAAAGGTGAATCCCTTGTGACGATTTACAGCAACTTTGAAGATGTTTCAAAGGTAAAAGAAAAATTGTATGAAAGCATTGCGATTTCAAAAGAGAAAGTAGAAAAACCTACATTGATCTATAAAGAGATCATGGAATAAATATTTTCCAAAAAAGGCCGCGCTTTTGCGTGGCCTTTTTACGTTTATTTCATTGAATGTTTAAAAGAGGATGCCCATGCGCATCCTCTTTTAATTTGGTTCACTTCGTTACCCTATATCCAGTATATGTTCAAAATTCATCTTTATTTGTATAAAAATGGGTTTAATGGAAAAAATAAATCCTATAAAGATTGGAGGGTATGGAGATGAAGCGGATTCTTTCTCTATTTTTAACCGTATTGGTAGCAATGGGTTTTAGCATCCCACATACAAAAGCAGCTGAGGAAAAAGGAGTCGAATTGGCGGCAAATGCTAAATCGGCTATTTTGATTGAACGGGATACAGGTACTGTTCTCTATGATAAAAATGCAGACGTTCGTCTTTCGCCGGCAAGCATGACGAAAATCATGACAATGCTGCTGATCATGGAAGCGATCGATAAAGGCGAACTTAGCATGAAGGAGAAAATCAGGACTAGTGAGTATGCAGCATCAATGGGCGGTTCCCAGATCTTCCTCGAGCCAGGTGAAGAAATGACCACAGAACAAATGCTCAAGGGCATCTCGATTGGTTCGGCGAATGATGCATCGGTGGCGATGGCAGAACGTCTAGCTGGATCGGAAGAAGAGTTTGTTAGGAAAATGAACAAAAAGGCGAAAGACCTCGGGTTGAAAAATACAAAGTTCCAAAACGCAACAGGCCTTCCTGTTAAAGATCATTACAGTTCGGCACATGATATGTCGATCATGGCGAAGGAATTATTGAAATACGATACGATTACAAGGTTCACGGGTACATATGAAGATTATCTCCGTGAAAATACCGAAAAGAAATTCTGGCTAGTCAACACGAACAGATTAGTGAAATTTTACCCTGGGGTCGATGGACTGAAGACAGGATTCACAAATGAAGCGAAGTATTGTTTGACAGCGACCGCAAAAAAAGGGAATATGCGTGTCATTGCCGTCGTTTTCGGAGCCGTTTCTCCTAAGGAACGAAATGCTCAGGTCACAAAGATGTTAGATTATGCATTTTCACAATATATCACATACCCGATTTATAAACGCGGCGAGGTGTTAGGTGAAGCAAAGGTAAGTAAAGGCGACAAGAAATCGGTGGTGGGTGTGACAAGTGAACCTATTTCAGTTTTGACAGCCAAAAATGGAACGGCAAAGGACTTTACAAAAAAAATCACGCTTGATAAAGATTTGGATGCCCCGATTAAAAAAGGTGATGAAATTGGTACGCTTGAATTGAAGAAAAACGGCAAGGTGTATGTCGAATCTCCGATTGTTGCGAAGGAAACTGTTGAAAATGCCAGCTGGTGGCAATTGTATAAACGGGCTTTCGGCATGTTTACCCAAGCGAAATAGAATAAATTGTCGCAATGCCTGTTAATCGTACTAATTTAGGCGAAACTCCACTAGTTTTGCTAGTAAGGAGGAATCGGCAGGTGAAAAAGAGAATTTGACTCTTTATAAGACAGTGAAGGAGGCTGTATATAATGAGTCTTACGATTAATATGGAGGCGAAAAATCGCGTATTGTGCATTCGTCTCAAAGGTGATTTAGATCATCATACAGCAGAAAAATTGAAAAACCAGGCAGAGGCAGCCATTCAAAAGCATAATATCAAACATATCATCCTTAACATGGAAGAATTGGATTTTATGGACAGTTCAGGGCTTGGAGTTATTTTAGGGCGCTATAAGCAGGTGAATAAAAAGCAAGGTGAAATGGTAGTATGTGCAATTTCTCCGGCAGTAAAGCGGTTATTTGAGATGTCAGGGTTGTTTAAAATTGTTAAAATGGAACTATCCGAAAAAAACGCTTTGCAAAGACTGGGGGTTGCCTAAAATGAAAAATAAAATGGAAACGAAATTTTCTGCACTTAGCCAAAATGAATCTTTTGCCAGGGTAACTGTTGCGGCTTTCATTGCCCAATTGGACCCGACGATGGATGAATTGACAGAGATCAAGACTGTCGTGTCAGAAGCCGTTACGAATTCGATTATCCATGGGTATGAGAGTGACCCGGAAGGTTGGGTATACATTTCAGTGATCATCGAAGGCGATACTGTGGAATTGACCATCCGGGATGAGGGACTGGGCATTGAAGACGTCGAGGAGGCTAAACAGCCGTTATTTACGACAAAACCCGAACTTGAACGTTCCGGAATGGGATTCACCATCATGGAAAACTTCATGGATGAAATCAATATAATTTCCCATAAGGGCGAAGGCACGATCATTCGATTAAAAAAGCACTTAACTACAAGCAGAGCTTTGTGCAATTAAGGGAGACTTGCATATGGATGTGGAGGTTAAAAACGAGAAGGGCAAGAAAGGCCAGCCCCATTTAAAAGATGAGGAATTGCGGAATTTAATCCAACGCAGCCAGAGCGGTGACCAAGATGCGAGAAATCTGATTGTCAACAGCAATCTGAGGCTTGTATGGTCAGTAGTGCAAAGATTCCTCAATCGAGGTTACGAACCGGATGACCTTTATCAAATAGGCTGTATTGGTCTGTTAAAGTCCGTGGATAAATTTGACTTATCGTTTGAAGTGAAATTCTCAACGTATGCTGTGCCTATGATCATTGGTGAAATCCAACGTTTTATCCGTGATGACGGAACGGTTAAAGTAAGCCGGTCATTAAAGGAAATGGCGAATAAAATTCGCAGGGCCAAAGAGGAGCTTTCAAAGACGTATGGCCGAGTTCCGACTGTCAATGAATTGGCGGAACATCTAGAGCTGTCGCCAGAGGAAATCATCATGGCCCAAGAAGCTAGCAGGAGCCCTTCATCCATCCATGAAACGGTTTACGAAAATGATGGAGATCCGATTACTCTTCTTGACCAGATTGCCGACAATAATGAAACCTCCTGGTTCGATCAAATTGCTTTGAAAGAAGCCATACAAGAATTGAATGAACGTGAAAGGCTGATTGTTTTCCTGAGGTATTATAAAGATCAGACGCAATCGGAAGTGGCGGCAAGGCTTGGTATCTCCCAAGTCCAGGTGTCAAGGCTGGAAAAGAAGATTCTTCAGCAAATGAAAAACCACATGAATCAATGATTCATGTGGTTTTTCATTGAGCTTGAAAATAAATGATTGATTTTAGGAAAAAGTAAAAGTGGTTCTTATCAAGTAGAATGAAAATATGAGCGGGGTCGAATTTTTTAGTTGAATTTAGGATTAAAAACGAATATTATAGTAAAGGTCGCGTTTTTCATTCGTTTTTTTAGCTTTCTTTTAATCAATATTGATTAGGAAAAACGTTGATGCAGTACAATATTAGGACACCTTGTCTTTTCGTGCAAACGGTTGTCGGTGTTTCCTTTAGATCTGGAGGTCTAAAATATGTTTATGGAAAAGTTTTTCTCCCTGAAAGAAAATGGGACGGATGTCCGTACAGAAGTCATGGCGGGTGTTACGACATTTTTAACTATGGTTTATATCCTAATCGTGAATCCGGCTTTATTGTCTTCAATCGGAATACCATTTGAGCAAGTTTTCATGGCAACGGTCATATCAGCGGTGATCGGTACCCTTATCATGGGACTCGTTGCAAAATACCCGATTGCGATAGCACCAGGGATGGGTTTGAATGCGTATTTTGCCAGCGTAGTGGGTGCTCAGGGTCTTTCATACCAGACCGTATTCGGTACGGTTTTCATTGCTGGTTTGCTATTTCTGCTAATTAGCGTGACAAGCTTGCGTAAAATGATAATTGATGCGATTCCTAATTCATTAAAATATGGCATCACATCAGGAATTGGTTTATTCATTGCGTTTATCGGATTAAAAAATGCTGGAATCGTAGTTCCTAATGAATCAACTATGGTGACGCTTGGCGATTTGCATCACCCTGGAACCGTTTTAGCATTAGCAGGCTTATTCATTACCTTGATTTTTATGGCCCGTAATATTAAAGGGGCAATTTTCATTGGTATGATCGTTACGGCAATCATTGGCTACTTTATCGGTTTGCTCAACTTCGATGGGGTCTTATCTGTACCTCCAACACCGGTATTTTTTGATATCGATATTGCCGGGGTCTTCACGAATTCTTTATATTCAATTGTTTTCGCCTTTTTACTTGTGACGATTTTTGATACGACAGGAACCTTGATTGGCGTGACGGAACAGGCAGGACTAACGAAGGATGGGAAAATCCCCCGTGCCAAGAAAGCCTTTTTAGGTGATGCGATTGCGACGACAGTCGGCTCGATGTTTGGTACAAGCCCTTCGACTGCCTATGTTGAATCAAGTACGGGAGTGGCTGCTGGCGGACGTACGGGATTAACCTCTACAGTCGTGGCAATCTTGTTTGCTGCATCGATTTTCTTTTCTCCATTGATATCGGCAATTTCTTCAGTTCAAGCAATCACAGCTCCTGTTTTGATCATCGTGGGATGTTTCATGATGGAAGGGCTGGCAAAAGTCAATTGGAAAATTTTCGATGAGGCATTTCCTGCATTTGCGATCATTTTAACGATGCCTCTTACTTCAAGTATATCTACAGGCATTGCAATCGGGTTCATTACTTATCCCCTTATGAAGGTATTTAGTGGAAAAGGAAAATCCGTACATCCGCTCATTTATATTTTTGGATTGATATTTTTGGTTCAGCTGATTTTCTTCCCCACTCATTAAAGTATGAATCTAAATCAAAAAGACATGCTGTCATTGCAGCATGTCTTTTTTTGTTTTCAAATTAGTAATATATGGACATGGTTCACTTCCTGCATTTTCAAACTGCTTCCAATCCATACTACTAGCATAAGGAAATAAAAGGTCGGGATGTGATGATAGTGGCAGTTGTATATATCAGGATGAGGAACCGTGTACAAGTAAAGGGAAATCAAACGGTGAGGATAAAAGATATTGCAAGGATAATCGGACCTGAAGAAGTGATCACCTTAATTGAAGAAATCATATTATTAACGGTCAAGAAGGAAGATAGGAATATTATAGTCATTGATTTGGCTCAAGTTATCATGGCCATCCGCAAGGTGGATTCGACTATTGAAGTGGAGACATTCGGGCCATCTCAAACGATCATCGAAATCATCCTCTCGAAAAAGAAAATGTCATACCTGACATTCGCCTTAGTTTGGTTTTTATTATTTGTCGGCGGCGGAATGACGATAATGAATTTTCATGTGGATGTCAGCATGGGGGAAGTGCATCAAAAAATCTTTACTATAATAACGGGAAAAGTGGATGATAAGCCGTTATTGATTCAAATCCCATATAGCTTCGGCCTTGGTATGGGCATGATTCTATTTTTTAATCACTTCTTTAAAAAACGCTTCAATGAGGAACCTAGTCCGCTCGAGGTTGAAATGTTCAACTATCAGCAGGATTTGGACCGTTATGTAATCATGAATGAAAATAAGGAAAACGTGCGCCACCTTGATGACCGGTAAAATCATCTTCGGAATCTTTGTCGGTTTAGCTGGGGGTTTTGCGACAGGTGCCGGTTTTGTAGCGTTTTTAACTGTACTTGGGGTGATTCCAAGGCTGACTCAGCTGACAAAAACAATGAAAATGATACATTACTACGAAGGAGCCATCATTGCCGGAGTTGTCGCAGGAACATGGTTAGGATTACAGGAAACGGAACTTTCCCTCCCGCATTTTTTATTAATTCCGATCGGTTTGGCTGACGGGATATTTAATGGGATGCTTGCGGCAGCCTTAACTGAAGTCCTGAATGTATTTCCGGTTCTTTCAAAACGAATCGGAATTCAAGAGAAGATCATATATCTGTTAATGGCACTCGTATTGGGAAAAATAGCCGGATCATTATTCCAATGGATTTATTTTGTCGATTTATAAGTGTAAGAGGTAACTATTCCTGATGATGAAAGGTAGGCCCAAGATGGTGACCAAACGAAAAGTGATATTGATTACGGATGGAGATGAGTATGCGAAACGGGCTGTCGAGCATGTAGCCAAGGAAATAGGGGGAAGATGTATCTCCATGTCCCAAGGTAATCCATCACGATATACGGGCTTGGAGTTAGTTGAATTAATAAAAAAGGCGAAGTATGATCCTGTATTGGTCATGTTTGATGATAGCGGTTTTATAGGAGAAGGATCAGGCGAACAGGCAATGAAGGTAGTTGCCGGACATCCTGATATTGATGTCCTTGGCGTGATAGCGGTCGCTTCAAAGACTAGAAGGGAAGAATGGACCAAGGTGGATATCTGTATTGACCGTGATGGTAATTTGACACCGAACGGGGTTGATAAATACGGCGCCGAGGAATTTGAACTGGGCAAGATAACAGGAGATACGGTTTATTGCATCGATCAATTACATGTTCCCATCGTAGTTGGGATAGGGGATATTGGAAAAATGTCCCATCAGGACGATTTTAAAAGAGGAGCACCGATAACGAAGCTAGCGGTGGAAATCATATTGGAAAGGAGTGGTCATGATGACTTCAGAAAAACCTGAAAACATGATGCCGATTCCGAGTAGGGTAGCGGAAGTTGACGCATACATGGAAGAGAAAGTGGGTCTAGGCGTCAGCTTCGACTTAGGAGTAAGAAAGATAAAGGTCTATAGAAAAGATGTGCATATTTACTATATAAACGGGCTGACGGATACAGAGTACATCATTGATATCCTCGATTCTCTTATTCATAACAAAAATGCCGATATCGTGTCTACTAAAGTTTTTGATGTAGTCAAAGACTTACTCGTACACCAATCCGTTCAGGAAATAAAGACGATGGATGAGCTTGTTGATCAGGTATTATCCGGTTTAATCGTCGTTGTTGTTGATGGTAAACCAATAGGATTGGTTGTGGATGTCAGGAGTTATCCTGGGAGACAGCCAGTAGAACCCGATACGGAAAAAGTCGTCCGTGGATCAAGGGATGGTTTTGTCGAGAATATCATCATTAACACAGCGATAACCAGACGGAGAATCCGGGATGAAAGATTACGTTTCGAAATGCTGCATGTAGGGGAACGATCGAAATCGGATATATCCATCGGCTACATTAAAGATATTGCCGATCCCGATTTAATAGAAATCGTTCGTAAGGAATTGAATAGTATTGAGGTTGATGGAATAACGATGTCTGATAAAACGATCGAAGAGTTCATCGTCAATCAAAAGTATAATCCATACCCGCTTGTCAGATACACGGAACGGGCTGATGTGGCGGCAACGCATTTGCTTGAGGGGCATGTCCTTATTTATGTGGATACTTCACCGAGTGTCATCATTACCCCGTCCACTCTTTTCCATCACATGCAACACGCTGAGGAGTATCGGCAGGCACCTGCCGTTGGGACCTTGGTGCGCTGGGTCCGGTTTCTCGGGATCTTTGTTTCGTTATTCTTGCTGCCGATTTGGTTATTGTTTTGTTTAGAGCCTTCCCTTCTGCCGGAAAAGTTCGAGTATATCGGACCGAATGAAAAAACGCATATACCCATTGTAGTCCAAATCTTCATATCCGATATTGGGATAGAATTTCTAAGGATGGCAGCCGTTCATACTCCGACCCCGCTTTCAACGGCGATGGGCTTGGTTGCGGCAGTTTTGATAGGGCAAATAGCGATAGATGTTGGCCTCTTTGTTCCTGAAGTGGTTCTCTACGCTTCAGTGGCTACAATCGGTACATTTGTCACTCCGAGTTTAGAACTAGGGGTTGCGAATAAAATTTCCCGTTTGGCACTGCTAGTTTTGGTCGCTATATTTAAAGTGCCTGGCCTAGTCATAGGCATCACGCTCTACATTATTATGCTTACTAGCATAAAAACGTTAAATACACCTTATTTATGGCCGCTTCTACCGTTTCAGCCGAAAGCCTTGTCACATATAATATTTAGAAGACCTTATCCAGGTTCTATAGAACGTCCGAGTATTGTACATCCCCAGGATTTATATAGGCAGCCAAGAAAATCTAAAGGTTGATGTTGTCGAAAAGTTGTGGTAATTTAATTTTATTCGGATAAAGCGGTAAAGTTAGGATTCACAAAGAGATAAAGCTACTATGACTCTTTGGAGTTTAAACCAATCTGTCTTTCCCTTCGAACTACTAAGCAGTCATAGAGGACAATATTTACATGGGATAATCGATTAGGATGAGGCTTGTTCATATAGAGAACCTTTTACAGCAGGGTTTCTTTATTTGAGGCTGCCTCATTTCTTATTAATCTTTAGTTTTAAGTCAGGAAGGTGAGGCTATCATGCATTTGTACGGAACCAGTGGTGTCAATGAACGTGGACATCTGGAGATTGGCGGAGTGGACACGATCGAATTGATCGAACAATTTGGCACACCATTATATGTTTATGATGTAGAGCTAATTCGCGAACGGGCAAGAGGGTTTAAGAGAACTTTTGAGGAATTGGGGATTTCGGCTCAAGTTGCTTACGCAAGTAAGGCCTTTTCTTCGATTGCCATGATCCAGTTGGCTGAGCAAGAAGGACTTTCTCTCGATGTTGTCTCAGCAGGGGAATTGTATACGGCAATTAAGGCAAATTTCCCAACAGAACGGATTCACTTTCATGGAAATAACAAAAGTGAAGAAGAGCTACATATGGCTTTGGATTATGACATTGGCTGTATAGTAGTCGATAATTTTTCAGAGTTGACACTGTTGGAAGAAATTTGTACAAACCGTGAACAAAAGGTGAAAATCCTTCTTCGTGTAACACCGGGTATTGAAGCCCATACGCATGATTATATTTTGACAGGGCAAGAAGATTCGAAATTTGGTTTTGATCTTATTAATGGCCAGGCCGAAGCAGCCCTTAGGCAAGCGCTGCAAAGTGAATTCCTGGAAGTTCTAGGGCTGCACTGCCATATAGGTTCCCAGATCTTTCAAACGACAGGTTTCCTTCTCGCGGCCCAAAAAATTATTGGCAAGCTGAATGATTGGCACGATTCGGTAGGGTATCAACCAAAGGTATTGAATCTTGGAGGGGGATTCGGGATTCGATATACACAAGAGGATGATCCGCTACCGGCGTCTCAATATGTTGAGGAAATCGTTAGGGAAGTGCAGAACCTGATTGCTGATTCCGATTTAGTTATGCCTGAAATCTGGATTGAACCTGGCCGTTCTTTAGTCGGAGATGCCGGTGTGACGTTGTACAAGGTCGGTTCTGAAAAGGAAGTTCCTAATGTCCGTAAATATATTGCCGTTGATGGGGGAATGAGTGATAATATACGTCCAGCTCTTTATGAGGCGAAGTATGATGCAATTCTGGCAAACCGGCCGCTTGACCCTGTAGAAGAGACAGTGTCCATTGCCGGGAAATGCTGTGAAAGCGGAGATATGCTGATTTGGGATTTACCATTGCCAAAAGCCGGCCGCGGTGATGTTTTGGCGGTATTTTGTACAGGGGCATATGGGTATTCCATGTCGAATAATTACAATCGGATTCCGAGACCGGCAGTCGTCTTTGCCGAAAATGGAGAAGCCCGGTTGGTCATCAAACGCGAGACGTACGAAGATCTTATCCATTTGGATTTGGCCCTTCATGAAGAGGCAGTCGTCAATAAAGAATAGAAAAAAGGATGGCATTGGCCATCCTTTTTTTATTGGAGTCAACTGAAAAGTGACTTGATCGCGTCTATTAAACTACTGAAGACTTCTTTCAATTTATCCAGAAATGATTGACCCTCTTCGGATTCAAGAAAATTGGAAAGCTTATCTTTAGCTGCAG
This sequence comes from Peribacillus sp. NPDC101481, assembly GCF_044767165.1. Taxonomy (NCBI): domain Bacteria; kingdom Bacillati; phylum Bacillota; class Bacilli; order Caryophanales; family Bacillaceae; genus Peribacillus; species Peribacillus sp. NPDC101481. The sequence continues at coordinate 903,471 of NZ_JBIWNJ010000001.1, read as the reverse complement.
TAAGCTGATCACCGACAGCGTTCCAATCAATATCCAATTCTTTTAGTTTATTGAATAAATCAATTAAACTTTGGACTTGAGCATCATTTAAGGTGATTCCAAGGTCTTTTGCTGAAGACTCGACAACCTCGCGGACCTCCTCAGTATTGGCTGGTGGATTTGCAGCCATTTCCTCTTTGATTTTCGTTACAAGTGCAGAGGCTTCTTCTGTACCGATTTCGTCACCCAATTTTGCTGTTTTCACCATTTCTTCATTCGCTGCCTGTTTCACATTTTCAGGAATCTTCTTATCGGCAGAGATTTCATAGGCTTTAATGACCCCTGTCAAAGCCGCTGTACCGGAGACGGGTATTGGCGCTGTGACATAAACGGTAGCATCCTTTACTCCAGCTGTTGCCAATGCATTGATATACATTTCATCGGAAACCCAGTTAATGTTTTTCGACTCCAATTTAAGTCCGGTCCCTTTTTCCTCCAAAGTAATCGCAGAAGATGAAATCGCTTTTGTACCGATCAGACGGCTAGCAATATAGTCTCCTAAGTATTCATGTTCCTCCGCATTTGTAACCGTAAGGACCTCAACATCATTAGGTGCTTTCATTTCTGATAAAATCATATTTTTTTGTTCATTCGTCAGATTCTCACCAAGTGTGACGATCATTTCACCAACAGCTGCATCTGCAAAAGCCTTATATGGCAATAATAGGCATAATAAAATGGTTACAATGACCCATTTATTCATTTTTTTCATGATAATCCTCCTTAACTTTTCCTGCTGAATTGGGAATCTTTCAATAAAAGGGCGGCACTTTAAATCAGATTCATAGTATTTGACGAAACAAAGGATAAAAAAGATACATATTTTCTAGAAAAAATTTATATAGCCCAAGATAGCTACGTTTTTTTAACGAAAAAGTTTGGTGTATCTTTGTCTTTTATACCTAAGAGGGCATTCTATGAACCTAGATCACTTTACCAATGTAGTAAAATCGAAGCAAGATTGCAAGGATATTTGTCAGATTGTGTTAAGTTATAGTAGAATGAATTCGTTATTTAAATATTTGGACCATTCATAAAGGGAGTATGGGATGAGGAAAAGTAATAAGACTCTTTTACTTATGATGCTTATTATCGCTTTGATGTGGGGAATCGTTTACTGGCTGTTTATCGCTTAGCACATAGCACATCGATAAATCAAGTGCTGAAAGTGATGTTGAAACGAACGAGGTTTTTATGTATGATGTAAATGTTATATGTGAGGATTATTATTCAAAGCAAATTAATTGGAAACAGGAAGATAATAAAAACGTTATTTAGTAACGAGGGATATTATGTTGATTAAGTATAAGAAAAGTTATGAGAAGTTTGCCATGGGATTATTATCTTTCATGCCAAATGAAAAAGAGATAAAAACACTTCGGAATACGATGAAGAATTATGAAACGGATGAAAATCTACAGCTGTTCTTATGGAAAGATGAAGAGATTACGGGCTTGATCGGAATAGAAGTCTCTCCAAACCACATTGAGATACAACATATATCTGTAAATCCATCCTTCCGGAAGCAAGGTATCGGTAAAACGATGGTCAGGGCCATCAAGGAGCAATATCCTGACAAAGAATTAAAAGCAAATGAGTTTACCGAAAGCTTTCTTGACAGATGTGAAGAATTCTGAATATGAAAGCTGGAAAGGAGGACCACCTTTAAGGGCGGTCCTCCTTTCTTGTTTTTCGAAGGGATAGCTGCCGAGCCCTTTCAGAAATGACATCCGAACGGTCACGCATTAGATGCTTATCGACTATGGAGGAATTAGCCATGTCGCTGTCTGCACCCCATATGTACCCTTCTTGCAAACACATGGTCTGGCAAATTTCGATCAAGCCTTGATCCGCAATAGGCAGATTAATGCTTTCATATGGCTTTTGAGATAACATTCGCTCATGTGTGTCCTCGAGCAATTTGTACAGTCGTTCTGGATCGAGTCCCAACTCCAGGAGCTCGGCCTTTTTATGGTGGAGATTTGATAGGGCTTTAGACAGGGTCCTTGCAGCCCCTTTTTTGTTTCCCCTACGATCATGATACAGGGCAACCGCAATTTGAATGAGCCCGACCCAATGAGAGTCACGCTCTTTTGGTGCGGTTTCTTTCCAATATTCTTCAAGAATTTCATGACATTCGAAGTAATCCCTAGTCCCATGGAAATGGACTAGGAAAGAAAGGTAGTCTTCCGCGTAATTCAATAGGAGCACCCCTTTTGTTTGATGGAATTATCTAAGGTAAGGCAAATAACATTTTCTTATAGCCTAACACCCACTATGTATACTCACCAAGTTTAGCATAGAATTTTTTCTTGGAAAATAAAGAAAGCCGATTGCAAGGCAATCAGCTTGATTCATCAGCCTTCATTTAACACCAAGAAGCACCGACGATAACTAATAAAATGAACAATACTACAATAAACGCGAATCCGCCGCCGTGTCCAAAACCACCTGCACCCATAATGAGTACCTCCTTTGTTCTGCTATTCTTACATTTCTAGGTTATGTTGGATTTCGGAATGTGATTGGGCATCAACCCATTTGTCGGAAATCCATTAAAGAACTTTTCTGAGGACAGTAAATTATTATTTGGATAAAGGGCGGCAATCCACTATACTTGATAAGTAAAAGAAATAGGCCTTTATCGGCCAATTAGATTTAAATGAGGTAATTTAATGGGTTATAATATTAAAATTGACGCTTTCGAAGGTCCGATGGATTTACTCCTGCATTTGATTAATCGCCTGGAAATAGACATCTATGATATTCCGATGGCTGACATAACAGATCAATACCTAGGGTACATCCATACGATGCAGCATCTGGAATTGGATGTGGCCAGCGAATATCTGGTGATGGCTGCAACTCTGCTTGCCATCAAGAGTAAAATGTTGCTTCCAAAGCATGAAGATGAACAATTGATTGATGAAGATGGGGAAATATTTGAGGAAGATCCACGGGACGAGCTTGTGGAAAAACTATTAGAATATAAAAAGTATAAATATGCAGCCGAAGAATTTAAAGGGATGGAAGAAGAACGCAGCTTGCTGTTCACTAAACCCCCAAGTGATTTATCTGTTTATGTTAAAGAAGCGGAAAGTGATAAACAAGAGTTGAATATAAGTCTATATGATATGTTGGGTGCTCTGCAAAAACTGCTGCGAAGGCAAAAAATTCAAAAGCCGCTATACACGAAAGTAACGAAACAAGAGATATCGATCGAGAAACGAATGGATGAAATCATGATTGAGTTACAATCAATAAAAGGGAAGAAAAGTTTTTTTGAACTGTTTTCGCTCCCGGTTAAGGAGCATATCGTCATCACTTTCATGGCGGTGCTGGAACTGATGAAACTAAATGAAATCATCGTTGAACAGGAAGATAACTTTTCGGAAATCATGATTGCTGCTAAGGAAGGTGTAGAACCAGTTGGAAGTTATTAATTGGAAAGGGATTCTTGAGGCATTATTGTTTGCTGCCGGAGATGAAGGGCTCTCCGTCAAACAAATTGCCTCTGTCCTGGAAATTACGGAATATCAAGCAACGGACATCGTTGAAAGTTTGAAGGAAGAATATATATCTGATGTACGCGGGATTCAGGTGATCGAAATAGCGGGTGTTTATCAAATGACGACAAAGAAAGAGCACTCGGATTACTTGAAAAGACTAGTGGAAACATCAAGCACTCAAGGCTTGTCCCAGGCTGCCTTGGAAACACTCGCAATCATTGCCTATAAGCAGCCGATTACCAGAGCGGAAATTGATGAAATTCGGGGAGTGAAAACGGAACGCCCCATTCATACACTTGTCACTAAAGTCTTAATAAAAGAGGTCGGCCGTGCTGAAGGCTCCGGCCGGGCTTATTTATATGGGACAACAAAAGAGTTTTTGGATTACTTCGGCCTGAATTCCATAGAAGAATTACCGCCACTAGCCGATAATTCGGATGATAGCTTTGAAAATGGTGAAGCCGATCTGTTTTTTGAAAAATTTCAGCAAACAATCGAATAACATTTTTCTTTAAATTGTGATAATATAGAAAAAAATGAATGCGGGGGGATTGCGGGTGCAAATTGTAGCATGCAATGGATTTGGGCTTGAAAAGTCAAAGTCAAATTCACCTGAGGATTTTTTTAATCGATCCGTTATACAATACATAAAGGATGGAGAAGAAAAGACGCTGAATGTACTGTATCTTCGCTATTTTGATGAGATGGTCACTCGTTGGACCCCATATCCCGCCAATCCCATATTCAAAAGCCCTAACAGGGATATTTATATGGCTGATATCATTGCCATTGTCTGTTTACTCAAGGACCCGAGCCTGGTTAACCGAAAACGTATATATATAAATGCAGAAAAAGAGCTGGCTGGTTATTTCGAAAATATGGATTTTGAAAAATTGGAGAAAGTGTTTATATCTATTGACCAAGCTAAACCATATGATATAGAATCACATGTTGACTATTATATTCAATCTTAATCATTTTGAGGAGGGTTCACGGTTGGGGAATACATTGGTAAAATCTCAGCTTGAGGATGTAAAAGGCTTTTTAGAAACGACAGTAGCTCAGCTAGAGGAATTTATAAATGAGACGACCTATTCTAAGCTGCAAGAAGAAAAAAGCGGGGATGAAACCTATTATAAAGGGATCCTTTCTAGTTTAAGAAGAATGCTTGTAAGTTGTGAAGAGGGCTTGGAGGCTTGCCAAATCGTTCTGAAAAATGATGTTTTCAATAAAGCTGCAGCTGAAAAGACGCTTTATAGAATTTATCATCAATGTATCGAAGAATACTTTTCCCCAAAATCAGATCGGTGGTTTGAGGACAGCAGATCTGCCTATACAGGGAAAAACTCGATTAAATTTCACCAAAGTGTACCTGACAGCATAATAACCATTCTGAAGGCAGTGGAAAGTGGATTCCAGACCATGCGTGAAGAATTGGAGTTTTATGAAACGGATTACCGGACGAAAATGTTACAGTCAAGATAATGAAACAGCTAGGCTTAATAGGCCTAGCTGTTTTTTTTATCTATAAATGGAATCTCCGCTTATTCGAAACATAAAATACTTTGATGATTTATGTGCATAAAGGCTAAGAGGAGGTTGCAAGATGTCTGATGTAAGAGATTATGCTAAAGAGGTAAGTGATTGGGTTGATGGAGTGATGGAATATCTTGAGAAGATCGATATCACCGATTCGCCATTGCTGTCAAATATTGAACGGCTTTCCGAGATGACAAAAGATATGGATGCAGAAGAAATGGATTATGAGGATATGGTCCTGATTGAAGAAGAGATGGCTCGGGTTTACGAGGAAATTGAAGAGCTTGCTAGGGAATTCAATATACAGGAAAGGCAATCGGTGCCGATTGGGAAGCATACGCTACCGCCGTTACCTTATGCCTATGATGCGTTGGAGCCGACGATTTCGAGGGAAATCATGTATCTGCACCATGATAAGCATCATCAAGCATATGTCGATGGTCTGAATAAAGCGGAATTGATGATGAAAAAAGCGAGGGAAACAAAAGATTTTTCCTTGTTGAAACATTGGGAAAAGGAAGCAGCCTTTCATGGGTCAGGCCATTATCTCCATACGTTGTTCTGGGAAGAGATGATCCCGGGAGGAGGCGGACAGCCAAGGGGGGATTTACTTAACCAGATTGAGAAGGATTTTGGAAGCTTTGCCGCTTTTAAAAGTCATTTTAGTGAAGCTGCCAAACAAGTGGAAGGTGTTGGCTGGGCGATTTTAGTCTGGGTTCCGCGTGCGCGGCGGCTAGAAATACTTCAATCGGAATTGCATATGGTTTTGACTCAGTGGGATACAATCCCGATCCTTGTTCTTGATGTATGGGAACATGCTTATTACCTGCAATATAAAAATAATCGGGCAGCCTATGTGGACAAATGGTGGGACATTGTAAACTGGCCGAAAACAGCCGTAAGGTTCACCGAAGCGAAAAAGCTTATTTGGAAAATGCAATAACAGATAAAATATAGTAAAGTTTTTGGAGAACCAAATACAAATACAGAGCCGTAAAGGTTCGTTCCGGACTGTAGACAAACTCGATGAAAACTCAGTTTGCCTGCAGTTTTTTATTTGAAAAGTTCCGCCGATTGTCTGCCAAGCAAAATCAAAGCAAGCGCCTTTGGTGTCTCTGCTAGCCAGTTTTTCGGCAGTAGTGTCGTAAATTTCTCAATTCAATGAAGATGACAGTAAAAACCATAAAGACCGGAGAGCTTTTTTCGACCCGCAGCACTGTCGTGGGACGTTAACGCAGTTTATCGACCTAAACTACACTTTATTCGACCTACCTCGCACAGTATTCGACCGTCGAGGCACTATATTCGACCGTTCACAAATTTTTTTCGACCTTCACCTTACTATTTGGAATCCGAACAACATTTTGCCACCAAACTGAAACGAGCCGTAAAGGTTCGTGTTTTTTTGCCTGAAATTTTGTATCAAGAATTTTTTAGGGAAATTATGGCAAGGATATAAAGGAGAACCTGCTAATTTAATTTTAAAGCGACTTATGATTCTCATTTGGATATTATAATTAGATTGAAAGGGAGATGATATCATCTCACGAAATAATGAGTACATGTCTTATTTAAATCCTTGAAATAACATTGGAAATGTGTTATTACTGCATATCTGAAGTACTATGGGTTTTTAAAAATATTTAATTTATATCAATATAAAAACTGTGACCAATTTGTGAACTTAAAAATTATTAAGGTATATTTATTGACTAGTTTCTATTTAATAATTATTATAAATAGGAGCAGATAAAAAAATTAGCTATTGGAGGAATTTATTATGTCATTAATCAATAAACAAGTTGAAGATTTTAAAGTACAAGCTTACCATGCAGGAGAGTTCAAAGAAGTTACACTTGAAGATGTTAAAGGAAAATGGGCAGTATTCTTTTTCTACCCAGCTGACTTCTCTTTCGTATGTCCAACTGAATTAGCTGATCTTCAAGATAACTATGAAACATTCAAGGAAATCGGTTGTGAAGTTTACTCAGTTTCAACAGATACTCATTTCAGCCACAAAGGATGGGCTGATGCTACTGATACAATCGGTAAAATCCAATATCCAATGCTAGCTGACCCGGCAAACGTTTTATCCCGTCAATTCGGTGTATTGATTGAAGAAGATGGCTTGGCTCTACGTGGAACTTTCATCGTAAATCCAGAAGGACAAATTAAAGCATACGAAGTCAATGATTTAGGAATTGGCCGTAATGCAGAAGAACTTGTAAGAAAAGTTCAAGCTGCACAATTCGTAGCGGAACATGGAGATAAAGTTTGCCCTGCAAAATGGACTCCAGGTGAAGCTACACTTGAACCAAGCCTAGACCTTGTAGGTAAACTTTAATTTTTAATGGGGGGGTCCGTTTCTAAAGGTAATGGACATACCCAGCATTGATTACGATTACTGGACAATTCGTCCGACATGATCTAATGACAAAAGGCACTTACCTAAAATAAGTGCCTTTTGTTTTTCAAAATAATCATTTTAGCACGTTATAATCATTCAGCAAGGAGCACAAAAGATGAAAAAAATATATGATTTATTAATTATTGGTGGCGGTCCTGCAGGCCTCTCAGCAGGTGTTTATGCAGGAAGAGCCAAGCTAAAAACAATAATCCTAGAAAAAGGAACTGGCGGCGGACAAGCTGCAACTACGTCGGAAATAGCCAATTATCCTGGTATCCGTCATATATCGGGCCCTAGGTTAGTTGAAGAAATGAAGCTTCAAAATGAAGATTTTGGCGTTGAGTTCGCCAAAGCCGATGTAACGGGCGTGGATTTCTCCGGTGAGGTGAAAGTCGTAAAAACCCTTGGAGGGGACTACCATGCACGCGCAGTCATCATTGCAACGGGTGCTTCTCCAAGAACACTAGGATTTCCAGGTGAAGAGGAATTTACCGGCCGCGGTGTAGCTTATTGTTCAACATGTGATGGTGAATTCTTTGAAGGGTTGGAAGTTTTCGTTATCGGGGCAGGATATGCAGCTGCTGAAGAAGCTATTTTCCTGACACGCTTTGCAACAAAAGTTACAATCATCGCCCGGGAATCAAGCTTCTCGTGTGCCCCGTCCATTGTTGATAAAGTAATGGAAAATGATAAGATTGAAGTGAAATTCAATACGGAAATCCTTGGGGTATATGGAGACGGGATGATTCAAAGTGCCCGTTTCATCAATAATGCGACTAAAGAAGAGTTTGAATATAAGGCGAAGGAAGAAGACAGTACGTTTGGCGTATTCGTTTTCATAGGTTACGAGCCGAAAACAGAGATTTTCAATGGCCATATCGAAATGGATGATGCTGGTTACATTTTAACCGATGATGATATGAAGACTAGTGTGAGGGGTGTTTATGCAGCGGGCGACCTAAGACCCAAATCCTTGCGCCAGATTATCACAGCTGTATCTGATGGAGCGATTGCAGCAACGGATGCCGGTAAATATATTGCAGAAGAAAAAGATCGCCTGGGAATCAAAGATGAACCTGAAGTTGAGAAACCGGCGAAAAAAGAACAGGCCGCTGTCCCAGCAGGCAAGAGCGCTTTATTGAGTGATGCGTTACGTGGCCAATTAAAGGGAATCTTCGGCAAGATGGAGAGCGACGTTACATTAGTGTCCATCGTCGATGAAAGTTTGCCAAAATCAGTCGAATTGCGAGACTTCTTGTTGGATGTTGCGGAATTAGGGGATAAGCTCCATCTTGAGTTATACAACAAAGGGGAAAATACGGAAATTGAAGAAAAAATCAATGCAGATAAGTTCCCTGTCGTTTCCCTCTTAAATTCGAATGGTGAATACAGTGGCGTCAAATATCACGGTGTACCAGGCGGCCATGAGTTGAATTCCTTCATTCTGGCTATCTATAACCTGGCCGGACCTGGTCAAGCATTGGATTCAGCCGTATTGAATTCAATCAAGGGTATCAGTAAAAAAGCGAACATTAAGGTTATGGTTTCATTGGCATGTCACTACTGTCCTGACGTTGTAGTGGGCGCACAGCGCATAGCGATTGAAAACCCTAACGTTGAAGCTGAAATGGTCGATATAAGCAATTTCCAGGAAATCAAGAAGAAATATAAAGTCATGAGCGTGCCGGCCATGATCATCAATGATGAAGAAGTGGTATTCGGAGCTAAGAAAATTGATGAAATCGCTGCATTATTAGTATGATAGAACACTAAATCGATAGGGGTCCCCTATCGATTTTTTTTATGGGAAATCACTGAGAAAATCAGTGGATGACATGAAGGATTACATTCTTTTAATCATAACCCTTGTCCCTTTGCATAAACTTGTACAAAAACAAGTAAAGAGACGAGGGGGCACTCATGCGTTTTCCATATAAAGGGTTATCAAGTTTGTGTATCGTCATTCTCCTGTTGTCTTTTATGGCTCCTGTACAAAGCGCGAAAGCAAATGTATCCGTAAGTGCCCATAGTGCGATTTTAATGGATGAGGATAGCGGAAGGGTCATTTATGAAGTGAATGCCCATGAAAAGAACCGTATTGCAAGCATTACGAAAATAATGACGGCTATCTTGGCTATTGAATCGGGACAAATGGATGAAAAAGTGAAGATAAGCAGCAATGCCTTCGGGACGGAGGGCTCTTCCCTTTATTTAAAAGAAGGAGAAAAAATTAAGCTCGAAGATTTGGTTTATGGCTTGATGCTTCGTTCAGGTAATGATGCAGCAGTCGCGATCAGCGAAAAGGTTGGCGGAAGCCTGGATGGATTCGTCTGGATGATGAATCAAAAAGCTGAAGAAATCGGAATGAAAAATACCCATTTTTCAAATCCACATGGTTTGGATAATACGAAGAACCATTATTCAACCGCATATGATATGGCCATACTCACTCGTTATGCCATGCAAAATAAAACGTATGTAAAGATTGCCGGCACAAAGGAACACAGGGCACCTAATTCCACAGAACAATGGGATTATGTATGGAAGAACAAAAACCGTTTGCTTACACAACTATATGAGTATTGCACAGGTGGGAAAACAGGTTATACCAAACTAGCAAAACGTACCTTGGTCACGACGGCAACAAAAAACGAACATGACCTGATTGCTGTGACATTGAATGGCCCGGATGATTGGAATGATCATATTCAAATGTACGAATCCGCCTTTAAGGATTATAAGCCGACAGAAATTTTACCCGAAGGCATGGTAAAAAATATGGAAAATGAAATATATAAAGGGCATGTCTACATTAAAAATGATTTTTCGTACCCACTGACAAAAGAAGAGAGAGAAATGGTCAATGTGAAAATGAAATTGCTGAAGCCCCAGAAGGCTTGGAAAGATAAAAGGAAAATCCCGGAAGTGGTTGGCAGAGCATCCATCTATCTCGATGGAAAGAAAATAGGCACTCGTTCGATTTTTTATGGGGTAGCAAAAGAAAGCTTCAAGCAACAATCATTCCAATCTTCATGGGCTGAGGTATTTGAAGCGGTATTGGGAATCGGACGAAATGGTTAATTACATTTGGTTCGGGATGTTTGTGATCGGTATTGTCTTTGGCATGGTTAATGGGACGATGGAACAGGTGAATGAAGCTCTTTTTGTCAGCGCAAAGGAAGCGGTCACGCTTTGTCTGGGATTGATGAGCATACTAGTTTTTTGGCTGGGCCTGATGAAAATAGCGGAGGAGTCGGGGCTGTTAGATAAACTATCCAACTTGTTCAAGCCATTCATGAGATGGCTGTTCCCGGAAGTTCCTCCTAATCATCCCGCTATGGGGTATATACTTTCCAATATGATGGCGAACACATTCGGATTGGGGAATGCAGCTACGCCTCTTGGTATAAAAGCCATGGAACAGCTAAAGAAACTAAATGGAGGAAAAGCAACGGTCAGCCGCTCGATGGTCACTTTTTTAGCAATCAATACCTCAAGCGTAACGTTGATTCCAACTACTGTCATTGCGATCCGCATGAATTACGATGCCCACTCCCCGACGGACATCGTTTTTCCGACCATAATAGCAACGGCCATTTCTGCCGTTGGAGGAATCGCGATAGATCGATATTTTTATTACAGGAGAAAGAGGAACGGGAGGGAATAGGATGTTGCACTGGATGACCACCATTTCGATTTGGATGATACCGATTTTGATACTCTGCATATTACTCTACGGCACATTGAAAAGAGTTCCCACCTATGAGACCTTCGTTGAGGGGGGGAAAGAAGGAATCAGCATGTCTTTTTCCCTCATCCCTTTCCTGGTAGGGATGCTTGTGGCGATTTCAGTATTTAGAGCATCAGGGGCGTTGGATTTCATTGTACAATCACTGCAGCCCTTGCTTTCCTTTCTTCATTTTCCGTCTGAGGTTTTACCCCTTGCGATTATTAGACCAATATCCGGAACCGCCGCTTTAGGAATCACCAGCGACCTGATATCGGTTTATGGACCGGATTCCTTTATTGGGCGCTTGGCTGCCACGATTCAGGGAAGTACAGATACCACCTTCTATGTATTGACCGTTTATTTTGGAGCCGTCGGAATCAAAAAAATGGGTGATGCCCTTAAGGTCGGCCTTTTGGCAGACTTGATCGGAATCATAGCTGCCGTTATTGTCGTCACACTGGTTTTCGGTATGAATTAAAGGTAGGGAAATGGGCGATTCCATTTCTTTTTTTTTTGTCTTTTTTCTTAAAATTAGTCCTCAATTAATAGGGTTCATTCAAAATTTCATCAAAAGAAACATTTTTTTGTATGGAAAAATAAGCTATGTTACACTCATTATGGAAACCAACCCATTTAACCGTCCCATTATTGGTGTAATAATAAAAGAAAAGCTCTTAATAGCGAAAAACCTTTTGTTTTTGCCTCTCAATATGTAATAATTGTATGATTGTGTATGTATAGACAATAACAAACGAATGATTATACTATGGGGTGAAGATAGATGGAACGATTACAAAAGGTGATAGCACATGCTGGACTGGCTTCCCGCCGTAAAGCAGAAGAGTTGATTTTAGAAGGTAAGGTAAAAGTGAACGGCAAAGTAGTGAAGGAATTAGGTGTGAAGGTAGGGCCTAATGATAAGGTCGAGGTTAATGAAGTCCCGCTTGAAAAAGAAGCCCCGGTTTATTTCCTATTCTATAAACCGCGCGGCGTCATTTCGGCAGTTTCTGATGATAAGAACAGAAAAGTCGTAACGGACTTTTTCCCTTATATCAATGAACGGATTTATCCAGTTGGCCGATTGGATTACGATACTTCGGGCTTATTGATTTTAACGAATGACGGAGAATTTGCAAACACGTTAATGCATCCGAAGCATGAAGTGGATAAAGTGTATGTGGCAAAAGTGAAAGGAATGCCTTTGCGTGAAAGCTTGAAAAAGCTGGATAAAGGTATCAAGTTGGAGGATGGCAAGACTGCTCCAGCCAAGACAAGGGTATTGTCTACCGACAAGAAAAAGGAAACGGCCATCGTTGAAATCACAATACATGAAGGCAGGAACAGGCAAGTCCGCCGGATGTTCGAAGCAATTGGCCATCCCGTCATTAAATTGAAGAGGGAACAATATGGTTTCTTGACATTGGACGGTTTAACAGCAGGAGATTCCCGGGAGCTGACTCCACATGAAGTTAAATTAATGCGGACATTAGCAACGACCGAACCTAAACAGCGGAGAATGTAGACAAGATTTTTTCCTGTATTGATAGGTTGAAACCACTACCCCATTCTTCTCCTGGAAGAATGGGTGGTGGAAAACAACCTGTAAATACCTTTTCCTTCATGAATCGGGAAAGAATGTCACAAAACCTTCAGAAATGTAAATAAAAAGGACATGGCGTTAAATGGTATAATGGTATGGTTAAATTTAGTGTGGCCTTAGGAGGATCTCTATGGATAAGAAGAAGCGACGCCTAATTAGCAGAACCATCATTCTCCTGCTTTTAGGTGCAGCTTTAGTGTTTGCCCTTTATACGAACTTCACTAAAGATAAGAATGAAAGCCTGAGAAAAGGATCCGATGCACCCAATTTCGTCTTGACTGATATGGAAGGCAAAGAGCATAAACTTTCCGATTACAAGGGAAAAGGCGTCTTCCTGAACTTTTGGGGTACATATTGCAAGCCGTGTGAATATGAAATGCCTTATATGGAAAATCAATATAAAAACTTTAAAGACCAGGGCGTTGAGATATTGGCGGTTAATGTCGGGGAATCTGACTATGCTGTCAATAATTTCATTACAAAGCATGATCTTACCTTTCCTGTCATGATCGATAAAGGTAGGGAAGTGGAAAATGCTTATCGCGTGGATATATTGCCTGTCACCTTTTTGGTTGATAAAGAGGGGAAAGTGATAGATATCATCACTGGAGCTTTGACAGAAGAGAGCATCCAAAAGCATATGGAGAGAATTAAACCATAATATTGGGGAGTTTTTGACATGAAAGAAGTAAAATGCGATTGTGGTCATGTAAATCCGTTTGGCACAAAGATTTGTGGGAAATGCGGTATGGTGCTTGATAACGAAAAAGAGAACAAGCTTATTGATATGAGATATGAAGGAAGTGCCAGGCGTTCACAAACATATAAAAAAACGATCATCGATAAAATATGGAACTTCTTTTCTTCCGTTAAGGTCGGGGTGACGCTCATTGTCATTGCCTTGATCGCTTCGGCTATCGGGACGATTCTACCCCAGGAAATGTACATCCCTTCAACAGCAACACCTGCAGAGCATTATGAACTGGAATACGGCTGGTTCGGAATGGTGTATTATGAACTCGGGTTTCATAACTTGTATAGCTCATGGTGGTATTTGATTATCATAGGCATGCTGGGCATATCACTATTGATTGCCAGTATCGACCGGTTCTTTCCGTTATATCGATCGTTAAAAAAACAAGGGGTCACACGTCATGACGGGTTCATGAAACGTCAGCGGATTTATGGGGTGACAAAGCTTGAAGACCAAGATATAAACCTTGAAGGAGTAAAGGATAGACTAAAAAGGCAGCGTTATCATATACGAGAGGAAAACGGTCATATACTTGCCGAAAAGGGTCGTTTTTCACGTTGGGGACCCTATGTAAATCATATTGGACTTATCATTTTCTTAATTGGAGCATTATTGCGTTCCGTCCCTGGGATGTATATCGACAAAGTACTTTGGCTGCGTGAAGGCGAGAGAAAAGAAATCCCGGGTACAAATGGTGAATACTACCTCCAGAATAATGAATTTACCTTAGAGGTGTATGACAAAGAGAATGAAGAAGATGAGCAGTACAGTGCTGCAATTGATAAAACCGGTACGATCGCAAAAACCTATCAATCCGATGTTACGCTCTATGAGCGCAAGGGAGAAACCTTACCAGGGGAAAAAGTGGACCTTGATAAGCTTAAAGATTACAAAATCAAAGTCAATGAACCTCTGAAACATGATCATTATGCTCTCTACCAAGTAGACTATAAATTGGATGAGCTCAGTACGATGGCTTTTAATTTGATAAATAAAAAAACCGAAGAGAAATATGGCAGCTTAAAGGTTGATTTGAATAATCCTCAAAAGAAATACGAGTTGAAAGAAGGATATTCCGTTGACTTGATCAGTTACTTCCCAGATTTCGAGTTCGATGAAAAAGGCGAGCCTAGAACGATATCGAAGATTCCGAATAATCCAGCATTTATCTTTAAAATGCATACTCCGGATAAGCCAGAGGGTGAAGTCAGTTTCGTGGCGATTAAGGAGACTGTGGAGCCCTTAGGGGAAAACACTTATAAAATGGCTTTTAATGGTGTGGAAACCCAAGATGTCACGGCTTTGACCGTCAGGAAGGATTTAACGCTTTGGATCCTATTCACTGGTGGGATCATCTTTATGATCGGCGTTGTCCAAGGGTCTTATTGGAATCACCGGCGTATATGGATTAAGAGGAAAGATGATGAGATACTTTTGGCCGGCCATACAAACAAAAACTGGCATGGCATTAAAAGAGATATAAAACAAGCGATAGAATCAACATCACTTTCCGAACCAATGGATCAACTTGAAGAGGAGAAATCTTCTAGTAAGGGGGAAGTTTTAAATGGCTGAATTAAGCAGTAACCTTTTATATGCCGCTTTCATTTTATATCTGATCGCTACCTTTTTATTTGGGGGATCGATCAAGGATAAACGCGGGGCGGAGGAAAAGAAACAAAACAAATGGGCTAAGCTGGGCATTTTCATTACCATTATCGGATTTGCAGCGCAAATTGGGTATTTCATCACAAGATGGATTGCTGCAGGCCATGCCCCGGTAAGTAACCTGTTTGAATTTACGACCTTTTTCGGAATGATGCTGGTCGGTGCTTTCATATTAATTTATTTTCTTTATAAAACACCTGCCCTTGGGCTATTCGCTTTACCGATCGCATTATTGATAATCGCTTATGCAAGTATGTTCCCAACAGAAATTTCGCCACTCATTCCTGCTTTGCAGAGCGATTGGCTTCATATTCATGTTACGACTGCTGCGGCAGGACAGTCAATCCTTGCCATAAGTTTCGTTACTGCCATCATTTATTTAATCAAATTCGTCGATCAGACACAATCAAGCAAAAGAACGTTCTGGCTTGAAGCCATCATGTTTACATTAGTCTGCACCCTCGGTTTCGTCATCATCACTTCTTCTTTTGCTGCCATGGATTATAAGGCAAATTTTGATTGGGTCGATAAACATGGTGCCGAGGTCAAACAGGAATTCAACCTGCCGGCATTGGTAGGTCCCCATGAAGGGAAACTTATCGAGACGGATCGGTTTGAACCTCTGGTGGACATGCCTGCACTGATCAATGCCAAGAAACTGAATACTGTAATTTGGTCAATCGGTGCGGGACTCGTCCTGTATGGTTTAATAAGGTTGATCGCTCGCAAAAGAGTGGCGGCATTGATTAAACCGATCGTTAAAAATGTGAATTTGAATTTATTGGACGAGATTAGTTATCGTTCGGTCCTTATCGGTTTTCCGATCTTTACACTCGGTGCCCTCATTTTTGCAATGATCTGGGCTCAAGTGGCCTGGACACGATTCTGGGGCTGGGATCCGAAAGAAGTCTGGGCACTGGTTACTTGGTTGTTTTATGCGGCTTTCTTGCATCTCCGCATGTCAAAGGGGTGGCAAGGGGAAAAATCAGCTTGGCTTGCCGTAATCGGTTTTGCCATCATAATGTTTAACTTGATATTCGTAAATCTTGTTATTGCTGGTTTGCATTCATATGCTTGATTCTGTATTGTAATATTTAGATGAAGGGGGTCTTTTGATAGAAACGTCGAGGAGTAGGTTTATCGATTTTTCTGGAAAATGCCCCCTTTTTTGTCGCTCCCTTTAATAAAACAATATTTCGTTGAAAATGCATTTAAGAATTCTAAGTGGGCGGTCAAAGTCTTTTTTTGTGACAAAATGGTGAAAGGTTCATGGAAGCCATGCGAAATACGCTCTTTATCGTACTTTGTGAGGAAAAAGTATTAGTCATGGAAGTTTTCATTTTGTAGAATATATGATAGGAGGCTGATTACATAATGTATAACGCTATTAAAATTCTCGTGGTGGATGATGAGGAAAGAATCCGCCGGCTGTTAAAGATGTATTTGGAAAGAGAAGAATACATGATCGATGAAGCTGAAAATGGAGAAGTGGCTTTAACAAAAGCCCTTGAAAATGATTATGATTTAATTTTATTGGATATTATGATGCCTGGTAAAGATGGAATCGAAGTTTGCCGTGATTTAAGGGAAAAGAAAACGACACCGATTATCATGCTGACTGCTAAAGGTGAAGAAGTGAACCGCGTTCAAGGGTTCGAAGTGGGTACCGATGATTATATCGTAAAGCCTTTCAGTCCGCGTGAAGTGGTGTTAAGGGTTAAGGCTTTATTACGTCGATCATCAAGCACAAGTTACATGCAGACGGAAACGACGGCGAAAGATGTGATCGTCTTCCCACATCTAACCATTGATAATGATGCCCACCGTGTACTTGCAGATAACAAAGAGGTTTCATTAACACCAAAAGAATATGAATTATTATATTTCTTGGCGAAATCCCCAGATAAGGTTTTCGATCGGGAGCAATTGTTAAAAGAAGTGTGGCACTATGAATTCTTTGGAGATCTTCGAACTGTAGACACGCATGTTAAACGCTTACGTGAAAAATTAAACCGCATATCCGAAAACGCAGCCAAGATGATTGTCACCGTTTGGGGTGTAGGTTACAAGTTCGAAGTCGTTAATGACTGATGCTATGGGGCAGTGTTGTAGGGAAGCTATGGGCAACGATCCTATTGCTCGTGTCGTTTGTATTAATCGTGTTAACTGTACTGCTGGTCGAATTCTTTGAGAATTTCCAAATTGAAAATATTGAAAATGATTTAACCAAAACCGCTGAACAAATCATAAAGGTTACCAATGAACATCAGGGATCCAGCAATGAGGTTTTACAAATAGCTTCGGAACTAATAGGCAACGAAGCGAAAATGATCATTCTAAATGATGACAAAATGATATTCTCGTCCATCGGAGGAGATAAGGAGTTCGAAATCACACCGGAACTCATAAAAAATGATTCCGAATTACTCAAGGTTTTTACGGAAAGAAAGACTGTGAAAAAGGAAATGTCGCTTTCCGATGATGCGGGTAACGAGGAATTGTCAGCAATCGTAGTAGGCATTCCACTTGAATTGAATGGAGAACAGGATGAGGTATTTCTATTTCAATCGTTGGAGTCCATGGAAGAAACCACAAAATCCACTACACAGTTCATTTTATTGGCAGCAGGCATCGCCATTATTTTGACAACGATTTTTGCTTTCTTTTTATCCACAAGAATCAATGCCCCATTGGTGAAGATGAGGGAAGCCGCTCTAGCGATTGCCCGGGGGAAATTTGATACAAAGGTTCCAATTCTGACTCAAGATGAAATCGGTGAGCTGGCCATAGCGTTTAATCAGATGAGGAAGCAGCTGAAATTCAATATGAATGCACTTAGTCAGGAAAAGGAACATCTCTCAAGCATTCTTAGCAGTATGGCAGATGGGGTCATTACCTTCAATAAAGATGGCACAATTCTTGAAACGAATCCGCCTGCGGAAAGGTTCCTGCAATCCTGGTACTTTGAAAAGGGCTATAACCGGGAAGATAATGTGAATGTCCCGTTGGTTTTAATGAATCTTTTTGATGAATCAGAATCCTTCGATAAGGAGAAGGTCGGTGAAATTACCTTGCAGGGCCGAGATTGGGGATTGATTGTCAGTCCCCTATACACAAATGCCGACAATATTCGGGGAGCGGTGGCCATCATACGGGATATGAGTGATGAAAGACGTATGGACAAACTTAGGACTGATTTCATAGCTAATGTCTCGCATGAGTTAAGAACGCCGATTTCAATGTTGCAGGGATATAGTGAAGCGATCGTAGATGACATTGCGAGCAGTGAAGAGGAAAAGGTGGAAATGGCCCGCATCATCTATGATGAGTCTTTGAGAATGGGACGGTTGGTCAATGATCTGCTCGATCTTGCTAAATTGGAATCGGGTAAAATGAACCTTAGCTATGAATGTGTACCTATTTCTCCTTATTTAAAGAGGATTACAAGTAAGTTTTCCGGGCTAGCTAAAGAAAAAGGGATTACAATTTCAGCCAGTCTTGAAGATGATCAAATTCAATGGCATTTCGATCCGGACCGTATTGAACAGGTTTTGACCAATTTAATAGATAATGCGATTCGTCATACTCCTCCAGGAGGTAACATTGATGTCATTCAGAGGACAAGTGATCGAAGGGGTCTTATCATTGATGTGAAGGACTCTGGATCTGGAATTCCCGAAGAAGATTTACCTTTTGTATTCGAGAGGTTTTATAAAGCGGATAAAGCAAGGACCCGCGGGCGTTCGGGCACCGGATTGGGTTTGGCAATCGTAAAAAATATAATCAATGCCCATGATGGCTTCATATCGGTAAACAGTTTACCTAATAAAGGGACAACGTTCAGTTTTATCCTGCCTCGAATTTTGGAGAATGCTGAATGAATGACGGGTGGCTTGCCAAAAAATCTTGTTTCATAAGGAACTGAGAAGACAAAGGCAATTGGATTTCTTTCCAACTTGCCTTTGTTTTTTTTTAGGAAAGTCCCGAATATGTGGAAATTAACGGAATTTTATAATAATATAAAAGCCGAAGTATGTAACTTTTATTTAGGATTGACGACTATATTTATGAACGGATGTGGGGAAATGATGGATTCCGTTTTCCACGATCTTTATGAGAAATATCATCAGGAAATTTATCAATTCATTTTTTATATGACCAAGAATCGAGAAACGGCTGAGGACCTTGTTCAGGAGGTCTATATCCGGGTGATGAAGGCGTATGAACGCTTCGAAGGAAAGAGCAGTGAAAAAACGTGGATGTATTCGATTGCTAGAAATGTGACGATTGATTATTTTCGGAAACAAAAAGGGTGGAAAGACAAAATCTTTCCCAACTTTGAATGGGATAGGCAATTGATAAAAGATAAAGAACCCATTCCCGAAGAAGTGGCTATCATGAACGATGAAATCCAAGATATTTATCAATGCCTAAACCGGTGTACCACGAATCAAAGATCCGTCATCATTTTACGATATATTCAGGGATTGTCCATTACGGAAACTGCTGAAGTATTGAATTGGAGTGAAAGTAAGGTAAAAACAACCCAGCACCGTGCTTTGAAGGCTATTAAAAAGTTGATGGAGGATTTATCAGGAAAGGAGGGCCACCGCATTGAGAAGGTCCCGTTGGAAAGAAAGCGAAATTGAAGACTTGCTCCGAGAGCTTCCGAAATTTAAAGATGACCGAACCAAGGCAGAGGTGTTTGCGAGAATACATGATAAAAAGAGAAAGAAACACTGGATACCTCTAATTGCGGGTGTTGCCTCCTTATTCTTAATGGTTGTTTTGGCATCATCGTTAATTATCGAAAAAAAAGGAACGACAAGTCAAGAGGACAGCGGCAGTAGTGGGAAATTATCTCTATCTGAAAATAAGGAAACGGCAGATCATGAACGGCAGGATGCAAGCAACAAAGAAATTCCTCCAGAAGATAAAAAGGATTATCAAGAGTTTTCGAGTAAGCAAGCAAAAATTGAATCTAAAGACGAGGTTTCAGAAATGGAACCCGGAAAAGGGAAAAAGGAAAAAAACTTTGCACAAGCGATTTATCAAAATGACCTTAACGATGCATCGATCATTACGATGGGGATCCCAGATGATCAAATGAATTTCATCGTTCCCATTTCAATTAAACTCAAAGATTACGATCAAAGTGATACATTGAAACAGTTAGTTAATCAAATGTCCGATATCAATGAAGAGCAATATGGGCTATCTGATTATTTTCCACTTGATATAAAGATTAGCCAAGGAAACGATACGGCCACTGCTCATATTGACTTTCAAGAAAAAAGCCAACTATTGGATGAAGATACACTTTTTCTCCATTCGTTGGAGGAGACTCTTTCCTATAATAATATAGAGAAAATGACATTTTCTACAGATGGTGAGCAAGGTGCCATGTTTGCGCATGCGGGATATTTAAAGGAGTTGGATATACCTCATCAAAAAAATCGCACATACCTGCTTTACCAGAAGGATGAGTCCTCCCCAAGGTTTCTTGTTCCAAGCAATATGGGATATCAGGACTTTGAGGAAGCGCTGCAGGCTGGAAAAGGGGAGGCAGACATCGAGGGAATTTCACCTGCAATCCCGCCTGACCTGAAATGGGAAAGGATAAGCTCGAATGGAGATCTTGTGATCATTCAATTATCAGATCAAGCTGCTATTGAAAATAGTGAGGAATCCCTTCAAGCTTTAGAAGCCATCCTCTTCATAGCTAAGGATTTTGGTTTTGAAAAAGTGAAGTTTGAAAATGCTCCAATTGAAGAGGTAGGCCAGCTGAATTTAACTGAAGACATATTGGTGCCCAAAGCTCCGAACCAAGTGAATTGATGCAGCGGGGGCTTAGATTTAATAAATATGAAGGCTTTTCATATGATGGTGCGTTATAAACACACTGTCCATGGTAAGCAAAAGCCACTTGCATTCACAGAAAAAGTGCCCGCGCTGACGGGCACTTTTTTGTCTTATAATGAAATACGGGCCATGAATGTAATTTCTTCCGTTTCCATTAAAAATTGTTTCATGTTATCTTCCAATGGTAAATCAAAGCTCAAAACCATGATGGCTTCCCCGCCAGCTTCTTTACGGCCAACCTGCATGGTGGCGATATTCACTCCGTGATCACCCAGGACCTTACCTACGTTACCGATTACACCAGGTTTATCGGTATGCTGGATATAAAGTAAATTCGGTTCTGGATGAAAGTCGATTTTGAAACCATTCAAACTTACAATTCGAGAACCGTAATTTTCGATATAGGTCCCACTGATCGTTAATTCACGGTGGTCACCTTTTACTTTAAGGCTGATCAAATTCGAGTAACCTAAAGAGTCCGTAGAGATTTTTTCACCAACGGTTATGCCACGCTCTTTTGCGATCAACAAGGCATTCACTTCATTTACAGATGCATCGACTCTTGATCTGAAAAAGCCGGAGATTAGACTTTTTGTAAGAATCGCTGTATCGAAATCCAATGATTCTCCGGCATACGTAACGGAGATCTCCTGAATTCCTTCATTCATGCACTGAGAAGCAATGGATCCCATTTGCTGAACAAGTTGATAGAATGGCTGTACTTTTTCAAACACTTCTTTAGATATGGCTGGCAGGTTGATCGAACTTGAGACTGGATTTCCTTCGAAATAGGTCAATACCTCCTGGGCAACCTGTACGGCAACATTTAATTGGGCTTCTTTAGTTGAAGCACCCAGATGAGGTGTAGCAATGACGCTATCCAGTTCAAGCAGTTTATGGCCAATTGGAGGTTCTTCGACGAAAACGTCCAGTGCCGCCCCTGCGACATGTCCTTGAACTAACATTTCATATAAATCATCTTCGTCCAGAATACCGCCCCGGGCGCAGTTAAGTACATAAACCCCTTTTTTACAGGTAAGCAGTTTTTCTTTATTGATTAATCCTCTAGTTTCATTCGTAAGTGGTGTATGAACAGTAATGATGTCTGCTTTAGGAAGCAATTCATCTAACGGCAGGGCAGTTACGGACATTTTCTTTGCACGATCGACAGTAAGGAACGGATCATAGACAATGACATCCATGCCGAATACCTTAGCGCGTTTGGCAATTTCCCCTCCGATACGTCCAAAGCCAACTATTCCTAATGTTTTACCACGAAGTTCAGTACCCGTATATGAAGAACGTTTCCACTCCCCATTCTTCAGTGAAGCATAAGCTTGCGGAATGTGGCGCATTAATGAAGCCATCATGGCGAATGTATGTTCAGCTGTTGAAATGGTGTTGCCGTCAGGTGCATTAACCACGACAATCCCGCGTTTTGTCGCCGAGGGGATATCTATGTTATCAACACCGACACCAGCGCGTGCTATAATTTTTAGCTGCGGCATACGGTTCATTAAATCCTCTGAAACCTTCGTAGCACTTCTTACAAGAATTGCATCAATCTGATCAAGTTCGTTTGCAGCTTCCTCTACGGTCTTTTGAATAAGATGAATATTGGATGCCTCAGATAGCGGTCCGAGTCCTTCTGGTTTAATGGCGTCTGCTACTAAAATCCGATACACGACTTAACACCTTCCTAGGAAAAAATTATCTTAAATTTCAGTTAATTTTACAATTGAAATGCTGAATATGTCAATTTGGCTTAACTGGATGTAAGCGCTTAATAGAATGGTAATCTTCTGATCATCTGTTTAATGTCGCGATATAAATGGCTTCATCAAGGATTGAATAGTGTAAAAAAATAATTTTTATTATTTCGAATCTTCATTTTGTGTATCCACTATTTATTTTAAGCCATTCACTGTGACGATCGATATTCATACTGAATGAATCAACTGAGAAAAAAAGTGCTATCAAAAAACAGGTAATTCAGATATAATGGGAAGTATAAAAAAATTTTATAGATCTATCTTCGGGGCGGGGCGCAATTCCCCACCGGCGGTGATGAAGAGTTTCTTCTTCTAAGCCCGCGAGCCTTACAAGGCAGGATTTGGTGCGATTCCAAAGCCGACAGTATAGTCTGGATGGGAGAAGATGGAGGTTCCTGAGTGCGTTTCAACAGTTATTTGCTGAACGTTTGTTTGATGTAACCTTTAATTTATCCCTTTAATTCTATTGGAATTAAAGGTTTTTTTATTGAACATCAACATATTTTGGAACCCTAACCTCTTTTTCAGGTAGATCGGAAAAAGAAGGAGAGAGACCTATGAAAAAGAACAAAGTGAAAAAAACGGTCACACTTGCCATGATGGGAAGCATTTCTTATTTATTGATGCTTTTAAATTTCCCGTTTCCGGGATTCCCGCCTTTTCTCAATGTTGATTTTAGCGACATACCAGCACTGATGGCGGCATTGATTTTCGGACCGATGGCTGGAATTCTAGTCGAGTTCATTAAGAACCTATTGGATTTAGTCATGACAGGGACCTTGACTGCTGTACCTGTGGGGCATATCGCTAACTTCATAGCCGGAATACTGTTTGTCTTGCCGACTTATTATGTATTTCAGAAAATCAATTCAAAAAAAGGGATGACATTCGCTTTACTTGCGGGAACAGTTTCCATGGCAGTATTCATGAGTGTTTTAAACTATTATGTCTTCTTACCGGCTTATACCTTCTTTATGGGATGGGATGCAATGTCGGCACCCGAGTCAAGAAAGCTCGTTACGACGGCAATCTTGCCTTTCAATGTGATAAAAGGCGTACTCATCACATCCGTATTCATGTTGCTGTTCATTAAATTACAGACATGGATCAATAAACAAACATTATATAAAAATGCTTAATGGCATTAACGATAGAAATAAAAAAACAACCGGATATTCGTATTCGGTTGTTTTTTTATGCCTGTTTCATTTTGGGATGGGGAGATGGCAAAAAAAAAGCCATTTTCGATTGAAAATGGCTTGTACGTTATTCGAATTTAAGTGCATCTCCGTCAAATGCCTCGTCAGCAACTTTAATAGAATCCGTTGGGCATCCTTCAAATGCATCCATCATGTCATCTATAAGTACATCAGGAATTTCAACGATTCCCTCGTTATCGTCAAGGGTAACAAATGCAATCCCTTCGTCATCGTAATCATATATATCTGGTGCCGCTGCTCCGCAAGCTCCACAAGCTATGCATGTTTCTTTATCCACAATAGTAAATTTAGCCATGAATATAACCCCTCCTAAGTTGATTGACAACTGATAATCTTTTTATTTCAGATTATTATCTCTTTCTTATTGTAAGACCGAATGCCAAACTTTTCAATAGAAATTGTATTGATAATAACTATCATGTAGCACAATGTCAACGGAAAACATCGAAATACTTAACTTGGTTCTTTCCATGATTCGTCATTTAGTCACATAATTTTCCTTGTATTCATCAATAATAACGGCGATTTTTGCAGTTATTTGTTACAATGGGTTTATTGGTTAAATGAAACAAGGATGTGAGTCCCATGAATAATTATCTACAGGCCATCATTCTATATGCGATAAAAAAATTTCAAGGCGAACGCTCCATTTATGCTATATACCATATGCTGCAGGGGAAGAAATCGTCACAAACAATCCAGGATGCCCATTTATTCGGGCTAACGGATATTTTTGGGACAATACCTCGATTTACCCGTCAGCAATTAAATCAAAACATTGAACATTTACTTAAGCATGACTTGATTAAATTAACGGATAAACCAGATGCATATGAAATTAGTATGCAAGGTGAAGGAATGTTAGTCGATTACTTTAAAAATAATCCTTTTCCGGCGTATATTAATGGTTGGAAATATCACAATATCATCCCGGTTTTCTGGGGAAGGTTAAACTTACTCATTCAAACCATATCCCATATTGTCCACAATGAAAGACGTTTTTATCCGATACAAAGAAATCCCAAAATCCAATTCTTCGTAAAGGAATTTTTACATGCCAATCGTCAGGATCGAGCATTGATTGCCCAACATCTATATGATGAACTGATATCCCTTTTAGAAAGTCAAAGTGATATGAAACGAGACATTTTCATTATGAAAATAACCGGAATCAACAGGATTGGACTTACGTTTGAACAGATTGCAAAAAGGAAGGATGTAGAAGAAGAGTATGTCCGCTTTACATTCCTTGACTCATTGCATCAAATGCTTGCTGAAATGGAAACGGGAAAGGATTACCCTCTCTTGTCCACATTAACAAATGATTGGAAAAGTAGTGGGAATCCTCATTTGACACAATCTACACAGGCTACTTTACGATACATCCATGAAGGGAAAAGTCTGGGTGAAATTGCTGAAATCCGCAGATTGAAAGTCAACACCATCGAAGATCACCTCGTAGAAATTGTCTTATCGGACAAGAGTTTTCCGATTTCAGATTATGTGAATATCGAGGATGAGAGGAAAATTGCTGAAGCTATTAAGGAACTTGGAACAAAAAAGCTTAAAGCAATCAAGCAGATGGTCGATAATAAAGAGATAAGCTTTTTCCAAATAAGACTTGTACTTGCGAAAATAGGTGAGTGATGATGAATATAGAACGAGTCCTCAAAGAAAAATTCGGTTTTGATGAATTCCGTCCTGGACAAAAGGAAGTGGTTGAATCATTGATGTCCGGCAATCATACCTTAGCGATGCTACCGACCGGATCAGGTAAATCATTATGCTACCAGCTGCCGGCTTATCTTTTAAATAAGACTGTCCTAATTGTCTCCCCATTATTATCATTAATGCAGGATCAGGCAGATCAGCTGAAGATGAGTGGCGAAAAAAGTGTATTGACCCTCAACTCCTTTTTGACATTAAATCAAAAAAGGAAAGCTTTCGACCGGTTGCATAGTTATCGTTTTATCTTTTTATCTCCTGAAATGTTAAGCCTGGAGGGTGTAATAAAATCCTTGAAATCCATAGATATAGGTTTGTTCGTCATAGATGAAGCTCACTGCATCTCACAATGGGGGTATGATTTCCGTCCGGATTATTTGAATTTAGGAGAAGTGAGGCGTGAATTGAACAATCCGTTGACTCTTGCCCTGACAGCAACTGCAACCGATGAGGTCCGGAGGGACATCGTTGGTAAACTCAATATTGAGCCGGTCAATGAAACGGTCTCATCTGTTGATCGGGAAAATATCGCAATTATTGTCGAGCGAATGTTCAGCTACGATGAGAAGCTAGCACGTGTGCTGGAGCTTGTCAGGAAATTTACCGGAAGCGGGATTATTTATTTTTCCTCTAAAAAAGTGGCGGAATCTGTCACGGGATTTTTACAGGAAAACGGGATTGATAGTGTCAATTATTATCACGGTGGAATGGAACAGGAACAAAGGATGCTGATTCAGCAGCAATTCATTTCTGGCCAGTTAAAGATTATATGTGCAACAAGTGCTTTTGGAATGGGTGTGAATAAATCCGATGTCAGATATGTTATCCATTTTCATATCCCATCGACGATGGAAGCATATCTTCAGGAGATAGGCAGGGCGGGACGGGATCGTAAGCAAAGTGTGGCTGTCTTATTATATAGCGAAGGGGATGAAGGGCTTCCGCTGCATTTGATGGAGCAGCAGTTGCCTTCGGATTCGCAAATCGATGGTGTATGTTCTTTCCTTAATGCATCACAAAAGATTCCGGTGAATTTGACCCTTTCAGAAAAAGAACAGCTGTCTCAATCCTTTTCGTTAAACGAAGTCCAGCTGCGTTTTTTTACCCAGTTTACGGGAAATAACCTACATCAAGTGGCTGCGATGAAAGAGTATTGTCAAAAGAGGAAATCCAGGAATCAAGAAAAGCTGCATAACTTCCTGCACTGGATCTATGCACCGGAATGTCGACGTTTAGGAATACTGGACTACTTTGGAGAAGAGCATCGGGAAGTGAATCCCATCTGTTGTGATATTTGTGGGATGGATACCGAAAAAATGGCTGATGTATGGCCGGAGGTCAAGGTGGATCCGGTCAATTCCTTTTCCTCGTGGAAAAAGGAATTGGCTTATATCTTATTAAAGAAGGAATATGGCAATGAAAAATAAGCAAGCTGAAATGATTAAACAACTTACAGATAAACAGTTGCTATTTAATTTGTTTCTTACACAAATTATTCTCTTAACGTTAGCCATCTTTTTAGGTATTATTTTATTTAAAGACCGTTCTGCCTTTTTCGACTTATTTATCTATGATGACCTGAACATTTTGCTGATTGGAATTCCCGCAGGAGTCATTGTCGTGCTATTTGACTTATTGCTTATGAAAGTGACACCCTCTTCCTATCAGGATGATGGTGGTATTAACGAACGCATTTTCAGTAATTTGTCATACCCGATGATTTTTGTCGTAGCTTTAGTGGTGGCGATTAGCGAAGAATTATTATTCCGTGGAGTGCTGCAAACACATTTTGGTTTGCTTCTTACGAGCCTCATTTTTGCAGCCGTCCATTATCGTTACCTTTTTAATTGGTTTTTATTTTTGAATGTTTTGGTTTTAAGCTTCTTTATCGGTTTTCTATTTGAAATGACTAATAATATCATCGTGACGATTACGGCCCACTTTTTGATTGACTTTATCCTTGGTATTTTAATCAGGAACAAAAAGCAAAGAGGGTTGAGCAAGAAAGGGGGTGACTTGAATGAGCCGGGTACAAAAGAATGAAAAAGAAAATGATCAGGCTGGTGAACTTCGTTCGCGAATTGAACGTCAGAAGGCTAAATCATCATTGCCCAAGCGCAGCAAAGTCCACCAGAATAAAAAGAAAAAAAGTAAAGTGAAGATTAAGTTCCCAATGATACAATTATTAGCGTTATTTTTTATTTTGCTTCCAATTGGATTTTATACCCTTTATACATATCTGCAGGATAGGCCTGTACCTGTTACTAAAAGTGACCAAGTCGTCTTAAAAGAGGAAGATAAAGAATCGATTCCAACTACAGCAACGGCAGAGGACTTAAAGGAAAAAGAGTCGGCAAAGGCTGAAGCGGAGAAAGAGAAAGAAGAAGCTGAGGCTAAAGCCAAAGCGCAGCAAGAAGCTAAGGAAAAAGCCAAGGCAAAGCAAGAAGCTGAAGAAAAGGCTAAAGTGCAGCGAGAAGCTGAGGCTAAAGCCAAAGCGCAGCAAGAAGCAGAGGAAAAGGCCAAAGCACAGCAAGAAGCAGCGGAAAAGGCCAAAGCACAGCAAGAAGCTGAGGAAAAGGCAAAGAAAGCAGCAGCAGAAAAGAAAAATGTACAAGCCGCTAAAACGGATAAAGAGGGATACAAAGTTGTCTTACATACTGTTCAAGGTGAAGAAACATTATTTCGCATTTCCATGAATTACTACAAATCACAGGAAGGGATTGCTCTGATCAGGGAGTGGAATGGGCTGAATGGCAATGAAATTTCCAAAGGTCAAGTATTGAAAATTCCAATCAAGAAATAATGATGGCACTCTGTCTTTTATAGGCAGGGTGTTTTTAAAATTGTTTGACTCGGTAAGTATGAAGGCAATCGTGTCAGGTACATTATCATTTTTTCCTCTACTCTTTCATATCATGATTTGAAAGAGCAGAGGAGGAAATGCGATGGAATCGACAATCATTTTACTGGATAAGAAAACGGATCAAGCAACAAAACAAATGCTGCAAAATGTCGTGGATCGGAAGAAAAAATTCGAGGCACTTAAAAAGAAGCACCTTCAAAGCTTATGGGCAACCATGATTGTTGCTGTCCTTTTTATGATTTATCTTTATTTTTATATCGTTGTACCTTATTCCTATTCCTTTTTCAGTATGTTTAGTGTTTTCGTCGACCATTTTAGCCATTTCCTTTTTTTGGCGGCAGCAATTGGTCTATATGGATATATGGTTTTAATTAAAAAAAAGCTAGATAAAGCTGAAAAGGAGTTTCAACTGCTACGCTGTGAAATCATTAACAAAAGTAAGCAATTGTGGGAAAAAGAGGAAGAATGGAAAAATCGCCATAAGGTTTTTGAAATGATGAAGAAGAATTATGATATTAACTTATATCATGAAAATAAATGACGGGCGCGTTAAATCATATTTAATTGCGGGTAATACCGTTTTATGGTTATATGAAAGTACGTTTGGATAAGGATGGAAAGAAGGTTTAACGAAGATGTTATGGTTATCTGGATTATTTTTAATCATCATCCTGCTGTCATTTGCCACGATCTTTTACATGTGGCGTACGGCTATGCAAGATAGGGTGATTTCTCAAGACCTATATTTTAAAGACTTTCCTGAAGGCTTTGGAGATGTGCGGATTTTTTTCATTTCCGATCTTCATCGGCGAATCGTTGCGGATAAATTGATTGAGGAAACACGTGACAAGGCAGATTTGGTGATAATCGGCGGTGACATTAGGGAAAGCGGGGTTCCCTTAGAACGTGTGGAAAAAAATTTATTGAAACTAAAAGAACTTGGTCCCCTTTATTTTGTTTGGGGTAATAATGATTATGAAGGCGACTTCCATGAACTGGATGCGACTCTTTTGAAACATGGGGTGAAGATCCTTGATAATACAGCTGTTTCTTTTGAGTCTCAGAATGGCAGTAAAATCGCTCTTCTGGGCATTGATGATATATCGGAAGAACGTGATAGGCTTGACCTTGCCCTGTCGGATTGCGGGAATGAAGATTTCCGGATTTTGGTGAGCCATAATCCATTGGTGAAGAAACAGTTGACTCCGGAACACCATATTAGTCTTGTCCTGTCAGGTCACACCCATGGCGGGCAGATTCGCATATTCGGATTCGGGCCCTATCAAATCGGAAGCGTTAAAAAAGAGGGGGACTGTATATATATGACGAGTAATGGCTATGGGACAAGCGCAGTGCCTTTAAGGCTTGAAGCTAAGCCTGAAACGCACCTCTTCACCCTGAAAAGGGGGACAGACACTGAAATAGGCGAAGCTGTGGAAAAATCCTATTAGGCTGCTTTTAAGCGAGCATACCGGGATTTTACAGACCTTGAAAAATCCACTATAATTTCATCAAATGATCGTACAGTTATTGGAGGCCTTGTAAAACCATGCAAGAAGGTAAATATAATATAAAGGCAGTATCAAAACTGCTGGACATTCAGTCGGGAACCCTTAGGGCTTGGGAAAGGCGCTATAAATTTATCGAACCTGTCAGGAATGAATCGGGGCACCGGCTGTATACTGAAAAACATCTGCAAATCCTTAAGTGGCTCATTACTAAAACAAAGCAAGGTTTTACAATAAGCCAAGCCGTTTCACTTCTCGAAAGTACAGGCACTCTAGCGCCTGGAGTTCCTGAAACGAACCGTAAGGATGAACAAACGGTTAAGTTATCGGATGAATTGATTGAAGCTCTATTAAATTTCAATGAAAATAAAGCCCATATGCTGATAAGCCAAGCATTCAGTATGTATACAATCGAACAAACCATAGTTGAAATACTCGGTTCAATATTGGTTCAGATTGGGGATAAGTGGGAAAGGGGAGAAATTACTTCCGCTCATGAACACTTTGCGTCGAACATCCTAAAATCCAGGATCAGTTCAGTCATGCATGCGATTCCGACTAATGGTTTCCTTCCGAAGGCCCTTACCGTTTGTGCTCCCGGTGAAAAACATGAATTTGGACTGTTGGTCTTCACCATTTTTTTGAAGCGGAAAGGGTATGAAACCATTTATTTAGGTGAATCCATTGCTGATAAGGACCTTTTCACCGTTTTAAACATCATAAAGCCCTCATACCTATTCATGTCATGTTCACTGAAAGAGAATCTTGATGGAACATTTATGCTGCTTGAATCGTTAATAAAGGATTTCCCGGATTTGAAGGTGGGTC
The DNA here is from genome assembly GCF_044767165.1 of Peribacillus sp. NPDC101481. Lineage (NCBI taxonomy): Bacteria > Bacillati > Bacillota > Bacilli > Caryophanales > Bacillaceae > Peribacillus > Peribacillus sp. NPDC101481. The sequence goes on along the minus strand of NZ_JBIWNJ010000001.1, from coordinate 872,447 downwards.
TTGGCGGTGCGGCGCTGAGCGATATATCCGAAGAAAACCGTTCGGCCTTCAGCGGAGTTTTAATGGGGGACACGCAATCTAAATGGGAGGAATGGCTGAAAGGTTAGCTGCGCCGCTTAGGCGAAATAATGGATATGCACCCTGCGACCAAGGCTTCATATGATGTATGAAGATGGTAACCAGGGGGCATTTTTTTATGAAGCTGGAGCGATTAACCAATAATAAAATCAAGATTTTTTTGACCCTTGATGATTTAATTGATAGAGGCATTACAAAAGAAGATATTTTAGGGAATTCCTTAAAGGTCCACAAGCTATTTCAGGATATGGTCGAAGAAGCATGCGAAGAACTCAGCTTTAAAATGAGTGGCTCCATTGCAATTGAAATTTTCTCCTTGCCTGCTCAAGGATTGATAATCATTGTGACAAAGGACGAAGAGGAATTATTGACAGATGAAGAGGAGTACTTGGATTTACAAGTGAAAATTGATGACTTCCCCCATATTCTGTATGTTTTCAATGACTTTGAAGATATCGTCCAATTATCTCACAGATTATCTTTTCAAGGTTTGCTTAAAAGTACTCTTTATCATTTTGAGGGAAGATACTATTTACTTATCGAAAATGTTAAAGACACCACCTACGACACGGTCATATCCTTAGCGGCTGAGTATGGCCATGCATCTACATTGACACTCTGCCGCATAAACGAATACGGAACATGTATAATCGAAAATGAAGCGATACATGTTTTGCTCACACACTTCAGTTGATGTAAAACGAATGAGACAAGGCAGCCACATTAGGAAAAAACAATGCGGTTTGCCTTATTTGTCTCAGCCCTCGGCCGAAGAAGATATACGGTTAAAGTGTATGAAAACAGTTGATATGATAACGTTTTCATTTTTAGAATATTTCCAACTTTTAAATTCCCATTTTTACTCTTGCATATCTGTATCGAAGGTGTATACTAGCACATGAAGAGGACTATTTGTACATTATAGATTTTATATATGGATGAGATTTTCTAGGAGGTACTTTAATGGAATCGGCAAAAGGCAATAGCCATGTAAATGAAGAAGAAAAACACGACGTACTGAGGTCTACCCAAACTGTAATACATAAAGCTTTGGATAAGCTGGGTTACCCGGAAGAAGTTTTTGAGCTGTTGAAGGAACCATTGCGCTTATTAACGGTGAAGATACCAGTCCGCATGGATGATGGCTCGGTTAAGATTTTCACGGGTTACCGTGCACAGCATAACGATGCTGTTGGGCCTACAAAAGGTGGTATCCGTTTTCACCCTAATGTAACGGAACGTGAAGTGAAGGCATTATCCATTTGGATGAGTTTGAAATGCGGCATCGTTGATTTGCCATACGGCGGGGGTAAAGGCGGTATCGTATGTGATCCTCGTAATATGTCATTCCGTGAGCTTGAAAGGCTGAGCCGGGGCTATGTTCGCGCAATTAGCCAAATCGTTGGGCCGACTAAAGATATCCCGGCACCTGATGTTTTCACAAACTCTCAAATCATGGCTTGGATGATGGACGAATACAGCCGTATGGATGAATTCAACTCGCCAGGATTCATTACGGGTAAACCGCTAGTGCTTGGTGGTTCCCATGGCCGTGAATCAGCGACTGCCAAGGGTGTAACGATTTGTATCAATGAAGCTGCCAAGAAACGCGGCATCGATATTAAAGGGGCACGGGTCGTCATTCAAGGTTTTGGTAACGCAGGTAGTTTCTTAGCTAAATTCATGCACGACGCTGGTGCTAAAGTTATTGGGATTTCGGATGCATATGGCGCTCTTCATGATCCTGAAGGCTTGGATATCGATTATCTTCTCGATCGGAGAGATAGTTTCGGAACCGTAACGAAATTGTTTAAAAGCACAATTTCTAATAAAGAACTGCTTGAATTGGAATGTGATATTCTAGTTCCGGCTGCAATTGAAAACCAAATCACTGAAGAAAATGCTGCAGATATCAAAGCATCGATCGTTGTCGAGGCAGCTAACGGACCAACAACAATTGAAGCGACACAAATCCTAACGGATCGCGGAATCCTTCTTGTTCCTGATGTCCTTGCTTCTGCTGGTGGTGTTACGGTTTCTTACTTCGAATGGGTACAAAATAACCAAGGGTATTACTGGTCTGAAGAAGAAGTGGACGAAAAGCTGGAAAAAATCCTTGTGAAATCCTTTAATAATATATATGAACTTGCACAATCAAGACGTGTAGATATGCGCCTAGCTGCTTATATGATTGGCGTAAGAAAAATGGCTGAAGCTTCTCGCTTCCGCGGTTGGATCTAAAAACTTCAAATCATGTATTAATTATAGTTAAAATCATGTTCATTGCTTTATCATTGAAATGATTTGTAAAAACTCCTATCATGTATTGATAGGAGTTTTTATATTTAGACGAACGAATTACATAGTGCATGGAAAGGCAGTGGAATAAAGATGAATGTTGAAGAAGTCATTATCATAGGTGGGGGCCCTTGTGGATTGGCTGCTGCAATCGCTCTTAAAGAAGTGGGAATACAGTCCCTGATCATTGAAAAAGGCAATGTGGTTGATTCCATTTACCGTTATCCGACACATCAAACATTTTTCAGTTCGAGTGAAAAACTGGAGATTGGTGATATCGCTTTTATAATCGAAAACCGTAAACCGGTCCGCAATCAGGCGCTAGCCTATTATAGGGAGGTAGTCAGAAGGAAAGAATTGCGGGTCAATAAATTCGAAAAAGTGGAGAAAGTGGAAAAGCGTGAAGATGGGAAGTTTTTAGTCAAGACATCGAAGAGTGACTATACTGCTCTGCATGTCATCGTATCGACCGGATACTATGATCATCCGAACTATATGTGCATACCGGGTGAACAGCTTCCAAAAGTGTTTCATTACTTCAAGGAGGGCCACCCCTACTTTAATTGTGATGTTGCCGTCATCGGTGGCAAAAACTCAAGCGTGGATGCAGCTCTGGAATTGGTCAAATCAGGAGCAAGGGTTTCAGTCCTTTATAGAGGATCGGATTACTCTCGAAGTGTCAAACCTTGGATCCTTCCCGAATTCGAATCATTGGTACGCAATGGAACGATCAAGATGGAGTTTAATGCGAATGTTGACAGGATAACGGAAGACAGCGTCATCTATCATGTCGGCGATGAGGAAAAAGTCATTAAAAATGATTTTGTATTTGCTATGACTGGATACCATCCTGATCATTCATTTTTAGCTTCAATGGGCATTACTATTGATAAGGAGACTGGAAGGCCCGCATATAACGAGGAAACGATGGAGACGAACGTTAAAGGTCTTTATATTGCAGGAGTTCTGGCAGCCGGAAATAATGCGAACGAAATCTTCATCGAGAACGGCAGGTTCCATGGTGGATTGATTGCTTATCATTTGGCTGTTAAAGAAAAGTGATTATATAAATAAGGAGCTGGGACCGTATGGATAAAATATCATTAATAACGACTGGTGGGACTATTGCCAGTAAAGCAACAGCGAATGGTATGTTGGCCTCTGGTGCATTGACTGGCCATGAATTGGCAGCACTTTGCGAATTGCCCAACGATATCGAGGTTAAAGTGGTTGATCTTTTCCAGATTTCAAGCATGTCCATGTCCTTCGAGAAAATGCAGCAGCTTAAATCAGCCATTCAAAAGGAATTGGAGGATCCTGATGTCACGGGAATCGTCGTGACCCACGGTACGGATACACTTGAGGAAACGGCTTATTTCCTTGATGTCACGACTAAGGATCAACGTCCAATCGTAATAACCGGCTCACAACGTTCTCCTCAAGACGTGGGCACCGATGTATACTCCAATCTAAGGAATTCGATATTATGCGCTGCGAGTGATCTTATAAGGGATGTCGGAGTAGTAGTCGTTTTTAATGAGCGAATCTATTCAGCCAAGTATGTCAAAAAAGTTCATGCTTCCAATTTGCAGGGGTTCGTATCTTTTGGCTATGGATATTTGGGGATAATTGATAATGATGTCGTCAGCATCTATCAAAAACCATTACATAGGGAGTGTTATGATATTGGGGATTGCATTCCCAGGGTGGATATCATCAAGTGCCATACAGGCGCTGATGGCCTCTTTATTGATGCTGCGGTTGCAAACGGTGCGAAAGGCATCGTGCTCGAGGGTGTAGGAAGGGGACAGGTTACCCCTGTAATGGTAACTTCCATACAGGCTGCAATCGATAAAGGCATAACGATCATCATGACTACAAGTGCGGAGGAAGGAAAAGTTTACCCAGCTTATGATTATGAAGGCAGCGCATTTGATCTAAAACAACGCGGTGTGATATTAGGCGCAGACTATGACAGCAAGAAGGCCCGGATCAAGTTAGCTGTCATGCTGGCAAGCGAAAACACTATAGATGAGATCTTCTTTAAATACTGAAGTATAAAATAAAATTTGGAAGACTTGATTCTTGGATTCAGTTTTTCTTCATTCCATGGTACGATTAAGGAAACGAAGATGAAAAGAGGGTCAGCTAATGCTGGTCATGTTGTCAGCGGCCATTGCGCCTGGATTGGCGCTACTGAGCTATTTTTATTTGAAAGATCAATATGAAACCGAACCGATATCGGTTGTGGTCAAAACATTTTTATTCGGTGTCTTTCTTGTATTGCCGATTATGTTCATACAGTATGTGCTCGAAACCGAACATATCTTGAATACCGATTTAGCAAATGCTTTTTTATGGGCTGCACTGCTTGAGGAATTCTTCAAGTGGTTCATACTCATTTATGTCATTTATCAGCATGTAGCATTCGATGAGCCGTATGATGGGATTGTTTACGGAGCTGCAGTCTCCCTTGGATTCGCTACAATGGAGAATATTTTGTATCTGTTGGCCAACGGGGTGGAACATGCTTTTCTCAGGGCCATTCTCCCTGTATCCAGTCACGCTTTGTTCGGTGTGATCATGGGATATTATTTGGGCAAGGCGAAATTTTCAGCATCGAATAATAAGGTCTATTTATCATTGGCATTGATCATACCAATTTCGTTACATGGGGTTTACGATTATATTTTAGTTTCCCAAAAATTTTGGGTTTACTTTATCATGCCATTCATGATTTATCTATGGTGGCTAGGCATGAAAAAAGTAAAGAAAGCACGTTTGTTGTCTGACTTTCATGCTGAAAAACTTTCTCAAAATCAATTCCTAAGCAAATGAAGAATACTATCAAAACGGAGTGCTGGCATATTTTGCCCGCTCCGTTTTTTTTATGTTTGGAATAAAAAAGCCAGTAAAGAAGAAAATAGAATTACATTAATTCAAGAAAAAGAGGAGTGTTTTTGATGAAAGGAATTTCGTCAAATTGGAAATGGCTTTTGCTGTTTTCGTGTATTACTATTTGTTTCGGAATTTACCCGGAAACAAGAACAAATGCCTTTTCGAGCCAAATCATTCAAAAAGGTGCGGTTGGAGACGATGTAATTGAACTGCAGGCACGCCTACAAAACATCGGTTACTATAATGGAAAGATTGATGGAGCCTATGGATGGGGCACTTATTGGGCACTTCGGAATTTTCAACAAGATTTCGGGCTTCCAATAGATGGTTTGGCAGGGACTACAACAAAACAGAAGTTGACGAATGCCTCTAATTTCAATAAAGAATTTGTTCACGAACAGATCAATAAAGGGAACGAATTCACCTATTATGGGGGAGTCCCCATTGAAAATCAGGTAAAAGCGAAAGGAAATGGCACTACGTCTGGAGGGGCCGCTTCCGGAAAAGCTCCTTCCAAAACAACTACAGCCAATCTTCCAGGAGGATATTCTCAAAACGATATACAGTTGATGGCCAATGCAGTTTATGGAGAAGCACGAGGGGAGCCATATACAGGTCAGGTTGCCGTTGCGGCAGTAATACTGAATCGAGTGGAAAGTGCTGCTTTTCCTAATACCATTTCAGGAGTGATTTTTGAACCTGGGGCCTTTACGGCTGTTGCGGATGGACAGATTTGGCTGACACCGAACGAAAGGGCGAAAGAAGCCGTGGTGGATGCTATCAATGGATGGGATCCAAGCGGTAATGCAGAATATTATTTTAACCCCGACACGGCAACAAGCAAATGGATCTGGTCAAGGGAACAAATTAAAAGAATCGGAAAACATATCTTTTGTAAGTAAAGAGGTGAAGGAAAATGATCAGGAATATAGTGATTGCCCTGCTTGTTGTAGTTGTTGCGGGAACTGCATTCTGGGGCTATCAAGAACATAAGGAAAAAAATGCTGTATTAATCAACGCTGAAAATACGTATCAGCGAGCCTTTCATGATTTAAGCTATCAAGTGGATTTATTGCATGATAAGGTCGGCGGTACTTTGGCCATGAATTCACGTTATTCATTAAGTCCGGCTTTAACGGATGTTTGGCGTATCACTTCCGAAGCCCAAAGTGATGTCGGGCAGTTGCCATTGACCTTGCTTCCTTTTAATAAGACCGAAGAATTTTTATCGAAAATTGCAGACTTCAGTTATAAAACAGCAGTACGTGACCTTGAAAAAGAACCATTGAATGATAAGGAATATGCGACTCTACAATCCTTGTACACACAGGCAGGGGACATCCAGGGCGAGTTAAGAAAAGTGCAATATCTAGTCCTGAAAAACAATTTAAGATGGATGGATGTCGAAATGGCTCTTGCATCAGGGAAAGAAAATTCGGATAACACGATCATCGACGGATTAAAGACGGTGGAGAAAAAAGTATCTGGGTACGGCGAAACGAATGAGATGAATCCGACTTTTACATCTGCACAACAGAGGGATGAAAACTTTAAAAATTTGCAAGGTGAAACCATAACAAAAAAAGAAGCCATTGCGACAGCTAAAAACTATGCACACTCAAAAAGCAGAAATTTGCAGGTGAATGTGGAGGAAAACGGAAAAGGTTCCGATTTTGGATTTTATAGTGTGAGCATCCTCGATAAAGATTCCGATACCGAATTGAATATGGATTTGACAAAAAAAGGCGGTTACCCTATTTGGTATATCAATAATAGGGACGTGAATAAAACAAATATTGATTTGAATCAAGCCTATACAAAAGCCGAAGAATTTTTAAAGGAACATGATTTCAGTTCACTTGAATTATTTGAAAGTGCTCAGTACGATAATATCGCGTTATTGAATTTCGTGACATCAGAAAATGGCGTCAAGATTTATCCGGATTCAGTCAAGGTCAAAGTCGCATTGGATGATGGATCAATTATTGGATTTTCAGCCGACGAGTATTTAAAATCACATAAAACCAGGGAATTAGCGAATCCGAACATATCCGAGAAAGAAGCTAAGGACAAAATCAACAATAATGTAAAAATAATGGAAGAAGGAAAAGCGTTAATCACCAATGATATTGGTGAAGAAGTCCTATGTTATGAATTTCTCGGTACGATTAAAGATGATACCTACCGTATTTTCATTAATGCAGATACCGGTCAAGAAGAAAAGGTGGAAAAATTAAAGAATTCCGAACCGATATACGAGAATTTAATTTAATGTTAATTGTTAACATGAATCATTAGTTGCAGGGAAATGTGCTTAGTCGCTTTCCCTTTTTTTTATTTCATGACATAATAACGTAAATGATCATTGGATAATATGGGAAATAAATAGATAATATTACGTAGTTCCCTTTCTATCAAAGGACGTGGATAACAATGTTTAAAATTGGTGATATATTAATGCTCGAACCGAAATACTCATCACAGAAGGAAAAGTTCAATTGTATGGTTGTCGAAATGGGACAGGGCTGTGTCTATACCGACTTTCCCATCAATTTAGAGACTGGTAAAACTGCATTCCTTATGGATGGGACACTATTGAACGTCACATTTTCCAATGAAGAGCAGGCTGTTTATATATTTGATTCTGAAGTGCTTGGAAAAGTGAAAGGCAGGATACCCATGATGCAAATTTTGCTGCCCGAAGCAGAAACGTTTGTGAAAATCCAACGGAGGCAATACGTGCGCCTGGATGTAACCCTGGATACAGCCATTCATCCAGAACATTCCGAGTTTCCCCCTTTTCGCGCATTAACAGAGGATATAAGTGCAGGCGGGGCTTCGATAAGGCTTTTAAAAGGCACTGATATACCATCGGTTTCCCATTTATACCTGTGGATGGCGCTCACGCTTAAATCAGGTGAGATTCATTATTTAAGGTTAAAAAGCAAAATCATTCGCGTAACGGAGAAAGAGCATGGAAATATGCTGCTGCACGTCAAATTTCTTGAACCTACAAAAAATGATGTACAGGCATTAATGAGGTTTATATTTGAAAAGCAGATCGAATTAAAGAAAAAAGGATTGCACGTTTAACATGATTGAATGAAAAACAGCGATTCCATCCATACTGCTAATATAAACAGATGGAGGGTGCGGCTTATGAAAACATTTGAAAGACTATTAATTAAAGTGATCATCATTCAATTGGCCTGCTTATTTTTTTTCCAATTCCTTTTGAGCAGGGAGGATCAAATCATTGATTTGACCAAGCTCTCGAGATATGAAGGTGTCACCAGCAATAATTATACGAAAATCATTGAAACATTCAATGGGACCGATAGTAAAAGCGGTGATTAATTTCATCTTGTTGACAAAATGAGGTTAGGAATCTCCTCCGAACCGTGATTTAGAAGTAAAATATATTTTCCTTTTTATATGGAAAAAACCCCTACCTAGATTGAACAATTTAATGAAAATACTGCAGGCAAACCCGTTTTTCTATGAATTGTCTACAGTCTGAAGCGGTGATCCGCTTTTTTGTATGAAGATTTTCAAAAAAGGATAACTATTGATGGCTGTAGTGATAAAAAAAGAACTAAGGTGATTTTGAACCTACACATCCCTTTTATTAATGATTTTCCCGCTAGTTGTGATAAAATGAAAGGGTACTAAATAATCAGCATGATTGTAGGATTCTTGGGAGGATTTATGGAAAAAAAATTATCAGTCGCAATCGATGGACCAGCTGCTGCTGGAAAAAGCACGGTTGCTAAAATTGTTGCAGAAAAGTTTAATTACATATATGTGGATACAGGTGCAATGTATAGGGCCCTTACCTATAAGGCCCTTAATCAAAAGATTCTTCTTGATGATGAACCAGCGTTATCAGAAGTTCTCATCAATACGGAAATCGAATTAAGACCAAGTGAAAATGGACAGTTGGTGTTCTTGGATAATGAGGACGTGACAGCCCAAATCAGGAATAATGAAGTGACTGGTTCCGTATCGGAAGTGGCAAAGCACCGAAGCATCCGGGAAGAATTGGTTCGCAGGCAGCAAATCTTTGGTGAAAATGGCGGTGTCGTCATGGATGGCAGGGATATTGGTACGCATGTTTTACCCAACGCCGAAGTAAAGGTATTTCTTATCGCATCTGTGGACGAAAGGGCACAGCGGAGGCATCAGGAAAATTTATTGAAAGGTTTTCCTTCAGATATTGAAAAGTTAAGGGAGGAAATTGCAACAAGGGACAAGCTGGACTCGGAACGCGAGGTATCGCCACTGAAAAAGGCTGCGGATGCTATCGAAATCGATACGACTTCATTATCGATTCAGGAAGTTGCAGAAAGTATCATGTCTTTAATAGAAGAGAGGAAAAGATGACATTGGATTTTTACACATTTGCCAAGAACATCGTAAAAGGCGTTTTAACGCCTTCGTTTAGGGTTAAAGCGCTCGGAAAGGAACATATCCCTAAAGAGGGCGGAGTATTGATCTGTGCCAATCACATTGATAATTTTGATCCGCCCATAGTTGGAATGACATCTCCTAGGGATATTCATTTCATGGCGAAAGAAGAGTTGTTTCAAGCACCTGTTTTAAAGGGTATATTACCCAGAGTAAATGCATTTCCCGTGAAGCGGGGCAATAGCGATCGGGAATCCCTGAGAAAAGGTTTAAAGCTTTTGAAGGAGGGCAAGGCGATCGGACTGTTTCCCGAGGGAACCAGAAGCAAGACTGGTGAATTGGGAGAAGGTTTGGCGGGTGCCGGATTTTTCGCTTTGCGGTCTGATGCCGTTATCATACCATGTGCAATCATCGGCCCATATAAATTTTTGCGTCCGTTGAAGGTCGTTTACGGTCCTCCAATAAATTTTACTGAATATCGCGAACAGAAAATATCAGCCGATGAAGCTACCAAAATCATCATGGACCAAATCGGGAAATTGATTTCCGAGCATAAATAGTCCTTCATACTTGACAATTTTCTGATTTTGTTAGAATTTATAAAATAAGGGTATTGTTCCTTATTGCCGATAAAAAGGAATATAACTTTATTACTCTAAAAAAACTGTTTTTATCTTTATTAGGAAAGTGTTTTTATTGAACCACTTTAAATAAAAAATGTGGCCGATGAAGAGGAAATTTGCTGATCAGTCATGGGTTAAGGAGGAGTTAGTAATGACAGAAGATATGAACCAGGTAGAAGTGAACAATTACAAAGTTGGGGATCAAGTTAAAGCAACCGTTTCAAAGGTAGAAGAAAAACAGGTCATTGTCGATGTGGAAAACAGCAAGACTGATGGAATCATACCAATCAGTGAGCTTTCAAGCCTTCATGTCGAAAAGGCGTCAGATGCCGTTTCGGAAGGTGATGCATTGGAGCTGGAAGTCATTAAGGTCGAAGAAGAAGCTCTCATTCTATCAAAACGTAAAATTGACGCTCTTAAAGCATGGGATGACCTGGAATTGAAATTTGAAAATGGAGACGTATTTGAGGCTGAAGTTAAAGATGTCGTCAAAGGCGGGCTTGTTGTAGATCTAGGCGTACGTGGTTTTGTTCCGGCTTCTCTAGTAGAAGACTATTTCGTTGAAGATTTTTCTGATTACAAAAACAAAACTTTAACATTCAAGATCGTTGAACTTGAGAAAGACAAGAATCGCTTAATCCTCTCGCATCGGGCAGTAGTCCAAGAACAAAAGGAAAAGCAAAAAGCAAATGTTTTGGATAAGATTGAAAGCGGTCAAGTGCTTGAGGGCGTGGTCCAAAGGATTACCGATTTTGGTGCATTCGTGGATATTGGGGGCGTAGACGGTCTTGTCCACATTTCCCAGCTTTCCCATCAGCATGTCGACAAGGCATCCGATGTCGTTTCCGAAGGGGATAAAGTGCAAGTTAAAGTACTATCCATCGATCGTGATAACGAAAGGATCTCACTTTCCATTAAAGATACCCTTCCGGGACCTTGGGCAGGCATTGCAGAAAAAGCGGCCAAAGGCTCTACACTGGAAGGTATCGTCAAACGCCTTGTTTCTTTCGGTGCATTCGTGGAGATTTTCCCAGGGGTGGAAGGGCTTGTTCATATTTCCCAGATTTCCCACAAGCATATTGCCACGCCGCAAGAAGTGCTTAAAGAAGGTCAGTCTGTCGAAGTGAAGGTGCTGGAAGTCAATGAAACGGATCAACGTCTATCATTGAGCATTAAGGAACTTGAAGAACCTCAAGCTAATTACAATACATCGGATTATGAGATCCCTGAAGAATCGAAGGGCTTTCAGCTAGGTGAAATGATCGGTGATCAATTGAAAAAACTAAAATAAGATAATAATGGTGATGTCCTTGGAGAGAAAACAACGAAAATTAGATCATATAGAATTTGCGCTAAAGACAGGGCAGCAGCATAAAACAGGATTAGAAGATATTTCGTTTATTCACCAAAGCTTACCAGGTATTTCCTTGAATAATGTGAACCTCACAGCAGAAGTTGGCGGACTTGAATTAAGTTCGCCAATTTTCATAAATGCCATGACCGGGGGCGGAGGCCCTGAAACCGAAAAATTGAATGGTGACCTAGCCATTGCTGCTCGGGAAACAGGAATCGCCATGGCGGTCGGATCTCAAATGGCAGCCATCAAGGATTCTAGCCAGCAGGCTTCTTTTAAAGTTGTAAGGCAGGAAAATCCTAATGGTGTGTTGATTGGTAATCTCGGTGGCGAAGCAACAGTCGAACAGGCTAAGCGGGCCAGCGATATGATCGGTGCAAATGCCCTTCAGATTCATATCAATGTAATTCAAGAATTGACGATGCCTGAAGGGGACAGGGATTTTGCCGGTACCCTTTCGAGAATTGAAAAAATCAATAGAACGATCGGAATCCCTGTCATCGTAAAAGAGGTTGGATTTGGGATGAGTATGGAAACGGTGCAGCAATTACATTCTATTGGTATTTCGATCATTGATGTAGGCGGGTTTGGCGGAACGAATTTTGCTAAAATCGAGAATGAGAGACGCGCAAAAATACTCGGATATTTCAATGAATGGGGCATACCGACAGCCGCTTCGATCGTCGAAGCAGTTAATGTTTCACCACAGCTATCAGTCATTGGGTCAGGCGGAATTCAAAGTCCTCTGGAAATTACAAAAAGCCTGGCATTAGGAGCGAAGGGTGTCGGCTTGGCCGGGCATTTCCTCAAGCTCTATAAAGAGCTGGGCTTGGAACAACTGATTAAAGAAATAAATTACATACATGAAGATTTAAAGATCATCATGACTGCACTCGGGTGCGGTAATATCTCAGACCTAAGGAAATCGAAATTAGTCATCAAGGGCAATACCTATCATTGGTTATCTCAAAGAGGCATTGATTGTTCGGCATATGCTAAATGAATGACCAGAAAAAGAAGCATCTCAATTGAACGGATTGAGATGCTTCTTTTTGTTCAGGGATAGACTTAACTATTCCTTTTTCGAGCCTCTTCAGGGCTTTCCATTCTAGTTGCTCCTTTATGCTCCAGTGATTGGTCCCTGTCGGACTCCACCCGTTTACTTTCTTTCAATTTCTTCTCTTGCCGATCTTTTCCCATGTTTACACCTCCTTTTCTAATGATAGGACGAAGGTTTCCTCATTAAATGCCGTGCTATACGTTTATACTTTGAATAAACAAGCCATAATGTTCCTAAAAGGGGGGCGCTGCATGGATGGAATAATATTTTATTGGATTTCATGGATAGTTTGGGTCATTGTCATGTTTTTTATTCCGAAAACGGTTCCCTTTCGTTTTGATTTTCTATTTCATCTATTAGCCGTAATGGTTTTAGCTGGATATAAACTGGATGCTCCCTTGGTTTCCATGCATTTGAGCGGGCCGTATCTTTTCTTTATACTGTGTGTGTATATTAGGAAGGAATCAATCATCAAGATGATGGAACTGATCAGCGGAAGTCTTATTATCACTCTCGCTTATGCCAGTTTTCAACTTTTTTCTTTGCTTGATCCGATATGGCTCATCATGAAACCGATTTATCTTTTGTGTATTTTCCTGAATTATCTTATCCTATTACTTTTTAAAAATTGGAAACATCGATTGTTCGTCCTTTTAATTGGGATGATGATGGGAGATATCATATATTCTGGATTGCTTGCTTACCACTCTTTACCTTATGTGGCCCTTGCTTACGCATGGCATGATAATGCAGTGCTGGTTTTGGGCGCAAACATATTGTGGAGAATATTGGAACTGGCTGGCCAATACATTTATTCAATTTCTCAATCGAGATTTTTATCAAAACAAGGAAAAGAGAATTTTAATCAATGAAGAGTATGGTGAAAAATTTATCAAAATGGTGCAAGCTGGAATTAGAAGGCTTTTATTCATACAATCATTGTTGATTGGCGAGAAATTTGTTACTATAGGATAGTTAGAGGTCTGTAGATAATCGTAAAATGCTCTAAACAATTAAAAAGGAAGCCGTATGCCGAAGCTTTCTTCATTTTTTTGGGCTGTTTATAATCAAGTTTGAGCAAGCAGAGGGTCAGCTTCACGTCACCTCAGGAATTGCGGCGTCAAGTGGACAAACTGCCTGTGAATACTTGCATTTAAATGAACATCAGTTGCGAATTTTTTACTGATGAAAGATTCCTTTAAATGATGATGGATACAGCTCTTTCCTTTAAAAGGAAATAATGAAAATCAATAATGCAAAGCAACCGTATAAATGCATTCATGAATTTCGTGACTTTGACAGAGATATAGTAGCAGAAAGGGTGAAGAGCAATGCCAAAACCGGTAATTGCGATAGTCGGTCGTCCGAACGTGGGAAAATCGACAATCTTTAATAGAATAGTTGGAGAACGGGTTTCGATTGTCGAAGACGTTCCTGGAGTGACCCGGGACAGGATTTATAGTTCTGGTGAATGGTTGACACATGATTTTAACATTATCGATACAGGTGGAATTGATATCGGTGACGAGCCGTTCCTGGAACAAATTCGCCAGCAGGCTGAAATAGCCATTGACGAAGCTGATGTGATAATTTTTATGACGAATGGTCGTGAAGGGGTAACGGCTGCTGATGAAGAAGTCGCTAAGATTCTCTATAAATCGAGAAAGCCAGTTGTCCTTGCAGTAAACAAAGTAGATAATCCAGAAATGAAGGATCAAATTTATGATTTCTATGCGTTAGGTTTTGGCGATCCATTCCCAATCTCCGGGTCTCATGGACTTGGTCTTGGTGACCTTCTGGATGAAGCGGCTAAACATTTCCCTAAATTCGACGGCCAGGATTATGCTGATGATGTCATTAAATTCAGTTTGATTGGAAGACCGAACGTAGGTAAATCTTCTCTGGTCAATGCATTGTTAGGTGAAGAACGTGTCATTGTCAGTGATATTGAAGGTACGACTCGTGACGCGATTGACTCTCCGTATAAATACAATGGCAAAGAATATGTCATTATAGATACAGCAGGGATGCGGAAAAAAGGTAAAGTGTATGAAAGCACGGAAAAATATAGCGTACTTCGTGCATTAAGGGCAATTGAACGTTCAGACGTTGTTCTTGTAGTCCTGAACGCTGAAGAAGGAATTCGTGAGCAGGATAAAAAAATTGCCGGATATGCCCATGAAGCGGGTAGGGCGGTCATCATCGTCGTCAATAAGTGGGATGCCATCGAGAAAGATGAAAAAACGATGAAGGATTTTGAAGAGAAGATCCGTGCCCATTTCCTATTCTTGGATTATGCGCCAATCATTTATCTTTCTGCCTTAACGAAAAAACGGACACATACCTTAATACCGGTCATTGATCAGGCTAGTGAGAATCATGCTATCCGGGTTCAGACAAATGTATTGAATGAAGTGGTCATGGATGCCGTGGCGATGAATCCGACACCGACACATAATGGTAACCGTTTGAAAATTTATTATACGACTCAGGTAGCGATCAAGCCGCCAACTTTCGTTGTATTCGTTAACGATCCGGAGTTATTGCATTTCTCATATGAGAGATTTTTAGAAAATCGAATTAGGGATGCCTTTGGTTTTGAAGGAACACCAATACGAATTTTTGGACGTCAGAGAAAATAGTAAAGGTGGTTATACCATGGTGAAAGATAAAGAAAGTATCGCAGTGATCGGAGCAGGGAGCTGGGGAACTGCTTTAGCGCTCGTGATCGCTGATAACCAGCATGAAGTGAGATTGTGGGGACATAATCAGAATCAAATCAATGAAATAAATCAAAAACATACGAATGAAAAATACTTGCCTGGGATTGAATTGCCTTTGGGGATTAAAGGTTATTCTTCGATTAAGGAAGCATTGGTCGGGATTGAAATAATAATTTTGGCTGTGCCGACCAAAGCCTACCGGGAAGTGCTTGGTCAGATTGAAGAGGCTCATGATAAGCCATTGACAATCGTTCATGTAAGTAAGGGGATTGAACCTGATTCCCTGCTTCGTATATCGGAAATGATTGAAGAAGTCTCTTCGGTGGATTGGCTTAAAGATATAGTGGTTCTTTCAGGACCGAGTCATGCTGAAGAAGTCAGTCTACGTCACCCGACAACAGTTGCCGTTTCTTCCAAGAATATGAAGGCTGCCGAAAGAGTTCAGGACATCTTCATCAATAATAATTTCCGTGTATATACAAATCCGGACTTGATTGGTGTTGAAATCGGAGGGGCATTAAAGAACATCATAGCATTGGCTGCCGGAATTACGGATGGTTTAGGCTATGGGGATAATGCCAAGGCTGCATTAATGACACGAGGATTGGCTGAAATATCCCGTCTAGGGGTGGCCATGGGGGCTAACGCGCTTACGTTTTCAGGTTTAGCTGGGATTGGCGACTTGATCGTCACTTGTACAAGCGTACACTCCCGTAATTGGAGAGCTGGGAATATGCTTGGAAAAGGGCAAAAGCTTGAAGAAGTTTTGGAAAACATGGGTATGGTCGTTGAAGGTGTCAGAACCACTAAAGCCGCCTATCAACTAGCTCAAAAGTACGAAGTGAACATGCCGATCACTGAAGCCCTGTACGATGTTTTATTCAATGGGGAAGAAGTGAAAAAGGCAGTTGACCTCTTGATGAATCGTTCAAAAACGAATGAAATGGAAGAACTTTATAACATTTTGGATAGCAGACAGCACGATTGAAATCCGAATCTGTTGATTTTCATAAAAGAATTTCATTAAATTAGGCATTTGATGATGCGCCTTGCCGTGTATCAGCATACAATGCAACGAAAGTAAACTAGTAATTTGACCTCGGCACGGGGGATTTAGTCAAATGAGCAGAAGATATCTAATATCTTCTGCTTTTTTTTATGGGCAAAAAATCATCTGTTCTATTATGCAAACTTGAATAGGTTATTCAAGTTTGCATAAAACATTCTACATATTTCCTTGTTTTTTGTTATAAATCGACTATTTTTTTTGGTATGAAAATTGCGAGGTGTAATATGACCAAAGAATTATAAGGGAGGCCAGAAAAGTTGGTTAACTTTTCTCGCTAAAAAAGGAAGGGGAATGATACATGCAAACAGGTAATCTTAAAAGGTCTTTAAACTTGTGGCATATCGTATTGCTTGGTGTTGGATATATGACACCGATGGTTGTTTTTGATACATTTGGGATAGTTTCCGAAAAAACGGGGGGGCATGTGCCAACCGCTTATGTCATTGCTCTTTTAGCGATGTTGTTTACTGCCGCAAGTTATGGGAAAATGGTAAAAATTTATCCGCAGGCAGGTTCATCCTATACTTACACACAAAAAACGATCAATCCACATTTAGGCTTCCTTGTCGGGTGGTCTTCGTTACTTGATTATTTATTTTTACCGATGGTGAATGGCATATTAACAAAAATATACTTAACTGCTCTTTTTCCGGAGGTGTACCCGTGGATATGGGTGGTGGCATTTGTCCTTT
Source organism: Peribacillus sp. NPDC101481 (assembly GCF_044767165.1). Lineage (NCBI taxonomy): Bacteria > Bacillati > Bacillota > Bacilli > Caryophanales > Bacillaceae > Peribacillus > Peribacillus sp. NPDC101481. The sequence goes on along the minus strand of NZ_JBIWNJ010000001.1, from coordinate 855,245 downwards.
TAATGACAGGCATTAACTTATTCAATGTTAATTTTGCAGCCAACTTTAATAGCTTCCTTGTATTTTTTCAAATGTTGGTGATCCTTATATTTGTGGCGCTTGTCGTAAAAGGGGTCATGGGTGGAGAAGGGACTGGAGAGGTCTTATCGGTTCAGCCATTCTTCGGGCATCATATGGAGATGTCGACGCTCATAACTGGTGCTACAATCCTGTGTTTTTCTTTCTTGGGGTTTGACGCTGTCACAACTTTATCGGAAGAAACACCGAATCCATCTAAAACGGTTCCCCGGGCCATCTTTTTGACCGCCCTTATCGGAGGGGTTTTATTTGTGACGGCATCATTCTTTACACAGTTATTTTTCCCGGATGTTTCCCGTTTTAGCGATCCAGAAGCAGCTTCTCCGGAAATAGCCCTTTTTGTGGGCGGGAAGTTATTTCAAGCCTTCTTTCTTGCAGGAACTTTATGCGGTACACTTGCCTCTGGGCTTGCATCCCATGCTAGTGTTTCTAGGTTGCTATATGTCATGGGACGTGACCAAATGATCTCGAAAAAACTATTTGGATTTGTCCACCCAAAATACAACACGCCATTTTTTAATGTCATATTTGTCGGGTCCATATCATTGGTTGCCTTATTCCTTGATTTGGTTACCGCCACTTCCCTCATAAACTTCGGGGCATTAATTGCTTTTACTTTCGTGAATATTTGTGTAATCGTCCATTCAATAAGAAACAAAAGCTTCAGAACGATTAAAGGATTTCTTTCAACAATTCTGTCCCCGGTTTTAGGTGCTGCATCGGTCTTCATCCTTTGGCTTAATCTCGAGACGAGTTCATTGATCCTAGGAATTGTATGGGCGGTAATTGGGATTGGTTATCTTCTGTATCGAACAAAATGGTTTACGGAATCCCCTCCGTTATTCCGTTTTGAAGAGGCATAGTGAATTTACTCACTTCATGAACGAAGGAGGTTTAATATCGCTGATTAGAAAATGAAAAGGTCTTTAACGGTCTTTCTATTCGTTTTTTTGTACATGGAATTAGCAACAGTGATTTAGCGCATATTGGATTGCTGCATAGATGTCATATGGAATGGTTCCGGAGGCCTGCCTGCTCGTTTTAATGGTGATGCTTCTCACAGCGTATATTATGGACAGAAGGAAAAGGTCATTCCTTCGGCAGGTTCGGTATAAGCGTATGCGCAAAGTTCCATCAATACATATGCCGGTTTTCTTAGATGGATTATTTATTCATTTCAAAGGGCAATTACTTGTTCAGCATTTTTCTTTTCAGTAGCTTTACTTTTTGTACCGGCTTTTGAATAGGTGCTTAATTTACTGATTATTGTGACTGTTATCAATATCATAGGGTTGAAACCGGCTGAGTTCTGTACTAAGGCTGCTTTTTCATTATCATATTCATCGCTTTATCTATCCTGATCAGGAATAATAAGAAAAGGTGAATGATCCTTTATAAAATAAGTATAGAGTGCATAGCAGGTTTTTAGGTCAAAAGGGTCCGTTAAAGGACCCTTTTGTTGTGGAATGGATAAAGGTAAATGCTGGATATGAGTAATCGTACATGTTATTTTTTATCTAGCAATTCAGAATTGTGATAAAATATAGGTTAGGTTACAAAAGGAGAGTGAAACTGTGTTATCTATTCCGGATGATAAAATAAGACCATTCATAACTATTACAATTGATCAGCCTACATTATCAGACCAAAAAATTCATGAGATACAGGAACCTTTCTTCTTTCTTATGAAGGAAAATCATGTGTTTGCGTATATCCGCATGGATGACCTCCCGTTAAATGAAAAAATAACGACAGTCGATCAGCTTTTACAGTATGCTTTTTCGATTGATAATGTCTGTAAATTAACCCCTAACATATCCTTGCCGCTTCTGTTTCAAATTATCGGAGAACCTATCGTGCTGATAAAAACGGATGATGGCCTGCTTACCGGTTATGTAAAAAGGGAAGATGTGTTAGCAGAATTATTCAAGCAGGACAGCAAACAGAATTTAGACCTGCTAAATGTTATTTTAACCTCCATACCTATGGGGATTTTTGTAGCTGATAAAGAAAAAAATATCGTGAACTTCAATGAATCAGGCTTGAAGATGATAAAAAAGCCTTCTGAACAAGTCCTAAATGAACCTGCTGCGGACATCTTCAATAAGCAGCATATACATAGCGTGTTTGCCAGTGGGAGCAGTATTCTGAATCAGTTGGAGATTACTGATGTCATGAGTGTGCTTGTCGACTATAGCCCGATTCTGAACCATGAAAAAGAAGTTGAAGGCCTGATCATCATCGTTCAGGATTTACCGATGGTTGAGGAAATGGCCATGGAAATAGAATTGATAAAAAGCTCGAATAAAGACTTGAATGCCATTTTAGCGAATATCTATGATGAAATACTTGTAGTCAATCAAAAAGGAGAGCTGCTGCGTTATAGTGACAGCATCATCTCAGGATTCTGGGGTAAGGATTTAAAAGATTATATTGGGAAGAATCTTTTGCAATTAGAAGATGAAGGGATTTTTAATCCTTCGGTCACCCGGTTAGTCCTTGATCAAAAAAAGAAAGTATCGATTGTCCAAGATACGAAAATGAATAAGAAAGTCCTTTCCGTCGGCACCCCTGTGTTCAATGAAAAAGGAGATATAGATCGAATAGTCATTGCATCAAGGGATATAACGGAAACGACACAATTGAAATCTGAATTAAATGAAATGAGGAAAGAACTGGATTCATTCAAAAAACAGGATCAATTTTATAAAGAGTTGGTTTTTGCAAGTCCTAAAATGGAGCAGATAATCAGCCAAGTCAAGAAAATCGCTCATTTCTCATCAACCGTATTGATCAACGGGGAGTCGGGAGTAGGTAAAGAAGTGATAGCCGAAGCCATTCATAAAATGGGCAGGCGGTCCAAGCAGCCTTTCCTAAAGATAAATTGCGGGGCGATTCCGGAAAACCTCCTCGAAAGTGAATTGTTTGGTTATACGAAGGGTTCCTTTACAGGAGCAGATAAAAATGGGAAGGTAGGATACTTTCAGCAGGCCAATAAAGGTGTTTTATTCCTTGATGAAGTGGGTGACATGCCCATACACCTGCAAGTCAAGCTACTGCGGGTCCTCCAGGAACAGGAAGTGATTCCGATTGGCAGCACTACACCCATTTCCATTGATGTTCAAATTGTTGCGGCCACGAATAAGAGTCTGGAAAAAATGGTCGAGATGGGGACGTTCAGAGAAGATTTATTCTATAGATTAAACGTCATACCCATACATGTGCCCCCTTTAAGGGAAAGGCCGGAGGATATACCGCCACTAGCCTTTCATTTCCTGCAAAAACTGAATGAAAGGTATCAGCGGAATTACCACTTTTCCCCTGATGCATTAAATATCCTGGAAGTCTATACATGGCCGGGGAACATCCGTGAATTGCAGAACATGATTGAAAGGTTGGTTGTTTCTGCAGATGAAGAGACGATCGATGCTGATTTCATTCAAAGGTTCATACCTGTGGGCAGTGACTTTAAACAATCGAAACCCATCATTACGAGAATCCTTCCGCTGCAGGAAGCACAGGATCATGTCGAAGAGCAATTGATCATGCTTGCCATGAAACAGTATAAAACTACGACCAAAGCGGCAAAGGCGCTCGGTATAAGTCAATCGTCAGTGAGCAGGAAGTATCAAAAAGTGTTAGCTGAACAGAGTAAGAAAATCGAAAAAAATGCATATTGAATAAAAGCCGTTGCCGAGTGATGAAAAATCGCTTGTCAACGGCTTTTATTTTTATAGTAGCATTTGGGCAGTCTTTTTGATGATTTACAAGGATGGTTATGCAAATTGAAATATCGTTATGCAAATTTGCATAATTATAACGTAATTTAATAAAAAGAATGCTGTTTTGTTGGTAAATTAACTTGGCATGGTTCTTGCTTGATAAGTAAGTATAAGAAAAAAGGGAGGTAAGCATCAAAGTTTATAAAAGAAGCAATCTCAATTAACCATCCACTAAAGTTATAAAAAAAAGGAGCTTATAAAATGTCAATTAACGTAGAAAGTAAAAACACTCAAGCTAACCAATCAGCAACCCAAGATTATATTAAAAAAGTGCTTCAATTAATCGAACAAAAAGAAATTTCAAAAGAAGACGCGCAGTGGGTAACAAGAGAAACGGTCGAGAATTTCCGTAACCATGTAAACCCTGGATTTTTGGAATATCGGAAGACGGTCACTAAAGACACGCAATTCGCTTCCGTGGAGTGGTCTGATCAAGATTCCTGTTTTACCGATGTAAATGGAAAAAAATATATTGATTGTTTAGGTGGCTTTGGTATTTATAATGTTGGCCATCGTAACCCTAAAGTAGTAAAGGCCGTAACCGATCAATTGCAAAGACAAGCCCTTCATAGCCAGGACTTACTTGATCCATTACGTGCAATGCTTGCCAAGATCCTTGCCGACATCACACCGGGAGATCTAAAATACTCGTTCTTTACGAACAGCGGTACCGAGAGCGTGGAGGCTGCACTTAAGCTGGCTAAAATGTACAGTGACCGATTCACGATCATTTCCACGACAAAATCATTTCATGGGAAAAGCCTTGGTTCCCTATCGGCAACGGCAAAGGGCATGTTCAGAAAACCTTTCATCCCGTTGGTACCAGGTGTGCGTCATGTACCATTCGGTGATCTGGATATGATGAGAAAAACGTTTGAAAGTTGTGCATTGGTCGGTGAAGATGTTGCTGCTGTGCTGTTGGAGCCTATTCAAGGTGAAGGAGGGGTCATTCTTCCTCCGCAAGATTATTTAAAGCAGGTTCGGGCATTATGTGACGAATATGATGCGTTATTGATCTTGGATGAAGTGCAAACAGGGATGGGACGGACAGGTAAAATGTTCGCTTCTGAGCTATATGATGTTGTTCCGGACATTATTTGTTTAGCGAAAGCATTTGGCGGCGGAGTAATGCCTGCAGGGGCTGTCGTAGCCAATGAGAAAGTGTTTAAAAGCTGGTTCGACAATCCATTCATGCACACAACTACATTTGGAGGAAATCCACTCGCTTGTGCTGCGGCCATTGCTACGATCGACGTACTTTTGGAAGAAAACTTACCGCAGCGTGCTGCAGAAGTTGGTGAATACTTCCTAAATGGGTTAAGGGAAGTTGCTGCTGAGCACAAAGATAAGGTTTTGGAAATCCGCGGCCAAGGATTGATGATTGGTATTGAGTTCCATAAAGATGAAGTGGGTTATGAATTCTCAAAAGCCCTCTTTGATAAAGGCATCTTGGTGGCAGGTACGCTTATCAATTCCAAAACAATCAGGATTGAGCCGTCATTGACTATTAAGTTGGATGAAGTCGATACAGTCATTAAAGCGTTTAAAGAGGTCTTGCCGACGCTTCAATCTTAATTAAAAAAGCAGAAAAACAGCCTTTGGGCTGATTCGGATTTTAGATAAAAAGGTTTCGGAATGGTCTTATTCCGAAACCTTTTTGTTATTTTTTGCTTTGTAGCAATTTTAGGAATAGTGAACTCCAAGGTTATTATTTAGACCATTTCTACCCTTCGTCAAGTCCAGTCGGCCATCTTCTTTACATTAATGGCAGCCTAACTAACCAAATGGTTGCTGCACCAGGTGGTCTAAAGTAAACATTTCAAGCTGATCAAAGGTACCCTCATCGCCTCAAGTTTTCATCCTTCTAATTAAGGAGTAACAGAATGTACGAGACTCCTGCGGGGAAAGCGGTCCAAGAGAGACCCCGCAGGCGCTAATAGCACCGGGGAGGCTCCAAAGACCGGCTGCGGAAAGCGAGTGCCCTGCGTTCCAATCAACGGTAAACTTTAAACACCTTAAAAAATTGTCGGCAAACTCAGTTATTATCGAGTTTGTTTATAAGCTGAAACAGTCTTTGGGCTTTTTTTGTTGCTTGGAGGGAGGAGGTATGGAAATCACTTTTACTATACTTAGTTCCCGTTTTATAGTTTTTTTTATGAAAATGCGTCATGAAAACGGGAATTACCCAGATTGGAAAAGGATTTAATTCCTTTAACGTAATTTGGTATGTTATAATAATTTCTGGAAAAAGGAGTGATGAAGATATGACACCTGCTCTGCAAAAAATGTGGATATCCTTTATAGCAATGGGCTTTATGATTATCTCTATATTTCTAATTTACTTAAGCCGCTATAAATTAAAAGGTTTTTGGAGAGTCTTGACAGCAATTATCGCATACATACTTATGATTCTGGCCGGATTGATCATCCTTATCGTTGTTCTTAGCGGGCCAACCACTTGATAGGTGAGGAGAAATGATGAGAAATTTTTTCAAAATATTATGTTTACTTTGCATCTCTGTATCATTATCTGGCTGCTTATATCCAGAGAAGCAAAAAATACAAAACCAATTGCCTTATAAAGAGCAAATACAATCCGTCCAAAGTGCAGTGGATCAATTTCAGAAAGATGAAGGTGGCATACTGCCCATCGTTACAAAAGATGCTGATACACCGATTTATCAAAAATATGTCATAAAGTTTTCAAAGATTTCACCGAGGTATATGGCTGAACCGCCGGACAATGCATTTGAATCAGGAGGCGTCTTTCAATACATCCTCGTTAATGTTGAAAATGATCCGACCGTAAAGCTGTTGGATGTCAGGATGGCGCAAAAGATTCAGGATGTTTCCTTGAGATTGACTGCCTATCAGCAAAGCAACGGATATCCGCCATTTAAGGAAAGGTTATCCGGTAATGTCTTCACGCTTGATTATGAAAAAATGGGCCTGAAGGAAGCTCCGACGGTCACGAGTCCATTTTCACAAAAAGACTTATATCTCGTAGTTGATGGTCAAGGCAGTATTTTTGTTGATTATACCCCGGATTTAATTGAGGCATTGAAGAAACATGAGGGGGAAATGAAGCCAGGTGAAGATATCCGGGAACTGCTGGTGCAGAGTTCGGAGTTCGTCCCTGCCTATTCATTGCCATATACAATTGATGAAAAAACAAAAAATCCAATATTTCTTACAAAATAGGCATAACCCTTCTTCTGCAAAATATATTGTAGGGGAAGGGTTATTTCTTTTATCTTTATTTCATCTTACTTTTAAAATAACAACCCTTATATAAAATTTCTGGTGGAGGAAGGGATTGAACCAGGGAAATAATTGGAATAAATTTTTAGGACAACATCATAGATATATATTGTCCTAAATAAATGCAAATGGATAAACGAAATCCCAAAACTCTAATTCGGGAGGGGATACCTTGGAAAAGGTAGATATTTTTAAAGATATAGCTGAACGGACCGGTGGCGACATATATTTGGGGGTGGTCGGTGCCGTCAGGACGGGGAAATCCACATTTATTAAAAAATTCATGGAGCTAGTCGTCATTCCGAATATTCCGTCAGAGGCGGACCGCGCAAGGGCACAGGATGAATTGCCTCAAAGTGCTGCTGGAAAGACGATCATGACGACGGAACCCAAATTCGTACCGAACCAGGCAGCATCGATTCAAGTGGCTGAAGGTCTCGACGTGAATATCCGCTTAGTCGATTGTGTCGGTTATACAATACCTGGGGCTAAAGGGTATGAAGATGAAAATGGTCCCCGCATGATTCACACGCCTTGGTATGAAGAGCCGATTCCATTCAATGAAGCAGCTGAGATCGGTACTCGCAAAGTAATTCAGGATCATTCCACATTAGGCGTGGTCGTTACGACGGATGGGTCGATAGGAGAAATCCCGCGAAGTGATTATTTAGAGGCAGAGGAACGGGTTGTCGAAGAATTGAAGGAGGTTGGCAAGCCATTTATCATGATTGTCAATTCCGTTCAGCCTCACCACCCGAATACGATAGCCCTGAAGGAATCCCTGCAGGAAAAGTATGATATCCCTGTATTGGCGATGAGTGTCGAAGGTATGCGGGAATCGGACGTTTACAGCGTACTCCGCGAGGCCCTGTACGAATTTCCAGTTCTCGAGGTCAATGTTAATCTTCCGAGCTGGGTAATGGTTTTGCGCGAGGATCATTGGTTGAGGGAAAGTTACCAGGAAGCGGTTAAAGAGACCGTCAAGGACATTAAGCGACTGAGGGATGTAGATCGTGTTGTCGGTCATTTCAATGAATTCGAGTTCATTGACCGTGCAGCGCTTGCAGGCATTGAGATGGGGCAGGGTGTTGCAGAGATCGACCTATACGCCCCTGATGAACTCTATGATGATATTCTGAAGGAAATTGTCGGTGTGGAGATTCGGGGCAAGGATCATCTATTATCTTTAATGCAGGATTTTGCGTATGCCAAAGCAGAGTATGACCAGGTGGCCGATGCATTGAGAATGGTCAAACAAACAGGATATGGTGTCGCAGCCCCTTCCCTCAACGATATGAGTCTTGATGAACCGGAAATCATCCGTCAGGGAGCCAGGTTCGGTGTCAGGCTAAAAGCCGTAGCTCCTTCCATCCATATGATCAAGGTCGATGTCGAATCCGAATTCTCGCCAATCATCGGTACTGAAAAGCAAAGTGAAGAATTAGTCCGGTATCTGATGCAGGATTTCGAAGACAATCCACTTTCCATTTGGAACTCAGATATTTTTGGCAGAAGCCTAAGTTCCTATGTAAGGGAAGGCATACAGGTGAAATTAGCGATGATGCCTGACAATGCCCGCTACAAATTGAAAGAAACACTGGAGAGGATTATCAATGAGGGCAGTGGGGGATTGATTGCCATCATCTTATAAAAATGTTTAAAAGCTGGACCAACTCCATTTATGGATTGGTCTTTTTGCATGCGAAATACTCAGGATCACAAGAAAAATATCATTTATGAGCGCTAAAATTTGAAATAATCTGCTGTTTTTTAGTATAATCTTGAAAAAACCCTGTGGTTAAGCGATTTTCAGCAATATAATAAGTTTAATTTCTATAAAAAAGGGAAATGATGAATAGCGAAAGACAAAATTTATAATATATACAATTATTAATGAAAAGATTCCCATTATTTTTTGAATTCCCTTGCTAAGCTAATAGGGTTTGTGATAATCTACATACAGAAAACGCGTTATAACAGCGATTTCAACGTATTTATAAACTTTCCGGATGAATTATTTGGAAATCAATTCGGCTTGGTAATCCTTGATTGCCAGGGAATAAAAATTTTGGACCGAAGCTAATATCAAATCACTATTATAGTGTTGTAATAATGATTTTTTATAAAGATTCCTTTTGGGAGGAGGTGAATGGCATGAACAAAACAGAATTAATTAATGAAGTTGTTACAGCAACTGAAATTTCTAAGAAAGACGCTACAAAAGCTGTTGATGCTGTTTTTGATACAATCTTAGAAGCTCTAAAAAACGGTGATAAAGTCCAATTGATTGGTTTTGGTAACTTTGAAGTTCGTGAACGTGCGGCTCGTAAAGGCCGTAATCCACAAACTGGTGACGAAATCGAAATTGCAGCTAGCAAAGTGCCAGCTTTCAAACCCGGTAAAGCGCTGAAAGATGCAGTGAAGTAATTCTACCATTACATACGGGTGCTTAACCGAAAAGGGCCGCGTGAAAACGCGGCCCTTTTTTTGCTTCTTAAATTCCATCTGTGATAATATAAAAGACAGTGAATATTTTAGGAACGCTGTAGATGGTTAATCCGTCACAAGGAAATGACCATCCAAAAACCGCTTCCGGCGAAACTGCCGTTCAAGGGCTCAATGTAGGGGTCTTCTTTAATAATTGCAATTATGGATATCCGGGTGCAACGCGCTTTGGATTTTTTATCTGAATACATAATATTATTGATTTTTTAGGAGGTACAAAAATGGCTAATGTTGATCATGCCAAATTGGAAGAAGCGGTTAAAATGCTTCTTGAGGCTGTAGGGGAAGACCCAACGAGGGAAGGACTGCTGGATACTCCTGGCCGTGTAGCCAGAATGTATGAAGAAATTTTTTCTGGACTTAATCAGGATCCAAAGGAATATTTCGATACTGTTTTTGGAGAGGACCATGAAGAACTCGTACTTGTAAAGGATATTCCGTTTTACTCAGTATGTGAACATCATTTAGTCCCTTTTTACGGGAAAGCCCATGTAGCATATATTCCGAAAAACGGAAAAGTGACTGGCTTAAGTAAATTGGCACGGGCGGTTGAGGCTGTATCGAAGCGTCCGCAGCTTCAAGAGCGCATCACTTCCACAGTTGCTGACTCGATAATGGAAAAGCTCGAGCCTCATGGTGTAATGGTTGTAGTAGAGGCTGAACATATGTGCATGACCATGCGAGGTGTAAAAAAACCTGGATCTAAAACAGTGACCTCAGCTGTAAGGGGAACTTTTGCGAAGGATCATCGTACTAGAGCTGAAGTGCTGGCATTCATTAAAGACTAAGGACATGGGGGCAGGAAAAAATGAATGAAAAAAAGATCTTGAATGATTTTGTCGTAATCAAAGCCATTGAGGATAGTGTGAACGTCATCGGGTTGACAAGGGGAACGGACACCAAGTTTCATCACTCCGAAAAACTTGACTCAGGAGAGGTGATGATCGCACAATTCACGGAACATACCTCGGCAATTAAAATCAGGGGCCATGCAAAAGTCTATACTCCATTCGGCGAGATAGAAAGTGATTCCAAAAAGAATTCACCTGACAAATGATATTCTCAATACTTGGTTAATTAGTAAATCAATCATCTGATATCACGTTTAACAAGCTGTAAATTTCCCGCATCCATTTTTTTGAAGAGCAAAAGTCGATAATTTCCTTACCTTTGGAAGTTTCATTTTATAAACGTTGACCATTTCATCTGATTGTTTTTATGGTATAATAATGTGTATTTTACACAGACAGAAACCAATATGTATGAAAAAAATTATCTTTCGGGGATGCAAGGGTGATCTCAATTGTTAAACATAACGGACGACATAAGGCAATTAAAGCGATTAATAGAAACGAAAGCTCAACATCCATATTTATTGAAGTATATACAAAAGCCAAGCCTGGACGAAGATAAACTGATATTGCTTTGGGGATTGTTTAACGATTTGGACGTTTTAAGCGAAAAACGCAATCAATACATCATTTCAACCATGTTAGTGCAAATAGCTCTGGATACCCATGAAATCGTCTCGAATTCAGGAGAAGGAACCGAGTTGCCCGAGGTATTGAAAAATCGTCAATTACAAGTGCTTGCCGGTGATTACTATAGTGGCTTATATTATCAAGTGCTTGCCAGTGTAGGTAATGTTGATATGATCCGTATACTTTCGAGCGCAATAAAAAAAATAAATGACAATAAAATCATTCTTTACCAACAAGGGTCCATTAATGATGTCCCAACGCTTTTAATGACGATCAAAGCGATCGAGGCTTCCCTGATTCATAAACTCGCGGATTACTATAATGAGCCTGCCTGGATAGAAGTAGCGGAAGATCTGCTGCTTTTAAAACGGTTGCATGCCGAGAAGAGCAGTTATATGGAGTCGGGGCAATCGATAGTTTTTGATGTCCTAAGGGAAATGCCTCTCGATGACTCGATTGGCGGGGAAGTTACCATTTCGGAAAAAGAAGAACAGGTACGCACCCAATTCGACAAGTGCCTGAGGGATGCCAGGCAATCCGTACAGTGCTCGATGCGGAAGCTGGCAAAGTTGGATGATGAACTTCTTGAAAGAGTGAAGGCCATCTTGGAACAAACAGAGAGTATAGCAAATTCATATGTGAAAGAAGGGTGAATCATGGAGCAGTCTAAAGAGCAAAAAGTTCATCATGTCTTTGAAAAGATCTACGGAAATTATGACAAGATGAATTCCCTCATCAGCTTTAAACAGCATCTTAAATGGCGGAAGGCTACAATGGCCATCATGAATGTCCCAAAAGGCGCCCATGCACTGGATGTATGCTGTGGAACAGCGGACTGGACCATTGCCCTTGCTAATGAAGTAGGACCAGAAGGAAAGGTTGTTGGTCTGGATTTTAGTAAGAACATGCTGAAAATCGGCGAACAAAAGGTAAATGAACTCAATCTAGAGCAAGTGTCCCTAATGCATGGGAATGCAATGGAGCTTCCTTTTGAGGATAATAGCTTTGACTATGTCACGATCGGTTTCGGGCTGCGGAATGTCCCCGATTACATGAAAGTGCTTAAAGAGTTAAACAGGGTAGCCAAGCCGGGTGGAATGATCGTTTGCCTGGATACTTCACAGCCTACGATGCTTGGCTTTAAACAGGGCTATTATTTTTATTTCCGTTTCATCATGCCCATGTTCGGTAAATTATTCGCAAAAAGCTATAGTGAATACTCATGGCTGCAAGAATCGGCTCGGGATTTCCCTGGCATGAAAAAGCTTGAAAACATGTTCAAGCAGGCGGGAATGGAAAAAGTCAGTTTTAAGGCCCATTTCGGTGGGGTAGCAGCAACACATTTCGGGTACAAGCCTTCAAAATAAGCATAATAGCAATGGACAAAGCTGGGTGGAATGTATGAAATTTAAAATGATGTATTCATTTTTGAATGCAGATTTGCAATTAATAGAAAAAGAACTGGAAGCCGCAATCGAAGCGGATTCCACGGTTTTAAGGGAAGCTTCCCTGCATTTGCTGCAATCCGGTGGAAAACGGATCCGTCCGGTATTCGTCCTATTGGGTGCGAAGTTTGGCAACTATGATATTCATGTCGTAAAGCATGTCGCAGCGACTTTGGAACTAATTCATACAGCTTCCCTTGTGCATGATGATGTTGTGGATGATGCGGATTTACGCAGGGGATCTGCTACCATTAAATCAAAATGGGATAATCGTGTCGCCATGTACACAGGCGACTTCATTTTTGCTCGTGCACTGGAAATGATGGCGGTTATCGAGTCTCCGCTAGCGCATCAAATTCTCGCTGATACTATGGTTGAACTATGTCTTGGGGAGATTGAACAAATAAAAGATAAATACAATTTCGAACAGAATTGGCGGATATACTTTAGAAGGATCAAACGGAAAACAGCACTGCTCATTGCATCTAGCTGCCAGTTGGGAGCCATTTCAGCGGGTGTTGAAGAGAGAATTCACCAAAAGCTATTTAAATTCGGATATTATGTCGGTATGTCTTATCAAATCACCGATGATATATTGGATTTTACTGCTTCGGAAGAAGAACTTGGGAAACCTGCCGGCAGTGATTTGATTCAAGGTAATATCACTTTACCCGTATTGATTGCTATGGAAGATCCAAAGTTAAAAAAGCTTATCGAAACAGTTCGGGAAGATACGCCAAAAGACGAAATGTCCCATATAATTCATGCTATAAAAACTTCCGGTGCCATTGAACAGGCAGCGAGGATCAGTGATATGTATTTAGAAAAGGCTTTTACCGAGTTGAAAGGTCTTCCTGCCATTAAAGCTAGAAAAACTTTATCGGATATCGCGAAAAATATCGGAAAAAGAAAGTTTTGATAATGGGAGTTGCGAAACTCATCAAACAATGGTAATATTCTAAAAGTATTGCCTTATATAGGCAAATAACAATGATACATATTAGGAGTGACATTCATGGAAAGAACATTTTTAATGGTAAAGCCTGACGGCGTTCAACGCAATTTAATCGGTGAAATCGTTTCCCGTTTTGAAAAGAAAGGCTTCCTTCTTGCAGGAGCAAAATTAATGGTCATTTCTCAAGAATTGGCTGAGCAACATTATGGCGAGCACAAAGAACGTCCTTTCTTTGGCGAACTAGTGGACTTCATTACTTCAGGTCCTGTCTTCGCAATGGTTTGGGAAGGTGAAAACGTAATCGCTACTGCACGTCAAATGATGGGTGCCACTAACCCTAAAGATGCAGCAGCAGCAACAATTCGTGGCGATTTTGCCGTAACTGTCGGCAAAAACATCATTCACGGATCTGATTCAGCTGAAAGCGCTGTACGCGAAATCGGTTTATTCTTCAAAGAAGAAGAACTTGTTGAGTACTCTAAACTTGTTAACGAGTGGGTTTATTAATTAATACGATCTCTTTAAAAAAGCGGGTTCCATCGTCATTATGCGATGGAACCCGCTTTTTTTAATTGCTTTTTTAGTTTCAAGCAGCAACGTAAGGGATATTTTAGTTTAAAGAAAATATGGCACTCTCCGATATATATAAAGGTAAGAATTACTAAAATAATTATGTGCAGGGGAGTCGTGGGAATGCCTCAAGAATATGAAGAGTTTATTCGTAATATCAAAATGCTGACAGGTATTGATTTGGCATTATATAAGGAAGGACAAATGAAAAGGCGACTAACATCTCTATATGAAAAAAGAGGATATCATTCATTTCGTGAATACTACAAAGACATGCAAGCCAATCCCGGTGTTTTAAATGAGTTTTTGGATAGAATGACAATCAACGTTTCCGAATTTTATAGAAATGCGAAAAGATGGGAAGTGTTGGAGCGGAAAATCCTGCCTAGGTTATTAGAAAGCAAAAAAAAGTTGAAAATTTGGAGTGCTGCCTGCTCAACTGGTGAGGAACCATATACGATTGCCATGATATTATCCAATCTGGTCCCACTTAGCCAAATAGAGATATTGGCAACGGATCTCGATGAAAATGTATTGGCGCGAGCGAAATTGGGGATGTATCCCGAACGTTCCTTAAATGAAGTGCCTGAGGAAATAAAAAGGAAATGCTTTGAAAAAAAAGCGGATTATTATCGTGTCGATGATGAAATCAAGAGAAGGGTGACCTTTAAAAAACAAAACCTTCTTGCTGACCGATTCGACGAAGGCTTCGATTTAATCGTTTGCCGCAATGTTTTAATTTATTTCACTGAAGAAGCCAAGAATTTATTATATGAAAAATTCAGTGTATCGCTAAAAAGCGGCGGTGTATTTTTTGTAGGAAGTACAGAGCAAATATTCACCCCAGGAAACTATCAATTTGAAACGATCGATACATTTTTTTATAAGAAAAAGGAAATACTTTAGAAAAAAGGGACTGATTCTGCACGTGCGCATTCAGTCCCTTTTCGTTTGCCGTGTAATAGCAATTCCAGTAGAACTCTAAATTGAAAGAATAAACTATATCGAAAATGTTTAAGTACTTGTAAAATAGAAAGAAAAGTGATTAAATTCAAACAATATGGTTTTTACGTTTTACATATACCCACATTTCATAAAATTGTGGTATATTGATACATATACACTTTAAAGTGCTAAAAGGGGGCTGGAAGATGAGATATTTAACAGCGGGAGAATCACATGGTCCGCAACTGACTACTATCATTGAAGGATTACCGGCAGGAATGCCGATTTCGAAAGAGGATATCAATCAAGAATTAGGACGCCGGCAAAAAGGGCATGGACGTGGAAGAAGGATGCAGATCGAGAAAGATCAGGCTTTTATTTCCTCGGGAATCAGACATGGCTACACACTCGGTTCACCGGTTGCTTTGGTGGTTGAGAACGATGACTGGAAGCATTGGACAAAGATTATGGGAAGCGAAGGGCTTTCAGAAGAGGAAGCTGAAGAAATTAAACGTAAAATCACCCGGCCACGTCCTGGTCATGCCGACTTGAACGGCGGGATTAAATATGGGCACCGCGATTTGAGAAATGTTCTGGAACGCTCTTCAGCCCGTGAAACGACAGTAAGGGTGGCAGCAGGAGCTGTCGCTAAAAAACTATTGTCTTTATTGGGGATAGAAGTGGCATCTCATGTCTTGGAAATTGGCGGAGTGAAGGCAGAACCGCCAAAATACGAAAATATTCAGCAATTGCAACAAGTAACAGAAGAATCTTCTGTTAGATGTTTTGACAAGAACGTAGAACAGCAGATGAAGGATGCAATTGATGAAGCGAAACAAAAAGGAGACTCCATCGGCGGCATCGTTGAAGTGATTGTAGAAGGAATGCCGGTAGGTGTAGGAAGTTATGTGCATTATGACCGTAAGCTTGATGCAAAACTAGCCGCAGCGATAATGAGCATCAATGCATTTAAAGGGGTGGAAATAGGTCTTGGATTTGAAGCTGCCCATCTATTTGGCAGTGATGTCCATGATGAAATAGCATGGGACGAAGAACAGGGCTATTACCGGAAAACCAATCGCCTTGGCGGTTTTGAAGGCGGTATGACAACTGGAATGCCGATAGTTGTACGCGGTGTGATGAAGCCGATCCCCACTTTATATAAACCTTTGAAAAGCGTTGATATTGATACGAAGGAAGTGTTTGAAGCAAGTGTCGAACGTTCCGATAGTTGTGCGGTTCCTGCAGCAGCGGTGGTTGCTGAGGCGGTAGTAGCATGGGAACTGGCGGCTGCCATCGTTGATCAATTCCCTTCAGATCGTTATGAGCAATTAGCGGAATACATAAGATCATATCGGGAAGAAGTAAAGGGGTTTTAAATCATGGAATCCATCCAAATAAAAACGGCTTCCAAGCAATATCCGGTTTTAATTGGCAAGAAGGCAATAAATGAATTGCCCGAATTAATATCACAAGAATTAAATCATCTAAACAAGATTCTGATCATAACTGATGAGAAAGTGGCGGCACTTCATTTGCATACCGTGAAAAACGCCCTGATCAAGACGGGGAAACCTGTTCTGCATCATGTAGTGCCAGAAGGGGAGCATGCTAAAACATTCGATGTGTTTTATGAATGCCAAAGCTTCTGCTTAACTCAACAGATTAATCGCAAGTCATTGATTATCGCCCTTGGCGGTGGTGCAGTAGGTGATTTGGCTGGATTTGTTGCGGCTACATTTATGAGAGGGATTCCATTTATACAGGTTCCGACGACTTTACTCGCCCACGATAGTGCAGTGGGCGGCAAGGTTGCCATCAATCACCCGCTAGGGAAAAATATGATTGGGGCCTTTCATCAGCCTGAAGCGGTCATTTATGATCTTGAATTTTTAAAAACTCTGCCCCTTAAAGAATTAAGGTCAGGTTTTGCAGAAGTCATTAAACATTCATTGATAGCAGATAATGAATTTTATCTATGGTTAAAGTCGAATATTGTTGATTTGAATGATATAACGGATGAGCAATTCCTGACAATGATTACAAAAGGGATTGGAATCAAAGCTAAAATTGTCGAAGAGGATGAGAAGGAAAACGGCATTCGTGCCTTTTTGAATTTTGGTCATACGCTCGGTCATGCAGTGGAAGGTTCAATGGGATACGGAAACTTCACGCATGGGGAATCCATTTTAATCGGGATGGTATATGCTCTTAGATTAAGCAAAAAGAAAGTGGATCTCGATTTTAAACTGGATGAGTTTATTTGCTGGGTATCTTCTTTAGGCTATCAAATAACGATTCCGACCAGGCTTGAACATGCAATGCTGCTTGAATTAATGAAAACAGACAAAAAATCGGTCAATGATTCAGCTACTTTTGTCCTGCTAAACGAAGTGGGGTCACCGCTATTAATGGATATAGCCGACACTGAGCTGATAGAGGAAATGGCCGATATGATATAGAGTTCAGGAGAAGGGGGGACTATGTGTGATAAGAGGAATAAGGGGTGCCACTACTGTAGAAAGAGACACGGAAATGGAAGTGATTTCCGCTGCCGAAAAGTTGATGGCAGAGATCATTCAGGTCAACGAGATTGATCCCGAAATGGTAGCTTCTGTGTTTTTTTCTGCTACGGAAGAGATTCGTTCTGTCTTCCCTGCCAAAGCCTTGAGGAAATTCGAAGGCTGGACTTATGTACCGGTTACATGCATGAAGGAAATACCGGTCAGCAATTCCTTGCCATTTTGCATTCGGGTCATGATCCATGTAAATACGACGAAATCTCAAAAAGAGATACAGCATGTATACCAGGCAGGGGCTACGGTATTACGGCCAGATTTGACAAAGCAGATATAAGATGATTTTAAATCTATGAATATGATATACTATTCTCACACTTTCTTACTTTAAAGTGATAAAAATATAGAGGTGATTGACATGAAATGGAATGAAGCGGTCCTTTCCTTGAAGTCTTATCAACCGGGAAAATCCACTGATGAAGTGAAAAAATTATACGGATTGGAAAAAATCACGAAATTAGCTTCAAATGAAAATCCTTTCGGCTGTTCGGAGAAGGTACAGGAGTCCGTTAGGAATTCAACCCATTCGTTTGCCATCTATCCAGATGGGTATGCAACGATGCTAAGGGAAGCTGTTGCAAAACATACAGGTGTGAAAGAAACTCAGCTTATTTTTGGAAATGGATCTGATGAGAACATTCAAATCATCTCCAGAAGCCTTTTGGGAGCTGGAAAGAATACGGTCATGGCAACAGGCACTTTTTCACAGTACCGCCATAATGCCACGCTTGAAGGTGCGGAAATCAGGGAAGTTCCTCATATTGATGGTGCTCATGATCTAGAAGGAATGCTTAAAGTTATAGATGAAAAAACAGCTGTTGTCTGGCTTTGTACACCAAATAATCCAACAGGTAAATACATTTCGGAACAGGACTTATTATCATTCATTGAAAGAGTGCCGGAAGATGTACTTATCGTTTTGGATGAAGCTTACTGTGAATATGCAACGGCTGAGGATTACCCGAGAACGAATCAATGGATTAATAAATATAAAAATTTGATCATACTCCGGACATTCTCAAAAATCTATGGACTTGCCAGTTTTAGGGTAGGGTACGGATTGGCGGATGAGGATATCATCCAGAAACTGGATCCATCCCGGGAACCATTCAATGTCAACACATTCGCACAGAATATTGCTATCGTCGCTTTGGAAGATCAAGCCTTCATTGAAAAATGCAAGGAAGAAAATCAAAAAGGGCTCAAGCAGTACTATGAATTTTGCAATAAGGTAAATTTAGCTTATTACCCGTCACAAGGTAATTTCATCTTTATCCATTTTAAACAGGATGCCGATGTGGTGTTTCAATATTTGCTTGAGCGCGGATACATTGCAAGGTCGGGGAAATCTTTCGGTTTTCCTAACAGCCTAAGGGTCACGGTTGGTTCGACGGAAGAAAATGAAGGAATGATTAACGCTATTAAAACTTTTTTGAATGAAGTTGAGGCACCTTCTGATTCGCTGCTTTAACGTTTCATCAAACCTAGAGGAGCACAATAGATGCGGGGGAGAGAAGAGTGAAAGGTAAGGTTTTTGTAATAGGTCTAGGTCTAATTGGCGGATCATTGGCCATGGCTGTACGCCATGCACATCCTGAAGCCGTGATTGTTGGTACGGACCTAAGTGAAAAGAATATTCAACTATCGATGCTATTGGGGATCATTGATGATTCTGTATCATCATTGGAAGCGGGAGCATGTGATGCTGATTTGATTCTACTTGCTGTGCCTGTCAATGAAACCGTGAAGATTTTAGCTCAATTGGCTGAAATGGATTTAAAAAGTGATGTCCTTATATCGGATGCAGGAAGTACGAAGGATACAGTCGTTAAGGCAGCAAAACCATTGATGGATAAAGGGGTGGCCTTCATCGGGGGGCACCCTATGGCTGGTTCCCATAAAAGCGGTGCTGCGGCAGCCAAATTGCATTTATTCGAACATGCATTTTATTTGCTTACTCCTGGAGATTCCATCGAAGAAGAAAAAGTCGAGCAGCTGAAAGGGTGGCTGCAAGGAACAAGAGCGAACTTTCTGGTTGTGAGTCCTGCCATGCATGATAAGCTGACTGGGGTCATTAGTCATTTCCCGCATATTGTCGCATCAGGGCTCGTTAAGCAGGCAGAAAATTACAGTAAGGAAAATAAGTTGATTTCAAGGCTTGCAGCAGGTGGATTTAGGGATATTACAAGAATTGCTTCAAGCAGTCCGGAAATGTGGCGTGACATTTTGTTACATAACCGGGATGTGTTACTTGAATTAATGAATGATTGGCTGAATGAAATGGAGCATATAAAAGGCCTGGTCGCGAATGAAGATAGTGAAGAAATCCTTCGATTCTTTACCGATGCCAAGATCTTCAGGGATGATTTGCCAACACATGCAAAAGGCGCCATACCAGCGTTTTATGATTTATATATCGATATACCGGATTATGCCGGAATAATTTCTGAGATTACCGGATATTTGGCACAAGAAGGTATCAGCATTACAAACATAAGGATCATTGAAACCAGGGAAGAGATATACGGTGTGCTGGTCATCAGCTTCCAAACGGATGTTGACCGCATAAAAGCTGCAGAGTGTATTTCAAGACATACAGATTATGAAACGATCCTGGCATAACATTTATAGGGAAGGATGGTTTTATGAATACAAAAAAATTACAAACGAACATCCAATCATTACGTGGTTCGA
Source organism: Peribacillus sp. NPDC101481 (assembly GCF_044767165.1). NCBI lineage: Bacteria > Bacillati > Bacillota > Bacilli > Caryophanales > Bacillaceae > Peribacillus > Peribacillus sp. NPDC101481. Next base: position 834,950 of record NZ_JBIWNJ010000001.1, on the reverse strand, counting down.
TTGCCATACCTGGAGATAAGTCGATCTCCCATCGTTCGATAATGTTCGGAGCCCTTGCCGAGGGGGAAACGACAGTCACTAATTTTCTTCCAGGAGCCGATTGTTTAAGTACGATTTCCTGTTTTAAGCAGCTTGGAGTTCATATTGAACAAGATGGCCAGCACGTCAAAATTGAAGGCAAAGGTTTTAATGGATTAAAGGAACCGGAATCAGTACTGGATGTCGGAAACTCTGGTACCACGATCAGGTTAATGATGGGCATTTTGGCAGGACAGGAATTTTCGGCCGTTTTGGCAGGTGACGAATCGATAGCTAAACGTCCAATGACCCGGGTAGTCAACCCTCTTCGTCAAATGGGAGCGGTCATTGACGGTCGAAAAGGAGCCGAATACACCCCCCTCTTCATTAGAGGAGGCAAGTTACAAGGGTTTCGCTATGAATTGCCTGTGGCAAGTGCGCAGGTGAAATCAGCGATAATCTTGGCCGGTTTACAGGCAGAAGGTGAAACGATCATTATCGAACCGGAAGAGACCCGGGATCATACAGAACGAATGATTCAAGAGTTTGGCGGAAAAATCGAAAAAGACGGTCAAACGATTAAAGTAAGCGGAAACCAAGTCTTCAAGGGGACTACCATCCATGTCCCGGGTGATATTTCTTCAGCGGCTTTCTTCATGGTGGCTGCAGCGATTACGGAAAATAGTGAAGTGGTTTTAAAGAATGTCGGCCTTAATTCGACAAGGACTGGAATCATCGAAGTCATGAAATCGATGGGGGCGGATATTACGATTGAGAAGAAGACGAGTAAGGGTGAACCTGCAGGAGACATCACTGTCAGAAGCTCCCGGCTAAAGGGAACGACCATCAGCGGTGATTTAATTCCCCGTCTCATCGATGAAATACCGGTAATTGCACTCCTGGCAACACAGGCTGAAGGGATAACGACAATCAAGGATGCAGCAGAACTTAAAGTGAAAGAGACGAATCGAATTGATACTGTTGCAAATGAGCTTTCCGTCCTGGGCGCAGATATAACCCCGACAGCAGACGGATTGATCATCAAAGGGCGTAAAGCCTTGAATGGTGGTAAGGTTACAAGCCATGGGGACCATCGTATCGGGATGATGCTTGCTGTAGCGGCTTTGATAACGGATGGGGAAGTGGAACTTGCCGACCCTGATGCCATAGATGTATCATATCCACAATTTTTTGGGCATTTGACGCAATTGATAAAGTGAATATAAAAAAAGTTTACATACCTTATTTGGTCTGTAAACTTTTTTTAAATGCTGGAAAGTGTTGAAAGCGCTAACATTTGGGCTTTTTCTATCTGTATTGATCATGAAAATAATGAGAATGGTGTTCATGATCAAAAAGGAGATTTACCATAGCGTGGAGAATTAACTAGTAACCTTTTTTTAATGAGAATGGGAGGGGACTTCATCGATGGAATACAGGGCTACAGTATGGTAAACTAATGAATACTGTTTACTATGCATCTCGCGATTATATGGTATTTTGTTCTTAATGGCAGAGTATGTTACATTATGGCGTGAGTGTGTATGACTAGGGACCAAGTCTATCATGCAAAAGGAAGGATTCAACAATGAACACAGTGGAACAAGTTATACAGCATTTAAAAAAAGGGGAATTAACAGAAGCTCTTAAACATATAAATCGAATTAAATCATCAGAGTCAGCAGAGGACATATTGTTGCTGGCCGAAGAAATGCTCCAGCTTGGTTTTGCGGAGGAGGCAAAGGATCTTTTTGAACATCTGCTGCAACTCTATCCCAATGAAGGAGAATTAATTGTTTCGTTGGCAGAAATCCTGATTGACATGGACCAGGAAGATGAAGCGATGCTGATGCTTGAAAAAGTAAGTGCAGATGATGAAGTATATCCAAGTGCTTTGCTTTTGGAAGCGGACCTCTATCAATTACAGGGGATGGACGAGGTCAGCGAAAGGAAATTACTGCAGGCCAAGGAAATGCTTCCAGATGAGATCATCATTGATTTTGCACTAGCTGAACTGTTCTTTCATCAAGGAAGGGATCAGGAAGCCATTGCAAATTACATAAAGGTTTTGGAACAGGAACAAGAAATCGCTGGTGTTAATGTCAATCAGAGGCTTGCTGAAGCATTAAGCAGTTCGGGGAAGTTCGAGGAGGCCCTTCCGCATTTTGAAAAGGCCTTAAAGGATGGACTTGAAATCAATACCCTATTTGAATATGCATTTACAGCATTTCAGGCAGGTCTTTATGACACAGCCGTACGAAAGTTCATTGAACTGAAAGAATTAGATCATGAATACCATTCTTTATATTTGTACCTGGCAAAGAGTTATGAACATCTTGAAGATTTGGAAAATGCCTTGAAAACAGTCAAAGAAGGAATCAAGGCTGATGAATTCAATAAGGAACTTTTCTTCTTCGGTGGAAAGATTGCCTTGAAAAGCGGGCTTGATGAAGAGGCGGAAAATCTATTTAAAGAAGCACTAGCCATTGATCCGGGATACCTGGAAGCTGCACTCACCCTCTTGAAATTGTATATGCACCACGAAAGGTATGAAGATGTATTGGAGTGTATTGGTGAAGTAAGGCGATATGGAGAGGATGATCCGCAGTTTGAATGGATAGCTGCTGTATCATATCAGCATACTGAACAATTTAAAGAGGCATTAACCAGCTATCATAAAGCATATAATTCATTCAAGAACAATCAAGATTTCCTTGAAGATTATGGTTTCTTTTTAATTGAAGAAGGAGACAGAGCCACATCTAGAGAAGTATTTAATAAGCTCCTTGAGATGAACCCGGCGAATGATGAGTATGCGATGATTTTGGAGCGGCTAGGTGAAAGCAAAGATGAAATGTAGATAAGTGAAACGAAACTAAATCTAGACAGAGGAGGGAATTCATGGTGGCTGCCCCTGTTTCTGTGAATGAGAAGAAGGATTTTATTCGGTGGTTTTTAAATCATTATCAACTGAAACGAAGAGAATGTGTGTGGATATTGAATTACTTAATGAGTCATGATCAACTAATGAAAAAGGTTCATTTTGTAGAAAATGCACAATATTGCCCACGTGGATTGATTATGTCGACACATTGTGTGGATGAGGTCCCTTTCAGGTTCTATAAGTCCAATATCATGACGACCGATGCAGAGAAATCTTTTCATGATATCCGTTTAAATCGAGATGAAGACATTTATATTCAGCTTAATTTTAAATCGTCTTATTCTTCCTATCAATATGCAGCGGTACTCGAGAACAATCCCTTCATGCCGAAATCAACGGCATCGAATGAAAAAGACCAGCTGCTTGCTGAACAATTTTTGGAAAGAAGCATGTTGTATTTTCAAAGGGACCGTCTGCTTAAGGAAATCGATGAAGCCCTTGATAAGCATGATGAACAAGCATTTAAGAACTTAACCGAACAATTGAATCAATTAAAAGTACTTGGATGAAATAAATTGACCTTTCCGTAATCAGGAAAGGTTTTTATTTTTTATAAAACATTGATAAAATCCACATTTTTGTAAAGACTATGGGTATATGGTAAAGATGTTATAAAAATAATGGTAAAATGATAAGGAGTTGATTTAAAAATCGGGAGTGAAGAAAAAACATGAAGTGGACAGCAAAAGATCTTGACATGTATTTGCAGTCAAAAGAGTATGTGGATACCGTTTTAATTCCTTTGGTTCCCCTTTCTTTTCGAGGGCAAATGAAGCAATCGGGTTCAATGAATGAATTTCTTACCATTTTAAGCTTGGAAATTGAAAAGCAGATGAAAGGAAGGATTCTTCTATTGCCAACATTTCACTACTTAAGTGGTGAATTGGATAAGGTTGAGCGGTTAAAGCGTTGGGCCAATGAAGTGAAAGAAAATAATTTCGAGCATGTTTTTTTTCTTACATCGGATTTCGAGTGGAAAAAGGAAGAGCGGGAATTAGAAAATAATTTAGTTTGGATTCCTGCCATCCCCTTGGAAGGGCTTGAAATTGAACAAGCAAGGGAAATGATTAACCAGCAAGTTCTCCAAATCCTTGATATTTTCTCTTATAATTGGAAAAATGAAAAAAAGTAGGATTTTTCGCATTATTTGACACATAGTTGCCACCTTTTGGGTTTTACAAATATTGACCTTGGTAAATTATTGAGATATCATGGAAATGTCCTAGTTTTATAGTGTCGCTATTTATTGGTCCTTTGGGCTCTCAGTATAGTAATAGAGGGGGGGAAAACGCATGAGCAAGCATAATGTTTCACGACGTCAATTCCTTAATTACACACTTACTGGCGTTGGTGGATTTATGGCGGCCGGTATGTTGATGCCTATGGTTAGGTTTGCAATTGATCCTGTATTATCAGCAGATAAAGGCGGGGATTACGTTGCAACTAAACAGAAGGTAGGTGAACTGACTACCGAACCAACCCGTGTCGATTTTAGTTTTAAACAGGTCGATGGGTGGTATGAGTCTGAAGAAACAAATACAGCTTGGGTTTACAAAACGGATGACGGTAAGATCGTTGCTTTATCTCCAATCTGTAAGCATTTAGGCTGTACGGTAGGCTGGAATACGGATAAGACTAATCCGAATCAATTTTTCTGTCCTTGCCATTATGGCAGGTATACGAAAGATGGGATGAATGTCAAAGGGACACCGCCGGTTTCACCATTGGATGTCTTTGACACGAAAGAAAAAGATGGAATACTTTATTTGGGTCAACTAAAACCGCACGGGGAGGCGTAAACATTGCTAACAAAGTTATATGACTGGGTGGACGAGCGTTTAGATATTACGCCGTTATGGCGGGATATTGCTGACCATGAGGTTCCTGAACATGTTAACCCCGCACATCATTTTTCTGCATTCGTATATTGTTTTGGTGGGTTAACTTTCTTTATTACGGTCATCCAAATCTTGTCAGGCATGTTCTTGACGATGTACTATGTCCCGGACATTAAAAACGCTTGGGAATCTGTTTATTATTTACAAAATGAAGTTGCCTTCGGTCAAATTGTCCGTGGTATGCATCACTGGGGAGCAAGTCTAGTTATCGTTATGATGTTTTTACATACTCTTCGTGTCTTCTTCCAGGGAGCTTACAAAAAACCGCGTGAATTGAACTGGATGGTCGGCGTATTGATTTTCTTCATTATGCTGGCGCTAGGCTTGACTGGTTATTTATTGCCATGGGATATGAAAGCGCTATTCGCAACGAAAGTTACTTTGACAATTGTCGAATCGGTACCGTTAATGGGACCGGCACTCAAGACTTTGATAGCAGGAGATCCAACAATCGTTGGTGCACAGACATTGACACGATTCTTTGCGATTCATGTATTCTTCCTGCCAGCAGCATTATTTGCTTTACTAGCGGCTCATTTCCTGATGATCCGAAAACAAGGTATTTCAGGTCCGCTATAAAAGAATGGTGAACCAAAAACCAAAAAAACCTTTTCATAAAGGAGGGGAATTGTTCAATGCATCGTGGGAAAGGTATGAAATTCGTAGGTGACTCGCGTATCTCCGCGGACCGTAAACCGAATATTCCGAAAGATTATTCAGAATATCCTGGGAAAACTGAAGCATTTTGGCCTAATTTCCTTTTAAAAGAATGGATGGTAGGAGCCGTATTTCTTGTAGGTTATCTTTGCCTGACAATTGCACATCCTTCACCATTGGAAAGGATAGCAGATCCTACAGATACAGGGTATATTCCGCTGCCGGACTGGTATTTCCTATTCCTTTACCAATTACTTAAGTATACCTATGCTTCAGGTCCTTATAACGCAATCGGGTCCATGGTAATACCTGGTTTGGCTTTCGGGGCATTGCTCTTGGCACCTTTTCTAGATCGTGGTCCAGAGCGGAGCCCGGCGAAACGTCCTTTTGCTGTAGGCTTCATGCTATTGGCAATGGCCGGCGTTTTCTATTTAACATGGGAGTCCGCAGCCCATCACGATTGGGAAGCCTCCAAGAAGCAAGGAGCAATCGTGGAAGGTGCAGATATTGATAAAGAGAGCGATGGGTATAAATTGATGGATTCTAATGGCTGTATTAGCTGTCATGGAGCAGAATTAACTGGTGGAGCAGGAGCGCCAAGCTTAATTGACACTGGCTTGAGCCCAGAAGAAATCTCTAAAATCGCAGTCAAAGGCCAGGGCAATATGCCAGCTGGCATGTTCAAAGGTACAGATGAAGAATTGGCAACATTAGCTGAATTTGTATCTGGTTTATCGGCAAAATAATATATCCATCCACAGCATTTTCTTTCATATGCTGCAAATGAAGCTGACGACTACGGTTGTCGGCTTTTTTATTGGTAAATTGAAGTGTAAATGAGAAGAAATTGAAATGAATGCTTGGTTTTCTGGTTGATGGCCTGTAAAATGAGAATACATGAGAATGTTAGTGAGGGTAAAAGAATGAATGTTATCTACAGTTGGCTTGCAAATCGGCAAATGCTCGTTTTGTTATTAATAATAAATATATTCGGAACTGCCTATGGATATTATTGGTATGGCAGTCAATTGGAAAACACTCCTGCGATTTTTTTGGCATTTGTACCAGACAGTCCGACAGCTAGCCTGTTTTTTGTTTTTGTTTTATTGGGGTTCCTGTTAAGAAGGAATTTTGGACTTATTGAAGCCTTGGCGATAATGACACTATTCAAATATGGCATATGGGCAGTTGCAATGAATTTGATGACCCTCGTGACAACAGGTTCATTGCCTTGGGAAGGTTATATGTTAATGGCTTCTCATTTGGGGATGGCGATTCAAGGGGTATTATATGCACCGTTTTATCGAATAAAACCCTGGCATTTGATAGTTGCAGGGATTTGGACCATACATAATGACATAATCGACTATGTTTTTGAAATGATGCCAATATACCGTGATTTATTGGTGTATATGGACTCGATAGGTTATTTCACTTTTTGGCTCAGCATACTTTCCATTTTTGTCGGCTGGTTCTTTGGATATAGGAAAAAGCGGTTCACCCTGTCCTTCATCTCTTAAAAATCAACACTAAATACAGCTTTGTAAAAGCATGGTTAACTTTTTTATGTTGAACGAGGTCTACTCATGTTTTTTCTTTCATATCGTTTTAGTAGAGATATGAGGAGGGACGAGTAGCATGTTGAAAAAATTCATATTAACCATTGCTGTTTTATTTGTCGTCTTACATTTCCCTGTCTATGCAGAATCCTCTTCAAGTTTGGAGCAATTAGATGACATTTCCGATAGAGCCTTGGAAATGACCAAGTTGAAGCGATATGGAGATTCGGAAAAGATGCTGACGTTTTTTTCTGACCGGTTTTTAAAAGATACAGCGAAAGAGCAGATCCTTGACATGGACGAACTTCGAATTATCACTGTAGCTCATAATGAGGCGTTGATGACAATAAAGGATATGAACAAGGGAGATTCCGAAAAGGTTAATTCTGTTACAAAGTTCCGGCTTGTTGTTGATGCGGTCAAGTCCACTCATCAGCCACTTTGGACAGAGATGGAGGATCAAATGATGAATTCTTTCCAGCAGACAAAGAATGCCGCCATCAAACAAGACACAATTACATTCAATAGCCAATTGAACTTATTCCTATCACAATATGAAATGATATATCCAAGCTTGAAAGTCGACCTTTCAAAAGAAACGATGCAGCAACTGGACACGAGGATTCAATACATCAACCAATACCGCCCGGAGGTAATCAGTGATGGAGATAATCAAGAGGAACTGGATGCGTTGCAAAACGAACTAACCTCCATTTTTGATGATATGGGTGAGGATGATGCAGATCCTTCCCTTTGGTGGGTCATCATTTCGACAGGCTCAATTATTATCATGACGCTTTCTTATGTAGGCTGGAGAAAATATAAAGGTGATAGGGAAAAACCAAGGAAAGAGCATAATGATTAAAAAGACACGGGTAGAGAACACTATATTTGACAGGGTTGCCTTCAATCCATAGAATTAAGGGTAATAAGATTTATAGGAGGATTCCATGTATTTCATTTATTTGGCGATTATTATTTTAATCCCGATTTATGCACAAATGAAAGTGAAAAGCACGTATAAAAAATATTCAAAGGTATCGGCCTCTTCCGGAATGAATGGTGCTGAGACGGCTCGTGCCATTTTGGATCAAAATGGATTGTTCAATGTCAGGGTCGAAGAGACACCTGGAATGCTTTCGGACCATTATGACCCAAGGGACAAAACGGTGCGTTTATCAACGGATAACTATCACGGCCATTCAGTTGCCGGCGTAGCTGTTGCAGCCCATGAAGTGGGACATGCGATTCAAGATAAAGAAGCATATGCTTTCTTGCGTTTCCGCCATGCATTAGTACCGGTAGCTAATTTTGGCTCTAACATATCTTGGATTTTGATTTTAATCGGGATGCTAGCTTCAATTCCTAATTTGCTTTTGGCGGGTATCGTATTTATGTCAGCTGCTGTATTGTTCCAAGTGATAACACTGCCGGTTGAATTCAATGCTTCTTCTAGGGCTATGGATCAACTCGTTTCCGCTGGGGTCATCCGGAATGATGAAGAACGGGAAACGAAAAAAGTATTAAGTGCTGCTGCGATGACCTATGTTGCTGCCGCTCTTGTAGCCGTACTGGAATTAGTTCGTCTTCTGCTTATGTATACAGGAATGAGGGAAGAAGATTAATTTGAAAAAGGACTCCATCTTGGGATGGGGTCCTTTCATTTGGCTTTGTTAAAGAATAATGTTGTTATTTGATTTGATCGAATGGTCGTTAAGTAATGATGATGTAGCGACTTAATATCTAGACCATTTTTTGAGCTGGTTCCAATTCTTAGACACCATCAAACATATAAAAGATAACTTTACGAAAACCAAAATGGTTTTAGACAGTTGTTCTTTCTCACTTAACATAACTTATGATAAACTAATATTATCAGAATTTTCCAAATAACGGAGCGTTCATTGTTCCGTTAAAGGGCCAGTTTAATTGAACAAGGAATTGGCACGACACCGTGAGCTATCTACAACACGCCGCAAATGAATTTTGACCAAAGGGATTATCTATTAAAGGGGTTAAATTGGAGGGAATAGAAAATGGATGTAAAGACACTTTTGCTACAACAATGGGCAAGCTGCTTAGATGAAGAAGACTGGTTTCCACCACTTGAAAAAGTGCTAGAGGATATTACTTTTGAACAGGCAATTTGGAAACCAGCTGATGTGGCAATGAATTCCATTTGGGAATTAGTTTGTCATTTACTTTTCTATGAAAAGAGATTTCTGATGCGATTTCTTGGTGATACAGCGAATGAACCACAGGCAGAAAATAATGATTCTACATTTCGATTACCAACTGAGACGTTAGAAAATTGGAAGGAAACAAAACAAGAATACTTTTATGTTCATCGTGAACTTGGAAAAATACTAGCAAAATCAGAACATGAAGATTTGTATAGACAGATCCCAGGAGAAGATAATTCATTAGTGCTTGAACTGAAGAGTTTAGCAATGCACGACGCATATCATATTGGGCAAATTGTATTCCTTAGTAAAATGCAAGGAGCTTGGCCAGGGAAACGCAGCTTTTAAAAAAGCTTCATTAGCTTTACGGTTATTCCATTATAGGGGGCTTTAATGGAATAAGAATGGGAACGTCCAAATCGGACGTTCCCATTCTTATTCCTGAAAAACAACAACAATACTACTTAACAAAGCCTTTCATTTTAAAGAGTTTTTGCTGCACATTGCTAATAAAATGCAGTAAGACAGGGCAACATTAATCAATGGATTACCTTTCAATGGGGTTCTTGTTCTCATCAAGGGTAAAGCCCTCACCCAATACATCATGAACTTCACTTACTGATACAAATGCATGAGGGTCCACCGATGTTATGGCATTTTTTAAGCGGACTAACTCATTTTTCCCGACAACACAATAGAGTACTTCCCGGTCATTGCGTGTAAAGGATCCATATCCCCTTAATACAGTTACGCCCCGCTCCATATCATTCATGATTTTTTCTGCAATTTCCATGTTTTTATCACTAATGATCATTGCACCTCTAGCAGCATAGGCTCCTTCTTGCATAAAGTCGATTACTCTGGCACCTATAAATACGGCAACGAGGGTATACATCGCTTCACGGTAATCCAGGTAGGTAAGGATGGACAGGCTAATGACGACTGCATCAAAGATGAACATCGTACGTCCCATGCCCATTCCTAAGTAACGGTGGGCAAAACGGGCAATGATATCCACTCCGCCTGTTGTCCCGCCGTAACGAAAGATGATGCCCAGCCCGACACCAACAGAGACCCCGGCGAACAATGCGACCAGCATCAAATCGTTTCCGAGGTCGATTTCGATTTCGTATCTCTCGAAAACCCATAGCCAAACGGAGAGGCCAACCGTTCCGATAATCGTATAAAAGAAAGAAGTGCGCCCTAAATATTTCCACCCTATTAAAAATAAGGGAATATTCAAAATCAAATTAGAATAAGAAGGATTTATCCCGATAAGTTGATATATAATCAATGTGAGACCGGTGAATCCGCCTTCGGCCAAGTTGTTCTGCATGTTAAAATGCACAAGGCCAAAGGCGAAGATTCCAGCCCCAAAAAGGATGAAGATGATATTTTTCAATTTTAAGCCCAAAAGCATGTCCTATACCTCCAAAGGTTTACATTTCATTAATTTACTTATTATAACTAATTAACCAACTATGGGCAATTTTGATTCGTGAACGTATCTGTTGTCATCTGTTTCACTTTTAGCTAACATGGAGAAGGTATGATGTTTGAAAACGAAATTCAAGAATGGGTGACTATATGGAAAACCATAAGACGATTCAACAAATGCAAGCGGAAGTCGACCAATACATAGGACAATTTAAAGAAGGATATTTCAGCCCTCTGGCCATGCTGGCCCGTATGTCTGAAGAACTTGGGGAGTTGGCTAGGGAAGTCAATCATTACCATGGTGAAAAACCAAAGAAGGCAACAGAAGAAGAGAATACGATTGAAGCGGAATTGGGGGACATGCTTTTTGTGTTGATTTGTTTTGCCAATTCTTTAGGGATCGACCTTCAAAATTCGCATGATTTGGTCATGAAAAAGTTCACAACCCGTGATAAAGATAGATGGACAAGAAAAGAAGGAAAAATGGAGGAGGAAGGTAAAGATGAGTAAAGTTAAAGTGATTGTAGCTGGTCCACGTGGCAGAATGGGTAATGAAGCGGTGAAGCTTGTACATAGGACAGAAGGGTTTGAATTGGCAGCTGTCATAGATCGCAAGCATAACGGGGAAAGCCTCTCCGCAATAGAAGGTTTTCACGGTATTGAAGCACCTGTTTTTTCTGATATAAATGAATGCTTTTCTTCCGTAAAGGCGGATGTATTGATTGATTTGACCACACCGGAAGTGGGGATGCTTCATACCGAAACGGCACTTAATCATGGCATCCGCCCTGTAGTGGGAACGACTGGTTTTACTAAGGAAGATTTAACGAAGCTGGATTCATTAACAAAAGAAAAGGGCATTGGTTGCATCATCGCGCCAAACTTTGCAATTGGAGCCATTTTGATGATGAAGTTTTCCCAAATGGCCGCAAAATACTTCCCGGATGTGGAAATCATAGAAATGCACCATGATCAAAAACTGGATGCACCTTCTGGAACTGCTTCAAAAACGGCAGACATGATTGCAGCAGTACGTGAAACGAAACAACAGGGGCACCCTAATGAAAAAGAAACCATCCAGGGGGCAAGAGGCGCAAATGTAGATGGCATGCATATCCACAGTGTCCGGCTACCTGGATTGGTTGCCCATCAACAGGTGCTTTTCGGAAGTGATGGAGAGTTATTGACGGTTCGGCATGATTCCTTTAATCGAGCTTCCTTCATGTCAGGAGTCAAACTTGCTGTCGATACTGTCATGAAATTGGATGTTCTGGTATACGGCCTGGAAAATATTATTGAATAGGGATCAGGAGGGTTTACGATGAAAATTGCCTTAATTGCCCATGATATGAAAAAAGAAGATATCATTCAATTTGTAACAGCCTATAAAGATGTATTTGAGCAGCATGAATTATATGCTACAGGAACGACCGGGAAAAGAATCATGGAAGAAGTATCGCTGCCTGTCCATCGTTTTCATTCAGGACCTCTTGGAGGGGATCAGGAAATAGGTGCGATGATCGCGCGTGGAGAAATGGACATGGTCCTATTTTTCCGCGATCCATTGACATCACAGCCACATGAACCTGATGTATCGGCGCTTATACGCCTATCAGATGTTTATGAAATTCCCTTGGCGACAAATATGGGCACGGCAGAAGTGCTGATACAAGGTTTGAAGCATGGGTATATGGACTGGCTAAAACTACGGAAAAAACAAGGTGAGATAAATGATAAACAAAATTAACATAGATATTCTGGCTTTTGGCGCACATGCGGATGATGTTGAAATCGGTATGGGTGGCACGATCGCCAAATATGCGCAACAAGGCAGGGAAATTGTCATTTGTGATTTGACAAAAGCTGAAATGTCTTCCAATGGAACCGTTCCATTGCGTCAGGAGGAAGCACATAAGGCTGCTGAAATCCTTGGGGTGAAGAGGATTTCCCTTGATTTACCCGACCGGGGCCTATACATGAAAGCGGAATACATAAATCAAATCATTACGGTCATTCGCCAATATAAGCCTGCACTTGTATTTGCACCATTTTTGGAAGATCGCCATCCCGATCATGGTAACTGTGCCAAATTAGTGGAGGAAGCAGTTTTTTCGGCAGGAGTAAGAAAGTATATGGAAGAAGCAGGAATGGATTCTCATCGTGTCCAAAATATGTACTATTATATGATCAATGGGTTTCACAAACCGGACATCGTCGTGGACATCAGTTCCACAATATCGAAAAAACTGGATAGCCTTAGGGCATATCGCAGCCAATTCGAAGAAAGTCAAGTATCTGTAGAAACACCGCTGGTTAATGGCTATATCGAGACTGTCGAGGCACGGGAGCGGATGTTCGGTAAAGAAGTGGGTGTCGCCTATGCGGAGGGATTCATGACTAAAAAACCGTTACTGATCGATGCCGACTTGTTAGGAGAAAAATAATCTTATGAAATTAAAAATTGGAATTACCTGTTACCCTACAGTTGGGGGTTCTGGTGTCGTAGCAACTGAATTAGGCAAGATGCTTGCAGAAAAAGGACATGAGATACATTTCATTTCTTCAAGCCTCCCTTTTCGCTTGAATAAGATGTACTGTAATATTTTTTATCACCAAGTTGAAGTGAACTCGTATTCTGTCTTTCAATATCCACCATATGACCTGGCGCTTGCGAGCAAGATAGCGGATGTCGTAAAACGGGAGAAATTAGATATTCTCCACGTTCATTATGCAATTCCCCATGCTGTATGTGCAATCCTTGCAAAGCAGATGTCAGGTAATGAAGTAAAGATCGTAACCACACTGCATGGTACGGACATAACCGTATTAGGCCATGATCCCTCATTGACCAATTTGATAAAATTCGGGATAGAGCAATCGGATGTCGTTACAGGAGTATCTAATTCCCTTGTTCAGCAGACGCACGAATTAATCGCACCGGATAAGGAAATCAAAACCGTTTATAATTTTATTGATGAAAGAGATTACCATAAATCCAATTCCCATTACCTTAAGGATGAATACGGAATCAGTGAAGATGAAAAAGTGATCATACATGTTTCGAATTTCCGTTCGGTCAAACGAGTGAAAGACGTCATCCAAGCTTTTTATCTAACTCAAAAGAAAATGCCTGCAAAGCTTCTGCTCGTAGGGGACGGTCCGGAAGTGACAACCGTTTTGAAATTGGCTAATGATCTTGGAATCGATGATTCGGTCTTGTTTCTTGGTAAGCAGGATAACCTTGCCGAATTATATTCAATCAGTGATTTGATATTCCTGTTATCGGAAAAAGAGAGTTTCGGACTTGTGCTACTCGAGGCGATGGCATGTGGAGTTCCTTGTATAGGGACAAATATCGGGGGAATTCCTGAAGTCATCGTTGACGGGGAGACTGGTTATATTTGTGAATTGGGAGATGTCAAAATGGTTGCTGAAAAAGCGATTGGACTTTTAAGCGACCCGGTTTTACATAAACGCTTTTCTGAAGCTGCGCTGGAAAGGGCCAATACTGAATTTCACAGTGATACGATTATGGCTGAGTATGAAGCCATCTACATTCAAGCACTTGAAGGTAAATCCATCGAATAGGGAGGGGATGCAGATGGATCGGTTATTCTTAAAATCAGTACCCATTCTGGAATTGATTGAAGAAGCAGGATACGAGGCTTATTTCGTTGGCGGCTCTGTAAGGGATTATATCCTTGGCAGACCCATTAACGATGTGGACATAGCGACTTCCGCAACACCCCAGGAAATCAAAAGGATTTTTCCTAATACGGCTGATATCGGGATTGACCACGGAACAGTGCTCGTCATAACGGATACGGGTACATACGAAATTACGACGTTTAGAACGGAAAGCGGGTATTCGGACTTTCGCAGACCCGATGCTGTACAATTTGTCCGTTCTTTGACTGAGGATTTGCAAAGAAGAGATTTTACGATGAATGCAATGGCAATGGATAAGACCGGTAAAATCATCGATCCATTTAATGGTAAGCGAGATTTGGCTGAAAAAAGGATCATCACGGTTGGCAACCCGCATGAAAGGTTTCATGAGGATGCATTGAGAATGATGCGTGCATTAAGATTCATCAGTCAACTTGATTTTGAACTGGATCAAGAAACCTTTGATTCCCTTAAAGAAAACGCCCAGATCATCAGTGAAATTGCTGTCGAAAGAATCCTGGTTGAATTTGAGAAACTATTGGCAGGCTCGAATAAGTTAAGGGCTTTTTCACTCTTGCTGGAAAGCGGTTTATATCAATACCTGCCTCTATTCTCCAGTAAAAAGGAACATTTAATGGAATTACTGAAACTGCCGCTTCATCAACTGAAGGCGGCAGAAATATGGTCTATAATCATGGTTCACACAAAAGATCAGGAAATGGAAGAGGCTTTAAGGGAATGGAAGCTGCCATTGAAAAGCATAAGAAACGTTCAACGTACGATACAGCTAGTGAAGAAAGAAGATCCATCAGCCATCGATGTATTTCAGGCAGGGCATGACGTAACTGTACAAGCTGCAAAAGTCAGGGCGGCGATGACTGGCGGGAATGTATCGGATGCGGAGGAGAATGCACATCAAAGCTATAATGGACTTATTATTAAACAAATGTCGGATCTTGCCGTTACGGGAACGGATTTATTGAATTGGAAACAAGAAAAGCCAGGTCCATGGGTCAAGGAATACTTGGGAAAAGTATTGAAAGCTGTCTTGAATGAAGAATTAAGAAATGATAAAGAAGAAATAAAGAGGTGGCTGGTGAAATGCAATCTGAGTTAAGAACAATGCTGATGGAAGCCCTCTCAAAAGCGGATGGTGCGTTTATATCCGGTCAGGAAATTGCTGAATACATTGGCTGTTCGCGCACAGCTGTCTGGAAGCATATAGAAGACCTGCGCAGTGAAGGGTATAATGTTGAGGCCGTAAGGAAAAAAGGCTACCGGATCATATCAGCGCCGGAAAAAGTGTCCGAGAGCGAAATACAGCTTGGCTTGGAAACAAAAACGATCGGCAAGCTGATCCACTATCAGGAAACTGTAGAATCCACGCAAAAAATTGCGCATCAACTCGCAAATGAAGGCGTTCAGGAGGGGACCCTCGTCGTTGCCGAGGAGCAGATATCCGGAAAAGGAAGGCTAATGAGATCTTGGCATTCTCCAAAATTCAGCGGCATATGGATGAGTCTCATCTTGAGGCCGAAAATCCCTATTCATGAGGCTCCACAGCTTACATTATTGGCCGCGGTCGCTGTTGCTCAGGCTATAGAGGATACCACTGATTTGAAGCCGCAAATAAAGTGGCCGAATGATATTTTGGTGAATCGCAAGAAAGTGGTGGGCATCCTTACAGAGATGCAGGCGGAATCAGATAGGATCCATTCTGTCATTATCGGAATTGGAATGAATATCAATCAGCAATTGGAGGATTTTCCTGAAGATCTGCAGGAAAAGGCGTCTTCCCTTCTCATAGAAAGTGGAGTGACGGTTTCAAGGTCCAAGGTCATTCAACGAGCATTGTTTCGTCTGGAAAATTTGTACGAACTCTATTTAGATCAGGGCTTCATGCCAATAAAGGATTTATGGGAGAGTTATGCGATCAGTCTTGGACAGGTAATCAAAGCGAGTACCGTTAATGACACGATTGTCGGAAAAGCGTTGGGCATAACGGATTCAGGCGTTTTACTTCTTGAAGACGGCAAAGGAACCGTACATTCGATATATTCTGCAGATATTGAAATTCAGTAGATTTTTGTCAAATTCGTGAAAATTAAATAGAAATTTTCAATTTGGCTTGATATAATGCAAGTGGGCAGTATCATGTGAACTGCACCCCCATAAATACCAAATTATTTGAAAATCTGCCTTGATCCAGAGAACTGGACGGGGACGGAGGGATGAAACTTCTGATGAAACAAAGGGATTGACTAAAAGATGAGTCTGTTTATTGATCGAATTGTGGCTTTTTCAGCCATTTTTCGTAGCGAAACAGATACTTTTTTAGTCAGTCCTTTTTTTGCGGATGAATGTATAGACACCAGTTTTCGCTGATGTTTTCATCTCCTCCATCAAAAGGAGGAAACGTAATGAAATTATCCGGAGATTTTTTGAAAATGAAACAAAATCAAGAGAAGGTTGTCATGCTGACGGCTTATGATTACCCGTCAGCAAAGTTAGCCGAACAATCAGGTGTAGACATGATTTTAGTCGGAGATTCTTTAGGAATGGTCGTATTGGGATATGATTCAACGATTCCAGTTACGGTGAATGACATGATCCATCATACAAAGGCAGTAAAACGCGGGGCACCAAATACATTTGTCGTAACGGATATGCCATTTATGAGCTATCACCTATCTATGGATGAAACACTCAAGAATGCAGCCCGGATCATGCAGGAAGGTCATGCGGATGCCGTAAAGCTTGAGGGAGCGGATGATGTTGTTGAAAAAATATCAGCATTGACCAAGGCGGGCATCCCGGTTGTAGCCCATCTTGGCTTGACTCCTCAATCAGTCGGCGTTCTGGGCGGATATAAAGTACAAGGAAAAGATGCCGAAAGTGCAGCACAGCTCTTGGAAGATGCGAGAAAGTGTGAAGCTGCGGGGGCGATGGCAGTAGTCTTAGAATGTGTTCCATATCAAGTGGGGGAACTCGTCACACGGAACCTTGACATTCCAACCATTGGAATTGGGGCAGGAGCTGAAACGGATGGTCAAGTCCTCGTTTACCATGATGTCATCAAGTACGGGGTAGACCGGCTGGCGAAATTCGTAAAAGTTTATGGAGATGCAAATGAACTGATTGGCCAATCGCTTACAAGCTTCGTGAATGAAGTGAAAACTAAAGTTTTTCCGTCGGAGAAACATACATTCACGATGAAGGAAGAACAACTTTCCGAACTTTACGGAGGGAAAAGATGAAAACATTTACATCAGCAGCTGCTTTGCAATTGGCACTTAGAGAGGAAAAAAACAATAACAAAAGCATTGGCTATGTAGCGACAATGGGATTTTTACATGAGGGGCATGCAACCCTTTTGGAAAAGGCGCGCAAAGAAAATGACATTGTGGTATTAAGTATTTTTGTCAATCCGACGCAATTTGGACCCAATGAGGATTTTGAAACATATCCGCGGGATTTGGAACGGGATGAAAAAGTCGCAGCCAATGGCGGAGTTGATTATCTCTTCTATCCAACTGTCCACGAAATGTATGGTGAAGAACCATCTGTAAAAGTTGTTGTCCAAAGCAGGACGGATGTTTTATGCGGCAGACAAAGGCCCGGACACTTTGATGGTGTTGCGACAGTCTTAACGAAATTCTTCAATATCATCCTTCCTGATAGAGCTTACTTTGGTAAGAAGGATGCCCAGCAGGTCGCCGTGATAGATGGACTGATCAAAGACTTCAATTTCCCTATCCAGCTTATTGCAGTGGAAACTGTACGTGAAGAAGATGGGTTAGCGAAGAGCTCGCGAAATGTGAACCTATCAGTTCAGGAGCGCTTGGAGGCTAAAGAGCTGTACCAAAGTTTATTGAAGGCCAAAGAGGCGGTTGAATCCGGTGAAAGAAATGCAGCAACCGTCACGGCTCTAGTAAGTGAACATATTGGTGCCCACACAAGTGGAGTGATCGACTATATTGAAGTCTATCAATACCCGGAACTTAAACCGCTTGAATCGCTGGCTGGAAACATCATCATTGCAATGGCTGTAAAGTTCAAGCATGCAAGACTAATTGATAATATCACTTTAAATGTAGAATAATTCATGAAAATCAGGGGGTATTGAGATGTTTCGAACGATGATGAATGGAAAAATCCACCGTGCAAGGGTTACTGAGGCTAATTTGAACTATGTAGGCAGCATTACGATTGATGAAGATATAATTGATGCGGTGGGTATTCTGCCTAATGAAAAAGTCGCCATCGTGAATAATAATAATGGTGCACGACTTGAAACGTATGTGATTGCGGGAGAACGGGGCAGCGGTGTCGTGTGTTTGAACGGAGCGGCAGCAAGACTGGTGCAGCCGGATGATATCGTGATAATCATTTCTTATGTGATGGTTTCAGAGGATAAACTGGGGGAGCATAAACCAAAAGTTGCGATCATGGATGAAAATAACAAAATCATTGATCTGATTTCAAACGAACCTGCAGCTACTGTCATGTAAGCGGAGGGCCGGCACAATATGCATGGATCATGCATACAGGTGCCGGCCCTTTTCGTCCGTTGATGAACCGCTTGTTTCCTTTATTACGATTATTATGGTATAAAAAAGATAAGAGAATTCCATCAGGAAGTGGAGAAAGTGAAGTTTGAGGTGTACAATTCATGATGCAACGATATGTAGTGGTCGATTTGGAAACAACAGGGAATTCTCCGAAAAAAGGGGATAGGATTATTCAATTTGCTGGCGTGGTCATCGAAAATGACCAAATTGTGGATGAATACTCCACATATATCCACCCTGGACAGGAAATTTCCTTGTTTATTGAAGAGTTGACCGGAATAAGCAACGAGACGGTAAAAAATGCACCTGACTTTGAAGATGTTGCAGGAAATATTGCCCGGCTTATAGAAGGGGCTTGTTTTGTTGCCCATAATGTATTATTTGATTTATCTTTTCTACAGGAAGAACTAGTACGATGCGGGTTTGAGTCGTTTTATGGTTCCACCCTTGATACAGTGGAGTTAGCGAAAATATTAAAACCAACATCCGATGGATATAAGCTGCACCAGCTGGCTAAAGAAGAAAATCTAGATCATTCCAGGCCCCATCAAGCGGATAGTGATGCATATGCGACCGCTTTATTATTATTGGAATTGAAAAAAAAGCTGATGAATCTTCCAGTGATGACACTTAAACAGTTATATCGATTATCATATTCCTTACAAAGTGAGATTTCCGAATTGATAGATGCTTGCATTGCAAGCAAACTTGCTAAAGCAGAAGTCCATTCACCTGATCTTATTACTTATAGGGGCCTTGCATTTAAAAAGGCCGAAGACGAAGGTGATCAAAAAGACACGGGGGCGGAATTTCCGCTTGATGATGAGAAAAAAATAGCCATGCTTCAAAGTGCATACCCTGCCTTTGAAGCAAGAAGCGGACAACTTGATATGATGAACATGATTCACCATTCCTTCGAATCCAGCCAGGATGCAATCATTGAAGCTGGGACAGGTATTGGGAAATCCATAGGCTATCTGCTTCCGGCCGTCTATTTTGCAAAAAAACATCATAAACCTGTCGTCGTTTCAACATACACGCTTCAGCTACAGGATCAACTTCTTCAAAATGAGGTTCCCAAGCTTAAAAAAATACTTCCCTTTACCTTTCAAGCTGTTTTGCTAAAGGGGAGAAGTAATTATTTGAGCTTGGCAAAGTTTGAAAGGGCATTGCGTGAGAAGGAAGATAATTATGAAACGGCATTAACGAAAATGCAGATATTGGTTTGGCTTACCGAAACCTTAACAGGCGATAAAGATGAATTGAATCTTACAAGCGGCGGTCAGCTATTTTGGAATCGGCTGCAAAGTGATGGTCTTACATACGCCGGATTAAAACAGCCCTGGCTTGAATTGGATTTTTTTGAACGGGCAAAAAGAACAGCCGCCAAGGCGGATATCATCATTACTAACCATTCATTTTTAATGACGGATCTGCTTACAGAAGATGCCTTGATTCCAAAAAAAGGGTATTTGATACTCGATGAAGCACACCATTTGGAACAGGCAGCATCTAAACAGCTTGGGAGCAGGCTAAATTACATTTCGGTGAAGACGGTTTTAAACAGACTAGGGACATCAGATCAAAAGCAATTATTATATAAATTGGGCAGGATGCTCATAAATAATGGACTGGCCGAGGGGAAGTCCACGCATGAATTAGATCAAAAGCTTAGTGATTTTTCATATGAATTCGAACAGCTTTTTTATTACATTTCCAATCAGGCGGAAAAACTTTCACGTTCCATGAGTCCGAAACGGCTTTCATTCAAGATAGATGATGGAAGATGGGGTAAGGCGATTCTGGTCGCTGAGCGATTGGTGGATTTATTAGGATACATCATCACGGAGTTAGAGAAAAGATTGGCCCTTTTATTGAATAATGAGTCCCCATTAGGAAAAAATTCATTATTTCATTTGAATGATATCGAGGTGCTGCTTGGACATTTACAGGATACCAGGGACTCCTTGCATGAATTCTTCATCAAGCCGCATGAAGAAAATATTTATTGGCTTGATTATACGAATGCAGCACCCCAGCATGGGGTGACTTTGACGGTTCAGCCGATTGCAGGAAGCAAACGGTTATGGGATTCCTATTTCGGACGCCAAAAAAGTGTGGTCATGACATCGGCAACCCTCGTTGTGAAAGATTCTTTTACGTATTTTAAAGAACAACTCGGTTTAGAGAATGAACCGATGCAGACAGCAAGTTTTCCTTCTCCCTTTCCTTATAAGGAACTCGTAAAGGTACTGGTTCCAAATGATCTACCAGATATCAATTGCTTATCGGTGGAGGAATTCTCCGAAACCGCGGCAAACCATATTATTGCTGCCGCTCAAGCAGCGAAAGGGAGGATGATGGTATTATTCACCTCGCATGAAATGCTGCGGGCGACCTATAATTCCATCAAAGACAGTGGGGTTCTGGATGAGTTCACCCTGTTTGCACAAGGGATTTCTGGCGGAAGCCGGATGAGGCTGCTCAGGAATTTCCAAAACTTCGAGAAAGCAGTCCTGTTTGGGACAACCAGCCTATGGGAAGGCGTCGATATCCCAGGCGAGGATTTATCTTGTTTAATCATTGTCAGGCTGCCATTTTCGCCACCGGATGAACCAGTGACAGCAGCAAAATGTCAACTTCTCGAGAAGCAAGGGCGTAATCCTTTCTCTGCTTATTCTTTACCTGAGGCCCTGTTAAGGTTCCGGCAAGGATTCGGCAGGCTTATACGGACGCCAGAAGATAAAGGGGTTTTGGTTATACTTGATCGCCGCATAATCACTGCCAAATACGGACCTGAATTTCAAAAGGCCATTCCCGAAGTGAACTGGCACCAAGCCTCAATAACAGAAATGGCTGAAATGATAGAGAAGTGGATTTAAAGAATCTTTAGATATTTCATTAATCTAAAATGGATTTTTATGAATTTATAAAGAAAAATAACCTTTGAACTGGTATAATGTGATAGGTGGTAAAGCCTTCAAATCCTATTCATACCAGTGGTTGTTGACAATTTATTAAAATGGAGGGGCGTCTCATGGAAAGTAAAATCGAAGTAATTTCAACAGTCAGGTTGCAACATTCTCCTGATCTGTATAAAATTGTGGATTCCTTGAACCGAACATTGAAAAAAGATGATTTAATGTTCGGTCTGGCATTGGATTCCGAAGATCAAGAAAAAGCGATATTTACAATTTATCGTACATAGAAAGAGGGAAAAGCAGCTTTGAAAAAATGGTTGATTATTGCTTCCATCCTGGTCCTTTGTTTTATCGGATTTGTCAGCGGGGCATATATTAAAGCGTTGCAGCCTAAAAAAGAGGCTGGTAATGAGGCTTTTAAAAAGGCGAAGGAAGAGGGCGGCCTTGTGACCATGGAAGAATTCTACCTTTATAATGGGCAGGATTCATACTCCGTCATCATTGGTAAGGGAGAAAAAGGGACTAAAAAAATAGTCTGGCTTCCTGAGGACAAGAAGAAAGAAATAGTAGTGGAAAACTATAAAGATGGTAAATCAAAAAAAGAGATTTTAAACATTGTCAAAGAAAAGCTTAATCCCCAAAAAATCATTTCGGTTAAGCTAGGCATGGAAAAAAACGTTCCGCTTTGGGAAGTAACGTATCTTGATGAATCCGAGCGTTTTAACTATGACTATTATGATTTTAAAACTGGGGAATGGCTAAAGTATTATCGAAGCATTTAGAATGGAGGATTAATTTAATATGAAATTAGCGAACCGGGTTCAGTCATTAACGCCATCAACAACATTGGCCATTACGGCAAAAGCAAAGGAGCTTAAGGCCCAAGGTCTGGATATAATTGGTTTGGGTGCTGGTGAACCAGACTATAATACACCCCAACATATCATAGATGCAGCACTTCTATCCATGAATGAAGGTCAAACTAAATACACGCCATCCGCTGGTCTGCCGAAGCTAAAAGAAGCAATTGCGGCTAAATTGAAGCGTGATCAAGGCTTGGATTACAAACCGTCTGAAATTGTAGTTGGCTCAGGTGCAAAGCACTCGCTTTACACATTGTTTCAAGCTATCCTGGACGAAGAAGATGAAGTCATTGTCCCGATACCATATTGGGTGAGCTATCCTGAGCAAATCAAGCTTGCTGACGGAAAGCCGGTTTATGTAGTCGGTACGGAAGAAAATCAATATAAAATCACTAAAGAACAATTAGAACAAGCAATTACCGAAAAAACGAAAGCGGTTATCATCAACTCGCCAAGCAATCCAACGGGCATGCTTTACTCCAGGGAAGAATTGGCGGCTATCGGGGAAGTTTGCCTGGCTCATGATATCTTGATCGTTTCCGACGAAATTTACGAAAAATTGGTATATGGAAATGCTAAACATACATCCATTGCAGAGATTTCACCTGAATTGAAAAAGCAAACGATCATCATCAATGGTGTTTCTAAATCGCATTCGATGACTGGCTGGAGAATAGGTTATGCAGCCGGTGATGAGTCCATCATTAAAGCAATGGCGAACCTTGCCAGCCATAGCACATCAAATCCTACCACAACTGCTCAATATGGTGCGATTGCGGCTTATGAAGGTACGCAGGAGCCTGTTGAGGAAATGCGTCAGGCATTTGAAGGCCGTTTGAATAAGATATATGATAAATTGGTTGAAATTCCAGGCGTAAGCTGCATTAAACCACAAGGGGCATTTTATTTATTCCCGAACGTTAAACGTGCAGTTGAATTAACAGGGTACAGCAATGTCGAAGATTTTACGACTGCGTTGCTGGAAGAAGCTCAAGTGGCTGTTATTCCAGGTTCAGGGTTCGGTGCACCTGATAACATCAGACTCTCTTATGCAACTTCACTGGAGCTGCTGGAAGCAGCAGTTGAAAGAATACATTCATTCGTTAAATCAAAAATGGCATAATTTTTTAATAACCTGCAGACTACCTGGCTACATCAGTGTCTGCAGGTTATTTTAGTTGAATTATATCTATGGCACAGGAAAAGGTGGATTACTGATCTCCCTTTTTATCAATTGAGTTTTTGTCCCATTAAGTCCTGCAGAGAAACAGTACATTAAGAAAAAATCATATATGATTTTTAATAAAAATCGGTTGCAATCATATATGATTTCATATATGATGAAAATATGGAAGAGAAAAACAAAATACCCAGCAAAAAGCAAATAGCTTATGAGCACCTTCGTAAATTAATTTTGGATGGAACATATGGTTCTGGACAGCGGATCATTATCGATCAAACGGCAAAAGAACTTAGTCTAAGTCCGATTCCTGTCAGGGAAGCGATCAGACAACTGGAATCCGACGGCCTTATTCAATATAAGCCTTATAGTGGAGCAGTGGTTACAAGCATTAATGAGAGCGAATACATTGAAACTCTTTCAGTTCTATCTTTGCTTGAAGGATATGCAGCTGCCCTTAGTTCTTTAACGATGAAAGATGATGATTTTGAAAATCTGATTAATTTAAACAAGGAAATGGAAAAAGCCCTCCATAACTTTGAATTAGAGCTGTTTGGTAAGTTAAACGAATGTTTCCATGAGGAAATTTATGAAAAGTGCGGAAATTCCTTTTTGAAGGAGGAAATTAAACAGGCTCAACAAAGAATGAATAGAGTCAGAAAGTCCATGTTCACCATGGTACCGCAACGCGCAGTCCAATCGATTCGCGAACATGAAAGCATCATAAAGCTTTTAAAGGAAAAAGAATCTTTTGAAGAAATTGAATCTCTGGTGAGAAAGCATAAACTGAATGCCATCAATACATTCAAGCAGAGGTCGGAAACTAATCACGATCAGGCACTTTGATGACCCAGGCCTTGTTTTATAATAGTCGATCGATTATTCATAAAAGCAAGGTCGATTTTTTCGTTTAATTATTCCGAATATTCAAATAACGAAAGGGCGGTAGAAAAAATGTACGAGGAAATCAAAAGTCGTTTAAGAGGATCCATAGCTCCAATTATCACTCCATTTGATGACAAGATGGAAGTGGATGTAAAGGCCATTGAAAATCTAGTAAACTGGCATATTGAAAGCGGTTCCCATGGAATCTCGGTATGCGGGACTACCGGCGAGCCGAGTTCTCTAACGATTGAGGAACGGGAATTAGTGATGGAAACGGCAATCAAAGCAGCAAAAGCACGTGTTCCGGTTGCACCAGGTACTGGATCTGCCAATCAGAAAGAAACATTGCATTTGACTAAAAGGGCACAGGAAATGGGGGCTGATGCTGCTTTAGTCATCGTTCCTTATTACAATAAGCCGAATCAGCAGGCACTTTACAATCACTTTAAGACGGTGGCCGATTCCGTTGATATCCCGCTTATCGTTTATAACATTCCCGGAAGAACGGCAACGAATTTGGAAGTTAAGACATTGGCACGCCTTGCTGAAGATTGTGAAAATATAATTGGCGTAAAGGAATCTAATAAAGATTTTGAACATGTGAACCGTGTCTTATTGAATTGCGGAAGGGATTTTCTCTTATATTCTGGCATCGAATTATTATGCTATCCGATGCTGGCTATTGGAGGAGCAGGACATATTAGTGCTACAGCTAATATCACTCCTAAAGAAGTGGCTGAAATTTATAACCATTGGGTGGAGGGTGATGTGGAAAAGGCACTTGACCTCCATTACAAATTAATGCCATTGAATGATGTTTTGTTTAAAGAAACCAATCCAGGACCATTAAAAGCTGCGATGGGGATGATGGGGAAAATCAATCCTGCATTACGGCCGCCGATGGGACCGCCTTCGGAACCGTTGGAAAAAGAACTGCGTGAAACCCTTCAATCATACGGTTTGATTGACCAAAAAATCCAGTCATAATTGCTAGATTGGGAAGATTGCACAAATCCAAACGATTATTGTCATCTTCCTGAATTAATTTTTAAAGGAGGATTTATTCATGCAAACTTTTCCGGTGCAAGATGTCAAGCATTACATCAATGGTCAATTTGTTGATGGAATCTCAGGAAAAACATTTGAAAATCTAGGCCCTTTTAATAATCAAGCAATCAATAATGTGGCAGAAGGATTTAAAGAGGATATTGATCAAGCGGTAGCCGCCGCAAGAGCTGCATTCGATAACGGTCCATGGAGAACGATGAAAGTGGAAGAAAGATTGAAGTACATTAATAGGATTGCTGATTTAATTGAAGAGAATGCCGAAGAAATTTCCTTTTTGGAATCCCTTGATACAGGGTTGCCGATTAGCCAGACAAAAAAACAGGCGGCAAGGGGAGCGGAGAATTTCCGTTTTTATTCTGAAATGGTGAAAAGCAGGCTGATAGGGGAGTCGTATCAAGTGGATGACACTTTCATCAATTATACGATTCATAAATCGATAGGAGTCGCAGGATTAATCACTCCTTGGAATGCGCCTTTCATGTTAGAAACCTGGAAGATCGCCCCGGCTCTGGCTACAGGTAATACATGTGTCCTTAAACCGGCGGAGTGGTCTCCATTGACTGCCAATAAATTAGCACAAATCATTGACCAATCCGGTCTGCCAAAGGGCGTATTCAATATCGTTCACGGTTTTGGGGAGACAGCTGGGGCGTCCTTGGTTGCCCATCCAGAGGTCCAATTGATATCCTTTACCGGAGAAACGACAACTGGCGCTGAAATCATTAAAAATGGTGCGGATACGATGAAACGTTTTTCCATGGAACTCGGAGGTAAATCACCAGCCGTCATTTTTGAAGATGCCGATCTGGAAAAGGCCCTGGATTCGGTGGTTTGGGGAATCTATTCATTCAATGGGGAGCGATGCACAGCCAATTCCAGATTATTTGTCCATGAATCGATAATAGACCAGTTCGTTGCAGAATTGAAGGAACGTGTTCATAGTATCAAAATTGGAAACCCAATGGATCCAGAAACGGAAATCGGACCGCTGATCCATCGTGACCACTTTAATAATGTCTCCCGTTATCTGGATATAGCAAAAGATGAAGGGGCTGAAATTGTAAGCGGTGCGATACCAAGTGCGTTCAACGAAGGGAATTATATTGCCCCGACGCTTCTCTTGAACTGTACAAATGATATGACGGTAGCACAAGAAGAGATTTTTGGACCAGTCATGGCAGTCATTCCTTTCAAGACCGAAGAGGAAGTACTGAGAATGGCTAATGATGTAAAGTATGGGCTTGCTGCATATGTATGGACAAATGATATGAAACGGGGACATAGGTTTGCTCAAGCTGTCGATAGTGGGATGGTATGGGTGAATTCCCAAAACGTAAGGGATTTGCGGATACCGTTTGGAGGATCGAAATATAGTGGGGTAGGACGTGAAGGTGGCCATTATAGCTTTGAATTCTATACGGAAACACAAGTTATCCACGTAGCAATTGGAGAACATCACATTCCCAAATTTGGGGACATAAAACGAAATGCCGTTTCTTCTGCTGAAAAATAATCGGGTGTCATAAAGAAGGGGAGAATACAATGAATTTTTCTATTATTCGTGTTGCGAGAACGATACTTAATGTAACGGATTTAGATAAATCAAGAGCCTTTTATGTGGATGCTTTAGGTTTTATTGAAACGGAAAGAACGAATGATCACATATATTTACGTGGTTTAGAGGAAGCGCATCATCACTCGCTTATCTTGCAAAAGGCAGAAAAGCCAAGCGTTGAAGCGATAGGATACAAGGTTGAAAAAGAGGAAGACCTTGAAGAATTGGAATCTTTCTTCCTGTCCAAGGGAATGAAAATGAAGTGGATGAAGGAAGGAACACAGCATGCACTAGGCAAGTCGCTCCGAGTTCAGGATATTTCAGGATTGCCAATCGAGTTTTTCAGCAAAATGGATAAAGCAGAGAGATTGCTGCAAAGATTCGATATGCATAGGGGGTCAAGGGTCCAAAGGATCGATCATGTGAATTGTAATGTAACAAATGTCCAAAAAGCCTATGATTTTTATGTGAAAGAATTAGGTTTTGCCTGCTCGGAAGATACAGTGGATGAGTCGGGCCAATTATGGGCTACGTGGCTACATAGAAAGCAAACCGTCCATGACCAGGCATTCATGAACGGAATCGGTCCAAGACTTCATCATGTAGGCTTCTTTCTGCCTGACCCCCTTGCAATTATCCATGCCTGTGATGTACTGGCATCACTTGGATATGCACAGTCCATCGAACGCGGACCAGGAAGGCATGGCCTATCCAATGCATTCTTCCTATATTTAAGAGACCCGGACGGTCACAGAATCGAATTATACAATGGGGATTACTTAACATCTGACCCTGATATCGAACCGATTCATTGGGATTTGAATGATCCAAGACGCCAGACATTTTGGGGAGCAAAAGCCCCGGATTCATGGTTTGATGAGGCTTCTGCTGTCCTTGATATAATATCAGGTGAAGAAGTTCCTCTTAAAGAACCGATTCTGGCAAAAAGCAAGCCTGAATTCATCATCTGAAAAAAGCGGGATTCAGGATGAATGATCGAGTGTTTCGGCAAAAACATACATTGACCGCACATTGTCATTGATAGGGCGCAAGCTAAGTCTATTGCGAAAGTGCAAGCCTTCTATAAGATATAGTCTGGGACAGGGCAGCAGGGGAACTAACTGCTGCCCTATCTGTATGTTTCACCGGTTAGACAAAATGCGTTCGGAAAGCTTAGGGATGGGCTTAGCCCTTCTTGTGCAGATGAGTTGTTTGGGTTTTTGGAAAAGATTTGGCAATGGAAAGGCTCAATACTAGTTATAGTACCGTCCTTTGAAAAATAAATATCAGAAGAGGTGTGAAGAGATGGTTCGGTTGGAAAAAAACCTTCAAGAATCGGAACAAACTAATCTAGTGGATTATGAAAGGATTGTTGCTTCCAAAGAGTTTCAGAATATGCTTTCCGATAAAAAGAAATTCGTCATCCCTTTTACGATATTCTTTATGGGATATTCCCTGCTTTTGCCCTTCTTAGTTTTTTACACTGATATCCTGGATCACCCTTTCATTGGAGACATAACATGGGCGTGGGTGTACGGTGTCTCCATCACGGTTATGTCTGTATGGGTTTGCAGCGTATATGTAAGGAAATCCGAAAGAATCGATGAACAAATAAAAGAAATCATCGAGAAAGAAGGGCTTTGAATCATGAATTGGACAGTTATTATTCTTTTTGCACTAATGTCGATAGGCACCCTTTTCATTACGTATTTCGCTTCCAAAAAAACTAAAACGGCAGGCTCTTTTTATACGGCTGGGGGCGGTTTGACAGCTAGGCAAAATGGACTTGCATTGGCCGGGGATTTTATGTCGGCTTCCACATTTTTAGGGTTGATTGGAGCATTTTCCTTAACGGGGTATGATGGATTTTTCCTGATGTACGGAGCACTTGTTTCATTCCTTGTTGTATTATTCCTGGTGGCTGAACCTTTAAGGAACTTAGGGAAATACACATTGGCTGATATGGTGACTACAAGGTTTAAATATAAACAGGTCCGGGGAGTGACCGCTTTTAATACCTTGGTGATATCAGTCATGTACATGCTGGGTCAACTTGTTGCGGCAGGTGCTTTATTTAAATTGCTTTTAGACATCCCGTATAATACCTCTGTCATTATCGTAGGTCTTGTAATGTTGGTATTTGTACTATTTGGGGGGATGACGGCGACGAGCTGGGTGCAGATCATTAAAGCAATCCTGCTGATTGGCGGCGTGTTTATATTATTTATGATCGTCATGTGGAAGTTGAATTTTAGTTTCATCGGAATTTTCACGGAAATGAAAACAGCGACACCCATGGGAGCAGCTTACCTGAAGGCAGGTATTAAATATGCCAGTGGGTGGGATGCAGCTTCCTTGTCCCTGGGCCTAATTCTGGGAACGGCAGGTCTACCGCACATTTTAATACGTTTTCTGACTGTCCCGAATGCACAAGTGGCAAGGAAGTCGGTTGTTTGGGTGATGTGGATTATGGGTGCTTTTCATATCATGGTCATTTTTCTCGGATTCGGTGCTGCGAAGTTGGTTGGAACATCGAATATCATGACCGCTAATCCAGCGGGTAACATGGCTGCACCATTATTGGCCCAACTTGTGGGCGGGGACATCTTATTCGCCTTTATTGCGGCCGTTTCCTTTGCAACGATACTGGCAGTTGTTGCGGGAATCGTTTTAACAGGTGCTACGGCATTTTCACATGATTTTTACAATGAAATTTTAAAAGATGGAAAAGCAACGGAAAAACAGCAAATGACGATGGCTAGATGGGCGTCCATTGGTGTGACTGCACTTGCAATCGTTTTATCATTAGGTCTGCAGGAATTCAATGTAGCGTTTCTGGCATCGATTGCTTTTACATTGGCAGCCAGTTCGAATTTGCCGGTCATCCTTCTCACCATCTATTGGAAAAAATTCAATAAAACCGGTGCAATGGTCGGTATGATGACAGGTCTTTTTGGTACACTTTTGCTCGTGGCCTTAAGTCCAAATGTCTGGAACCCGGTTCCCGGAGCCACCATAATGACAGGTGACCCGATTTTCCCTTTGAATTCACCAGGAATCGTTTCCATTCCTCTTGGGTTCCTCGCATGCTATTTAGGTTCCCTGTTCAGTAACCGCAGGACAGATTTGGAAACGGTTACAAAAGACAATTATAATGAAATCCTCGTAAAGTCCAATACGGGTCATGATGTTAAGGGTGTTTTGCGACATTGAATGATATGCATATAAATAAAGTGCAGCTCATCGAACTTGTGAATCGATTTTTAAAAGCAGCCATCTAGGTTGCTTTTTTTCTTTTCAATGGAATAGAAATTCCAACCAACACCATAGATTATTAGAAAAGGTGCAAATGAAATGAAGATTTAAGGATAACTGGCCATTCATTCGGAAAAAGTTTCTAGAAATTTGACGGCGCCTTTGGAAAGATAGCGTTCTTCGAGCCAAATAAGCGCGGCTTCGGATTGTACTTCACAATCTATCAATTCGACTATATTTATACCCTGGGTTGAAAACGAATTGGATGTGGTACGTGGCATGATGGTAGCTCCTATTCCTTCCTTCACTAAAGATAATATCATTGCAGCATCAGGACATTCACATACAATCGTAGGTTCAAATCCATGTCTGAAGCACTCATCCACTATAAGCTCATATGTACCTTGACCGCTTACCCTATGCAGCAACAAGAGGGGAACTTCCTTGATTTGTTTAAATTCGATGAAGTCTGGGATATCCCAATCATGTGGGGTGACAAGTACAAAATCTTCCGGTGGAAGGTTAACCGACGAAAACTGATTACCATTAATTGGGAGTCGTACGATGGCCAACTCGATTTCCCTGTTTATTAAGCCTTCCGTTAAACGGAACGTATCACCTTCCATTAACTTGAATCGTATATCAGGGTATTTTACTCTAAAGGTTCTCATCCTTTGCGGAATGTAAGAAAAGCAGGTTTTTACAGACCCTATGGAAAGAGTGCCCTTTACCCCTTTACTGACTTCCTTCACTTCCAGAAGTGTTTCTTCAAACTGATTCAATAGAGCTTCAGCTTTTTTATATAAAACCTGACCAGTCTCAGTGAGTTTAAGTTTCTTTCCATTCCGATCGAAAAGTTTTTCACCAATTTCCATTTCCATCAATTTAAGTTGCTGGCTAAGAGGCGGTTGAGCCATATGTAATTTTTTTGCAGCTTTGGTTACTTGTTCTTCCTGAACGATTGTCACAAAATATTTTAACTGCCGGATGTCCATTTTATACACCTCATACATATGATTTACATATACATTTTGAATTTTTAAAGTATTTTATATATATCATAACACATGGTATATTTTGTTATATAAATTAATTCAATATTTGGAATTTTAATTGTAAGCGCTTCATTTATATCGATTTTAAAGGGGGATGCAAGCATGCCGGCTAAAACAGGTAAAGAATATATCGATAGGGTAGACAAAGCAAAGGCGAATGTATGGATCAATGGAGAGCAAGTAAAAGATAAGATCAGTCAACACCCAGCTTTTAAAGGGGTCATGAAAACACAGGCTGAATTATATGATTTGCAGCATGATTCCGCGAAAAATGACATCATGACTTATATTTCACCAACTTCAAACGAAAGAGTAGGGACCTCATTCATGCAGCCGCGGACAAAGGAAGACCTTGAAAAAAGGAGGAAGATGTTTCAAGAATGGGCAAGGCATAATAATGGAATGATGGGACGTTCCCCTGACTATATCAACAGTGGGATGATGGCGTACGGTACTGCAGCGGATATGTTCGGCACTCAGGATTCGGCATTTTCAAAAAATATGAAGGATTATTATGAGCTCTGCCGGGAAAAGGATTTGTCGTTGACACATACCTTGATTCAACCACAGGTTAATAGGGGAGTTAGTGCCGCAAAGCTTCCGGACCCTTACATCGCTGCAAGAATTGCTGGCAAGAATTCAGAAGGGCTTATTATAAAGGGAGCCAGATTATTAGCTACACAAGGAGGAATAACGGATGAAATCATGGTTTTCCCTTCGACATTGCTAAAACAATCAGAAGAAGAAAACCCTTATGCATTCGCATTCTCCATTCCAAATAATACACCGGGGTTGAAATTCATCTGTCGTGAATCATTCGACTATGGCAAATCACATTTTGACCATCCACTTGGTTCACGATTTGAGGAGATGGATACGATTATCGTTTTTGATGATGTAGTCGTTCCTTGGAATCGGGTATTTGCATATGGGGATGTCGGCATTTGCAACCAGGCATATAATGAAAGCAATGCAGTTGTTCATATGACCCATCAGGTGGTATCGAAGAATATCGCCAAAACTGAGTTCATTCTGGGGATTTTGCAACTTATGGCGGAAACCATCAATATCGGGCAATACCAGCATGTTCAGGAGAAAATATCGGAAGTCATCATGGCGCTTGAAACGCTAAAGGCTTTCATAACAGCTTCGGAGGCAAACGCGAAATTGGATAAATGGGGAATGATGACACCTGATTTTACACCATTAAACATTGCCCGTAATTATTATCCGAAGATTTACCCTAGATTCAGTGAAATAATGCAGCTTCTTGGAGCTAGCGGCTTAATGGCGATTCCAAATGAAGCCGATTTCAATTCGGAGCTTCGACCGGATTTGGATAAATATCTTCAAGCCGCGAATGGTGGAGCATATGACAGGGTCAAATTGTATCGTCTCGCATGGGATGTATGCATGAGTTCATTTGGATCCAGGCAAACGCTGTACGAAAGATTCTTTTTTGGAGATCCGGTCCGTATGGCGAGCGCTTTATATAACGGCTATGATAAACAGGAATATGTGGATCGTGTCAAGGAGTTCTTGAACCGTACTGAAAACCTTGCAGAAATCAACTGAGCGCGGCAGCAGTGGCAAAACATAATGATTTAAAGGCCTCCCCAATGAAGGGGGAGGCCTTTAAATATGAAATCTTGTTCATTTATGATATCGATCATGGATATTATTCTTTTTATATGTGCCAAAATTACTGAATTCCGTAAGTTCCATGGAGAGTGCAAGATATCTTTTTGAAAAGAGGGATGCCAAATGAGATTCCATCGTTTCGAATAGATGGTCACATACTTTGGTTTTATCACCGTCCTGGCGTCCAGCGCCAATTTTTAGGATGGCATGAACAAAGGCATCATCCTCTGTACCATCGGCAACACGATAATGCTTCAATTCAATGGCCCGGGATCGAATGCCGCCAATTGGAAAGATGGAAGGGTAAGATATCAGGACATCATTCACCTTCTTTAATAAGCCATCAATCTGGATTTCATCTTTGATATTATCCGTATATTCAATAATTATATGAGGCATGTGATTAGTCCCTTCCGTTAATTATGGATTTTTAGATGCGGCCGATCCCCGCCTTCAGTAAATGCATCGTCACCTACTATTGTGCTGACGAGTTTCCCGATTCCTTCAATTTCAGTGATGATTTCATCGCCTACAGCGGTATCCGCCAATCCTTCAGGTGTGCCTGTCAAAATGATATCGCCTGGACTCAATGTCATGAAGCTGCTGAAATATTCAATTAAATCAGCAATGCCGAAAATCATGTCTTTCGTGTTGCCTTGCTGAGTCAATTTTCCGTTGACGTAAGTTTTGATGGCAAGGTTCGAAGGATCTGGAATATCTTCGGCATCGACTAGCCAAGGTCCAATGGGGGTGCAGGTATCGCGATTTTTGACCTTTAAGTTTGGTCGGTAGTAATTCTCCAGATAATCACGTATTGCATAATCATTTGCAATCGTATATCCACTTACATACTTATAGGCTTCTTCCTTTTTTATGTTTTTCGCCTTTTTACCTATGACGACTGCAAGTTCACATTCATAATGCATATAAGCTGCATCAGCAGGCCGCCTTGTCTGCCCACGGTGGCCGATAAAGGTATTGGGACCTTTTAAGAACGCAAGGGGTTCTTCCGGGGCTTTAAAAGCAAGCTCCTTCGCATGGTCTGCATAATTCAGGCCAAGCGCGAAGACAGTTCGTGGTTCCACCGGGGGAAGCCAGACAACATCCTGCTCATTGACAATCCGTCCATCCGCCAATTTGAGCTGGCCATAATATTCACTTGCTGGATGTACGGCACCTGCATAGGCTACACGTGCTCTCTTCATAAAATCCCCTCCAGTGATAGTTTTTCCTCGGAAATGATAGTATTTTCCAAATGCCCGATTTCGTCTATTTCTATTCTGACATGATCATTGGCTTTTGCCAGCGGTGCATTCTCTGGAACTCCAACTAGAAGGACGTCACCCGTACTCAAAGTCATGAAGTCTGTTACATCCTCAATAAGGCGGGATATGGAGCGAATTAGATTTGAAGTTGAATTTTCTTGCTTTAGCTCTCCATTTATATATACACGGATTCCTAAAGAATCGGGGCTGGATATCGATTCCTTGGATACGACCCATGGACCGATCGGGCAAAATCCATCACGGGCTTTATGGCGGATAGCAGGACGGAAAACACTTTCATGT
This sequence comes from Peribacillus sp. NPDC101481, assembly GCF_044767165.1. Lineage (NCBI taxonomy): Bacteria > Bacillati > Bacillota > Bacilli > Caryophanales > Bacillaceae > Peribacillus > Peribacillus sp. NPDC101481. The sequence continues at coordinate 800,023 of NZ_JBIWNJ010000001.1, read as the reverse complement.
GGAACGCTAATATCATTGGCGATCGTAAAACCTTCTATATAATCCAATGCATGTTCTTTTTTGACTCTTGTGGCAGTTTTACCGATTACAATTCCCAGTGCGGCCCCGATTTCCAATTCAGGTATGCCGTTTGGAAGGGGAACTGGATTTGAAAAAGAAGAAAACGTGTTTCTAGGTTTAATATATAGGATCGGCCCTTTAGGAGGTTCATTATAAGGAGGATGGTCGATCTTTCCCTTCAATGCTTCCAATGATCCTTTATAGTTTAATAATGTTCCATATACCGTTCCTGAAATAGGGTTATCCAAATTGATTTGTGATACCTCATACTTATCACCGTTCATTAATATATAGCGGTTCGACAGTATTTCCATTTCTTCCGAATAATCTGACTTTTTGAGTTTCACTCTTGCTTTTGCCATGGACACTCACCCCTTGATTTTATTAATAATCATATATGATATCGTATATGATTTTTTGTTTAAGTTCAACATATTTAGATTATTCAGTAAAATCAGACAAAAAATGTTAGAAAAAAGAGGGGTTTCAACAGAAAAATGCCTTGAACATTTAGTTAGTATAAAGCTAGAAATCTAAATTGAAAGATTGTGAATGGGGGATGTTCCGATGATGAATGGCAAAGAGTATTTAGAAAGTTTACGAGACGGAAGAACGGTATTCTTGAACGGCGATAAGGTAGATGATGTTACGACACACCCAGCATATCGCAATTCTGCAAGGTCAATTGCCCAACTATATGATGCTCTCCATGATCCGGTTAGTGCTCGGATTTTAACGGCTAAGACAGATGAAGGCCATACTACCCATAAGTTCTTCAAGGCTTCAAAGAACGCAAAAGAGCTGCTTGAAGCAAGGGATGCCATAGCAGAATGGTCAAAATTGAGCTATGGTTTCATGGGTCGTACCCCTGATTACAAAGCTGCTTTTACAGGGTCATTGGGACCGTATAGCGATTTTTATAAGGGATTTGAAGATAATGCGAAAAGATGGTATGAAAAAACCACAAAGGACGTTCCCTTCTGTAACCACACAATTATAAATCCGGCAATGGACAGGAATAAACCGCTACATGAAAATAAAGAGGTATTTGTACGTACGGTGGAAGAGCGGGATGATGGAATAATCGTAAGTGGAGCTAAAATGGTTGGAACTTCAGCAGCACTTACGAATTATAATTTTGTCGCGAATTATTCTCCTGTCGATCTTGGGGAAGGGGATAGAAGCCATGCATTGATTTTCTTTGTGCCGATGAATGCGCCGGGATTAAAAATGATCAGCAGACAGTCTTTTGAAGAAACGGCTGCGAGGACAGGCACTCCTTTCGATTACCCGCTTTCTAGTCGGTTCGACGAGAATGAAGCAGTCATCGTCCTTGATCATGTATTCATCCCATGGGAGAATGTATTCGCCTATAATAATGTGGAAATTGCCAATGGATTTAGATCCAAGACTGGGTGGATGAACCGATATACATTTCATGGCTGTACACGCTATGCGGTGAAATTGGACTTTATGGCTGGGCTTCTGATGAAGGCTACGGAGATGGCAGGAACGAATCAATTTAGGGGAGTACAAGCCAACATCGGGGAAGTGCTTGCTTACAGGAATATGTTTTGGGCAATCTCGACAGCGATGGCTACAGATCCGATGGTAGGGCCGTATGGCACTGTTCTGCCCAATAGCACATACGCAACTGCATATAGGGTGTTTGCACCTATGGTATGGCCAAAGGTAAAACAGATATTTGAACAGGTTGTAGCAGGTAATCTCATTCAACTCCCATCAAGCTCCAAGGATTTTTTAAACCCTGAGGTCCGTCCGTATCTCGAAAAATATTATAAGGGTTCTGGCGGGGTTTCGGCAGTGGAAAGGGTAAAACTGATGAAACTTATATGGGATTCCATCGGAACTGAATTTGGTGGCAGGAATGAATTATATGAAATCAATTATGCGGGTAACCATGAAAATATTAGGCTGGAAACCATGAAAATGGCAGATTCAAATGGACAATCAGATAAATTCAAAGCTTTTGTGGACTTGGCAATGGACGATTATGACCTTCATGGCTGGACAAACGATAAGTGGATAAATGAAGATGAAGGCATTGATGCTGATTTGATCCGGCTCCGAACGAATTAATCTGAGTAGAAAAACGTGAAAAAGAATGGTTTGTATCGGACTCCCACCGGCTTTTCCACCACTGCATGATATGAATGCGTTTACATTTTTATCTTGATAGGTAAGGTGTGGAAAAAGTATAATATTATGTAAAAGGAAAGCCGTGGGGAATCATGACGAATCTTTTGAATCTTAAGAATGATGAAGGGGAAATTCATTTAAATGATGAGATGATGATCCTGACTTCCTCTTCAATTTTCGGTACCCTAAGAAAAGACTTGATCGAGAATATTGGATTTGAAAGAATGAAGTCTTTTTTAATACGTTATGGCTGGAATATCGGAGTCAATGATGCTAAAAAGGGATTTGTCAACGGTAAAGGAAATACTGAGGCAAGGTCCAATCTTACATATGCTGCAGGGTTATACAAAAGTTAATACTACGAACCTGGAATTATCAATGGATAATCAAACGGATGTACACTCTGTAAAGGTGGAAGGGGTTTGGGTGAATTCCTATGAGGCAGAGGAACATATCACCCAGATAGGCATTGCGGAAAAGCCAGTCTGTTATACATTGACGGGTTATGCAAGTGGATTTTATTCGACGGTCTGCGGTCACGAAGTGATTTTTAAAGAAAGTGCCTGTAAGGGAGCAGGGCAATCAGAGTGTAGATACGAAGGTAAATCGATACATTTATGGGGCCTGGAGATTCAAGATGAGTTGAAAGATTATAAAACCAAACCGATTGTACAAGAGCTTGCCGTAACATATGAAAAGCTGCTGGAGGAACGCAATAGTTTATCAAAAGTGATGGATATTCATAATTTGCTGACAGAGGAGTTAATTAACGGAAGAAGCCTTCAATCGATAGTGAGGATGGTTTATCAGAAAACGAAAATTCCTTTGTTGATGGAGAATTTCAATAGCAATCAGGTTTATCATGCTGGGTTTCACATAGGGAAGGTAAGGGAAGTCAGGAATCAGCTCAAACTGATGAGGGAAAATGGTCCTGCCACATTGGAGACCGGAAGAATCGTAAAAGATGGGATGGAGCTGCTTTATACTCCCATAACGTTACAAAATAAAACTTACGGCTATTGTGTTTTTGCGCAATCGGATCCGGTTGAAGGAAAAACGAACCTGGAAATCAATCGAATGATTCTTGAAAGGGTTTCCATGACCGGTTCCTTATTCCTCTTAAATGAGAAAAGCAGTTTTGAAGCCCTTGAAAGGGTAAAAGGTTTATTTCTTGAACAAATATTAAATGGAGAGTTTGCTTCCAGAGAAGAAATAATTAAAAAAAGCATGTATTTAGACGCTTCATTGGATCATCCTTTCACCATTGCGTTGCTTGGCTATGGTTTTTCCTCCGATCGGGGGACAGCGAATGACTATTTCATTCAGCAGAAAATCATCGAAGAGATTTATAGTTTCTTTAAAAAGCGGAATCAAGTTGTCTTAACAGCCTTAAGGGATGGTAATATCGTATTGCTTATACCGCTGAGTCCGGGAACTGAATATCAGCTTCGCACCAAGGAATGCATCAATCACTTATATACTGTTTTTAGCGGATATAACTTTAAAATGGGTCTTAGCACAATAAGTGATGAATTGGAACGGGCTCACGAGGTTTTTCAAGAAGCTTTAACCGCATTGAATATGAATGAAGGAACTCGGGATATTATCAAATTTGAAGAAGTAGATCTGCTATCCATTTTAATGCATACGGGGAGTACTCCAGCGGTACTAAAAAAGGCAGAGAAAATGCTGGCTCCTTTATTAATGAAAGATGACCCAAAAATGAAGGAATTATTGAAAACGCTTTATGTATTCCTGCAATGTGGTGGAAATCTTGAATGCAGTATGAAAGAATTGAACATTTCAATGAGTGGTTTACGGTATCGGATCAAAAGACTTGAAGAGCTGCTTTCCTGCCAAATAAGAAATCCTAAAAGTGCTTTTCAATTATATGCATCATTTGAAACTTTGTTGAAGGCGAAAATGATTACCATTGGTTGATAGGATTCAATCCCTTGTTGAAAATGGAAATGTTGAATGATACATATACCAAGATGACTTTACTGTAATGAGCTTTGGGCGATAGTGAAAAATAATCTACCATATAATCTGGCGGGTATGCTCCAAACATAATAAGAGTGATAGAAAAGGCATGGAAGTTCTACTTCAATTGATTTATTTGCTTGTAAGCAGGGCTATGGGTATAATAAGTAGAGTAAATTCCTTAGTAAGTTAAGCTATTTTTGGAGGTAAATTCCGTGAAAATTACAATAAAAGATGCTAGCAAATTCGTCGAACAAGAAGTAACCATTGGAGGCTGGCTTGCCAGCAAACGTTCCAGTGGGAAAATTGCTTTCCTTCAAATCCGTGATGGCTCTGGTTTCATTCAAGGTGTGGTCGTGAAAGCTGATGTGGGTGAAGAAATATTCGCTCGTGCGAAATCGGTTTCGCAAGAGTCATCCTTGTATGTAACAGGTGTCATTCAAAAGGATGAACGCTCGCCGTTCGGTTTTGAGTTACAGGTGAAAGATATTGAAATCATTCATGAATCATTGGATTATCCCATTACACCTAAAGCGCATGGTCCTGAATTCTTAATGGATAACCGCCATTTATGGCTGCGTTCAAAACGGCAGCATGCAGTCATGAAGATCCGTAATGAAATAATCCGTGCTACATATGAATTCTTTAATGAAGAAGGTTTCGTTAAAGTGGATCCCCCAATTTTAACTGGAAGCGCACCAGAGGGAACGAGTGAATTGTTCGCGACCAAGTACTTTGATGAGGATGCATACCTTTCACAAAGTGGTCAGCTCTATATGGAAGCGGCTGCCATGGCACTTGGGAAGGTATTTTCATTTGGACCTACCTTCAGGGCAGAAAAATCCAAAACAAGACGACATTTAATCGAGTTCTGGATGATTGAACCAGAAATGGCTTTTATCGAATTTAAAGAAAACCTGGAGGTTCAGGAGCAATTCGTTTCTTCGATCGTCCAATCCGTATTGAAAAACTGTCAGCTTGAGTTGAATACACTGGGCCGTGACATAGCGAAGCTTGAACAAATTCAAGCTCCTTTCCCGCGTATTACATATGATGAGGCCATTAAGTTCCTTCATGAACAAGGATTTAATGATATCCAATGGGGTGATGATTTTGGGGCTCCGCACGAAACTGCGATTGCGGAAAGTTATGATAAGCCCGTTTTCATAACTCATTACCCAACTAAAATCAAACCTTTTTATATGCAGCCAGACCCTGACAGGGAAGAAGTCGTTCTTTGTGCCGATTTGATCGCTCCAGAAGGATATGGAGAAATAATTGGCGGTTCAGAGCGGATTCATGATCAGGAATTGCTAGAGCAGAGAATCAATGAGCATGGCTTGAGCGAGGATGCTTACAAATGGTATATGGAATTAAGAAAATATGGCTCTGTACCGCATTCAGGCTTCGGTTTGGGATTGGAACGTACCGTTGCATGGATCAGTGGAGTCGAGCATGTCCGTGAAACCATCCCGTTCCCACGCCTATTAAATCGATTATATCCTTGATTCCGTAATGAAGCGGTTATCTTGCCATATTTGGCAGATAACCGTTTTTTGTTAAAATTATAAACTTATTCGGGGAGCCGTATTCATGTTATACTTAACCAGAGGTGTCCAAAAACATGAATAAAGAACATTTATATGCGTGGTTTAAGGAAGGAACGATAACGATTCCATCCTTTTTGCTGACTAACTATAGTACAATGGGACTAAATGAACAAGAAATGGTCCTTTTATTACAATTGCAAAGCTTCATAGATAAAGGTAACCATTTCCCTGCACCATCCCAACTTTCTGACCGAATGACATTGCAGGAAACGGAATGTCTATTCTTGATCCAGCGTTTGGTCCAAAGGGGATTTATTGAAATGATGGTTGAGGATAGCCAAGAAATCGGACAGGAAAAATACTCGTTGTCTCCACTTTATGAAAAAATGATGGACTGTTTCTTGAAAACTTTGAAACAGACAGAGTCTGCTGAAATCCAAAAAGCGGGGGAGAGTCTTTATACGATTTTTGAACAGGAGTTCGGCCGCCCTTTATCTCCTTATGAATGTGAGACATTGGCAATGTGGATGGAGGATGACCATCAACCCGAAATCATTAAGTCAGCTTTGAGGGAGTCTGTCATTTCCGGAAAATTGAATTTCCGATATATTGATCGAATTTTATTCGAGTGGAAAAAGAATGGAATTAAAACCTTGGAACAGGCAAGGGAGCAAGGACAAAAATTTAGAGTTCACCAAAAGAGGGACCGAAAGACGGAAAATGCACGACCATTGAAAGATGTGCCTTTCTATAACTGGCTTGAGCAGTAATGTAAATTGAAGGAGAACCAATATGTTGAATAAAGCTCAAATTCGATATTGTCTGGATACGATGGGTGAAATGTTTCCGGATGCCCATTGTGAGCTGAATCACTCCAATCCATTTGAATTGGTGATTGCTGTTGCCCTGTCAGCTCAGTGTACGGATGTATTAGTCAATAAAGTAACGAAGGATTTATTTCAAAAATATAAAACGCCTGAGGATTACATAAGCGTTCCGATAGAAGAGCTGGAAAATGATATTCGCTCAATCGGTTTGTTTCGTAACAAGGCTAAGAATATACAAAAGTTGTCGCGCATGCTGATCGAAGAATACGGTAAGGAAGTTCCCAGAGATCGTGATGAGCTTGTTAAATTGCCTGGCGTTGGCAGAAAGACGGCGAATGTAGTCGTTTCCGTTGCTTTTGATGTGCCTGCGATTGCTGTGGATACCCATGTAGAGCGTGTTTCCAAGCGTCTGGGATTATGCCGTTGGAAGGATAGTGTCCTTGATGTTGAGAAAACGTTGATGGCTAAGATACCAAAGGATGAATGGTCCGTTACGCATCACCGCCTGATATTCTTTGGACGCTATCATTGCAAGGCCCAGTCACCAAGATGTGAAACCTGCCCGCTTCTTGAATTATGCCGTGAAGGAAAAAAAAGAATGAAAAGGAAAGAAGCCAATTGACGCAGTCCATATCATTAAAAGTCCCTGAAGTATTGGACCACCCTTTGTTTTTCCCTGAAAAGGAAACCATCTTGGAAAAAGAGCGTTTTGCAGGTTGGAGTGGAACGATCCCATTCGAGGCTTTTCCGTATGAGTTACTTTATTATAATAATGTAGAGGCTTATGCTCCTTGGTCTATGGGGGCATTGCATATAAAGGAACTGCTGGAAAAATGGAAGGGAATTGATTCAGAATGCAGTTTGCTATTTTCCGAGCGAAAAGTGGGGCAGACTTTGTTACTCATGAAGCAGGGGATCGGTTTATTTTTAACCGCAATCTTCTGGATGCATGGAAAGCCAGTGGTTTTGAGTGATTTACGGGCAAAAATAGAATCCTTTACCAATATTCCGGTGAACCTTGCTGAAAGGCTTTCTTTCATCCTTGCTAGACCCGCTTTTTTTCATTCATATAGACAGCTTAGTGAGTTGTTCCGAGAATTTGAAAAGCAATATGTGAAGTTCATGATCAAAAATAAGAACATCCAAAAAAACGTCTAAGCTTTTAGCTTAGACGTTTTTTAAGTCAATCCTTATATATATTTATTCCGTATCTTTGTTTGGATCTGGGTCCGGGTTAGGGTTAGGGTCAGGGGTCTCGACTGGTTTTTCCTCTTCTACCGTTCCAGGGTCAGTGGCATCATCCCCGCCTTCGACGTCCTCATCACCACCATTATTGCCATTTCCATTTCCATCATCAGTGTTGTTGCCATTACCATTATTATCGTTGTTGCCATTACCGTTATTACCATTATTACCATTATTACCGTTATTGCCGTTATTTTCGTCATTTCCATTATTGCCGTTTTCGCCATTGTTATTTTTGTCTTCGCCTTGCTTATCTTCTTCGCCCTCAGCAGGCGTTTCTTGTTCAGGATCTTCACCTTCGGCCGGATCTTTAATCTCCTCGTCCTCAGTATCCTCAGGAGCTTCCGCTTCAGCAGGTATTTTGACTGATGTACTCGCAGGATCACTTTGTTGGTTATCCACTAAAGCTACCACTGAGAAAGTATATTTACTACCAGGGGTTGGATTAGGGATCGTTAAACTAGTATCCTTCGATTTTTTTAATACGCTCTCTGCTCCGCCATCAACGGACATCTTAACCTCGAATTGGGTATTCCCATTTCCTTTAGGATATGACCATGAAAGATTGATTTCATTGCTTTCCTGATTGTAAGAAGCGTTAATGCCAGGTGAGTCGATTTTTTCATATTCTGTCGTCACTTGTGTCGGTTCGTGACCTTTAACATAATATTCATAAGTGATTTTACTGCTTGGTGTGTATTCATTGGCTTTAACAGCTGGATTCGAACCTTTGATGACTCCAACCTTCACAACACTGTCAGGTTGATCAAAGTCTTTCGTTTCTTTTGATTGAGCCATATGTTCCATTAAGTTCTTAAAGATGGATTTAGGGATCCTTTGAGATGATTCACCCAGATATTCCATTTTCTCACCAGATGCATTATCATAACCAGCCCAAACCGCGACAGTATAATTGGTTGTATAACCTGCCATCCAGCTATCTTTTACACCGGAAGATGGGATGTTGTTCGCTGCACGCTGTTCAGGTGTGAAATTGGTTGAACCCGTTTTACCGGCTACAGGGAGACTTGGTATATTGGCTAACCTTCCTGTTCCATAAGGTTCTTTCATGACGCTTTTCAACATATCCGTCACGATGAAAGCTGTGGAATCTTTCATGACCGGTTTTGATTCCGTCTTGTTTTTGATGGTTGTTTTATCACGTAAAACAATCTTTTTCACACTATGCGGTTCATTATATATACCGTTGTTTCCGAATGAACTGTATGCACCGGCAAGTTCAAGTGTTGAAACATCCTTACCGCCGCCCAATGCTGCAGATTCGGTAATTTCCTTGTCAAAAGGAATGCCAAGTTCAGTGGCGAAATCACGTGCCCGGTCCAAGCCGACTGCTTGAAGCGTTTTTAAGGCAGGAATATTTAATGACCGTGCCAGTGCTTCACGAGTCGTTACAGTACCATAATGTCGTCCGGAAGCATTTTTAAGCGATGTTCCATCACTGTAAGAATATTCCTCATCCTTGATTTGATGGTAGGTGGACCAATTTAAATATTCTACGGCAGGACCATAATCCAGAATCGGCTTGATGGTCGAACCAGGTGATCGCTTGGCATCCGTTGCGTAATTCCAGCCGCGTTTAACCGTCGTGTTCCTGCCGCCGCCAACTGCTTTGATTTCACCAGTTTCTGTATCGAGTAATGTGACTCCGGCTTGGAGATCTTTACTTGGATAATTGATGATTTCATCACTGTTCAACATGTTATAGACATATTCCTGGGCATCTTTATCAATGGTCGTTTGGATTTCCAAACCATCGGTAAAGACGTTATAGTCACCCATATCCCCGACTTCCTCAATTACCAAATCGATGAATGCATCGTATGCGGTCGTATCGATTTGGCTCTTATCGATTTCTTGAAGTCCTTCTGTAATATCGATGCTTTGTGCATTTTTCATTTCCGTTTCGGTGATATAACCATGTTTATTCATTAAGTGCAGGACAATATCACGGCGTTCTTTCGCACGTTCAGGGTATTTATACGGGTCATACCTGCTTGGGCTTTGCGGTAATCCTACAAGCATGGCCGCTTCGTTCAATTTCAATTCGCTAAGATCTTTTCCATAATAAGTTTGCGATGCAGTTAAGATCCCGTTGGCACGGTTTGCAAAGAAAATCTTATTCACATACATTTCGAAAATTTCTTCTTTTGTATATTTTCTTTCAAGCTGTATGGATAGCCACATTTCCTGGACTTTCCTTTTAATGGTTTTATCAGGTGTTAAATAAGAACGCTTGATAACCTGCTGGGTCAATGTACTTGCACCCTCTGAGCCGAATCCGTTTTTGACGTTGGCTATGACGGCACTGCCCAGACGTAAGAAATCGACCCCGTGGTGTTCATAAAAGCGGGAATCTTCCGTTGCCAGGAAAGCTTCTTCGACAAGGTCGGGTATGTCTTCATAATTTACATAATCCCGGTTTTCCTTACCGATTTCAGCTAACAATTTACCATTTTCATCGAGAATCTTGGATGTTACCGGATCTTTCAAAAGCTTTTCGTCAAGTTTTGGAGCGTCGCTGATAAAGTAAGCCATTGCAGCTCCTCCGGCAACAAGGCCTATTATTCCGATTGTAACAAGTATAAGGAAAATTCGCTTAAGCATATTTGTTGGCTTTTTAGGACCTGTTTTCTGTCCCTTTTTTTGAGTCTGCCCCTGCTTTCGGCGTTCTTCTCTAGTATTATATTTTTCAGCCATTACAGCTAACCTGCCTTTCTAAAAAAACTAAAAATTTTCTGCGATGAGCGAATCTACTACTTTAATATAGTCAATTCTCGGTTGAAAGCCAAGAGTAATCTTTCGTGAACTGCTTTCAACCTCTTGAAGAGTTATAGATTTGCGCCCGCCTTCTTTCATTCTCTTCCAATAAAAACTCAGTTGTTCAGAACTCATTACATATATATCATCCATTGCTGAAAACCGAATGATCACAAATGCAATTCCGTCATGCTGAACGATTTGTTTCATATGTTCAATTTGATGGTCATGAAAATTCTTCAGAGGGAAAGAACTGCTGTTTTTCGTCTCCTTTGCCTCAAAATCAATGTACTTTCCTTTATAAACACCATTGTAATCGGTGGTCGATGCTTGTTTGAAATAAGCTTCTTTAATGACTGCAGCACTTCTTTTCGGATAGTGGACATCGACAATTTGAATGGGTGTCGGTTTTTTATGGATGACGGCAATGCCGTGTGCTAAATAATACTGATTGGTTTCGTTCAAATCGTCTTCCAATGTTTTTCCCCGGTTGCTGTAACTGATTTTTTTAAGTGGGCTTTTCTTTTCTTCCATAGCCTGCGGTACAAATCTTCGTCCGTTGGGATAATGAAATGCCACTTTTACCCCTCCTTTTTTTCACTTATCTATATTAGCAAAAAAAGAATCCAAAATGTGAATAAAAAGAATTGTTTCTTAGAACGATAGGATTTATGTACAACTATATGTCACAATTCATCTCTATAGAAAGGCGGACACATAGATGCGAATATTAATGACGGAAAAGCAATTGCTACATTCCATAAAAGCCCAAACCGCTAAAGGAAATAGGGATAATATATCAAGGACAAAGGCATATGAACGATTTTTCAAAATGCATCCCGAAATACAATGGTCTTTTTTAGCGGGGATGGTTTCTAGAAATGCAGGCTGGAATATGTGTGATCTTGAAGGGATTTGGTTTTCCCATTTGCTTGGCCAGAAATACAGGCATCTTTTATTCCTGACGTATGAAGAAGCCAACTGGAGAATATTCCAAGATGCTTATCCGCAATTACTTCTCTATCATTATTCGACGAAGTATGGACGTCCTTTGTTTCACTTATGTCATTATTTTTTTATTACCAAATTCATGACGAACGAATGGTATTCCTTTTGGAAACATGGAAATCGGGAAAAATTAGTCACTGCGCTCATCATAAATGAACAAAACATCATAGAAGAACCGGTTATTAAAAAACAATCTTTCGTATTTCATTCTCTCTTATTTTTCCTGCAGGACTGGATGCATTTTAGCACGGTTTTATTTCCTGCTTGCAATGGAGAACTATATGGATCGTCCGTTTCGCATTTTAGAAATATCGATAAAAGGATTGAATTGGGGAAAAGGTTGGCCGGCCTTTTATTTTCTGAAGATTTGTTTCCGCTATTCTATGAATTTTCCTGCAGGACAGAACCAACGGGTGCCAGATATGATTATGAACAATATCGAAAAAATCCTAGGTACCATGAAACCCCGATGCTGAGGGGAGTATATCCATTGATTCATCATCAAGCAGGAATGACAGAGCAATGGGATATGAAAAAAAAGGTTAAAAAAAAATGGTTCATTGAACCCAAATGGGAAGAAGACCCGCATTTGACCGATTGGTATGACCTTAAACAAAAGCAGCTACATACGGCAGCAATGATTAAAAATTGGATATTATAATAGCAAACAGGGAAGGCGTCATGTAAGCCTTCCCTGTTTTATCAGTCAGTATTTATGTCTTACGTAGAGGGGCGGTTTTCTCCGCTAAGCTTCGGATTTCCCGTTCCTGCCTTTTTAGTGGGCGGGTTTTGTCGTTTTTCGTTTTTTTGCTGTCTGCTTTCATTCGACTGCATAAAATCACCTCCTGTCTGTATTCTTGTTTAAAACTTCATTCTTCATTCTGCCATTGTTGTCGAAGGGCATAATAAATTAAGCGAATTGCACTTTCTTTGCCGATTCCCTTCTAGTTTTGTCAGTCATGAAGGGCTTTCTGATAAAAAAAAGAATAGTACAGGTAAAGAATGGGAGGGATCAGCATGGTCAATAAAAGTGTCGCAACAGAGGAGATATTAAGGATGATAGCTGAGATCAGTACCAGCCTGGATCGTTTGGAAATTTCATATGGGGAAACTGTAAATACAGTGCGGTGCAAACTATGGGCGGAGCAATATACATTAGTTAACGAAGCCCAGGAAGCCATTGAGAAAGCCGAGGATTATTGGGTGAATGCTGAAGGTGTAAACCATTCCTTTTCCATTGTCCCGAAAAAAACAATAATAAAGCACAATGTTCTCACTGAATTGCACGTATAAGCCAGAGGAATATCATTTTATAATGAACTGGATTATAATAAGGGAAACAATTGTGCGGAGGAATATATTGTGCAAAAAGAAAAACTGCAGCTATTAACAGAACAATTAATAAAATATACGGACCAAGTGGATGATATCTATGATGGTGTACGGAAGGAAGGAAAGGAAAAGGATTTTTTTTCGGAAGTCAAGCCGTTTGCAGACCAGGTAAGGACCGCATGCATCGAATGGGAAACCGGAATGAAGGAGTGGATGAAAGAAACTGAATTTAGGCATCTTTTCCCCGAGCAAATCGAACAAACCGCCCATAACCTTTCTGATGTGGCCGTACAGGCATTTTTTCCAAAAACAAGTTATAAGCGATTTAAAAGCCATGTTCAATCGGTGGAATTCATCCTTAATAATGTAAGAACGGAAATCAATCGGATTTTATCATAAAAATACCTACACTTTATTCCCCTTTTTTTCATATATTATCAGAACCATGTAATGAAAAAAGAGGAGGGCTCATTGACATGATGAGATCCGGTTTTAACCATATCTCCCCAAATCAAGGACAGTTTCCTCAATCAATGACGGAATATTGGGGAGGGTACCAGCAGCCAATGCCGTATCCTCCGCCCAATAATCATGAACAACCATTTATGTATCCATATCATCTCCAGGATACAGGGGGCTATATGACACCATATCATGATCCTTATCAGCAAGCGGCCTATCATCCATTCCAATCTGTCCAGCAGCAGGCGATGCCTGTGGGTGCTTATCCGGGCAGCAGTGTAATGCAGCCAATGGCACAAATGCAGCCAATCCAGTCCAATCAGCAGCCGCAAGCTTTTAGCCCGTTCGCCAATCCGCTACAGCCAGCTAAAAGACCTCCGCAAGGTCAGCAGCAGGCTCATAATCCATATCCTAAGCAGCAGTTCATGCAAAAACCCCAGCCATCGGGTTTCAAATCGGTCATGAATCAATTCAAAACACAAGATGGCTCGATGGATATAACGAAGATGATGAATACAGCTGGACAAATGATGAATACAGTTTCTCAAGTATCTTCAATGGTCAAAGGAGTAGGGGGCTTCTTCAAAGCTTAGATGGTGAATAAAGGAAAAGCAGACTTACAAGTGACCCAGCCACTTTTTTAAGTCTGCTTTTATTCATGTCTAATGGATTTCAATCCGATTCCCCCTGATTTTGGGTAGCTGAAGCGTGAGGATGCCATCGCGATGTCGAGCGGTGACTTTTGCTTCATCAATGGGTTTTGGAAAAGAAATGGTTCTTGAAAGAGTACCTGCTGAAACTTCTTTTTGAAACATTCCTTGATTTTTATGTCTTCTATCTACTTGCTTTGCAGTTATGGTTACAGCATGGGCCAGTACATCAATTGATATTTGGCTGCGTGCAATTCCAGGCAAAGTGGCGGTAAGTGTATATTCTGAATGCGTTTCGTGAACATCAACCGGAAAGCTGCGTTCTTTCGCCGAACCGAAGAAATCGTCAAGAGATTGCAGCATGCCTTTAGGAGGCCTTTCGGAAAACAGCCGATCCATTTTGTTAATGAAGTGGGTAAAGGGTTCTATTCTCCGATTATTATTTTTTTCAGAAGAGGTCATCACGGTGCTCCTTTCTAAAAAATTCCTTTGCCTATAGGCTATGTGAGGAATTAAGAAATGTGAATGCGCTGTTGGGTTTCAGATAAAGGACTATAGGGAATAACGTTACTGAATGATTAGAAAAGGAAATGAGGGTTTTATATGAAAAATAATGGCAAGCTTTCCTACATAGATACCGGGAAAGGAAATAAAACATTGTTGTTTATTCATGGATTTTGCGGAAGTCATGAATATTGGAGTGACATCATTGCTGAATTAAAGGATGATTACCGGGTTATTGCCGTTGATTTACGGGGGCATGGTGCAAGTGAGGAAATAGGGGAATCTTTCTCGATTGATGATATGGCTGCTGATATTGCGTCGTTACTGGACGAACTGGAAATCGCAAAGGTATATATGTTTGGTCATTCGCTTGGGGGATATATCACCTTGGCGTTCGCAGAAAGGTTTCCTGGGAAATTGTCTGGTTTTTCATTGGTACATTCTACAGCTTTGCCGGACGATGAAACAGGAAAGGCTGGGCGCTTAAAATCTGTCGAGAAAATCAAAAGTGAAGGAATTCCCGCTTTCATTGACGGACTTATACCAAAGCTTTTCTCTAATCCCGAAGATTCCAATATTGAACAAACTAAGGAAATCGGATATAAAACAAGTGAAAGCGGTGCGATAGGGTCTTTACATGCCATGAGGAACAGAATAGACAGAAATCATGTACTCAAAGACACAAAGCTGCCTGTCTTATTGGTTGCAGGTGAAGAGGATAAGCTAATTCCCGTTGAAAAAACCTTTTCTGCAAAAGGGAGCCATATCCATGAAGTTATACTTAAGGGAAGCGGCCATATGGGGATGCTGGAAGCTCCAAGCAGACTACTCGAAGAAATCATTCGCTTTGCCGAAAAGAATTAAATGATAAAAAAGACCGAGCTGGAGACGGGATGTTGCCGTTTCCAGCTTTTTTTTGTGAATAGGAAATAGTTTCCCTTTTGCATAGAACGTTCATTCGGTAGAATAGGAGTATGAGGTGGTTATATGAAACTGCGAAAAAATTTACAAGAAGTTATTAAGGATTTAAAAACTAATGAGGATTTTAAAGATAACATCGTACATTGGCAAGTAATTGAAGCGAAAGAGGCAAAACATGTCCCTTTTCCCGCTGCAATGAATGATAAGATCAAGCATGCTCTTGAAATACGGGGGATAAATGGGTTGTACACCCATCAGGCAACTGCATTCGACACTGCTGTCAGTGGCAATAGCCTTGTGGCGGTCACACCAACAGCTTCTGGTAAAACATTATGCTATAATTTGCCGGTCCTACAAAAAATACTGGAAAATGAAAAAACCAGGGCGCTTTATATATTTCCGACAAAAGCGCTAAGCTATGATCAAAAAAGCGAATTGAATGAAATGATTGATGAAATGGATGCTAATATAAATAGTTATACATACGACGGGGACACACCTTCAAACATCAGGCAAAAAATTCGCCAGGCCGGGCATATCGTGATCACCAATCCTGATATGCTCCATTCGGGAATCCTGCCCCATCACACGAAATGGGTCTCTTTGTTTGAAAACTTGAAGTATGTGGTCATTGATGAACTTCATATTTACCGCGGCGTTTTCGGAAGTCATACAGCCAACGTCATTAGAAGGTTAAAAAGGATCTGCAAGTTTTATGGAAGCGACCCTGTTTTCATCTGTACTTCCGCTACGATCAATAACCCAAAAGAGTTAGCAGAAGAGCTTACGGAAAAACAAATGGTCCTGATCGATAATAACGGAGCCCCAAGTGGGAAAAAGCATTTTGTATTTTATAATCCCCCAATAGTCAATAAACCGCTCAACATACGAAGGAGTGCGGTATTGGAAGTCAGGAAGCTGGCAAATGAATTTTTGAAAAATAAAATACAAACCATCGTTTTTGCGCGAAGCAGGGTTCGAGTGGAAATTCTATTGACATATTTACAGGAACTTGTGTCAAAGCAATTGGGGCCAAAATCGATCAGGGGCTATCGAGGCGGATATCTGCCAACACAGCGTAGGGAAATTGAACAAGGCCTCAGGGATGGTTCCATTTATGGGGTGGTTTCCACAAATGCACTTGAGTTGGGTGTCGATATCGGTCAGCTTCAGGTTTGCATAATGACAGGTTACCCTGGATCCATATCGAGTGCCTGGCAACAGGCTGGGCGAGCAGGAAGAAGGCATGGTGAAGCATTGATCATCATGGTCGGCAGTTCCAGTGCCCTTGATCAATATATCGTACAACATCCCGATTATTTCTTTACCAGAAATCCAGAAACTGCAAGAATCAATCCGGATAATCTTTTGATCTTGGTTGATCATGTAAAATGCGCAGCATATGAGCTGCCATTTAAAAAAGGCGATACTTTTGGGAAAACAGAGATTATCGACGTTCTTGAATTCCTTACGGAAGAAAGGGTCTTACACCTAAATGGGGACAAATGGCATTGGATGAATGATGCTTTTCCCGCAAGCAATATCAGCCTGCGCTCAGCGGCACAGGAAAATGTCGTCATCATCGACCAAACGAATGCACCGGTTAATCGGGTCATAGGGGAAATGGATACTTTCAGTGCAATGACCCTTCTTCACGATGAAGCCATTTATTTGCACCAGGGTATTCAATTTCAGGTGGAAGAACTTGATTGGGATGAAAAAAAGGCTTATGTACGTGAAGTCAATGTGGACTATTATACGGATGCTAACCTTGCTGTTCAATTGTCTGTATTGGAAGTCGATAAACAGCGAACTTTCGCTTCCACAGCAGCTGCTTTTGGTGATGTCGCAATCCGGGCGATGGCTACGATCTTCAAAAAAATCAAATTCGAAACTCATGAAAATATTGGTTCAGGTCCAATCAGCCTCCCTGAGATGGAACTGCATACGAGTTCGGCCATGCTTTCCATGGATCCTGATATATTTAAGTGGGACGAAAATCGAATAGAACAAGGAATGATAGGTGCGTCGCATGCTCTTAATTACATGATTCCGCTATATGTTATGTGCGATCCGCATGATATTCATGTTTATCCGCAGGTTAAAGCAGCGCATAATGAAAAACCGACCATTTTTATCTATGATAGTTATCCGGGTGGCATAGGGTTAAGTGATAAAGTATATGAAAACTCTGAAGTCATTTTGCTGGAAACAATATCAATGATTGAAAATTGCACTTGTGAGAGCGGCTGCCCTTCCTGTATCGGTACGGAATCCGCAACGAAAACAGCCAAGAGTGATGCCAAACAATTATTAGGTCAATTTTGTAAGCAAAAACATTAATAGATTGCATTGATAGGTGAAAAGAGGTGTAATTTCATGTCTTTAAAAAATAAATTGAACCGTATGAAAACGCATATGAACCTAGGGAAACAACCTTCTCCTGTAGAAGAAAATGACCAGAAAGTGAATGAAGAAATTCCTTACTTTGAAAAGTGGCTTGAGAACGATACCGTTTCCTTTCATTTCGACGGTGACTATTGTTTCATTAGGGAAGTCCGCTACCCTATAAATCACAAACACGGGTTATATGAATTTTCCGAGCTGAAAAAGGTCGTAAAAGAGTGGAATCAAACTTCATTGGAGCATCCACTTTCCGCCAGGGGCGTTAAAAGTGAAGATCTGTTTTTCTTCGATACGGAAACGACAGGACTAGGAGGCGGAGCCGGTAATACCATTTTTTTACTAGGGTATGCCTATTTAGAAGGTGAAGAAGTAGTCGTGAAGCAACATATCCTTCCGCAGCCTGGAAGTGAAATACCGCTTTATCAAAGCTTTTTGGAAAACATCAATTACGAAACACTTGTCACTTATAATGGTAAGTCCTTTGATTGGCCACAGTTAAAAACGAGACATACCTTGATAAAGGAACATGTGCCAAAACTACCGGAATTCGGACATTTCGATTTGTATCATGCTTCAAGACGCCTATGGAGAAACAAATTGGAACGAGTGAAATTATCAGCTGTCGAAACAGATATTCTAGGTGTACATAGGGAGGATGATATTCCTGGATATTTGGCACCGATGATTTATTTTGATTTTGTTGAGAGGAAGAATCCGGAAATACTGTTTGGAATCATGAAGCATAATGAATTGGATATCTTATCATTGATCACTTTGTATATTCATTTGTCCCGAAAAATCCTCCAAATCGACGGATATACGGAAGAGTCCATGGAAATTGCACGATGGCTTGCTTATTTGGGGAAAAAAGAGGAGTCAGTTGAGACATATCAAAAAATATTGGAAGCGGGTAATGAGGAAGATCGGATTATAGCTGGCCATGCATTAGCCTTCCAGAAAAAGAAGCAAAAACAATTCGATGAAGCTTTGGAAATTTGGAAGGAAGTCGCCTTAAAAGGGAATGTGCAAATTAGGGTACAGGCACAGATTGAATGTGCGAAATTATACGAACATCAATTTAAGGACGTCGGTCTTGCTCTAAAATGTTCAATAATCGCGCATCAAGAGATGGTTAGGGAAGGGACCGCCCTGGGGAAAAAACAGTTGGAATTGGAAAAGAGGATCCGGCGGCTCGAAAAGAAAGAGGAATCAAAGGATATTTCTGTATAAGATTAGGGAGCGAGAAACTTCTTTTAGTGCAAAAGGCCGAAAATAAAAAATATGTATACATTTATTGTAGCCTTCAACTATTGTGTGTAAAATGGAAAGAGTTGAGGGTGAAATTCCGAAGCGTTCATTTCATGCCTTTACATCATATAAAATTAAGGTGAAAGCGGAGCGGAGAAATGTATAAAACGACTTTATTTCTATTTTTTGTAGTTCTTTGTTTAACGATAGTTTTGTTTACTTCATTAAAAGACAGTCTCTATTCCTTTTTATAGAAAATTCCTCATTTCATTTGACGGTTAGCCAGATATAATAATGATAGTGTACTTATTGACAGCCATCCATCGTTTTATACTTATTCTGTATAAATAGGTCATTTCATCAGTACACGTATCCCCTTTTTTTCATAGTCTGTAATGGTAAGACTAAACTTATCATGATGAAAGGGGACGTATTATAAATGTATTTTCGTAATTGTGGAGGAAATAAACCCCATGTAATGGGAGCATCCAACAATGTAATGGGAGCATACGGGAACGCACCTGGAGTAATGGGAGCATCAACCGGTAAACACCCCAACAACGTAATGGGAGCGTCAACCGGTAAAAACTCTAACGTAATGGGAGCCTATAGTCCATCGGCTGTGTCTCCAGCGCAATATGGTCCATCGGCTGTGTCTCCAGCGCAATATGGTCCAACACAAACATCTCCATCTCAAGTTGCCCCAGCGCAAGTCTCTCCAACACAGCAATTTGTCAATACGAATGTATCGAACACAGTGATTCCTGTCGTTCATCCATCACATACTACAAATGTCAATAAACATGTGAACACGTATAAGCATTATTTCCCGCATACTCAATCCGTGGTGAACGAGTGCTATAATCAACACTTGATTTGTGGAAGGCCGCCGCAAAACCAATGCTGTCCGCCTAGGCATTTCGGATACTAAAAAATAAGGGCTTATTAAGCCCTTGTTTTCTTATATAATCATGTTAAAGGAGATTAGCCAAGAGATGAAGGTTTTGTATATGACGGGCTACAAAGCTTTTGAATTCGGGATATTCAAAAATGACCATGATGCCGTAAAATATATAAAGAAAGCGATGAAGCAGCGTCTCCTGCCATTGGTGGAAGACGGGCTGGAATGGGTGATCATCTCAGGTCAGTTGGGTACGGAACTATGGGGTGCAGAAGTGGTTTTCGAATTACAGGAAGAATATAATCAGCTTAAATTAGGGGTGCTTACTCCTTTCCTGAAACAGGAAGAGTCATGGAACGAGACGAATCAAGAATATTACCGATCCATATTGGCCCGTGCCGATTTTGTTGAGTCCATTTTCAACAAACCATATGAAGGGCCACAACAGCTGAAAATCAAAAATAGGTATATGGTCCATAAAAGCGATGCCATGCTCATCATTTTCGAGGCTGAAAAAGAAGGATCAGCCCGATATCCTTATTTCGAGGCGATGAAAAAGGCAGAAACACAGCGATACCCCATCTTTCAGATAAACTTTGATGATCTGCAACTGGCTGCGGAAGAAGCCAGCTGGTCCGAAGAATGATGGAGTGAAAATAATTATGGATTAAAAGTTGTTTCTAAAGCATAATCATATTATGATGAAATTTAGATACAGATATAATGGGAATACATATCGTTCTCTGAAACAGTAAGCTTACAAAATGGTGTTTCGTTGACAAACCCAAGCAGATTTGAAAAAATAATAAAAAGTCGATTGTATTGGCGAAAGTATTGAGGTGAAGTCTTATGCTATCCGATAAGATAAAATTAACGGCTAAAGATATTCTTGAAAAAGATTTTAAAACAGCCATGCGCGGTTATAAACCTGAAGATGTGGATCAATTCCTGGATCTGATCATTAAAGATTATGAAGTGTTCCATCAGGAAATTGAAGATCTAAAACAAGAAAATCTTAAATTGAAAAAACAAGCCGAAGAGAGTACAAAACGTCCAAATCAACCTGCTCCAAGTGCCACTCCGGGAACCACTAACTTTGACATCCTTAAACGGTTATCCAACTTGGAAAAGCACGTGTTTGGTAACAAGCTTTTTGACTGAGGTTTTGCATTGTAAAAGTGAAAATGATTTTGGTATTGTGTTTTCGTGAATAATGGAGTATAATCAATTATGTTATGTTAACGTTTGGGTAATTGCTGCTGCATTTATGCAGTAGAGGAAAGTCCATGCTCGCACGGACTGCGATGTCCGTAGTGTTCGTGCCTGGCGAAAAAATAAGCTTGGGCAGCAATCTTTGATTGCTGACGGCTGGGAAAATGCCTAAGTCCTTTTGGATATGGCATGAATACCTATAAAAGTGCCACAGTGACGGAGCCTTTACAGAAATGTAAAGGGTGGAACGAGGTAAACCCCACGAGCGAGAAACCCAAATTAATGGTAGGGGCGCTTTCTTCCTTGGAATTGAACGAGGAGAAGGACAGAAGCACTTGCTTCTGTAGATAGATGATTACCGCCGAAGTACGAGACGCGAGTCGCTTGCAGTACTGAGGAACAAAACATGGCTTACAAAACGTTATCATATAACACCAAAAGCACAACTCTCCTTTTAAAAGGAGAGTTTTTGTTTATGGAGAATGCATTATTATAAAAAGATTGGGCATTTCCATTTATTTTTCGTTTTCTGAAACATGGCTGTGTTAAACTTAAAACTTGGCAAGTTTTTCATTGCGTTCGAATGATTAGGAAAATGGCTTAAATGAAGTCTGTCGGTAACGTTTTTAAAAATAGTGTTGGAATGTTAAGCATTTCTTTGATTCTGGGTATCCTATTTATAAAGGTTCCTTTTTAGCCCTAAAATGAAGGTATCAAAACAGAACTTCAAACTTCAGGATAATGGATGGGAAGCATACATAATTGGTCGGATGATTTAATTGCAGCATGTATCCTAAGGTACATGGATAATTGAGTATAGCTTTACATCACGGTGATTAATACGCTATATGATCGGCTAACTGAAATATAAAAACGCGGTGGGCCATAAGGTTTACATGTAAAAAATCAATGCCTGATTCTAAATACATAAATGAAAGAAATTCGGGAAAAAGTGCCATTGATTGGATTAATGGAAAGAAGGTGCAGGATTAATGAAACAATTCGATATAATTGCAACATCAGCAATGGGATTGGAATCAATTGTTGCCAAGGAGGTGCGGGATCTTGGTTACGATTGTCAAGTCGAAAATGGGAAGATCACCTATAAAGGGGATCAATCCGCCATTGCCCGCTCTAATTTATGGCTGCGCAGTGCCGATAGGGTGAAAATTAAAGTCGCTGAATTCAAAGCATATTCATTTGATGAGTTGTTTGAAAAAACAAAGGCCTTGAATTGGGAGGATTTCTTATCAGCCGATGTCGAGTTCCCCGTTAGTGGAAAATCCGTTAAGTCAAAGCTATACAGTGTCCCTGATTGTCAGGCTATTGTAAAAAAGGCGATTGTTGATAGATTGAAAAGTAAATATAAGCAAGTATCTTGGTTTGCAGAGACAGGTCCTTTGTTTAAAATTGAAGTGTCTATTTTAAAAGATGCAGTGACACTTACCATAGACACTTCAGGTGCGGGTTTGCATAAGCGTGGTTATCGGACAGGGCAGGGAGAGGCGCCCCTTAAAGAAACATTGGCGGCTGCGTTAATCATGCTGACCAATTGGAAGCCTGATAAACCTTTCATAGATCCATTTTGTGGATCTGGAACGATTCCCATCGAGGCGGCCTTAATTGGACAAAATATAGCACCGGGGTTTAACAGGGAATTCGTTTCTGAAACCTGGTCATGGATGGACAGCAAGGTATGGGATGAAGCGCGGATTGAGGCTGAAGATTTAGCCGACTATGATCAATACTTGGACATAACCGGTTGTGATATTGACCATCGAATGGTCGATATAGCTAAAGCGAATAGTTTTGAAGCCGGTCTTGGTGATTTGATTGAATTCAAACAAATGCAGGTAAGGGATATCTCAACCAAGAAAGAGTATGGTGTCATTGTCGGGAACCCGCCTTATGGAGAACGTCTTGGTGAGAAAAAAGCGGTAGAGCAGATGTATAGGGAAATGGGCCAAGCCTTTAAGAAGCTTGATACATGGTCGGTATACATGATTACCTCCAATCCTGACTTCGAACAGCATTATGGTAAGCCTGCAACGAAAAAAAGGAAATTGTTCAATGGTTTCATCCGTGCTGACCTTTATCAATATTGGGGGAAAAGGCCGCCAAGGCAGCCTCAAGGTGAATGAGTAGGTAGAATATAATGGAGGATTTTGCTAGTCAGGACGATTTATTCATAATAGGTTCCAGTCTTGCTTATCATTTCCTTTTCTGTTATTCTAATAATGAATTATTTTTGTTCAGATTTAAGGAATACCTTAATATTCTTTTGAGCAAGGATAGTAATATAATGTGTGGAGAACACACTAGGAGGCAACAAAAATGGAACAAGGTAAAGTAAAATGGTTTAACGCAGAAAAAGGTTTTGGATTCATCGAACGTGAAGGTGGAGACGATGTATTCGTACATTTCTCAGCTATCCAAGGCGAAGGTTTCAAAACACTTGAAGAAGGCCAAGACGTTACATTTGATGTAGAACAAGGTCAACGTGGACCACAAGCATCAAACGTAAACAAAGCTTAATTCAACCCTATATTATTTACAGACAGGCTCTCTTGGAGCCTGTCTTTTATTTTACGAATCGGGCAACCAGACAGCATACATACATATTGCCTTTCATTCTGATAATAGGTAAATATCTTGACTACTAATGTGAAATAAAGGATAATATACTTTTGCCTAAGATAATAATGATTCGGATTTTATATAATGATGATAGATAAAAGGGGAGACCATGATGCTTAAAACACTGCCTTTTTCGGTAACAAAGGAAGATTCTTTTTACGATAAGCTTTCAGAATGGATCGGTGATGTTTTTTACGATATTCTTCCCGAAAAAGGATTTGAGCTGCGTGACGAACAAATCTTCATGGCTTTTCAGTTAGAAAAAGCCTTTAAAGAAAAAAATATAAGTTTTGCTGAAGCAGGGGTAGGGACTGGTAAGACTTTGGTCTATTTACTGTATGCGATTTGTTATGCGAGATATACGAATAAACCGGCAATTATTTCATGTGCAGATGAAACGTTGATTGAACAGCTTGTCAAAGAGGAAGGCGACATCCAAAAAATCAAGAATGCTTTAGGTATTGAAGTGGATGTCCGGCTTGCCAAATATCACGATCAATATGTATGTCTTAAGAAATTGGATTATGCTGTGAATCATGAGGATTCAGAGGGGATAGATCAGCTCTATGATGAACTTCCCAAGTTTGTTCATGATAACTCATCCATGAACGCCTATACACCATATGGGGACCGTAAACAGTATCCATATTTAAATGATGAAGACTGGTCTAAAGTTGGCTGGGATCAGCTTCAAAACTGTTTTACTTGTGATAAACGCCATCGTTGTGGGCAAACCCTATCACGGGACCACTATCGAAAATCAAGTGATTTGATCATTTGTTCACATGACTTCTTCATGGAGCATGTATGGACTAAGGAAAAGCGTAAGCGTGAAGGACAGTTACCATTACTGCCTGAACATAGCTGTGTTGTCTTTGATGAAGGCCATCTTTTGGAATTTGCTGCTCAAAAGGCTTTAACTTATAAAGTTGGGGAACAAACCCTCGCTTCGGTTCTGGAATTGCTAACAGCCAATCAGGTTCGTGAAGAAACCTTATACATCATCGAGGACTTAATTGATATCAATGAAGAGTTTTTTGATTTGTTGGATGAAAAAGCGATACATGTCAGCGGGTCTAATCGTTATGAAATCCCAATGTCAAAAGAAATAACAAGCTTTGCCCAAAAGCTTCATAAAAAGGTTGAAGAGTTAGAGGAGAACCTAGTTTTTGAAGCGGAAATGTACACGATCAATGATTATGATTTAAAAGTGACGGAAGAGTATTTAGAGCAGCTGGGCTACTCCCTTTCTCTATTTGTGAAGGATGAACAGGCCGTTTCCTGGTTTGAAGAAAATGAAATGACCAAAACATTGGTGATCATGCCAAGGCTAGTGCAGGATATCTTGTCTGAACAGGTATTCTCGAAAAAAATCCCTTACATTTTTTCATCGGCAACATTATCGGATAATAAATCCTTCCAATATATTGCAGATAGTTTAGGGATAGAAAAGTATGACAGCTTTTCCGTTGAATCACCATTTGATTACGATGAAGTCATGAAAATGAACATGCCGGTCTTCGAAAATGGAGACCAATTGGCAAAACTTCAATATACAATGAATACAATTGAGGAAAATGAAGGTCGAACACTAGTGTTATTCCACTCAAAAGAAGAATTGCAATGGTTCAAGGAAAACTGCCCAGTATCATCCTATCCATTTTATTTTGAAGGGGAAGCGGAAATCAGCGAGCTTGTTAAGAAGTTCCAAGAGGATGAGCAATCTGTCCTTTTCTCCTATCATTTATGGGAGGGACTTGATGTTCCAGGACCTTCATTACAAAATGTAGTGATACACTCGCTTCCTTTCCCGCCTCGCGATCCGGTTTTCGAAGCCAAACGTAACTCGGTTACCGATGCATTCGAAGAGGTGGATCTTCCATACATGCTCCTTCGATTGCGCCAGGGAATAGGGCGTTTGATCAGGACGAGCAATGATTCGGGAACCGTCCAGATTTTGATTGAAAAGAATCTTTCGGAACATGTGAAAGAGAAGATTGTAACCATTCTTCCTGTAACGATTTAAATATACCCCCAAAAAAAAGAGCCAAGGGAACCCCTTGGCTCTTTTTTATTTTAATTTATTAATCGGAGTGGTTCTGATATGAAAGACTTTTGTATAATATGGTAAAGTGTAGTTGGAAGGAGCAGTGAATATGAAAAAAAAGGGTATAGATCTGATAGAAAAAGAGTTTAAAGAATATGTAAAGAAAATCTCTGCTTATAATGAAGCTCTCGCGTTAATTTTTTGGGATTTGCGTACAGGTGCACCTAAAAAGGGAGTTGAGCAGCGTTCCGAAGTTATCGGTATGCTTTCCTCCGAAGTGTTTAATATGAGCACAAGTAAGGAAATGGAATCCTTCATTGCAGAACTTTCGATGGATAAAGCCATTCTTGGTGAATCGACGAATAAGATGGTACAAGAGTGTAAAAAAGAGTTTGAAAGGAATAAGAAAATTCCTGTGAACGAATATAAGGAATTCGTCATTTTACAATCGCGTTCCGAAAGTGCATGGGAAGAGGCAAGGGAAAAAGCTGATTTTTCTTTATTTCAACCTTATCTGGAGCAAATTGTAGCATATACCCGCAGGTTCGTAGAGTACTGGGGATATGAAGGGACGAAATATAATACCCTTTTAGACATATATGAACCAGGAATGACTGTAGATATACTTGATGGCGTATTCAGTGAGCTTCGGTCGAGGATCGTTCCCTTGGTAAAACAGATTGCAAAAAGCGAACATAGACCGGAAACTTCGTTCCTATATAAAGAATTTCCAAAAGAAAAACAGCATCAATTCAACTTGGAAATTTTAAAACAGCTAGGATACGATTTCAAGGCTGGCAGGCTTGATGAAACAGTTCACCCTTTTGAAATTAGAATAAATAGGGGCGATGTCCGGGTGACGACCCGATACGATGAAAATGATTTTAGGGGGGCAATCTTTGGTACCATTCATGAATGTGGACATGCCATTTATGAGCAGAATATCGCTGAAGAGTTAACCGGAACACTTCTCGATAGCGGGACATCAATGGGGATCCATGAATCACAATCTTTGTTTTTTGAAAACTTCATTGGACGGAACCATAGCTTTTGGAAAAATAAATTTTCCTTATTAAAGGAATATGCTCCCGAACAATTCCAAGATGTGACGCTGGATGAATTTTACCGGGGCATTAACGAATCAAAACCATCGTTCATCCGTATTGACGCAGATGAACTGACGTATCCTCTACATATTATGATTCGGTATGAACTGGAAAAGGCCCTCTTTAATGGGGAACTTGAAGTGAAGGATTTACCGGAAGTCTGGAATGAAAAATACAAGGATTATCTGGGAATTGTGCCTGAAAATGATGCAATGGGCGTGTTGCAAGATGTACACTGGGCAGATGGCAGCTTTGGTTATTTCCCTTCTTATGCATTGGGATATATGTATGCAGCTCAAATCAAGCAATCGATGCTTAAAGATTTGCCTGATTTTGATGAACTGTTGGAAGCGGGTGATATTGAACCAATCAGGAAATGGCTTAATGAAAAAATACATAAATACGGAAAAACAAAAAAGCCTCTGGAGGTTTTGAAAGAAACGACAGGGGAAGGCCTGAATGTTCAGTATTTAATAAAGTATCTTGAAGATAAATATAAAGAAGTTTATAAAATCAAATGAAGCAAAGAAGAAGGACTTGGATTAAATCTCAAGCCCTTCTCAGTTTGTAGACAAAAGGGGTTCGGAATTAAAAATTCCGAAACCCCTTTTGAAATTCCCTTTAAATTTCCGCCTGAAATTAAGAGATTGGGGGCTCTGCAAGCCCACCAGGTTAGGCCATTTTTGGACCTTACCATGTCCAATTGGCCATCTTCTTTAAAATAACAGCAGCGAAAGTAAGCATCGCCTGCATTGACAATTTTTAAATACCATTCTTTTGCATTTGCGAATACACGCTTTCTTTACGTTTCGTATATATAGGTTTTACATCTTAATGATGACGCAGATGATCTGCTTCTTCCGCATATGTTTGCCAGATAGGCCGTGTCACCACTTTTTGATATTCTTTTGTACACCGTGATAAAGATGATGAGCATGTTGCACAGAGGTGTTTTGGTGATTTGTACTCACGATAGCCCTCTTTATATGTTGAATACATATCTTTCACCAAATCATAAATGAAAAAAAGTCAATGGCAGCCTCCATTTCACGAACCAAATGGTTCGCTGCACTAGTTGATTTAAAGTGATCATTTTCATTTGATTTCGCTGAATAGAATCATGATAGAAAGCATCCTCATTCCCTCAAGTTTTATAAATTTAAAAACAATCAAGACTTTAAGCAAAAGGATTCTATCTAAAAGTTTAAAAAAAGTTGATTGGTGCGGGTGTGCGAGACTCCTGCGGGAAAAGCGAGTACAGGGGAGACCCCGGAGGCTCCCGGACCGCCCGCGGAAAGCGAGTGCCTGTAGAGGAAATCAACGGTCGAATTGTACAAACCATAAAAAACTGTAGACAAACTCGATTTTAATCGAAGTTTGCCTACAGTCTGAGAAGGACTTGGGTTAAATCTCAAACCCTTCTTCTTTTTTTAGGGTCGCTACAAAAACGCATGGTATATACCAGTAAAATGGAAAATGGTGTTTTTTTTGATAGGAAATCCAAGTTATTTAGGTTTGGTGATTTCACAATTTTCTAATAATACGAATAATGATTTATTTTTTTAATTTAAAGTTCGGCTTTTTATCATAAATTACTTTTCAAATAGAGCCAGCGTTGGTATAATTCAGATATTAATATAATATAATGTTTCACTCGTATAATAGCAGGGATATGGCCTGCAAGTTTCTACCGAATTACCGTAAATAATTCGACTATGGGTGAGTAATAGATCTTGTTGCGTAATGAAGGCTTTTGTTGATTCATTTTTCATTCATGCCCAAGAAGTATTGCTTCACTCCAAAAAAGTGCCGCAATATTTCTTGGGCTTTTTTATATGCCGGGAAATAATTGTGTGGTTTATGGGTCAATAAACATCCAAGATTGGGAGGAACCTTCATGCAACTTTTAAAGGAAAAAATCTTGTCCGAGGGTCAAGCTTTATCAGAAGATATTTTAAAGGTAGATTCATTCTTAAATCATCAAATGGATCCTATGCTAATGAAAGAAATTGGTAAAGAATTCGTTAAACGTTTCGAACACAAGGAAATCACGAAAGTGCTGACAATTGAATCATCAGGCATTGGTCCTGGCTTGATGGCTGCTTTGGAATTGGGAGTTCCGCTCATTTTTGCCCGTAAACGTAAATCACTTACTTTAACAAATGATTTAGTGACGGCTTCCGTTCATTCCTTTACAAAAAAAGAAACCAATACCATTACGGTTTCCAATAAATATATTGAAGCTGGAGATAAGGTCTTGATCATCGATGACTTCCTTGCGGTCGGACAGGCAGCCAGGGGCTTGGTGGAAATCTGTAAGCAGGTTGGAGCAGAAGTGGCCGGAATCGGCATCGTGATTGAAAAAGCATTTCAAAGTGGTGGTAAGGATCTTAGGGAACAAGGCTTCCAAGTGGAATCACTTGCGAGAATTGCTGAGTTGAAATTCGGTGAGATAACGTTCACTGATGAAAAGGAAGGAGCAGCCGTCAATGTCTAATCAATCACCATTAAAAGTTGCATCCTTAGGATTACAACATGTTCTCGCCATGTATGCCGGTGCCGTCGTCATTCCATTGATTGTCGGTGGGGCGCTGGAATTGACTGCAGCGCAGTTAACTTATTTAGTTTCGATAGACATTTTGATGTGTGGGATAGCAACTTTATTGCAAGTGTGGAAAAATAAATTCTTTGGAATTGGGCTTCCGGTCGTCTTAGGCTGCACATTTACAGCAGTTAGCCCGATGATTGCAATTGGTACGCAATATGGAATCAACTCCATTTATGGATCTATTTTGGCGTCGGGATTGATCGTCATTATCATTAGTAAGTTCTTCGGAAAACTGGCAAGGTTCTTCCCGCCCATTGTCACTGGATCGGTCGTTTTGATTATTGGCATTACGCTCATTCCTGTTGCCATCAACAACCTTGGTGGAGGCCAGGGAGCTGCTGATTTCGGAGACTTGAATAATGTAGCTCTTGGTTTTGGAACTTTGTTATTCATTATATTCATGTATAAATTCTCGACGGGATTCGTACGCTCCATTTCTATTTTATTGGGGCTGTTAGTGGGAACCTTTGCGGCCTTCTTCCTTGGAAAAGTGGATTTTAGCTCAGTGGTCAGTGCCAATTGGCTGCATATGCCACATTTTTTCTACTTTGGAACTCCGACATTTAACGTCACGGCAATCATTACAATGACATTGGTGGCGATCGTCAGCTTGGTGGAATCGACTGGTGTTTATTATGCCCTTGGTGAAATCACGGACAAAGAGATTTCAGAAGACGATCTAGCTCGCGGATATCGTTCTGAAGGACTTGCCATCATGATTGGCGGTTTGTTCAATTCGTTTCCTTATACAGCTTTTTCACAAAATGTCGGCTTGATTCAATTGTCAGGCATTAAAACAAGAAATGTCATATACACAACAGCCGGCATTCTCATTTTCATAGGTTTTGTTCCGAAAATCGGTGCATTCACGACTATTATCCCTTCATCCGTGCTTGGCGGTGCAATGGTTGCAATGTTCGGGATGGTAATTGCCGCTGGAATTAAGATGTTGAGCAAAGTGGACTTTGCTTCTCAAGAAAATTTATTGATCATCGCTTGTTCAGTAGGTATGGGACTTGGAGTGACGGTCGTTCCTGAGTTATTTGCACAAATTCCGGAAAGCTTTCAAATCTTAACTGAAAACGGTATTGTAGCCGGAAGTTTGACAGCCATTTTCTTGAATATTGTCTTTAACATCGTCCCTACAAAAGGCAAAGTGAAGGAAACGCGTATTGAAGGTCAAAATGTAGCCTGAAAATAGTTTCGCTAAACTTGATAGATTCACCCATTAAATGCCCAAATTTCTCAGATGATGAGGATTTTGGGCATTTTTACATTTAGGCCGAATAATATCATTGATAATCAAATTGGCCTTTTGTCAGATAAAAGGAAACTCTCTTCACTTTTTGAATATATTGATAGTATATGTTCAGGAAAGTAGTGATAGGGATGGAGAAAAAATATTGTATTCATTGTCGGACCATTCTAAGCCAGGAGTATAGGTGCAGTGTGTGTGGAAAAGAGGAGTTTCAAAATATCATCATACAAGTGCAAAATCAATCTTCAGTAAAGAAGGAAGAATGAAAGTGCCCCCTTACCTAAAATCGGTAAGGGGGTTTTATTGTTTCGTGAATTACATTTCGATCATTAAGATGATAAGAAGGGTACCTACGCCTTTTTATGATATGGGTAACATGCATTTCGCCATTGCCCACAATGACGGTGGGCGGTGTAATATAAATCAATGGATTCTCTTCTGCTAAAGAGGCGGTAATATTACCGGCAATTATGTTGCCGAATTCTACTGCATAAGATCAAGCATTTCACCTTCTAACGGGATGCCGAACATACTTTCACCTATTTTACTCATGCATCCGTTAGTCCCCTCAATCATTATTCTCCCACGGATATCCCCTGTCATGCCAATAAGGACGCTATTGGGTTCCTGTTCGAAAGGCAGTCTTATAATGTAAGGCTTTTGAATGTCCAAAGAGAAAGGAATAAGGGACTACCGCCCTGGATGGTTCCATATAACAATTTTGTGATTATAGTGTTGATTTCCAATTTCATTCCCACTTGTATGGTTATGTTCTTTTATCGAATTTATAGTCTTTTTTTCTATAAGAAAAAAGGAAAAAATATTATAAAATCCAGATAAATATAACCATTTAGCTATAAAGCATAATTGATATCCTGGTGGGTATATTAACCATATCATGAATAATTAGGGGTGGGATCATGCCGTATTTATTATCTGCATCACATGTAAAGCTGCCATATTTACTTTCACAGGAAAAAATCATGGAATTTTCGAGAGAAATATTTGGAGCATCTTTTAAGAATATAGAACGGTTACTGAAGGCCTTTAAGAATGGACAAGTGGAGAATCGATATTTTTCAAATGATCTCGATTGGTTTAAAGAGGATCATTCTTTTGCCGAGCGGAATGATTTATATATACAGCAGGCAGTCAAGTTTGGGAAAGAAGCTATAGAAAAATGCTTAGCGAACACATCATTTTTAAAAGAAGAACTGCCGGCAAACGAGTTAGATGCTTTCTTCTTTATCTCAAGCACTGGGATTGCCACCCCGACCATTGATGCCAGGATAATGAATGAACTTCCATTTAACCCGCATGCTAAAAGGATTCCGATTTGGGGGCTTGGCTGTGCAGGGGGAGCGAGTGGACTATCACGTGCTTTTGAATATTGCCAAGCATACCCGACTGCGAAGGTCATTGTTTTAAGCGTGGAGTTATGCAGTTTGACATTTCAAAGGAATGATATCTCCAAAAGCAATTTAATTGGGACTTCCTTATTTTCCGACGGAGTAAGCTGTGTTTTGGTTTGCGGTGATGAAGTGCCGAATGAACAGTTTTCAAAAAAAGTAAGACATTTGCAATTTTTGGATTCGCAATCGACGCTTATGCCGGATTCATTGGATGTCATGGGTTGGGATGTAAAAGATCAAGGGTTATACGTGATCTTTTCGAAAGATATCCCTACAATCATCAAGGATTGGCTTAAACCGAATGTTCAAGAG
The DNA here is from genome assembly GCF_044767165.1 of Peribacillus sp. NPDC101481. NCBI lineage: Bacteria > Bacillati > Bacillota > Bacilli > Caryophanales > Bacillaceae > Peribacillus > Peribacillus sp. NPDC101481. The sequence goes on along the minus strand of NZ_JBIWNJ010000001.1, from coordinate 767,396 downwards.
TTCTTAATGGAGAATGGATTCGATTTAAATGATATAAAAGATTTCATCGCTCATCCTGGAGGCAAGAAAGTAATTGATGCATATCACGAAGCTCTCGGGTTCGATGAAAGCATGACGGCAGAGTCAATGAGCGTATTGCGCGAATTTGGCAATATGTCATCAGCGACTATTTTGTATGTTCTGGAGAGGTTCATGCAGCGGGGCGGGAATAAAGGTGAGATGGGCCTGGCTGCTGCATTAGGGCCTGGGTTTTCATCTGAACTTGTGTTAATGAGGTGGAAGTGATGATCTTTGCCATTCTCATTATCTTGATCGCTATACAGCGCCTGGTTGAATTATATATCGCCAAACAAAATGAAAAACAGCTGAAAGCTGCAGGAGCAGTGGAATACGGTGAGTCCCATTACAGGTGGATGGTTCTAATGCATCTTAGTTTTTTTATTGTTCTCATTATTGAAGTGATCGTGCTTGAAAGGAATATGTCTGGACTTTGGCCAATTTGGCTGACCCTTTTTATAATTGCGCAGTCAGGCAGGATTTGGGTAATCCGTTCATTAGGAAAACATTGGAATACAAAAATCATAGTGGTTCCTGATGCCGATGTAGTCATTAAAGGTCCTTATAAATATTTCAAACATCCGAACTATATCATAGTCGCAACTGAGATTTTAGTTATTTCCTTATTATTCAATGCATATTATACTGCTATCATCTTTAGTTTATTGAATGTTTGGATGATGACGGTAAGAATCCCGCTGGAAGAGAAGGCATTAAAGGAACATACGGAATATTCTACGGTTTTTAAGGGAAAATAATAAAAAAATTTAATTTCTTATTGAAAATGATTATCGTTCGTGATAAGATTCTAAATGAAGATGAAAATTATTCTCATTCGGATCTCGATAATTTTATTTAAATAACTAATAACTAATAACTAATAACTAAAAGCTAAACAATATATAAGAGGATGGTGTTGGTAATGGTTTGGGTATTCATTTTATTGACAATCGCTACATATGGTTTTGTGATGAAACATGTATTGAATAATATTCAAAAACCGGCAAAGGCATTAAAACCTTATACCGAGTCACCAATTGAAAACCGAGCTGCTTTTAACCCCACCCCTACAACCAGGTAAACATCCTGGTTTTTTTTTGCATTCCAAGTCAATATGAATCAAACTGCATGAATCCACCAATCGGTGGTTTTTTTTTTGAACATGGAATGTAATGAATCATATAGTAAAAATAAAGCTGATGGTATGAATAACAAACGAAATCGTTTACAATAAGAATATCAAAATGACGATAGATTAAGGGGTATGGATTCATGATTCAAGAAACATTAAAGCAACAGTCCAAATTGGGGATTTTGACTGCCATGTATGAGAAATTTCAATCGGCAGGTGATACAGGCAATGCCGATAAACTGAAACAGTTAATCATGAAAGTGAATAAAGAGGAGTTCATCATTGCATTTTGCGGGCATTTTTCAGCGGGGAAATCCAGTATGATCAATTTTTTCCTTGGTGATCAAGTACTGCCTTCAAGTCCGATTCCAACGAGTGCGAATACGGTAAAGGTCCAAAAAGGGGAAGACTATGCCAAGGTCTTTTACCATCATCAGCCACCAGTATTATTTCCTGCACCTTATGATTTTAAAGAGGTCAAGAAATTTGCCAAGGATGGAGACTCAGTATCGGCAATAACGATAAGCTCCAATGATTTTTCACTGCCGGATTCATGTGCGATCATGGATACGCCAGGAATTGATTCAACAGATGATGCACATAGAGTTTCTACGGAATCTGCCTTGCATCTAGCTGATGTCGTCTTCTATGTCATGGACTACAATCACGTCCAATCAGAGGTGAACTTCCTATTCACTAAAGAGCTGTTAGAGGCTGAAAAACCGACATACTTAATTATCAATATGATTGATAAGCATGATGAGAACGAGCTTAGCTTTCAAGACTTCAAGCTTTCCGTTTCTGAAGCATTTGCGAACTGGAATGTATATCCTGACGGGATTTTTTATACTTCCGTAAGAGACTTGAACAATAGTGAAAATGAAATAGAAGTGGTCAAGCAATTCATATATGAAATGGCTGGCAAAGGTCTAAATGATGGCAAAGATGCCATCATGCAATCTGCTAATGCCCTTGTCGAAAGGCATCTTAATTGGCTGAAGGAGCAGTATGAAGAGGAACATGCCGATGATTTTGAAGTATTGTCAGAACTTCCTCATGAAGAACGAGTACACCTGACGAATCAAGTAGACAGCCTATTGAAAGAAAAAAAATCATTAACGGGACGCATAGAGGACATCAAGGTACATTACGCTGATGCATTAGAAACGATTTTGAAAGGTGCGTACATCATGCCCGCGGCAACACGGGACCTGGGTAAATCTTTCTTGGAATCGGCTCAGCCAGATTTTAAAATGGGTCTATTATTTGCCAAGAAAAAAACGGATGCCGAACGTGAGGCACGTATCAAGGCGTTCTTGAGCGATCTACAAGAAAAGGTAAAAACCCAGCTTGAATGGCATATTAAAGAATTAGCAGTTAAAATGCTTAATCAAGCGGAGATCCATGATTCAACACTTGAAGGTAAGGCTCAGGCACTTCAGATCGAGGTAACGGAATCTTACATAAAAAATTCTTTGAGGCCTCAAGTCGATATTACGGGTGAATACGTTTTAAACTATACGAATGATTTAGCATCAGCCATCAAAAAGAAAGCACGTGATGTATCTGAAGGATTTTTGAATGAAATGGTTACCGTTATGGAAGGAATAGTGGAACGGCAGTCTATATCCATCGATAAGGAGCTTGAAGGATATTCTGAATTTGCGGAAGCCCTTAAAGTTACTGCTGCGATGAACGCGGAAATCGTTTACCAAACGGAGCGTTTAGAGGCCATTGCCCATCAAACTGAATCATTAGCAGATGAGCGTGATATCGATATGCTGTTAACTCAATGGAATGAAGAGGAAAAAAATATTACGGTCAAAATCATGAAAACCGAAAAAGGAAGTAATTCAAGGTCCGTCAACGAACAACCTGAAAGTGATTATGATAAAGAAAACAAGGAAGCTGTACCTTCCGTGACAGTTTCTTCATCTGATGCTGCTGATTTACGCGGAAAAGAAAAGCTGATGGAGACTGCAGCGAGTTTACAACAGGCAGCCAAGCTTATACAACCTTTGAGAGGATTTCAATCACTTTATAAGGAATTGAAAGAGAAGGCAAATCGCTTGGAACAGCAGACGTTCACGGTTGCCCTCTTCGGTGCATTCAGTGCGGGCAAATCTTCCTTTGCCAATGCGTTGATGGGAGAAAGCGTTCTTCCTGTTTCACCAAATCCGACAACTGCCGCAATCAACAAAATCATGTCTTCGGACGCTGAGCATCCACATGGAACGGCAACCGTCAAATTAAAGACCGAAGCAATGCTGTTGGAAGATGTAAGCCTGGCCTTGGCAGCTTTTGATAAATCGGCAAAGACTCTAGATGAAGCCCTCCAACTAGCAGGGCAAATCATTGCGAAGGCGGGGGAAGTCGATAAGGGGAAGACTCATTTATCCTTTCTAAGGGCTTTTCATCAAGGGCTGCCTGAGTACCAAAATGATCTAGGAAATGTGGTTACGGTAGATCTTGAAGGATTTAAACGTTTTGCTGCAGAAGAGTCCAAGTCATGTCTTGTTGATCTGATTGAATTGCGTTATGACTGTGAAATGACAAAGCAGGGGATGGTCCTTGTTGACACGCCTGGGGCGGATTCGATAAATGCACGACATACAGGAGCAGCTTTCGAATATATTAAGAATTCGGATGCCATTCTTTTTGTGACCTATTATAATCACCCATTCTCACGGGCGGACAGGGAGTTCTTGATACAACTTGGACGTGTGAAAGATTCATTCGCTATGGATAAGATGTTTTTCATTGTCAATGCCGTCGATCTGGCTCAAACCACTGACGAATTGGACGAAGTGATGGATTATGTCACAGATCAATTGAATGGATTCGGAATCCGTTTTCCAAAACTGTTCCCGCTTACGAGTAAGGGAGCGTTGATGGAAAAACAAACGCCTGGTTCATTTAAGCATTCTTTCCTTCCTAATAGCGGAATTTCCGAATTCCAAGGCCAATTCGATTCTTTCATAGAAAACGATTTAACTGGACTTGCAATTGAATCGGCTCAAGCGGCTGTAAAAAGAACGGAAGAACTGCTACGAGATGTAATTACAGCTTCAAGGCAGGATGAGAAAGCGAAACGAAATGCCCTGGAGACCCTTTCTCAAGAGTCACAGTCCATTTCGGAACTCCTCTCAGTCATTAAAGGGGATGCAGAAAGGCAGCGTTTGAAAAAAGAAGTCGACGAATTGACCTTCTATAGTAAACAACGAGTCTTCTTCCGGTTTAATGATTTCTTTAAAGAATCGTTCAATCCGGCTGTTTTAAAAGATGATGGAGGCGATCTGAAAATTGTCCTCAAGCAATCGATGAAGAACTTATTGGATGCGTTAGGCTTTGACCTTGCCCAGGAAATGCGGGCAACGGCATTAAGGACGGAAATGTTCGTAAATAAATTACTGAATGAGAAACAAAGCAGTTTGCTTCAGCAAATGCAAAAAGTAAGAAGAACCCTTTCATTGCAGCCATATGAGCCTAATGAGAGGGAGTCCATTGAATTTACAGGAGCTTTTGCCCAATTGGATACGGGAGAATTCAAAAAGGAATTAGCATTATTTAAAAATCCAAAATCTTTCTTTGAAAAAAATGAGAAAGCGAAAATGAGCGAAGGGCTTCAGAAGCGTTTGGATGAACCTGCCCTTATATATGTTAAAGAACAGGGTGAGCGGATTTTCGAAATGTATACTGAAGTCCTCGATCAAGAGTTACTTGCGATTCAAAAAGAGTTTAAAACGGAAATATCGGATATCTTTGCAGGCTTACGTGCAGCATTGGAGGAAACGGTCGATTTACCGTATTATGAAAATGCTGTAGCTGAATTGGCAAAAATGCATTCGAAATAGAAACGAGGTTCATTCATGAAAGAAAACCTTATTTCAAGATTGAGATACCTGGAAAAGAAAGAGGATATGACCATTTTGATGGCTGCTGTTACTGGCAGCCATTCTTTTGGTTTAGCATCCGGCCAATCTGATTATGATGTTCGATTTATATATGTTCATAATGATAAGCGATCATACCTCAGCTTAAGTCAGCCAGTTGAAGTCATTCAAATGAAAGAAGGCCAATTTGACATGGAAGGCTGGGATCTATTTAAAACATCACGTCTTACCTTAAAGAGTAATCCTGCTTTATTTGAATTATTTCAGTCGCAAATCAAGTTGATTATGCATCCGGATTATTATAGGAAGATGAATGGTTTGATAGCGGATTGCTATTCCAAAAAGGCACTGGGGCACCATTATTATCGGATGATGAGCGACAATCTTCAACAATTGACAAAAACAAAAGAAACCAAAAGAAAAGAACTAAAAATATGGGTACAAGTATGCCGTTCATATTTAATCTTGGAATATATCATCCAACGGGGTTCACTGCCACCTTTATCGGTATGGGAATTACTTGATTTGGTTTCAATTGATCAAGAATTGAAAACCGGGATGACCCGGATATTCAAGGCAAAACAAATGGAAGAATGTATAAGCAACAATGAAAGTGAAAAGAATCTTTTGCTATTGGAAGGGAAATCACTTTCCTTAAAGAATGAGATAACTGGGCTACATCAAGGGAAGAGCATGGAAACGGAGCTTAATGAATTAATTTGGGCCATTTTGAAGTAGGGGGTTATACAGATGAGTTTAATAATCGAAAAAGAAGAGCTGTTGCCGTTGTTGAATTCCAATGATATCAGAATTTGTGACTGCCGCTTTCAGCTAGGCACTCCTGATGCAGGGTATAAGGCATACAAAAAAGACCATATTTCAGGCGCTGTTTATTTCGATCTAGAAAAGGACTTATCGGGTCAGGTTAAAGAACATGGAGGAAGACATCCTCTTCCTGACCTGGAAACCATTAAAGGTAAACTGGAATCACATGGAATCACCAATGATACGGTACTCATTGCTTATGATGGCGGAGAAGGTTCTTTTGCTTCCAGGTTTGCGTGGCTGCTGAGCTACCTTGGACATAGGAAAGTTTTTGTTCTTAACGGGGGATATCGCGCCTGGAGGGATGCGGGCTATCCCATTGACTCGAATCAAACGAATTATGTGCCAGCTGAATATCATATTGATTTAAATGAGTCCGTTTTTGCTTCTTTCCAAACAGTAAAGAATTACACAATGAATAGGCCAGACGATGTCATTTTAATCGATTCAAGGGAATCTAAACGCTACGAGGGAATTGAGGAGCCGATTGATAAAAAAGCCGGCCATATACCTGGTGCCGTAAATAAGGTGTGGACGAACGTTCTGGAAAATGGCTATTTTAAAAAGAAGGAAGATCTTCAGTCGAATTTCACAGGCATCGGTAATGATAATGAAATCATTGTTTACTGCGGTTCAGGTGTAACCGCATCACCAAATTATATCGCCCTGAAAGAAGCGGGTTTTAAAGATGTGAAGATTTATATTGGCAGTTTCAGTGACTGGATCTCCTATGATGATAATCCAATTGAATAATATTTTTTCCAATTAAACGATCCTTAAAAAAGGGGACGGTTATGTTAAAATGGAAGTACATCATGATAGAGGTGATAATGTGTTAATGAAAGAAAACGAGCAGCACCCTTCCTTTATGCTTGTCGATGGGATGGCGCTTTTATTTAGAGCTTTTTATGCAACGGCTGTTACTGGTCAATTCATGATTAACTCGAAAGGCATACCAACCAATGCCGTTCAAGGTTTTTTGAAGCATATGCTGACGGCGGTGAATCACTTTTCACCCAGTCATGTAGCGGTTTGTTGGGATATGGGCAGCAAGACCTTCAGAAATGAATTATTTGATGGATACAAGGCTAATCGATCAGAAGCTCCAGTCGAAATGATTCCTCAATTCGACCTGGCGAAAAAAGCGGTTGAAGCATTTGATATCCCTAACATAGGGCTCTCTGGATATGAGGCGGATGACTGTATCGGGACAATTGCCAAGGCATCTGCCCAAAATAGCCGGGTGGGTATATTGACTGGCGATCAAGATATGCTGCAGTTAATAGATGAAAACATTTCCGTACTTTTGTTAAAAAAAGGGTATGGTAACTATGAGGTGCATAATCCCGATAGCTTTTTTGAATGGAAAGGGATTACACCAAGACAAATGATCGATTTAAAAGCTTTAATGGGTGATACAGCTGATAACTATCCCGGAGTTAAAGGAATAGGGGAAAAGACAGCGTTGAAATTATTGATCCAGTATCAAAATATCGAAGGGATTCTTGAAAATGTTGCTTCATTGACGAATGGGCAGCGGGCTAAAATTGAATCCGCCGTCGATATGCTTCATTTATCCAGAAAGCTAGCAGAAATAAAATGTGATGTACCAATTTCATGTTCTTTGGACGATGCGGTCTATCAGTATGATCGCGAGAAGGTAAAAAATCTGGCTAATGATCATGAATTCAGGGCTTTACTGCGAATGATTTAATCAAACAAGCGGAGCTTCCAAATGGGAGCTCCGTTATTTTGTATGGTGATTTTTTTGTCGAAAAATGGATAGTCAAAATCTTTGATATACGGTAAGATGAAAATAAGGTATGAAGTATGGAGTGGATGCAGAATTGGCGAAGTCAACTGAAGAGTATGTTAGTTTTTTAGAGGGTAAGGGATTCACTTTTGGTAATGACGCTATTGGTTTTATTTATTTTGGTAAGCGCTACACGGATGCAAGTGATATTTTAGTCAATGCAGCAATAGAATTGACATTGAAGGTACAAAAGAATTTTGATGGCAGTTTTTATATTTCCTTTTTGGAAAACTTAAAACAAAATGGCATTGAAACGCGTAGTGCAGCGGTATCGTTTGCAAAAGAACAGGGGCTGCTTAAATAAATCGGACTTCGTAACTGGGAGTCCGATTTATTTAATTGGGCTTTTCAAGAAAACTCCTGTGTCACCGATTTCTTTTTCTTAACAGGCAGTTCAGCGAAAATCATTCCCAAGAAAATGAATGCGCAGCCGATGATGGAGGCGGTAGTCAATTTTTCCCCTATCAATATGTATGAGGATAACGCAGCAAAAACCGGTTCCATAGAAAAGATCAGCGCCACTCTTGTAGGTGTCGTATAAGCTTGGAAGAAGGTTTGTGCGAAAAAGGCGAACGCCGTGGCAAGGGCTGCAGTAACCAATAAAGCAGTCCATACATCCTTCTGTAACATGACCTCAGAGCTGAAGATGACGGAATGATTCTCGTTGAAAATGAAGGCTGAAACAAATGATAATAAAGATACGGTCGAAACCTGAATAAGCGTCAACGGTAAAGCGGGTAGGGTCTTGGCATATCTAGCGGTAGTTATGATCTGCATGGCAAAACTGATTGCGCATAAAAATACCAGTAAATCACCGATATTCAAATTGGAGCGGTCAGCGAAAGTCATTAGATAAAGCCCAATGGTTGCCGCTGCGACACCGATCAATGTATTGCGGGAAAGCCGATGTTTTAAAAGCAGCAAGGAAAAAACCGGTACCATGACGACACTTAATCCTGTTATGAAGCCTGTCTTCGCAGGAGTCGTATAATTCAATCCGATCGTTTGAAGCCCATATCCCAGAAAAAGCCAAACCCCAATATGAAACCCGGCTATAATGAGGCCCTTATTCCAAGTTTTCCCCCTTTTGTGTAAAGTCGATATATATGGAATGAGCAAGAAAACGAAGGCCATGAAGAAACGGACGGCATTAAACGTGAATGGGTCAAGAAATGACAGGGCGTTTTGAACCATAACAAAAGTCACGCCCCAGATGAATACAACGAATAATAACGAAAAATCAGCTGTCTTGTTCATGAATTTCCTCAGCCTTATTCATGCGAATGGCCCGTCTCGCCAATTCATCCGCGGACTTGTTTTCAAGGTTTGGAATCCATTTCATGAAAAATAATTCAAGTTCGTCGGAAAGCTTTAGCGCCCGTTCCAGCAATATCGCATACTTATTTTTTGCAAATCTTTTTTCAATGGCCTGGTTGATGGCTTGGGAGTCAGTACGGAAAGAAACGACTTGATACTTATTGGCTACACAAATTTCCAATGCTTTGATTAAAGCATGGTATTCCGCTTCATGGTTTTCCATATTTCCAAGCGGAATTGAATGCCTCTCGACCACACCGTTATTATTTATGAAAACACCTGCGCCGCTCGGCCCGGGATTGCCCGCACTGGCACCATCAATATACACTTCGATCAATATATGCTCCTCCTCGAGTTTAACTGTCAATATGCCTTTATAAAAAATGTTTCATATAAAATAAGATTGAAACATGAGAATTTCAGGCTGATATGGGAACTATAATTAAAAAGAGTGATTCAAATGCTTACAATATATTATAAAGGGTATGACGAAAAAAAGGTATGAAAATTGTAAGCTGTTCTGCATGAATGGTGAATGGATAAGGAGCTGGAAATCTTTGAAGGTAATTATGCAATGGACATATCATGCTTCAAAAAAACCATCTGCCGATTTCGTTTCAGATTGGCTTGATGCCGGGACTGCACTGGTCATTACGGAGGATCTTGAAAAGGCAGGAAGGCTGAAAGAAGTGGAATTCAAGGATGAATTCGATACAACATGGACGAAGAAAGAGCTAAAGAAACTCCTGACGGAAGTTGAGGAAGAGCCGCAGGATGTGACGGTTTTTTTTGATGGCGGTTTTCAAAAAGATGAAAGGGTGGCAGGACTCGGTGTAGCTATTTACTTTCGACAAGGTAAGAAGTTCTGGCGGTTACGCACCAACGTGAAATTGGACCAATTCGAATCCAATAATGAAGCGGAATATGCGGCATTTCATGAAGCGGTCAGTCAGATGGAAGAACTTGGGGTGCATCATCAAAGCTGTGTCTTTAAAGGGGATTCTCTCGTTGTCTTAAATCAACTTTCCGGTGAATGGCCCTGTATGGAAGAAAACTTAAATAAATGGCTGGACCGCATTGAAGCGAAACTGGATAAATTAAAGATCATTCCGGTCTGCAAACCAATTTCTCGGAAGGAAAACCAGGAAGCTGATCGCCTGGCAACACTTGCACTGCAGGGAAAAGCTATTTTCAGCAAAATAGAGATTGTTGAATCAAAGGAGCCATAACAACAATGAACAGGAAAAAAATATATGAAGAAGTGGAAGATGTTCTTGCTTCATTTTGCCAGGATTGTTTTTTACGAAAGCATTTTCGAAAAGAGAAGGGGCGTACGTATGCCCATCAGTTTTGTATTTCAGAATGTACGGTTGGTGAAAAATTAAAACGCCTAGGCAATGAACTTAGTGACCGAACTTAAGTGCCAAAAAATTGTTTTCATTAAGACACAATGTCAGATATGGTATTATAGGTAAAAAATAGAGAAAAGTGTGAGAGCGATGAAAAATAGAAGAGGGAAGCTGATTAATAAAGCGAATCCGCCTCTTACCATACCTGAAATTGATTTCAAAATGGAAGAATTGAAAAAAGGTGAATCTACTCTAACTGAAGATCATTTACAACCTAAAGTAAAGATTCATGAAAGAATCAATAAAGCTTCTATTCGAATCAAAAACATCTTTCAAGATATACGTAATGAAGGAAAAATACAGCTTGAAAATGTTGAAGAGATTAAAGCGGAGGTAGCACCTGTCATTGCACAAGCTGCAAAGAATCCTGATGTTTATTACCTTTTCGAAGAGCTGCAAGCAAATAACGAGTACACGTATAAGCATAATATCGGTGTCGGAATCATTGCCACTTATCTAGGGATGAAGCTTGGATTATCGAAAGAAAACCTTTCAGCACTGACACTGGCAGCCACACTGCATGACGTGGGTAAAACAAGGATTCCGGATAGTATATTGGAAAAGCCGGGTAAACTGACTGCGGCAGAATATGAAGAAATGAAACGCCATGCCATTTATGGTTATGAATTACTTAAAAGTATCCCAGGAATCCCACCATCGATTGCATTAACAGCCCTTCAGCACCATGAACGGGAAGATGGGAAAGGCTATCCACATGGTCTGATGGGGAATGATATCCATCATCATTCGAAAATCGTCGCAATAGCCGATGTATTCCATGCGATGTCTTCAAATCGTGTATATCATCAGGCCATGCCGTTTTATAAGGTGATTGAGCAAATGAACAGCGATAAGTTCGGTAAATTCAATCCAGAGATACTGCTGGAGTTTGTAAACCGATTAATGTCCACTTTAGTCGGAAAAGAAGTCACGCTTACCAATGGGCGAAACGGGACGATCATCATGATCAATCCATACGATCCCCTTAAAGTCCTATTGAAAACGGGTTCAGGGATCATGGATTTGCGAATGGAAAAGGAATGGCAGATTGAACGAATCATCGGTTAATGAAAAAGAGCCCGATTATAAAAAATCGGGCTTTTCGTCATGCTGCTTAACTGAATCGAAATAAGTTTTGAGCATCACTTTATTTTCGCTGAAGTCTGCAATCGTATATTGATCAAGGACCTTTAAAAAAGCATCCAAGGCATTATTAAGGACAAATTTCAATGAACAAACGGGAGAAATTACACAGTTATCGTGATCTTTAAAACATTCCACTAAATAAAAATCTTCTTCAGTTCTCCGTACCAGTTCCCCTACATTTATTTCGGCGGGTGATTTTGCAAGCCGGAAACCGCCATTTCTTCCACGTATGGTCTCAATATAGCCTAATTTACCTAGATTATGAACAATCTTCATCAAGTGATTTTTAGACAGTTGATAAACTTCAGATATCTCTTTAATATTTGACAATTTGCTTTGGTCGTGGGAAGCCAGGTAAATCAACACTCTTAGTGAGTAATCGGAATAACTCGTCAACCTCATGTTTATCGCCTCACATTCTATCCCCATTAGACTATATCATAAATGTGAACATTTTATAAACATGAAAACTTATTATTTAAAAAGATGTATAAAAAATATTGCTTTTAATGCATTTAAGTTCTAATATAAACATGTATTTAAAATACTTGTTTATGAAGAGGGGTTTACCTATGCTATCCCAAAAAACTATCGATGTTATCAAATCAACCGTACCCGTATTAGAAGTGCATGGTGCAACTATCACAACTGTATTCTATAAAAATCTTTTCGAAGCACATCCTGAATTGTTAAATGTCTTTAATCACGCCAATCAAAAAAAGGGGCGCCAGCAAACTGCACTTGCCAACACGGTTTTGGCAGCGGCTAAACATATAGATCAACTTGAAACAATCTTACCTGCCGTGAAGCAAATAGCACAAAAACACAGAAGTCTTGCTGTTAAAGCTGAACATTATCCTATTGTTGGAGAATATCTATTAGGAGCAATCAAGGAAGTGTTACAAGATTCGGCTACAGAAGAGATCCTCCAAGCTTGGGGAGAGGCCTATGGAGTCATTGCCGATGTTTTCATTAGCATTGAAAAGGAAATGTACAATCAAGCTTCCAATCAGGTCGGCGGATGGTCTGATTTCAAACGATTCACAGTGGTGGAAAAAGTGCGGGAAAGTGACGTAATCACTTCCTTTTATTTAAAGCCATCAAATGGTGACAAGGTTCCAGCATTTCTTCCTGGACAATATATTACCGTTCGTATCGAGATACCGGGTGAACGCTATTTATTCAACCGTCAGTATAGTTTGTCTGATGTTCCGGGAAAAGATTACTTCCGGATTTCCGTTAAAAAAGAAAAGCCTGGAACCTCTCCTGATGGAAGGGTCTCTAACTACTTGCATGAATCCATTCAGATGGGTGACAGTATAGAAGTAACGGCTCCTGCAGGTGATTTCACCATTGATTTGGGAAAACGAACTCCGGCAGTATTCTTGAGCGGAGGCGTTGGCATAACGCCTTTCATGAGTATGGTTCATGCAGTAGCTGAACAAACACCTGAGCGTGATGTCCAATTCATTCACGCATCCGATAAAGGCACTTTACAGCCGTTCAGAACGGAACTGACAGAACTAACGCACAAGCTTGCCAGTTATCATTTATCCCTTGTCTTTAAAAATCCGAGTGAGGATGATAAGAACCTGCCGAATTTTGCAAAGCAAGGGTATGTTGATAAGGAATTATTGAGCAGTATTGTTAAACCTGAGGCTGATTATTATGTGTGCGGCCCTGTGCCTTTCATGAAGGCCGTCATCACTTACCTGAAAGAGCTTGGGGTAGATACGGATAAAATCCACTATGAATTCTTCGGCCCAGCCATGGCGCTATAAGGTTCATTCATCGAAGGAATGTTATTGACATCAAGAAGATAATTTTGCATACTATATTAAAACAATGAACGTTGAGAGAAGATTAGTATGCGAGAATCACTGTGACAGAGAGCGGCGTCAATTGCTGGAAGGCCCGCGACAGGAATGCGCAGAACCTGCTTCTTGAGTCCTATGCAAAACATAGGCGCAAATCCTGGCGTTATCAGGCAAAGTGGAATGCATGAATTTGCATTCAATGAAGGTGGTACCACGGAGAGCAGCCCTTTTCGTCCTTATTTCGAGGATGAAAAGGGCTTTTTTTCATGTCTTAGATATTTATTGGAGGAAGTAATCGATGGAAAAGAAACGCATCGTTGTAAAGATAGGAAGTAGTTCTTTGACCAACACACAAGGTGAAATCGACCAGAATAAATTTTCCGATCATATCCAGGCAGTGGCAGCTTTAAGGAAAGCCGGACATGAAGTTGTCCTTGTTTCATCAGGTGCTGTAGCGACAGGTTTTCGCAAGCTTGGCTACCCGACGAGACCTGTCACTCTCAAAGGAAAACAAGCTGCTGCAGCTGTAGGTCAAAGCCTATTGATTCAATCGTATATGGAACAATTGGGGCATTTTGGAATCGTTCCGGCGCAGATTTTATTAACAAGGAAAGATTTCTCGAAAAAAGATAGATATAAAAATGCATATGCCACATTGATGGAATTGCTTGAACGCGGCATCCTTCCGATCATAAATGAAAATGATACAGTATCGGTCGAGGAGTTGACTTTTGGTGATAATGATATGCTATCCGCCTTAGTAAGCGGCCTGGTCCACGCGTCCAACTTGATCATATTAACGGACATTAATGGGCTTTATGATTCCAATCCACAGACAAATCCAGGGGCTAAACGATTTGATAAGCTATCCGAAATAACGGATGATTTATTGCAAATGGCAGAAGGTGCAGGTTCCAATGTCGGAACCGGTGGGATGAAATCGAAGCTGATTGCAGCGCAAACTGCATTGTCTCTAGGGGTGAAAGTATTCATCGGTTCTGGTTTGGGGAGTGATAAACTTCTAACAATCCTTGAAGGCAATGGTGATGGCACGTATATTGGGAATGATCTCTTGACGACGGTAACGAAAAACAAACAATGGATATCACTTCATTCAAAAGTATCCGGGAAAATTTTCGTTGATGAAGGTGCCGAAAGGGCCTTAGTTTCAAATGGCAGCAGTCTGCTGCCAGCTGGAATTTATGAAATTAAAGGAGTCTTCAATAAGGGTGATGTTGTCGAAGTCTTTGGTGCAAATGGGTTATTAGGGCGGGGTGAGGTCCTTTATTCCGACGAAGAATTAAAACAGGCGATGGGAAAGAGGACATCCGAGCTTATAATCACTTCCATAGAAGTTATCCATCGCGATAAATGGGTGAAAGCATAAAAAATAAATTTCAAGAAAAAAGGGTGAATTTGGAAATGAGTGAAGTGACGGCGAAAGGAAAGGCAGCCAAAAAAGCCAGTTATCAGCTAATCGGTTTGAGTACGGAAAAGAAGAATGAGGCACTTGGAAAAATTGCTAAACAACTTATTATCGATAAAGATTTTTTGATAAAGGAAAACCAAAAGGATCTGGAAGATGGCAGGAAAAAAGGTCTCAGCGAGTCTATATTAGATCGAATTATGTTGAATGTTAACCGTATTGATGACATGGCAGCGGCCATTATGCTTTTAATCGATTTAAATGATCCGATTGGGGAACGATTGGAGACGATCGAAAAAGAGAATGGTTTATTGATTAAAAAGCAACGGGTGCCGATCGGGGTAATCGGAATGATTTATGAAGCAAGGCCTAACGTGACCATCGATGCAGCTACATTATCCTTGAAAACGGGGAATGCTGTCATCTTAAGAGGCAGCTCTTCAGCTAAATACTCCAATATGGCACTAGTCTCTTCCATTCATAAAGCATTGGAGAATACGGAAATCCCTGTAGAAGCTGTTCAGTTGATCGAGGATACAAGTCGTGAAACCGCTAAGGAACTTTTTCATCTTAATGAGTATTTAGATGTTTTGATTCCCCGCGGCGGAAAGAATTTAATTGAAACGGTCATTAAGGAGTCCACTGTTCCCGTCCTTGAGACAGGTGCAGGCAATTGCCATATCTTCATCGATCAGACCGCAGATATCACGATGGTCGAGAAAATTGTCTTAAACGGTAAAACTCAGCGCCCATCCGTATGCAATGCTATTGAGGGGCTTCTAATCCATGAAGAATGGTTTAAAGAAAATGGAGTGCGTATTCTGGAACTCCTGGACGAAAAGGGTATTGAATTATATGGAGATGAAGCGGTTTGCAGCTCCTTTCCGAGAGCGAAAACGGCTACGGAGGAAGATTGGTCAACTGAGTACCTGGCTTTAAAACTCAGCGTGAAAACTGTAAAAGGTGTATCCGATGCCATTGATCACATAAACCGGTACGGTTCCAAGCATTCTGAAGCAATCCTAACGAGGGATGAACAAAATGCTTACGCATTTTTGAATAAAGTAGATGCCGCAGCAGTTTATCACAATGCTTCCACCCGTTTTACAGACGGCTTTGAATTCGGTTATGGCGCAGAAATCGGCATTTCCACACAAAAGCTGCATGCACGTGGACCAATGGGGTTACCGGCCTTAACATCAAGCAAGTACTTCATATACGGCCAGGGGCAAATCCGGGAATGAAATTCATTTCTTTCATGGAAGGTTATTAAACCTCAATTAAGGGTATTGTACAATACATTACTTTTAAAGGAGCAGATACCATGGACAAGAGGTTTATAGCAATATATGATAATGAAAATGAAGCGACTACAGCAGTCAAAAATTTAAAGGAACAAGGATATACATCCGATCAAATATCAGTAGTGGCAAAAAATATCGATAAATTACCAACTGAAGCCGAGGAAGTCAGCCCGGCAAAAACTGATGGATTAGTAGCTGGGGCAGCAGCCGGCGGAGCTGTCGGGTTGACAGGCCTGCTTATTGGAATGAGTGCATTGGCCGTACCAGGAATTGGTCCGATATTGGCAGCGGGTCCGATTTTCACCACATTTGGCGGAGCCGCAGCCGGGGCAGCATCGGGAGCAGGCGGATTGAGGAAGCCATTATTGGATCTTGGACTGGAGGAAGCCGAAGTCGATCAATATATGGAGGATATTAAAGCAGGGAAAATCCTTGTCATAGCCGATCCTTTTTAAGTTCGCAAGTAAAACCACCTTGAATGAACAGACTTATGATGTTTGAGAACTAAACTCCATAAAAACTCAAAATTAAACAGCTCTTATTTATTTAAAAACCCCGTTCAGAATTCTTGAACGGGGTTAATCTTTTTGTAGGCTAATTTTATTGTCACTAACGATAAAATCAAAAGGAATTCCACATTGGTATGAAGAATAAAGGAATATAGTCCTATTAGCGAGAAAGGGAGGGGGATTATGGTGAAAAAGCAGAAGCCGATGCCACTTTAAGAAATTATAGATATTTTATTCATGATGATTTTCCCCTTGAGAATCATTATACTGATTATAATGTTAAAAAGCGTTTTCCAGTGATGAAAAGCAAGTTTTATTGAGAAGAATTGAATGACCATTCTTATTGTGATATTTAATACCAATCGAAATCCTTGTGATGAAAAAACCCACGATAACAGGGTTTTTTATTTTTAAAAGTGAAAGATGGAATATCTTGATAAAATGGGGAATTAATCTCATGCGTACTTAAGGCATTAACTTTTCATATTCTGGCATTGAAAAACTTTACGGCATTCTTAGCTAACTCGAACTATCAAGACCTTGTATGACCAGGGCTTTGAGCTTTATCCAATAAAGCAAAATGATTTTAGGTTGGAGGTGGGTGTTTTGATAAAAATAAAACTCGTTGTTCCTCGAAAAGGGTATATTACGGACGCCTTTGAAAGATTTGAGGAATTCAACAAGTTGGAAGCATCGGAAAACAATGATAACGGATCGGTGAAGTTTGTATTAGAGGAGGTAGTTGAGGATGCCGATAAGATTGGAAAGCTGAAGCTTGATGCTGATGTAATCATCTCAAGGGGGTTAATCACGAAACTTTTAAAAGAAAGCAATGAATTCATTCCAATCGTTGATATACCAGTGCAGGGTATCGATCTCATTCGTTCCCTGTATGATTGCAAGGCTCGTTTTGGCAGTAAAAAAGTGGCTGTCATAGGTGCGTTAAATATGATTTATGGTGTTGAAAACCTTTCGGATATCGTTGATTTGCCAATTCAGTCCTATATATTAAATGATATCGAGTCCTCAGTCAGTTTAGTGGATTTAGCAGCCAGAGATGGCTGTGAGGTTGTGTTAAGTGGTTTAAGTACATGTAAATATGCCGAAGAAATAGGGTTGGGAGCCATTCTGGTGGATACTGGAAAGGAATCATTTCGGCAGGCGTTGATTGAGGCGAAACGAGTAGCTCTTGTCAGCAGAAGGGAACAGGAGAAGACCAAGCGTTACCAAACGATTCTTAATTATGCCTATGAAGGGGTTATTGCTATAGATTTAAAGGGACAAATATCCGTATTTAATACGGCGGCTCAGGAGATTTTGTCCATTGCCAAGGGGAGCTTAAATGGAAATTCCATATACGATATAATAAAGCCCGGGAAATTTCGTAATATGCTTTTAAGCGATGATGAATACGAAAAAGATACGGTTGCTTACCAATCCATTCAATTATCGGTAAAAAAAGTCGGGATATTTTTAAAAGGTAAAAAAGTGGGGGATATGGTCGCCTTTCAAGATGTTACCCGCATTCAGGAGATGGAAGGGAAGTTCTTTAGAAAGCTTCATTCACGCGGACATGTGGCGAAGTACACATTTGATGATATATTGTATCGGAGTTCGGAAATCAAGAGGACGATTGAAACGGCTCAACGTTATAGTGAAGTAGATTCAAACATTCTTATAATTGGAGAAACTGGAACGGGCAAGGAAATATTCGCCCAAAGCATACATAATCATAGCAACCGTAAAAATAACCCGTTTGTAGCCATTAATTGCGCAGCCCTTCCCGAAAATCTATTGGAAAGTGAGCTTTTCGGATATGCAGAAGGAGCTTTCACGGGAGCCATGAAAGGCGGAAAGCAAGGATTTTTTGAACTGGCCCATAGAGGTACGATTTTTTTAGATGAAATCGGAGAAATCTCCCCGAAAATGCAAAGCCGGCTGCTACGTGTCCTGCAGGAGCGGGAAATCATGCGCATCGGTGATGATAAAGTAATTCCGGTTGATGTGAGAATTGTGTCTGCAACGAACAAAGACCTCATGCAAATGGTAAAAAGTAATGACTTTCGGGAGGATCTGTATTATCGCTTGAGTGTGCTGGACCTTGTATTGCCTCCGCTTCGGGAACGCAGAGAAGATATTCCGTTATTGGTGAATGCCTTTATTCGGAAAGGTCATTCGGAACAAAAACAAATCAAGATCACGGATAGTGCCATGAAAAAGCTAAGTGAAGGGAATTGGGAGGGGAATATTCGCCAATTGCAAAATTTTTGTGAGCGATTATGTGCTCTTTATAAGAACAAATTAATTGATGTGTACGATATCGAAATGTATTTTCCGAATATAGTTAAAAAGAAAATACCGCTGTCGCAAACTGACGGAGAGAGCGATATGTCACCCGGAATACATTTATCCGAGCGTGAAAGAATTGTTCAAACGTTAACGAAGGTTAATTTTAATAAAGGAAAAGCCGCCTTTGAGTTAGGCATGAGTCGCACGACATTATGGAGAAAGATGAAAAGCTTGAAGATTGAAATAAATTGAAACGTATTGAAACAAATTAATTCATTATGAAACAAATTGTTTACTTTATTTATCTCTTAATTTGAGGACTAATTGGCTTCTTTCTTGAATAAACGGATGTTTTTTATGTTGGCACAATAATTGTATATAAACAATGTAGTAGGAAAGGTTTTTCCTTCAAGGTTAACATGAAAGGTTGGTGGGAATGTGAGTCATTTAGTGTATATTCCTCAAGATATTGAGAAAGAGGGGAAAAGTTATTTAGTAGAAAAAGGCTTTAAGATTAAAGTAGGGTCTGATTTGTCGCAAGAAATTCTTATGGAAGAAATCAAGGGTTGTGATGCAGTATTAACGAGATCAACGGCTGTAATAAATAGAGAAGTTATTACAGCAGCTGAAAACCTCAAAGTAATAGCTAAGTATGGAGTGGGCTTGGACAATATCGATATCGAAGCCGCTACAGAGCGTGGCATATATGTAACAAATACCCCAGAGGCGAATGCGAATTCTGTAGCTGAACATGTAATGGCATTAATTTTATCATTGTCCAAAAACTTAAGCTTGGCTGATAAAGAGCTGCGCAGCGGGAATTTTGCTATCCGTAATCAACTTTTTGGCATGGACTTGGAAGGCAAGACTTTGGGGATTATCGGACTAGGGAGAATCGGTAGAATACTGGCAAAAAAGGCTTCCGAAGGCTTCGATATGAAAGTGATTGGCTACGACCCTTATGTTACAGCCAGCCCGAATTCAGAGCTGGAGATAGCAACAGATTTAGAACGGGTATTCAGAAACTCTGATGTTATTAGTCTACATCTGCCGTTAACGAAAACAACAAAAGGAATAATAGGAAGCCGTGAGTTTTCCTGGATGAAACCTTCCTCCTTTTTTGTAAACGCTTCCAGGGGCGGAGTGGTGAAGGAAATTGATTTAGTAAACGCTTTGCAAGCAGGCGAGATTGCCGGAGCTGGAATAGACGTATTTGAAGTTGAACCTCCTGATAAATGGAATCCCCTTTTTAAATTGGATAATGTGATTGTCAGTCCTCATAATGCGGCATTGACGAAGGAAGGTTCCGTACGCATGGCTGTACATGCAGCAATGCAGGTGGAACAAGTTCTTACTGGCGTAAAACCGAACTGGGCTGTAAATGAGCCCTTAACTAAAGGGGTGTCAATGTAATAATACAGTGATAATTATCTGTTTTTTCTGATAAAAAAGGTTTGGAAGATTCGAGTTTAGCATTTGTTGATAAGGATGATTATGCCAATTTATCAAGTAATCATCATTTTTTCGTTATTTATTGGTTTTTCTGCGATTCTCCAAGTTCCGAATTTACAGGGAGCGGAAGCAGACTTAGCTTTATTTAAAATGGCGAAGATGTCATTTGATCCCTGGTTTGTCGGAGTTATTGGAGCATCAGGGGCGATGGCCGCCCTTATACCCAGTTCACTCGTGTTGACGGCTACGGCCACGATCCTTTCAAAAAATGTATATAAGGTGTGGAAGCCGAATACATCAGATGAGCAGCTTCAAAGACTGAGCAGGATGTTAGTACCTGTCATTTCTATAGTGACTCTATATTTTACGTTCAATGGCGGGGAGTCGATTTTTACGTTATATCTTATGGCATATAGCTTCATGGCACAGTTGTTTCCAGCACTTTTTTTCAGTCTGTGGAAAAAGAATCCGATTACCGTTCAAGGAGCTTTTGCCGGAATGATCGTTGGAATCCTAATTGTCATATACTCGACTACTTCAGGTACGACGCTTGCTACTTTATTTCCATCTCTACCGCAAGGAATACAAGATCTTGATGTGGGGTTAGCTGTATTATTCATCAACATTGCAGTAACTTCGGGAGTGAGTGCCGTTACTGGAAAAACTTCAATTCGGATGGAAGAGAAAAAACAAGTTTCCAGTATGGAAAAACTTATTAAATGATAGTGGGAATGAGTTCAATATTAATATAATCATAAATTACGAGAACAAAAACACGTACTTGAAAGCGGGAGGCTTGATTATGAAAGTCAGTGGAGGAAGAGCAGTCGTAGAAGTAATGGCTATAGAAGGGGTGAAAAAAGCTTTTTGTGTACCAGGTGAAAGTTATCTTAGTGTAATGGATGCACTATATCAACATCCTGAAATAGAACTTATTTCCGCCAGGCATGAAGGCGGTGCCTCTTTTATGGCGGAAGGTTATGCCAAGGCTTCAGGGGAGGTAGGAGTTTGTATGGCAACGCGTGGAGTGGGGGCTACAAACTTAGCTATCGGCATTCATACTGCTGCTCAAGATTCAACCCCTTTGGTTGCGCTTATTGGCCAAGTCGAACGCCCTTTTAAAGAGAAGGAAGCATTTCAGGAAGTGAATTTGACGGGTTTTTTCAGTCATTTATGTAAATGGACGATAGAGATCGATCGTGTGGAAAGAATCCCGGAATTATTGCAGCGGGCTTTCCATATTGCGCGATCGGGTCGGCCGGGCCCTGTATTAGTGGCTTTACCGCATGACATGTTAGAAGATGAGGCAGAGTTGAACATTAATCCATCTTATCGCCCGCGTCCTCCTCAACCACATATGGAAGATGTGAAGCGGGCGATGGATACGATACGAAACGCGGAGCGCCCCGTATTGATTGCAGGCGGAGGTGTGATTCACGCTAAGGCCAACAGGCTGCTTGTACAATTTGTAGAGACAATGAAACTTCCTGTCGTTACAGCTTTCCGTCGATTTGACGCGTTTCCGAACTCACACCCTTGCTATGCAGGATGGCTTGGGTTTGGGACACCTCAATATTTACTTGATGCAATCCGTGACGCAGATGTAGTTTTGGCATTAGGGACACGATTCTCTCAAGTAGGAACCCAAGATTACACCTTGCTTTCTAAAAATACTAAACTGATCCATGTGGATATTTGTCCGGAAATTTTTGGTAAAGTGTATGCTCCTTCCCTTGCCATTGAAGCAGACGCCAAGAGCTTCTTGGAACAAGCAATGCTAACGCCAGAATCAGAATCTATTTCAAGCGAGGATCATTTGAAGGAATTGCACGATAAATATATGGAATTTTCTGAACTCAAGGCCGACTATACAGAAGATTTCGTGGATATGGACGGATTGATGCATGATCTTGCCGTCGGTCTGCCGAAGGATACCATCATTACAAATGATGCAGGAAACTTTTTTGGATGGCTATCCAGATATTATCGTTTTGAACAAGAAAACACATACGTGGGGCCAACTTCGGGTGCGATGGGATATGGACTGCCTGCTGCTATTGGGGCAAAGCTGGCGAAGCCTCACAAACATGTTGTTTCTATTTCAGGAGACGGCGGCTTTATGATGACTCTCCAAGAGATTGAAACCGCTGTACGGTATAAAATTCCGACTATATCAATTGTTGTGAACAACAATATTTACGGAACAATTCGTGTACATCAAGAAAGGCATTTTCCAAATCGGGTCGTTGGAACTGACTTGTCCAATCCTGATTTTGCTGAATTGGCGCGTTTATTTGGAGCACATGGTGAAAAGGTTGAAAAAAATAGTGATTTTGCGCCAGCGTTGCAAAGGGCGATTGCTTCAGGGCTGCCTGCTGTAATCGAAGTTGCAGTCAATCCAAAGATTCAATCTGTAGGCCAAGACAAGAAGGAAGTCCACGAAAAGCTAATGTCGAACAATTAACATTGGAAGTTAGCAGGAACCAATAAAAAGAAGATAATTAGGGAGGTTTCATAGTTGTTAAAACCATATTTAGTAGTGGAATGGAATGATACGGAAACAGATGCTAAAGGCTGGCTGGTCGTCCATAACTTTGTCAAAGGTTACACAGGCGGCGGTACTAGAATGCACCCAACGGTTACAAGAGAAGAGGTCGAGAGGTTGGCCGAGGCTATGGCTTATAAGTATGTAGCCTGTGAGTCTGAGACGACTGGCGGTTGTAAAGCGGGCATTGCCTATGATTATAAAGCGCCAGACGCATATGCAGTGTTAAGAAGATTTCTGATTGCGATGATGCCTTTTATAGATATAGGGGTATCGTTAGGAAGTGATTTAGGTACCAAGTATGAAGATGTGCTCAAAATATTTAATGAATTTGGCATTGATATCCCATTAACGAAATCAATGAAGCAGAATCCGGATGTTCTGCAAGGGATAAAAGACTTCGATGAATTATTGACGAAAAAAATCGACGGGTTGTTTTTAAACGATGTCGTAACAGGCTATGGTGTGGCTTTTTCCGCAGATGAGGCATGGAAATTTAAAAGCGGAAAAGGTGGAGCGAGAGTTGCCATTCAAGGATTCGGCTGTGTAGGGGCAAGCTGCGCATTGAAAATGTCCCAGTTAGGATACAAAGTTGTGGGAATTTCCGATGCAGCCCTTTTGGTTACGTGTGAAGAAGGATTGGATGTCCAAAAGCTTATTGATCATAAGAATATGTACGGGGAAATGGATAAGGCCTTTTTTGAACCGCATTATGATGTAAGGTCAAACACGGAATGGCTCGACATAGATTGCGACATTTTAATTCCGTCAGCATTGGAGGATGTCATCCACATATCCAATGCCAAAAGCGTAAAAGCGAGCTTGATCGTTGAGGCGGCAAACATTCCCCTTTCTTCAGAGGGAGACGAAATCATAAAACAGAGAGGAATAGATGTTGTCAATGATTTCGTTGCCAACCTTGGGGCGATAAGATTTTATGATGTGGTTATTTTCGGACTGGTTAAACCAAATCCACAAGCTGTCGTTGATGATATAGAAAAACTATGCAGGAAAAATACGTATCATTTATTTACACAAGCTAAAAAACAAAAAAAATATCAAAGAGAAGTAGCCTATGAAATATTTAAACCGACAATCAGCGACCTTCCAGAATATGCAGTGCCTTCCGAAGCGTTATCGTGGAACTCTCGTTAACTTGTGTTAATCATAAAAGTGTTTAAGCTGATTATCGATCAGAAACGGGGGGGAAATCATGCAAACAGAACATGAAAATCAGCCAAAAGAATTACAGCGTTCAATGAAGAGCAGACATTTATTCATGCTCTCCTTAGGTGGGGTAATTGGAACAGGTCTTTTCCTGGGCTCAGGATATGCCATAGGTGAAGCTGGACCCTTAGGAGCGATTGTTGCCTATTTGGTCGGTGGTTTATTAATGTACTTGGCGATGATTTGTCTCGGTGAATTATCGGTAGTGATGCCGGTATCCGGATCCTTTCAGGTTCATGCAACGAAATTTATCGGTCCCGCCACTGGATTTGTCATTGGCTGGATTTACTGGCTGAGCTGGGCTCTTTACGTAGGCCTGGAATTTGTAGCGGCCGGTTTGCTCATGACTAGATGGTTTCCCAATACACCAGTATGGATATGGTGTGTGATATTTACGGTACTTTTATTCACTATAAATGCATTAACAACGAGAAGTTTCGCTGAGACAGAGTATTGGTTCTCCGGGATTAAAGTACTTGCCGTCATTCTATTCATAATTATCGGTGCAGCAGCGATGTTTGGATTGATTCATATGGAGGATGCACAGCCTGCCCCGTTCTTTTCCAATTTTATAGGAGATGGACTATTCCCTACAGGATTCACGGGTGTGTTTATATCGATGATGACAGTTGTGTATGCTTTCCAGGGATCGGAAATAATGGGTGTTGCAGCAGGAGAGACGGAAAACCCGCAAAAAAGCATTCCTAGAGCGATTAGAAATATCGTAATACGTGTGCTGCTTTTCTATGTACTGGCAATCTTTGTTCTATCGGCCATCGTTCCTTGGAAAGAAGTTGGGGTACTGGAAAGTCCATTTGTTACCGTGTTTGAAATGGTAGGCATTCCTTATGCAGCTGACATTATGAATTTCGTAATTTTGACGGCGGTCCTCTCTGTAGGAAACACGGGTCTGTTTGCTTGTACAAGGATCCTTTTCTCCCTTTCTCAAAACGGTATGGCGCATTCTGCATTTGGAAAGCTCAATCGGCGCGGTGTACCTTTTAACGCCTTACTTGTCACCATGGTCTTTGCCTTGCTGTCCTTACTTACTAGTGTAGTAGCGGAAGAAACGTTATTCGTTGTACTACTTTCCGTAAGCGGGGTTGGAGGGGTGCTTACTTGGATGGCGATTGCGTTCGCACAATACAAATTCCGTAAGCAGTATATCAGAGCAGGCGGAAAGGTTGAAAATCTGAAGTTCAGAGTACCTTTTTTCCCGTTTGCCCCGATTCTCTGCATCATTATGTGTCTAGGTATTTTCGTGTTCACCGCTTATGATCCGACACAGCGAACCTCGTTGTATTGGGGATTAGGTTTCGTCATTGCTTGCTATATCTTTTACTATTTTAGATATGCGAGAAGGAAAGTGGAGGTGCCAGCCTTAACAAATGATCAGCCCAATGATTTTGTTCAATAGGAGAATATTCCTAATGTGCCCGACAAAAGAAAACGTTAGGGTATGCAGGAGTCGTTGAAGAATCCATTTAGAAGTTACCAGTTATAAGTAATCCTATTATTTAAAAGTAGAAAAATAGAATACGGAGGAAATCGTATGCGTTACTTAAATTATATTAATGGAAAATGGAAAGAACCCACTACAGGTGAATATAAGGAAAATCTTAGTCCTCATAATGGAAAAAATTTAGGGGAATTTCCATCAAGTGCTGCGGCTGATTTACATGATGCAGTGGCAGCCGCAAAAAATTCATTTCCTGACTGGAAAAAGCTGTCGTTTCAGCAACGGGCTTCATACTTGCAGAAAGCAGCTGATATTTTGAAAAAGAATATTCAGGAAGTAGGTCAAGATTTGATAAAGGAAGAAGGAAAAACATTCTTGGAAGGGATGGGGGAAGCCAATCGTGCTGCCAGCATACTTGAATATTATGCTGCTGAAGCCCGACAGCCAATCGGGGAAGTAATTCCTTCAGCAAATGCCAATACATTTTTATACACTATTCGCACGCCGCTAGGTCCGGTGGGGTTGATTACCCCATGGAACTTTCCTATCGCCATCCCTGTATGGAAATTGGCGCCGGCCCTGATTTACGGGAATACAGTCGTGATTAAGCCGGCTGATTTTACACCTAAGTCGGTCTACCATGTGATGAAAGCCTTCGATGAGGCGGGTCTTCCGCCTGGTGTCATCAATTGTGTATTCGGAAGGGGCTCCGTCATTGGTGCTGCTTTAGTGGAACATCCGGATGTGAAGGCCATATCTTTTACCGGCTCGAATCAAGTAGGTCAGCAAATTCAAAAACAAGCCATTGAGCATGGAAAGAAAGTGCAAGCGGAAATGGGAGGGAAAAACCCTCTTGTCGTCCTCGCCGATGCTGATCTTGAAAAAGCAGTGGAAATAGCTATAGGCGGAGCTTTTAAATCCACAGGGCAAAAATGCACAGCCACTAGCCGGGTGATTGTGGAAGAAGGAATTTATGAAGTATTCCGGGAACGGCTTGTCGCGCGTACGAAAGAATTAAAAGTGGGCGACCCGCTCAAAGAAGAAACATATATCGGTCCCGCGGTCTCTAGATCACAACGTGATGGCGTGCTTGAAATGATCGATGTTGGGAAATCAGAAGCTACGCTGTTGTGTGGAGGGGAGATTCCGGCAGAAGAGGAATTGGCGAACGGTTTTTATGTCCGGCCGGCTATCTTTGAAAATGTTCCACAACATGCCCGCATTGCACGTGAAGAAATCTTCGGACCAGTTATCGCCCTTTTTAAGGCCGTAAATTATGAGGAAGCAGTTAAGATGGCCAATGATACAGAGTATGGATTGAGCGCAGCAATTTGTACAAACAATTTAACGTTGGCTCAACGGTTTATTGAAGATGTGGAGGTGGGTCTTGTTCATGTCAATTCGGAAACAGCAGGAACCGAACCGCAAATGCCATTTGGCGGATGTAAAAATTCAAGTGCAGGCAGCCGTGAACAAGGGAAGAGTGCCGTTGAATTCTATACAGAGGTCAAGACAGTCTATATGGATCGGGTATAACTAAAATGGTTCCATGCATTTTTTAAACTTTTAAATTAGATGATAATCAGGAGGGATTTTCAATATGTCTATTAAAGAAAATGTACAGTTCAGCCCTACACTCCCTTATTCACGGTATGTCGAACCAGAGGCATTCAATGAAGAAAGAAAAAAAATCTTTAGAAAGAGTTGGATATTAGCTGGTCATGCAAGCCAAGTTGAAAAAGTAGGCGATTTCATGACAATAGACATCGCCGGAGAGCCTATTATCGTTTCTCGCGGTACTGATGGTGAACTGCGTGCTTTCTATAATATTTGCCCTCATCGCGGAATGAAAGTAGAAAACTCCGATAAAGGAAATAAGAAAATTTTACAATGCGGTTACCATGGATGGACGTTCAAATTAGATGGAAGTGTGCATAAAGCTCCTAATTTTAAAACGAATGAACTGGGAATACACAGTTGTATGAAATCCATTCGCTTAGAAGTTCAGAATGCTATGATTTTTGTAAATCTAGATAAAAATGCACCTTCTATGGCAGAAGCATATCAGGAATTTTTAGAGGAAATGAAAGAGTATCCCTTCTTTGATTCACTGAAACTAGTTAGGGAAACTAGACGTGTAGTAAAAGCTAATTGGAAAGCCGTTGTTGACAATTACCTTGAATGTGATCATTGTTCCATTGCTCATCCTGGCTTTGCAAAATCCTTTGATATATCAAACTTTTGCACAACGACACACGACAAATTCACCTATCAATATATGACAGCAAGTAAGAATGGCGAAGGTGATCAAGCGCGTTTTTATTGGGTTTGGCCAAATATGATGATTAACGTTTATCCAGGAGACGGGAATGTGAATACCATCCAAGTAATTCCTGTTGATGCCGTGACGTCGTTAGGAATTTATCGTGATTACTCCCTCGATGAAAAAATAACCATAGAAAAAGAAGAATATTTTAAATTTGTTGATCAAGTACGGCAGGAAGACTTTGAACTGGTGGAAAAACTGCAAAAAGGATTAAGTTCCGAGGCATTTACAAATGGTATCTTTTCTCCAACTGAACATGCTGCAGTCTATTTTCATGAACTTATTGATAAAAAGCTCCAGAACTAACAACTAAGCTGCAAATGGAATGCACTTAAAGAAGAAACGTGATACAGAGGATTTTTGAATTCAATAGCCTAAGCAACCAACAAGTGTGATTCGGCAGTTTATCGGATCACACTTGTTGAGTTGTTTTTTTCGTGCTGAGTTTTTTGCTTATTTCTACCGATATTATTCCGGGTGTGAGGATTTGTTCTTCCATTGTTGTTCTTCAGCAAGAAACTCAAAAAAAACATTCATGGCAGTAAGCGGATGCTCATTTACTCTTTTAAAGTAGTTACTTTTTCTGGCATCTGTTAAATAGCTGCTTTTTTTGATTCTATCCAACATATATTGTTGACTAATTTTCACTATTTCTTTTTGGTTGTGTTTGTTTTCTTTTAAAAAGGCAAATCCTACAGCTCCCACCATTGCATAGATTCCAAGTGCAATTTTCGAGATGGGTAAAGATTCGTTCTTAAATAAAAGGAAAAAAAGATTAATGACGGAAAAGCCTATCATCACCGTCGAAAAAAAACCGTATTTCATATTTTTCTTCAACAAGGGGGATAATTTTGATTGAAGTTGTTCAATTTCGGCTTGCATGAAACTCGGTATATTATTTATTTTAATATTCATTGTATCCTCCTTAATATTGTTCAAAAATGGCACTGAGAAATCGTACCTATTCAATGAAACAGGAAAAGGAACCTAATAATATATATCTTATCGTTTGGTAACGTGTTTGTCATTTAATATAACCCTTGGACTCTTTTAAAGGGAAAAGTACAGCAGTGATGTGAATAAGAATGCCATGTATACTTTGATAACCCAGTTAGACAGCGTTATTGAAGTATGTTGCCTTAATATACTAACAATGGTATTAATGATGAATGGATTATGGTAAAATGGTCCTCAAATGGAAGTTGTATTTTTCGTTTTTTGCTTATTATTAGTTATGGATGGCCTTGCCGCGCCTTTTTTTGTCATAAATACGTGACTATTGTGGTATTTAGTACTTTTAAATCGAGTTTTGGAACAAATCCATATATAATTAGAAAGCGAGATATTAGATTCAAAGATTAAGGAGGGACATAAAATGATGGAATGGGCTCTGATCATTTTGTTTGCTGCAGCAGTATTACTGTTCATTTTATCGTTTATTAAAAAGGATTCTGCAAAAGTGGATAGTCAATTGGAACAGCTTGCTATCACTTTTGGAGATGAAATGAATGTATTACAGGAAAAAATCAGGAACATCGAGATAGATGCTGAAATTACGGTGCAAGAGGCAGGCGTTCTAGCAATGACTTCCGAAAAGCGGAACTTGTTGCGTGAAGTACTCGACCTACATAAGCGAGGCTACTCATTTGAAAGCATCGCACTAAAGACAAAACAGCCGGAAGATGAAATTGAAAGCATGCTTACTCCTTACATAAAAACGAAGAATGAAAGGAGAATTGTGGCCAATGACATCTAAATCAATGCGCAGCTTTGCCGGAGGCCTTGTTGTTGCAGCAGGTTTATGCGGTGCAGTGTACTTCTTTGGTCCAGGAGAAGCGACCGGCACATCAGAGAAACTATCAGAAGATGAAATGAAAGAGTCTCTGGCTTCAGAAGGGTATGTCATACATTCAGAAAAAGAATGGGAAGATCAGATTGCTGAAGCACAGTCGATTAAAGCGGAAGCGGAAGCGGAAAAAGAAGCGGTAAAAGAACCAACAGAAAAAATCATATACCGTACAGTTCTAACTGTGTCTAAAGGCTCTACAAGCATCGATGTGGGTAAAAACCTACAAAGGGCAAAGGTCATTAAAAATGCCAATGAGTTTTCTGACGCGGTTGAAAAGAAAGGCAAGGCCAACGGTTTACGACCTGGAACATATGTGGTGGATAGTGCGATGACGACGGAAAAAATAATTTCCATCATATTTAAATGAACATAAAAACGACCATCGATAAGATGGTCGTTTCAGTTTGTCTACAAAAGGGATATCGTTATCCCCAACCCTTTGGCAGACAGTCGGCGTAAAGGGAGCAGGTTTCTGAAATCAACTGGAACGTTTTTTTATGTTTTCTTTAACTTAATCTTTGTCCGCACTCCGGCCCATACTGCAATGATAAGCCCTCCAACAGTATCTGCGATTAAATCTATCATTGTATCTTTATTTCCCCCGCCTTGCAGGGTCATTCCGAATAATTGATCAGAACTAAATTCGTAAATCTCCCAAATGATACCACCAAGTGCTGAGAAGGAGAGGGTAAACAAAAAGACAAACCAAGGGGATATATCTTTGCCTGCATTTCTGTATACCAATCGTTCATATAAAGCAATTCCCGTAAAAGCTAGAAGGGAACCGCTTAGTAAATGTAAGAGTGTATCCCACCATCCCAGTCCATACCAGCCTAAAATAGATCCTAAATATTGTGAACCGAATAAGAAGATTAAATAGGAAATGATAATTGGCAGATTGAATTGAAGCTTGGTAAATAGGGCCAATAAAAGGGGAATTGCTCCACATACCACACCGCCTATCGAAACCAGTGATTTAAAATTTTCATCGTCTGTATAGTAAAAAATAGATAAAGCTGCCATGAAAAGTACATACACTGAACTTATAGAAATAACTAGCTTACGATTCATATGATTACCTCAATAAATTATAATTTTGATTTTTGTAAAATAGAATAAACGGAGATAAGCAGGCCGCCCGTAAGACCGAAAATTATATCGTACATGGTGTCTTTATTACCGCCTCGTTGCATGGTATGAGTAAAAGTGAGATCTCCTACGAACTCATATATCTCCCAAAGGACAGTGG
Organism: Peribacillus sp. NPDC101481; assembly: GCF_044767165.1. Taxonomy (NCBI): domain Bacteria; kingdom Bacillati; phylum Bacillota; class Bacilli; order Caryophanales; family Bacillaceae; genus Peribacillus; species Peribacillus sp. NPDC101481. The sequence continues at coordinate 736,352 of NZ_JBIWNJ010000001.1, read as the reverse complement.
CAATGGCTGAAAGTGAGAGAGCAAAAAGAAAGGTGACCCACCTTGAAACATCTTTTCTCGCTTTTTGAGGAATGAATTGTTTATAAAGAGCAATTCCAACAAAGGCCACGAAAATGCCTTTGTAGAAGTGAAGGCCAGAGTCCCACCATTTAAAATCCACATAAAAATTTGCGATGGACCCTAAAAATGTCGTACAGAAAATAAAAACATAGTAACCGATTATGATTGGAATGTTAAAAGGATTATTTTTTACAAACAATAATATAATGGGCAGGGCACTTACCAATATTCCTCCAAGAGCTACCATCCATCGGGAAGAATCATCTTTTATGAGGTAAAAGATGAGTAAACCAGTCATGAACGCTATAAAAACAACACTAAAAATGATGATTATTTTATGTTTCAATATACTCACCTCATTCGTAAATATTCATTACCCGGTAAATTAGGACTTCTGGAATATTTTTATTATGTTCTTTTTAACCGTTATGGATATTATCATTGTTGGTGCCATGGTGCTTTTTAATGATGTTTTTAAATTTAGCCGTGATAAATAATAATAAAGGCATGACCAGACCAAAAGTCGCTGCATGGAATAACCATATATTTTTATTGAATTCCCCGGATGAAGGGACCGTCGGAAAAACAATCAATGAATAAAAAACCATTATCATCCCTAAAGCCGTAGTAAATGGACGATAATCTTTTATATTGAATATGTTTGAAAATACAACAACCGAAACATAAAAATACATAACCGTCCTGGTATAGGTTGTAAAGATCCAAATCGTGGCAATTATAGCTTCGATTCGCATTAGGAAATTCCCTACATTTATTTTTTTTGCCATCGTATAACTTGGAGCGATATTTCTTGCTGTGTTATCGGGTCCAAGAACCAAAATGTCCAGCATGATAACTAGAATTAAAATGATTCCACCGATCAATGTGCCAATATAAAAGGCTTTACCCCCTTTTTTACTATCATTGACTTTTGAAGGGAAAATCATTAAAAACATAACAGGAGACAGCGTGAACACGCTGATGAAAAAAAGTGTCCCCCGTATGACAGGTTTGGCTCCATTTTCAAATACTGGCTGAATGTTTTGGATATTGGCTTGAGGAATGATGGATACCAAAAAAATAGTCAGTAATATTAATACGGGTATGAAGAATATTTCCAACGTGCGTGTAAAAGTTTCAATTCCAAGGCGAACTGTCAAGATCACAACTGCAGCTAACAATAAATTCAATGCTGCAAGTGGGGTATCTGGCATCCAAAAAGTTTCAATGAACTTCCCCACATAATAAATAGTCTCGGCAGCAGTTGAAAAAGACCAGATAAAAAATGTGAAATTGATCATCTTTCCGACTAACTTACCAAAAACCTTTTCATTTATTTGATCTAAAGGGAGATCAGGATATAAATTACCAACCCTCATGTAAAACCATACAAAAATTAATGCGATTCCTGTCCCAAATAATGCAGCAAGCCACGCATCCTGCTTTGCAAAACCAGCTAAAGGAGAAGGAGTATGTAAAATAACCGTTCCTACCGAATACAAAAGGATTAAAATCATCATTTGATGTGATGAAATTTTGAAACTACCAGGCATTATTTTTCACCTTAATGTTTGTTCCTTCCTACTTAATACCCCTTAGTTTTGGCTATTCATGTTCAAGTTATTCACACGGAAATTAACTTGAATCGTCATGGCTTTACTTCGACAATCCATTGCCATTTCATTATTCAGGCTCGATTTTGCTGCTTTTTATATTATTCTTATTTCTTATTCCGGAATCAAAATCAAAAATAAACAATCTGTATTTGAAATATGTGTAAACCTCCTTATCTAAAGTTATATGGCCGTTAATCCGAGACAAAATATACAATTGTCAAACACATAGGAAAATAATTTGAAAACGAGAGTTGGGTAAATTACTGGAAAAAACATAGCAGAATAATTTTACTTGTCCCACTTCCATTATGCAGCTTCTCCTATTGGTCCAAGAGAAAGTATTTAACTTCCCTCACATCATAATTTTTTAGGAACTGAATATTTGATTTGTAATAGATTTGAGTTGGCGCGATTCTTGCATATTATTTATGTGTATATCTATGTGTGTATTTCTAATAAATATGGAGAAAGGAGAAGAATGGGATACTGTTAGACACACAATTATTGAAACATTTATTTGATGTTTAGTTTGCCCTTGGTTATATGTCAGAAATTTAATCCGGAAGGCAAATCCATTAAAGTAAAAAAGGTAGGGGAACTTTAGAATGAAAATACCAGTAGAAAATATAGTAGAGTTAACTGTAGAACATCAATTCTTACAGGCTTATCCTATATTAAGTCAGTTGCGTACTGATTTGACTTTTAAGGAATATCTAGAATTATTAAATGATATGCGTAAGGAGGGTAAAAAGTTATTTGCTTTATATCATGATACGAGCATCGTAGCGTTAGCAGGTATTAGCTGGCGTGAAGATTCACATAATGAGCGCTATGTTTATGTTCAAGATTTGGTTACTGATGTAAATCATCGTCCTAGTGGCCTTGGATATAATCTGCTAAGTTATATACATAATTGGGCAAAAGACCAGGGAGCTGAATATATTACATTGGAATCTTGAATTCGGCCCCTTGTTACCATATATAGTTCGTCGCCATTCGCCTTTTCAAAGGCAAGGTGCCTGCACCAAAAAATTAGTTAAAAGCTTAAAAATTAGTTAAAAGCTTATAGAAACTCTGTGGAGATATCTCTGCAGGGTTTTTCTTCATTTATCTTTTTTCGTGCCCCTAAACCAGCCAACTTCATACTACTTTAGTCCAACAAGCATAAGTTAAAATCGTTGCCTCGAAAATGATAATAGATTATGCGAATATTGGCAATCTATGCATTTACTCATAGGATACTTTTAAACATAACTTCCAATAAATTTCATTAGTTGTGCTTCAGCAAGAAAGTTTTAGATTAATAAAAGACAATTAATATACAAAATTACCTTAAGGCATTTTCATCGGAAAAAGCCTACAACGGGGTTGTCAAAGAAAATCCATTTTTAATGTTATGCCTACTGAACTGACTCCAAAAGAGAAGTTGCTTCCAAGTTTGCAGGGATGACGGGAAGTGGTTAATGTAATTCAATTTTGTTGGAAAAAATAGGTCCAAAAAGGTTAATATCCGAGGCATCTTCAGCAACCTTTAATTGAATTTTGCGCTTGAAAATTAATTGCAATTTATTTTACTTAGATGGATATAATTGCTGCCAAGGTGAAAACATAATTTTAACAGGCTTTTGGTTATGAGGGGGTTAGCATTGAAATCTCGAGTTCCTATCCCATTGAGGAAATTAATTGAAGATAAACAATCGGTGAAAAGTAAAAAACAAGAAGCAGACCCAAAGCAAAGCGAACATCCAAACTCCAGCAAAACTAATAATCACAACCAAAATCCGGTTCAAGCCCAAAACCGAAGTGAAGACTCAAAGAAACTTGAAACAAAACTTATCTCTTCTGACCTTCAATTTAACTTAGACCATATTAAGAAAACGGTAGGAAATAGCTCAGACATAGTTATAAGGGATTTTCAAGCAGGTAAAAATGGGCAAATTAAATTAGGCGTCGTTTATACAGATGGATTAACGGATTCAGCTTCCATCCAAGATTTCATCCTCGACACTTTGATGGTTGAAATTCGGAATTCGGAGTTGGACGTAGCGCTCCTTAATCACACTGACTGTTTTGAAATGATAAAATCACATATTCTTCCTGTCGGGGGGATAGTGGAAATAAATGATTTTCAAAAGCTTTTTAACCATGTCTTATCGGGAGACACGATGTTATTGATTGACGGCTCCCCAAAAGGAATGGCACTCGGATCACGAGATTGGGCCGATCGCGGAGTTCAGGAACCTTCCTCCCAAACAGTAGTCAGAGGACCAAAGGATGGGTTCACTGAAACGCTGCGAACAAATACTGCTTTAATACGACGGAGAATAAAAGATCCTAACCTATGGCTTGAAACAAAACAGATTGGAGAAAAAACGCAAACAGACGTAGCGATTATGTATTTAAAAGGTGTTGCCAATGATAAAACGGTTTCAGAATTGCAAAGCCGGATAAATCGAATCAATATAGATGCGATTCTAGAGAGTGGTTACATTGAAGAGCTTATTCAGGATGAAGTATACACTCCTTTTCCAACCGTTTATAATACGGAACGACCTGATGCTGTAGCCGCTGCCATTTTAGAAGGAAGGATTGCGATACTAATTGACGGAACTCCGTTTGTCCTTATCGTTCCAGCACTGATGGTGCATTTTTTCCAGTCCAGTGAAGACTATTATCAACGGGCGGACATTGCAACATTAATTCGAGTATTACGGTATTTATCCTTTTTCCTTGCTTTGCTTACACCGTCTCTTTATATTGCTGTTTCGACCTTTCATCAAGAAATGCTTCCTACTCCTTTACTCATAAGTCTAGCCTCACAGCGAGAGGGTGTTCCTTTTCCAGCTTTTGTAGAAGCGATGCTGATGGAGGTAGTATTTGAAATCTTGCGTGAGGCAGGTGTGAGGATGCCTAGGGCAATCGGGTCATCCATTTCCATCGTTGGTGCATTAGTTATTGGACAGGCTGCTGTCGAAGCAGGGTTCGTTTCGGCAACAATGGTTATCATCGTGTCCTTAACAGCCATCTGCAGCTTTGTGTTCCCAGCCAATAGTATGGCCATGGCTTTTCGGATGCTTCGATTCTTGTTTATGATCCTTGCCGCTACATTTGGGTTATACGGGATCATTTTGGGGCTGATCGTGATGGTCCTGCATTTAAATAGCATAAGATCTTTTGGTTTACCATATTTAGCTCCAAATGCACCATTCATTTTACAAGATCAAAAAGACAACATCATTCGTATGCCACATTGGTCATTATTAAAGCGGCCTCGTTTGATCAGTAAAAATGATACAGACAGAGGAGAAGTAAGTCCTCCTAAACCACCTAGATAAAATGATGAGATTATGAGGGTTCATGATGAAAAAAATGCTAAAGGTATTTTTAATGCTACCTATAATTTGTTTATCCGGCTGTTGGAGCAGCATTGAGTTGAACGAACTTGCCATCGTTACTGCCATGGGAATTGATAAAAAAGAAGATGGGTATCTTGTAACCGTCCAAGTTCTAAATTCGAGTGAGCTTGCAGGTGATGCCAGGTCCGGCCGCACGGAAGTTGTAACCTTCAGGAAAAGCGGTGCAACCATTGCTGAAGCAATAAGAAGCCTATCAACTGATGTACCAAGAAGGTTATATGTCGCACATCTTCGTGAAGTTGTCTTTGGTGAGGAAATGGCCAGGGCAGGAATTGCAAAGCCTCTGGATGTCCTTTCCCGGCAAAAGGAGTTGCGTTCCGATTTCTATATGACCGTTGCGAAGGGTTCAACTGCTTATGATACGCTTAATGTGCAAACGGCCCTTGAAAAAATACCGGCAAATAAAGTTTTTGATGCCTTGGAAAATTCAGAGACAAGATGGGCGCCTACAAGGACGGTCACTTTGGATGAGCTGGTCAGCAGTATCGTCAGCAAAGGCAGACAGGCCATGCTAACGGGAATTCTCGTTTATGGTGATCCCGAAGCAGGAAGCAATGTAACGAATGCACAAGATATCTCCCCGAAATCCGGCCTGCGATTGGATTATCTTGGAGTATTCAAGAAGGATAAACTTGTCGGCTGGTTAAACAGGAACGACAGTAAAGGTGTTAGTTACATTACGGATCATGTTAAGTCCACCGCGGTAAATATTCCATGTGAAGGTGACCAAATTACGGTCAACACGACAAGTACAAAAACGAAAATCAAGGGAAAAATGGAAAAAGGAAATCCGAAAATTGATATAAATGTCACGTCAGAAGGGAGTATAGGTGAAGTAGAATGCACAATTGATTTAACAAAACCCGAAAAAATCGAAGAATTGAATAAAAGATACGCAAAAGACATTAAGGATAAAATAGAAGGATCGATAAAAACGCTTCAAGAGAAGTATCAAAGTGACATCTTCGGTTTTGGTGACGAAATTCATAGAACCGATCCTAAAGCATGGAAACGTTTAGAAGGAAATTGGGATCAGGAATTCGCAAAATTGGACGTGAATGTAACCGTTAAAGCAAAGATTCGCAATTTAGGCACCATATCAGAATCCTTTCAAAAAGAAATCGAGGAGTAAAGATCAATGTGGGCAATTATTGGAACAGTGTGTACTGGAGCTATTATTTCATTTTTCGAAATACCACCCCTTATCAAAAAGAAATGCTGGAAGGAAATTGTCATTTTCATTTTATTGCTTTTAGTTGGCATGACGTTGAGTATTTTAATTATCAAGGATGTTACCATTCCCACTCCTATAGACTGGATAACGAAAATATATAGTCCACTCGCTCATTTCATGGATCGTATTTTATCCTAGGGAGGTATCGAATATGCTCGAAAAAGGAAAAATCAGCTCTGGTGAATTTCTAATAATGGTCATCATATTCACCATAGGAGGAGCGATACTTACTTTACCTTCCGTACTTGTCTCTTTAGCAAAACAGGATGGCTGGATTGCCTATATCTTAGCTACTTTCATCGGTTTATGTTTCGTTTTCTTATTTACCCGGCTCGCATCACTTTACCCATCCATGACTTATATAGAAGTTAATGAAAAAATATTTGGGAAATGGATCGGGAAGATCTCTGCACTCCTTTTCCTATTATATTTATATTACCTTTCTTCAGCGTTACTTAGTGAAATTGGGAATTTTTTTTCAACACAGGTTCTGGTTGAGACACCTTTGGAAATGATTATGATCTTGTTTATATTAACAAGCTTATTTGGTGCACGGCTAGGATTGGAAGTTATCTGCCGGACTGCATTAATCTTTTTTCCTTGGCTTGTACTGCTGCTTTTCATATTATTCGTATTTCTTATCCCGGATATCAAAATCGAAAATTTGCAACCTATATTTGAAAAAGGCATGAAACCGATATTGAGGGGATCATATCACTCCTTAGCACTGCCTTATGTTCAGCTTGTTTTCTTTTTAATGATCACTCCATATGTAAACGAAAAGGCTAATGTGAAGAAAAACTTTTATTTAGGGACAATTTTAGGTGGCAGCGTTCTATTCTTGGTGATCCTTTTCAGTATCCTAGTATTGGGTGCTGATAATACAGCGAGATTGTCCTATCCTTCTTATAAATTGGGGATGAGGATAAGCATCGGTAATTTTTTTGAAAGGGTCGAGGTCATTGTTGCCTTCATTTGGGTTTTTACAGAGTATTTTAAGTTGACCATATGCTTTTATGGACTCGCTTTAGGAATAGCTCAATTGCTAGGATTAAAAAATTACAAAATTCTACTATTCCCATTAGCTTTTCTAATTCTCACTTTTACCATCTTTTCGCATCCAGATATCGTGCATTATCAAAACTTTATGGCTACAGCTTGGACACCATTATCCTTAACGATTTGTTTTATTCTGCCGTTGATATTATTAATGGTTGGGAAAATCAGAAAAAAGTAAGAAGTGTAGCACATTAGATGTCCTAGTGGAAGGGGTTATTTAAACAAATAAATTTTAATGAAAATCTTGATAGAAAAAAAACTGAGATATAGTAACTAACTGATTCAAGAAAAAGTAATAAATAAAATATTCTGACAAATAGATTGACTAAAGAAAGCTCATGATTTAATATAACAATATATAACATTACATAATGTTGTATATCAAATATTGGAGGAGTGGGAAAATGAGTAAATCGGTTATTAATGTAAAAAGTAATGTAAAAACAGTATTGGATCAATTAAAGGGCAAGAAAATTAACAATATTTATTTTGTAGCATGCGGGGGATCTTCTGCCATCATGTATTCAGCTAAGTATATTCTGGATCGTGAAGCTGAAAATATAACTTCTGATCTATATAGTTCAAATGAGTTTATACATCGTAATCCACAACAACTAGGGAAGGAATCCTTAGTAATTTTATGCTCTATGTCTGGAACAACTCCCGAAACGGCAGAAGCGGCTAAGTTTGCAAAAAGTAAAGGTGCGTTTACAGTGGCATTAACGAACGAACCAGAATCACCATTAGCCCAAAATGCGGATATTTTCATTAAATATGAATGGGGTAACGGTGTAAACGCCTTTGATACAAACCTGAGTGTTTTATATCAACTAGTTTTTGGTGTACTTCATATAGCGGAAAACAATGAGAAGTTTGGAAAACTAGTATCTAGTTTAGAGAATTTACAGCCAGTGTATGAAAAAGCCCTGGAGCAAGAAGCTTCTAATTCAAGAGTATTCGCCCAATCCCATGCAAAAGAACCTGTTATCTATACAATGGCAAGTGGTTCCAACTACGGGACAGCCTATTCTTTTAGTATTTGCATCTTAATGGAAATGCAATGGATACACTCACATGCCATTCATGCGGGCGAGTACTTCCATGGACCATTTGAAATTATTGATGAAAATGTACCGTTTATCATTCTATTGGGATTGGATGAAACAAGACCATTAGAAGAAAGAGCTTTATCTTTTTCTCAGCGTTATGGCAAAAAGCTAACGGTGCTAGATGCAAAACAGTATGATCTTGATGGTATCGATGAAGAAGTAAAAGGATATATTGCGCCGCTTATCTTAAATCGTGTATTGCGTCAATATGCAGAAGAATTAGCGGAAGCGCGTAATCATCCTTTAAGCAAGAGGCGTTATATGTGGAAAGTAGAATACTAATAATTAAAGAAAACTTAATATTCTGTATATTTTTTACGAATTATACTATAATGTTTTATAACATTATAGTATAATTTCCTGATGATAAAAGCATTTATAATAAGGAGGGTATTCATGAGAAAAACAAAACTTATAATCGCATCATTTTTAAGTTTATCTTTAATGCTAGGGGGATGTTCTGGTGAAAAAACATCTTCAGAATCAGATGTTGGAAAAACTACCTTAACATTTTTCCATAGGTGGCCAAAGGAACCTGAAAAAACTTACTTTAATGAAGTTGTAAAAGAATTTGAAAAACAAAACCCCGATATCAATATTAAAACCGAAGCAGTGCTAAATGATTCGTATAAAGACAAAATTAAAGTAATGACTGGTACAAATAATCCACCTGATGTTTATTTCTCATGGAGTGATGAATTTGCCAGTCAGTTTGTGCGAGGGAATAAAGCTTTGGATTTAACTTCTTATTATGAAAACGATCCGGAATGGTCTTCACAACTCGTTCCATCCCAAGTCAAACCGTATACATTTAATAATAAGGTGTATGGTGTCCCCGTAACAATGGATGGGAAAATGTTTTTCTATAACAAGGATGTCTTCGAAAAATTGAACATAAACCCGCCTAAAACCTGGAATGAATTAATCGACGTGTTAAAAGTGTTAAAAAAGAATAACTACACAGCCATTCAATTCGGCAGTCAAGACACTTGGACAATTTCACATTATTTGGGCACATTGAATCAACGCCTTGTTAGACCGGAAGTGCTGACAATGGATTATAATCGAAAAACCGGAAAATTCAAGGATGACGACTACATAAAAGCGCTTGAAAAATTCCAAGAGTTATTACCTTATTTTAATGAGAATACGAATTCAATAGATCACGAATATGCTAGGCAGCAATTTTCAAACGGTAAAGCACCCATGATTTATGCTGAATCGGCAGAAATCAAGCTATTTGGACCCACTAAGTTTGAACTTGGAATGTTTAACTTTCCTGAAGTAGAAGGTGGAAAAGGCAATCAAACAAATCTAACGGGTTCGCCTGAGGGCTTTATGATTTCTTCCAAGACAAAGCATCCTAAAGAGGCGATGGAGTTTTTAAAGTTTTTAACCACTAAACAGATGGGAGAGAAACTAGTCACTGATGTGGGCAAGTATAGTGCAGTTGAAGGTACAGTGAATGAAAATAATTCTTCCCCGGAACAGCTTGAAGCGGTTCAAAGCATATTGAACGCCAATGAAATGGCTCCATGGTTTGACATGAGTATTGATGCGCGTATTGCAGATGCTTATTTAACAGGAGCACAAATGATGTTAAATGGAGATAAAACACCTAAACAAATCATGCGTGATGTTCAAAAAGCTGCCGATACTGTTAGAATCGAAGCGGGAAAATAAGGGAAATCATTTTTCCGTTTTATTAAGGGAGTGATCTTTTAATGATAAAACTCGATAAATTTGTACCTTATCTATATCTTCTTCCAGCGTTAGTTTTTTTACTGCTAGTTTATATCCCCATTTTCCAGAATATTGGCGACAGTCTGTATAATTGGAGTACTTTTTCACCAAATAAAGCATTTGTAGGGTTGGACAACTACTTTACTTTGTTTAAAGATCCCGTATTTTATGAAGCTTTAAAAAATAATATTCTTTATGCAGTCATTTCAATTGTTTTCCAAGTATTTGGAGGGTTAATTGTTGCAGCTGTTTTAGAAGATAAATTGATCCGTAAATTTTCACCCATCTTTCGTACAGTCTATTTCTTACCAGTCGTCGTTTCAATGACAGTCATAGCGTTGCTGTTTTCATTTTTTTACAACCCGGAAGTGGGGTTGTTAAATCAGTTTCTTAAAATGATTGGATTGAATAATTTAGCACTGCCATGGTTGGGCGATAGTGATACGGCAATCTATGCAGTCATTGCTGTCTCACAGTGGCAATCGATTGGTTATATAGCCATGTTATATATCGTATCCATTCAAAAAATTTCACCTGAGCTATATGAGGCAGCTGAAATGGATGGAGCGAATAAAATAAAAACGTTTTTTCACATTACGATTCCAGAAACGAAGGAAATGACATTTGTAGCCGTAATCTTAACACTGACAGGTGCTTTTACAGTGTTTAATGAGCCATATATCTTAACCGGAGGGGGTCCGGGAACTTCTTCGGAAGTCCTAAGTACCTATTTATATAAAACGGCTTTTTCAAAAGATATGATGGGATATGCTTCAGCCATTGCAACGGTTATCCTAATTATTACGTTACTTATTTCTCTTGTTCAAATGAAAATATTTAAAACAGGAAAGGGGGACTAATAATGGAGATGCCTAAATCAACGATCAGAGTACCGGAATTAGTTGTTAAAAATCTAAAATATGCAAGGAAAAGAAAAGACTATAATATGAGAGTAGCACTAGTCTATGCAGGTTTAATCGCATACTTTCTTGTTGTAGCCTATCCCTTATTATGGATGGTCATCAGTTCTTTTAAAAGCACAGAGGAAATTTTTAACCATAGTTGGTCCCTTCCTCATACATGGTTGTTTGAAAATTATGTAACAGCCTGGAATAGTGGGATTTCTTCCTACTTTTTAAATAGTGTCATGGTTACTGGTTTGACATGTATTCTAACGGTATTAGTAAGTGCATTAGGTGCCTACGGAATATCTCGCTTTGATTTTCGTGGAAAGGCTTTCATTTTGGTCATATGCTTAGGGGGGTTGATGCTATCTCCCCAAGTAAGCCTGATCCCTTTGTATAATATAATTCAGAAGCTAGGTATATATAACACCCATTGGGCATTAATCTTACCTTATGTAGCATACAGAATTCCGCTAACCATCTTGTTGATTCGGGCCTACTTCCTGTCCATTCCGAAAGAACTTGAAGAGGCTGCCCGGTTGGATGGATGCACGAACCTTGGAATCCTTTTTAGAATTTTCATTCCTATGAGTAAGCCTATTTTATTAACAACGGCAATTTTAACAGCTTACTATACATGGAATGAATTCATGTTCGCGATCATCTTTATAGATGATGATAGTTTACGTACGATACCTGCCGGTTTAATGCAATTTCGGGATGCACTGCAAACCGATTGGGGAGTGTTACTTTCTGGATTAACGATTTCAGCGGCACCTATCGTCATTTTATTTTTATTCATGCAGAAGTACTTTATCCGTGGAATTGCTAGTGGAAGTGTAAAATGATAACAGGGGGAACAGGTATGAAATTAATTGGAATTGGCGATAACGTAGTAGATTTTTATAAAGATCAAGGAAAGATATATCCTGGCGGCAATTCATTAAACGTGGCAGTATTGTGCAATCGTTTAAATGATGAGCAATCTTCATATATTGGCATTGTAGGAAATGACGGGGCAGCAGACCATGTGTTAGAGGCATTGCAAAAGGAAAAGATAGAGATTAGTAGAGTAAGACAAGCAGTAGGAGAGAATGGTATGGCAGTCGTCGCGTTGGATAAGGACGGGGACCGAATTTTTATTGGTTCGAATAAAGGGGGAATTCAATCCAGATTGGGGATTGTACTGAATGACAAGGATTTGGATTATATTCGGCAACACGACCTTCTTCATACAAGTGTATATAGCCGTATAGAGAATAACCTTCCAATTTTAAGCCAATTCATTGAAATTTCTTTTGATTTTTCGACAAATCAAGAGGATCACTATTTACAAAAGGTGTGTCCGTTTGTGAATTATGCATTTTTTTCCGGAAGCAATTTAAACGAGGCAGAGTGCAACGCACTTATTCAAAAGGTTCATTCGTTTGGCACAAAGGTGATATGTGTTACTCGTGGGGAAAAGGGGGCACTTTTATCGACTGAAAATCAAATATATGAACAAGCTATTATCCAAACCAAAGTTGTAGATACGTTGGGGGCGGGAGATTCCTTTATTGCTGGTTTTCTCTCATCGTACGTTCAAGGACAAGATGTATATAAAGCTTTACAAAAAGGAGCATTAGTCGCCTCCCAAACCTGTCAGGATTATGGTGCTTTTGGGTATGGCAAAGTATATAATCCAGATCATATGATGGTTTAAAATGATGCATGTATGAATAAAGGTAACGAGATCCCGGATTAGGAGGGGGATTCGTTACCTTTTTCTTGCGATATTGAACTATCAATCGTAAAGGTCACGCGATTAGCAGGATAATATAGGAAGGATGAATGGATAGGCTGCTTCTTACCGTCATATGCCACTTTCTCCACTTTGAAAAGGGGATCTCCCACTTCGCATTCTAAATATTTTGCTTCATCTGCATTTGCCAATACCATATTTAAAAGTTTCGTGTTATGAACAGGAGTTATATTATATTTATGCTTTATGATATCATACATGGAAACAGAGTTATGGACATGTTGATTTAAATTTGGCAGGATCTTTAAGGAATAATGTGAAATTTCTAAGGTGAGAGGTTGATTATCATAGTATAAGATCCGTTGTAATTCAAGAACATCACTTTCAGGAGTAATCTCCAAGGATTTGGAAATATTAGCCGGTGCAGGCAGTATTCCAAATGAAAGGATTTTAGTTTGAGGTATCTTCCCTAATTCTGACATATATTCAGCATGCCCATTTACAGCAAATAATTCTCTTTTTACTTTAGGGTATTGGACAAACGTTCCCTTTCCCTGTTGGCGTATTAGCAGCCCCTCTTCCACCAGATCCAAAACCGCTTTTCTTACAGTAATGCGACTTACTCCATATATGTCGCATAAATCTGTTTCGGTTGGCAATCTTTCGCCAGAAGAGTAAATCCCTTTGTTTATATCTTCGATGATAGATTGCTTTAATTGCATGTATAATGGCGTAGAACTATTAGTGTTGAGTTTCATATTTTCCCCTTTCTTGTATTTTTCCTTTAATTATAACGTAATGTGATGTTATAGTACAAATCATCAATTCGACAGACCGCGAACAACAATCCTCGATAAAAATGTCACGTTTTTTTTTGCGTGAACTTAAAGCAGATGCCCAAATCATAAAATAGCCATAATACGACATCAAATTCCAACAAATTTCTACTTTCCCATTTTGTATAATGATATAGAAAAATAATTTAAGGGAGAGTGATTGTTGTAATATGAAAAACAGGAAAGTTATTTCAACTCTGGGAGTTGCCATTTTATCGGCGAGTATTGCGGCACCAACATTTGCAGCTAATGAAACAGCCCCGGGAACACCCATTCAACAAACTTATTCGGTTTCAGGTTTTACAGATCATGCTGAACTAGGGAAAAAGCTAGAACAAATTGCGAGTGATAGCCAAGGTAAAGTAAAAGTGGATGTAGCTGGATATTCCAATAGAAATAGAGAAATCTATAAAGCAACCGTGGGAACTGGCGACAAAGTCGTTTTAATTCAAAGTGAGATTCATGGAAATGAGAAAACCGGTACGGATGCCATCTTGAATATCTTGAAGTTTTTGGGGACCAACTCTCCTGAAGCAGAGAAAATTCGTAAGGAAATTACCCTGGTCGTTTTGCCTAAAATGAATCCGGATGCTGCTGAATTGAACCGTCGGGGAAATGATATGACCTGGGCAGAGGTCGTGGAACAGTTTCCACAGTTAGCAGGAGCGAATCCATCTTGGAACTATTATACATACAAAAATGAATCATTCGATTATGAGTCCAAACCTGGTTTCGATGTCAATCGTGACTTTAATCCTGATTTGAATTATATTCCCCAAGCTAAAGACTTCCCTGGAAAATCATCCACCCCTGGCTGGTTCATAACACCTGAATCACAAACAACACGTGATGTTTACAAGTCTCTACTGAAGCAATACGGAAAGGTGGAGATTTTTGTGGACTTGCATCACCAAGCTCCCTATTATGAAGTTGATGGAACGGATGATTTAGTCACATACTCGATTTCCGCTCAATTTGTTCCAGATCCAAGCTCGCCTTCAGGACAAGATTATGCCAAATATGCAAAAAACTATAATTATGATTTTTCCAGACAATTGAATGTAGCGGTATATAATGCTATGAAAGAACAAGGTAATTCTCCATATGGAAATATATCCTTATATCCGCAAAACCAAAACCTTCCTGGAACGGCTTTAGGAGCCTTTGCTTTAAATGGAAGTGGGACAGTGCTCTTTGAAGTTAGAGGCCAAACACAGTCCTTTGGCCAAAAGAAAAAAGGCATGCTCATTAAAGCAGTTGAAAGAGGGTTATATGGAATTATTGATGGAGTTACTGATGGATCTGTATATAAAATCAATCCGGAACAATACGAGTCAATTCCATTAACGGAGGGCAGGCAATAATAAATATTTGGTGAGTGTATCAACTTCCAGCCTAGATTGAAGTAACCAGACGGGTGTCCGCCTGGTTTTTCTTCATCGGGAACATTTGAATATCGCCTTTGCAGAAGTAATTCCTTCAAGTTATATTGTGTAGAAGAAAACTATTTGGAAACATAGTTATTTTTCACTATTAACATAAAGTAGTAAAAATGTCAGAATATTATTAATAGTTATTTTTCTGATTATTATATTTTATAAGGAGGGTTTTTATTGAATTTTAAAAAGAAGGTTCTATCAGTTTCATTATCTAGTTTAATGACCTTAAGCGCAGTAACAGCTGTTGCGCTACCAGTCGGAGCGGTTGGAAATGGCCCCAGTGCTGGAAATGGACAAGTTACAACTTCAAATCTTCATACATATGAAAGCCTTGTAAGCTATCTTAAAACGCAGGATGCAAAACAAGAAAGGCTGGCACTGGAAGTAATCGGGGAAACGGTAAAAGGGAGGGATATTTACCTAGCGAAGTACATCTCAAATCCTAAGAATCCTACTATACTATTTTTGACTCAACAGCATGGAAATGAACAACTGACTACTGAGGGTGCACTCGAATTCATTAAACATCTAGGCACGAACAAGACTAAAGGTATTTTGGAAAATGTTAATATACTGATCATTCCCATGTTAAACGCAGATGGGGCCATGGGAGATGTTAATTTCCCTCTTGATGACTATTTAGCAAAAGGTGATCGGCATCTAACACGGGCAAATGCAAATGGGATCGACTTGAACCGTGAGCATGATAAAAAAACTGATAACATGCAAGTAGAGGTAAAGGCTTTACACGAAAATGTATTTGCGAAATACGATATAGACTACATGATAGATTTACATCATCAAGGGACGCTAAGCGAAACGGACGGTGAACTTGTTTCAGGTTCAATTCTTTATCCTACAAACGCAAACGTAAAGCCTGAAGTGTTAGAAGCCTCAAAAAAACTGGGTGCTGTTGTATATAACTCCATTGAACCAACTGGTTGGGGGCATATTGGCAGGTATGATGGTGGTTCTGGAGAAAATATCGGCCGTAATGGTGCAGCCGTTCGCTATGATATTGCTACACTTCTTTTTGAGATGCGAGGTATGTCGGACCACAATGTCGAGTCAGTAGCGCTTGGACAAAAAAGTAATGGCTATCTAATAAAGCAAACGGTAACCACTTTGGATGCAGCTGTCAGAGCTATTGCCGATGATTCAATTGAAACGGTTGATGCAAGCTTTTGGGACACCCTGCCAACACAATCCAATCGTCCCGGGTTAGAATCGGACGAATAAAATGAAGACACATTCCATTCTTTCAGATGGGATGTGTTTTTTTATTTTCCTACACCCTAGTAGCTTGAACTTGTTCATCAGACTATATGAAATGATTTATAGTGGAAATAGCAGGACAAGATAAAAGATTACATAGAAAAAAGGCATCTGCTTTCACTAAAAGCAGATGCCTTTTGAACGATTACAGTTTGTACCTGATTTGTCCCTAC
Source organism: Peribacillus sp. NPDC101481 (assembly GCF_044767165.1). Taxonomy (NCBI): domain Bacteria; kingdom Bacillati; phylum Bacillota; class Bacilli; order Caryophanales; family Bacillaceae; genus Peribacillus; species Peribacillus sp. NPDC101481. The sequence goes on along the minus strand of NZ_JBIWNJ010000001.1, from coordinate 719,746 downwards.
GTTAATAGTGGGTGTTTGCTCCTATAAGCTTTTTTCGGTTGAATTCTCCTTTTTTTGTTCTTCTTTTAGTTGTAAGGCTACTAAACTGGCAAAGTCATGAATGATGGTGGCTGCCAATAGTGAAGTAATTTGTGTTGGATCATACGGCGGGAGGACTTCCACCAGGTCGAACCCAATAAAGTTGAACCCTTGCAGAGAGCGTATCATCTCTAGGGTTTCAAAGCTATTTAGACCGCCGACCTCCAATGTGCCAGTTCCAGGAGCGCAGGATGGATCAACAAAATCAATATCAAAGGTCAAGAAACATGGTGTATCCCCAATGGTTTTCTTGACTTCCTTCACGACATCTTCGATTCCTCTCTTCTTCAGCTCGGGCGTTGTTATCACATTGTAGCCTAGATCTGTACTGGAATCTAAATCTCCTGGATGATTGAGCGTACCTCTGATGCCAATCTGGAAAACTTTATCCGTTTGGAGCAAACCTTCCTCATATGCACGGATAAACGGCGAACCATGCCAGTATTTTTCTTCATAATAAGTATCCCAGGTATCTGTATGTGAATCAAAATGAAGAAGTGCAACAGGACCGTGTATTTTTGCGGCTGCTCTTAGATTAGCCAATGTTACTGAATGATCTCCTCCGATTCCTATTGGAATGATCCCGTTTTTCATCAAGTCTGACATGGCCTTTTCAATTAACTCATAGCTTCGATGTATATTATGGGGAATCACCGAAACATCCCCAATATCAATTGCATTACATTCGTCAAACGGAAATACCTTGTGAATGGGATGATAAGGAAACAACGTCATGGATGCTTGGCGGACTGCCTGTGGAGCAAAACGGGCTCCTACCCTGAATGAAGCAGCTGTATCAAAAGGCATACCTACCACTGCCAATTTGGCATTTTCTCTTGTAGAAGGTAAGCGCATAAATGACCCTGTGGTACAAAACTCTGGTTGAACATCAGGTGATAAAGGATATTTCATTTTTCTATTCCTCCATTTTCTTATAACTTAATAGGTTTTGAAACTCATATAGGTATTTATGCAATTACCATGCCAAGTCACAGGCAGTGATTTCTTGCGGTTTCTAACCAGGTAACATGTGCTTGGAATATGCAAAGACGAATAATTTATGGGAGATTGAATCGCAGATGGAAGAGATGCTGAAAGACTTCATTTCTATGAATCAATCTTTTTCGATTAAAAATACAGGAATTAAGTAGCATTTTAGGCGTTTTTCGTTTGTCGAAGTAAACAGAAATCATGTGGCACAGAAATTGCATTTAGGTATATAGGTAAAACTTTTAAAAAAGAGGGAGGCATGGAGATTTATCTAGTTAAGAAAATGAACCCACTAGTTTGAAAGCGGTTTCAAGGAGGAATGATAGGTGGAAAATGAGGTTACATTGAAAAGATCACTGAAGTTATGGCAAATCGTTATGATGGGGTTAGCATATATGACCCCCATGGTCGTATTTGATACATTCGGCATTGTATCTGGGATTACGGGCGGCCATGTGCCGACTGCCTATATCGTTGCATTGGTGGGGATGCTTTTTACAGCTGCCAGCTATGGAAAACTTGTAAAGGTTTTTCCTGCTGCAGGTTCTGCCTACACTTATACACAAAAGGCCATAAACCCGCATTTAGGATTCCTGGTAGGATGGTCTTCTTTGTTAGACTATTTATTTTTACCTATGGTAAATGCATTGTTAACCAAAATATATCTGACAGCATTATTTCCAGGAGTTCCCACGTGGATTTGGGTAGTATTATTCGTAGCAATCGTCACCATTCTCAATCTCAGGAGCGTCAATGTACTTGCTAACTTTAATGCGCTTTTTGTTTTAATTCAGATTGCCATCATGGCAGTGTTCATCATTCTTGTTGTCAAAGGTTTGAATGATGGGGAAGGTACAGGAGAAGTGTTTACATTAATGCCTTTCGTAAATGAAGGGATGGACTTCTCGGCCATAATAACCGGGGCCACGATCCTTTGTTTTTCCTTTTTGGGATTCGATGCGGTAACGACACTATCTGAGGAAACGCCGGATCCGAAAAAAACGATTCCAAAAGCGATATTTTTAACTGCACTTTGGGGTGGAATCATCTTCATTACCGCATCTTTCTTTATTCAGCTCTTTTTTCCGGATATATCCCGTTTTAAGGAACCGGATGCTGCATTACCGGAAATCGCCCTTTATGTAGGCGGGAAGCTATTTCAATCCATTTTTCTTTGTACGACTTTCGTCAATACGCTAGCCTCGGGACTAGCATCACATGCCAGCGTTTCCCGTCTTTTGTATGTTATGGGCCGTGATAAAGTGTTTCCGGAAAAATGGTTTGGATTTATTCATCCTAAGTGGAAGACACCAGCGATTAATGTACTCATAGTTGGAGTCATTTCATTGTCGGCTTTATTCTTTGATCTAGTGACAGCAACGTCACTGATCAACTTTGGTGCATTAATGGCATTTACCTTTGTAAATCTGTCAGTGATCAGCCATTTTATCATTCGGGAAAAGAAGCATCGAACGATAAAGGGGTGTATTCAATACTTAATCATGCCTTTAATTGGTGCTATAGCAATTGGAATTCTTTGGATCAACCTTGAGACAAGTTCCCTAATAATGGGGACAAGTTGGTTCATTATTGGTTTTTGTTATCTATTATATATCACAAAGGCATTCCGGAAAGCTCCGCCCCAATACCAAGTTGAAGAAATTCAGCTATAAGATCTTCCAAGAAAAAACGCATCCGATAAGGATGCTTCAGTTTATAGACAAAAAGGTTTCGGAATGGTTTCATTCCGAAACCTTTTTGATTTTTTAATTGGATTTGAAGCAGGTATAGAGAATAGATGACCGCAACCATTTTCGTCCCTTGCCTGTCAGTTGGAAACCTTCTTTAAATTCATGGCAGCTAAAGTAAGCGTCTCCCGGGTCTCGGCTAGCCACTATTCGGCAGGAGTGTCGCAAATTTCTTCAATCCAGCGAGTTTTCATCATATAAAACAGTAAAAATAAATAAAGGATAACCAATGGTTTAGTTTTAAGAATGTGGTAAAAATCGCTTCGATATCCAGTTTGTAAAAAAAGGAGTTCTAACTAAATTTTAATACAAATTTGATAGGAGCGAGTGCCTGGAGGCAACTTTCAAATTGTACAACCCCTTAAATGACTGTAGACAAACTCGATGAAAATCGAGTTTGTCTACAATCTGACGCAACCTAAAAAGGATGCTTTTTTTATGTATTTAATCATTACTGTTTATATATGCAAATCTGAATTGCTTATGAATTAATACATATTTCCTGATGATTGCATGATGATGCTGATGATTGGGAAATGGCGGTATATTGCTATCCACATAATATCCTCAAAGCTGGCATGAAAGTTGCTTAATAAGTTATAAGAATATAAGTGAGGTGCTAAGATGACAGAGAAAATTAAGGTAATTGAAAAACGTCAATTGGATAATCCACTGCAAGAATTCCAGGATATCTTAAAAGAAGCGATTCATGTTTTGAACTATCCAGATCAGGTTTTTGATTTTCTAAAAGCGCCAATGCGTTTTCTGGAAGTCTGTATTCCTATTCAAATGGATAATGGGGAGACAAGGATGTTTCAAGGATATCGGGCTCAACATAATGATGCAGCCGGTCCAACTAAAGGGGGGATTCGGTTTCACCCGGATGTCACTCCCGAAGAAGTTAAAGCATTGGCCGGGTGGATGAGCTTGAAATGCGGAATAACAGATCTTCCATATGGAGGTGCGAAAGGCGGAATTGTGTGTGATCCCAGACAGATGAGTTCATCTGAGCTTGAAAGATTAAGCAGAGGGTATGTCAGGGCAGTAAGTCAAATAGTGGGACCTACAAAAGATATCCCGGCACCTGATATGTATACGAATTCACAAATCATGGCCTGGATGCTGGATGAATACGATCACATCAGGGAATTTGATTCACCCGGCTTCATTACAGGAAAGCCTCTGAGGTTAGGGGGATCGAAGGGCAGGGAAAAGGCCACTTCCAAAGGAGTATTATACACACTTCAAATGATATGTGATTTAAAGGGGATTCCTATTGAAGGCATGCGGGTAATCATTCAGGGATTCGGTAATGTTGGCAGTCATTTGGCCATGTATTTACATGAAATGGGGGCTAAGGTTGTCGGAATAGCGGATGAGCTTGGAGCTTTATATGATCCGAATGGCCTGGACATTCCTTACCTTTTGGAGAACAGGGACTCGTTTGGGGTCGTTTCGAACTTATACAAAGATTCGTTATCCAATCAAGAATTATTGGAAAAAGAGTGTGATGTGCTGATTCCTGCAGCCATCAGCGGAGTGGTGAATAAAGATAATGCAATACGATTAAAATGTGAAATCCTGATTGAAGCAGCAAATGGTCCGACCACAAAGGAAGCAATCAAGATTCTTGATGATAAAGGTATAGTGCTAGTTCCGGATATTTTGGCGAATTCAGGAGGGGTGATAGTCTCGTATTTTGAATGGTGCCAGAACAACCAAGGCTATTACTGGACGGAAGAGCTTGTGGATGAACGATTGAAGGAAAAGATAACGGCCAGCTTTTTAAATGTCTACCATACTTCACAAAAATATTCCGTGAACATGAAAGTTGCGGCTTATATTGAAGGGATCCGCAAAATAGCTGAAGCATCCCAGCTTCGGGGTTGGATCAGGTTCTGAACGAATTAGGGCTTACAAGAAAGGAGGCAATCCGTTGAATTTTGATATTCTTTCCGAAAATAAAGAAAACCAGGCTATTCATCATTATTGCTTATTGTCACAAGATTATAGATATGATGTGACCATTGTATATTCGGGCCAGTTTTTCGGTAAAGCAATGGTGACTTCCATGCAAAGCGGAAGAATGATCCTGCTTTGTGCCAATGATATTAATTTAGATCAGTACTGGGCTCCGACCCTGGGCATTGAACAAGAAGATATACCTGAGTTCCAAAACTTTCTCAGGTTAGTGTTACAAACCCCATTTCATTTTGAAGAATACTGAAGGAAGGAATGATTTAAATGTACGTTGATGTGATTCTAAGCCCTTGTGAAGGCAGGATTGAAAAAATTTCAATATCCAAAAATTCCAGGTTTTATGAATGGGAACAATTATTTCAGATTAAGAAGGCAGATGGCTGTGTGGAAATCATTGATATTGGTGTCAGCGGAAAGATAGAATCATTAGAGGTATTGGAGGGAGAACCTGTTGTGGCCGGCGAGGTCCTTGCCTATTTCAGGGAAGATTTATTCGTGACCGGCAGCGATTAATATAAAAACGAAAAGAAGATGAAATGATTCATCTTCTTTTTTTGGCTTATCCGATAATCCACCACTGCCCGCTTATTCATTGTCCCCTATACCCCAATTTTGCAGAAACCCGATTGCCAGTTTCCATCACATTCTTAATGAGGAAATCAAGTCTTTCTTCTGTCAGGTTAAAGCTGACAAAACCTATGCTCACCGCACCATGAACTTCCCCAAAATGGTTCAATATCGGCACGGCAACAGAACATGTTCCCTCTGTTCTTTCACTGTGACTGATTCCATGTCCCTTCATTTTAGTCTCTTGCAATATATCCCAAAAAGCTGCTCTTTCTTGAGTTGGCAGAAGAGCATCTACAATTTTTTCCGCTTGTTTATATGGCATATAGGCGAGCATCGCTTTATTGGCTGCCCCAATATGCATAGGAACTCGTGAGCCAAGCTGGTCATAAACCCGGATTTGGCTTTTTTCACTGTCGATTCGTTCGATAACAAGTGATTCCATTCCGATTGGCTGGCTAAGATAGACGCTTTCCTCCACATTGTTCATCAGTCTTTCCAGTTCAGGCCTTATTTGGCTGATGTAATCCATTTTGTCATACATACGTAAACCGTATTCGAGCCAAATATTCCCCAAACCATATTGTTTGGTTTGCCCGTCCTGTTGGATTAACCCATGCGAGGACATCGCTTTTAACAAACGATGCATGGAGCTGACAGGAAGATCACACTCTTGAGAAAGTTCCGTAATTGACAGCCAGTTTTCCGATGAATTGGAAACGAGCACCTTTATAACGTTCATGGCACGGTCGATCGATTGCATAAACAAACCACCTATCTTTCATTGCAAGTTGTATAAAACGTTGATTTATTTGAATATTTAAAACATATTGACATTATACCAAAACTAATTTTATAATAAAAGAAAATATTCCTATTAGCGGAAACGTTTTCCGGTATGTGGAAAAGGAGGGAGAGGCAGTGACTTATTGTTCGTCCATGTACAAACCATTGGAACGTGTCATTGTAAAACATCCGAAAGAAGCTTTTATTAGTCAAGAGCATTTAAGCCAAGCATGGCGGAACTTCAACTTTGCGGAAGAGCCAGATTTTAACGAAGCTCTAACCGAGTATGGTGACTTTATTTCCATTTTGGAGAAATATGTTCCAAACATCGATTATTTGCCAGCATCTTCGGTAGTCGGGATTGACTCCTTATATGCGCATGACCCGATCAAATTCACAAGCCAAGGGGCCATTATTTTAAAGTCAGGGAAAGAATTGAGGCAGCCTGAAGCTAATGTATACAAGGAATTTTGCAAGGAAAAGAACATCCCGATTATTGGGTATTTAACGGGTGATGCTGTCGCGGATGGCGGTGATATCATTTGGCTTGATGATAAAACCCTGGTTGTCGGACATGGTTATCGTACAAACGCAGAAGCCATTCGGCAATTAAAGGAAATGACCGCACATCTTGTGGATGATTTCATCGTAGTTCAGCTGCCGCATGATCAAGGAGAGGGAGAGTGTCTCCATCTAATGTCTTTCATCAGCCTTGTCGACCATGATTTAGCCGTAGTTCATTCCCGCCTTATGCCTGTCTTTTTCAGAAAACTGCTTATTGAACGAGGCATTCAGCTTATCGAAGTGCCGGTTGATGAGTACTTGAACTTGGGCTGTAATGTGCTTGCCATCGCTCCGCGGGTTTGCGTTATATCTTCTGGTAACGCTTACACAAAGCAACAGCTTCTTGATGCCGGAGCAACGGTTTATGAATACAAAGGAACTGAAATCAGTTACAAAGGCACTGGCGGTCCAACTTGTTTAACCTGCCCGGTGGTTCGTACAAATATTGATGAAGGGGGATTGAAATGAGTCAACTACTATGGGGTACTCCAGAAACGCTTCGTGCTTTGTTGTGTGAACTTGTTAGCTGGGAAAGCCGTACTCTTACACCAGGGGAGCTAGTGTTCCCTTATAAGGTTCAAGAGAAATTGAGGGAGCTTGAATATTTTAAAAGGAATCCGGCGTACTTATCGCTTCACGAGGCTGATTTAGGGAGGAACTTTGTCAATGCCTTTTATAAACATCCCGATAGCAAGGAGACCGTTGTATTAATCAGCCATTTTGATACGGTTCATACTGAAGAATACGGTGATCTTGAGACTCTTGCATTTCAGCCGGAGGAGCTCACAAAAAAACTTCATGACCGAAAAGAAGATCTGCCGGAAGAAGCGCGCATTGATCTTGAATCAGGAAAGTACTTGTTTGGTAGAGGAACAATGGATATGAAAATGGGGCTTGCCCTTCATATGGCTATCATCGAAAAGGCAAGCGTTGAAAAATGGCCGATCAATCTCCTGCTGTTAACCGTTCCTGATGAGGAAGTGAATTCTGCGGGAATGAGGGCTGCAGTTAAAGAACTTGTGTCTTTACGTGATAAATATGACCTTTCCTATAAAATGTTTTTTAATAGTGAACCTTCCTTTTCACAGAAGCCGGGCGATAATAGACATTATATTTATTCCGGAACTTTGGGGAAAATCATGCCCGCTGCCCTTTTTTATGGGAAAGAAACTCATGTGGGTGAGCCATTAAAGGGCATAACGGCTAACTATATAGCCTCATTCCTTACGCAGCTCATGGAGTGGAACACTCTTTTTCAGGAAAGTGATCTTGGCGAGGAAACACCTTTACCAGTATCGCTTCAGCAAAAAGATCTGAAACTACAATATTCAACACAGACACCCTATCGTGCAGCAGCGCTATATAATGTGTTCATTATGAAAAGGACAGCTGCAGAAATAATGGATTTATTCGAGCAGGTTGCAAACGAAGCAGCGATAAAATGCAATGAATCTTATAAAGCTCTTTGTCTGCGAGAACATATTGAAGGTGTAGGTGAAGTACAAGTATTGCGCTACGAAAAGTTACTTTCATATGCCGAGGACAAATTTGGCGGCAGTTTTGTTGAGCAAATAAAAAGTGAAGTTAAAGGAAACATGGATTTGGATGAGCGGGAAAAATCATTTAGGATCGCAGAAAAATTGATGATACAATGTCAGGAGCTTTCACCCGCCATCGTATTGCTGTTCGCACCGCCATATTATCCAGCCGTCAATACGTCCGATGATCCGCTTATCATGGAATCTGTGAAATTAATGAAGGAAACTGCTAGATTGCTTGATGAAGAAGTCAGCCAAATTCATTATTTTAATGGCATTTGCGATTTAAGCTATGTTCAATATACTGATGAGTCTGATGGCTGGACGGCTTTTGAAAAAAATACACCGGTCTGGGGCGATACTTACAGCATTCCTTTTGCTGATATGCAAAGGCTTCAGGCACCCGTACTTAATGTGGGGCCATTCGGCAAGGATGCCCACCAGCGTACTGAGCGCCTTCACATCGATAGTGCCTTCGTCCATACGCCCGTTATGCTGGAGAAGTTAATAAAGAGTATGTTTAAGTGTTTGGTTGAGAAGTGATGGTCCGACAGGAAAACTGGATTAGTAGTATAAAACTTTAACTGGGGGTATTTATATGAATGACCTGCCTAATGGTCAAATCACTTCCGAGCCGCTTAATCAGAATAATAAGCCACTTAACCAACTAACGGAGTTACCGGAAAAAGGGATTAATCCCTTTGTCTTAATGTTTATCGTAATTGTAATCGTGACGGTTTTAACCTATATCTTGCCTGCAGGCCAATATGAAAGAATTGAAAAGGATGGCAGAAGTGTAGTCGATCCAACTTCATTTGAATTCATTGAATCAACACCAGTGGGATTATTGGAAATGTTCAGCAGCATTCACGCAGGGATGATTGAAGGAGCATCAATTATCTTATTCGTCTTTTTGTTTGGCGGAGCATTGGGAATCATGCAGGCAACTGGAGCACTGGATTCTTTCATTAAGTTTGTGGCTGTCCGATTCGGAACAAAAGTGAAATTGCTCATTCCGTTGATGGTATTGATCTTCGCTTCATTAGGGACACTGATCGGATCTGCTGAAGATGCATTAGTTTATATCGCAATCATTGTTCCGATGACGATTGCATTAGGCTTTGATGCACTTACGGGTTTTGCGATCGTCATGCTTGGGACATTGGCGACTGGATTCATTTCGGGCATCACGAACCCTTTTAATGTAGGAGTTGCCCAAAGCATTGCAGAACTGCCCATGTATTCGGGAATGGGATTGCGAATCGCTCTTCTTGCAGTGTTTTATATCGTTACAGTATTGTACATCTATTTCCATGCAATGAAGGTTAAAAGAAACCCTGAACTGGGGGAGTATGGGAAATTCAGGCGTGAAGATCATGCACATTTTGATAAAAACTTTAGGATAAGTAAAAGACATAGCGCCGCTTTAATTATTTTATTGGTGAATTTCATCCTATTAATATACGGAGTTATTAAATTAGGATGGTATATAAGTGAAATTGGCGGCTTGTTTTTATTAAGCGGGATCATTATGGGCATAATTGGAGGCTTAACTCCATCCAAGATGGCTAATGGTTTTATTTCAGGAGCAGGCGATATGGTTTCTGGGGCATTGATAATAGGAGTTGCGCAGACAATCCTGGTCATCATTACAAGTGGCGGATTGTTGGATACCATTTTATATTATGCTGCTGGATTGGTTGAACAACTTCCTCCCGCGATAAATGCAATCGGAATGTTCATTGTCCAATTATTTCTTAACTTCATAGTTCCATCCGGAAGTGGGCAAGCTGCATTGACGATGCCGATCATGGCTCCATTAGCGGATTTAATGGGTGTGACAAGACAAACGGCAGTATTAGCTTTCCAATTAGGGGATGGGATTTCGAATATGATATTTCCGACTTCTGGAGTGCTATTGGCTGGATTGGCAGTGGCAGGCATATCATTTACGAAATGGGTAAAATGGGTGTTTCCATATCTTCTGATTCAGTTTGCGATAGCGATTATCTTTTTGATCATTGCTCAAAGCATACAGTATGGCCCTTTTTAAGGGTCTGAAAAATCTGAATATTGGCACTAAAAGGAGGCGTTTATGATGAAGACAATACAGGAGACGGTTGTGGATGAAGTGATTTCATGGAGACGACATTTTCACGAAAATCCGGAGCTCTCATATCAGGAGCACCAGACTTCTGAATTTATCTACAGGAAATTAAAAACCTTTTCAGGATTGGAAGTGACGAGACCAACCGAAACGAGCGTTTTAGCGGTTCTTAAAGGAACTAAAAAATCTTCCCGAAAATCGAATACCATATCTTTTCGTGCAGATATTGATGCTCTCCCGATTGAAGAGGAAGCAGAAATTGAATTCAAATCAAAAAATCCTGGGGTTATGCATGCATGCGGACATGATGCACATGCTGCGATGTTATTAGGTGCTGCTAAAGTCCTCTCCGGAAAAAAAGAATCGATTGATGGAGAAATCAGGTTTATTTTCCAACACGCAGAAGAGGTACTGCCTGGTGGAGCTCAGGAGTTGGTGAAAAAAGGGGTAATGGAAGGAGTGGATTATGCCTTTGCACTGCATGTTACTCCTTATGAACGAACAGGAACGATATGTTTAAGGGAAGGGGTATTCTGTGCTGCAGCCGATGATTTTGAAATTAAAATCATTGGTCAGGGCGGTCATGCGTCGACTCCGGAATTAACGGTAGATCCGCTGATCATTGGTGCAGAAATTACGACGAATATTCAACATATCGTATCCAGAAAAATTTCAGCACTTAGGACACCAGTCATTTCAGTCACTCAGTTCCATTCCGGAAGTGCGCTCAATGTCATACCTGAATATGCGGAAATCGGTGGTACCATTCGTTCCTTGGACTCGGATAGCCGAGTGAAAGCAAGGGAGCATCTTGAGCAAATCGTTAAGGGGATTTCGGAAGCGCATGGGGCAAAATGTGAAATTACTTGGTATTTAGGGTATCCAGCTGTGGTAAATGATAAAGCTGCTGTTGATATTTCAAGAACGGTCATGGAAGGTATTTTTGAAGAGAATAACATCATCAAGGTTGATGATCCCATGTTTGGAACAGAAGATTTTTCGGCTTTTTCCGAAATCGTTCCATCTTCCATGCAGTTTCTAGGCGTCCATAATAATGAGTTTGGAAAAGCTTATCCTTTACACCATCCTAAATTTAAAATCGATGAGAAGGCTTTAGGGTACGGTGTAAGCTATTTTGTAGGAATAGCGGATAAATTGTGCAGTCATTAAAATAATTGAGAAAGCATGGGCTAAGAAGAGGCACCCGTTATAGTTTAAGAGAGGAATTTGGTTGTCTCTTCTCTCTATCATGCCTATATTTTTATAATTCCGCTTCAGGAATAAAAGAAACTCCATTTAAAGTACGGCAGGAGCAAAAAGGTATTAAGATAAACTACCTATTTAGGAGGAAAATATATGTTTAATCACGCGATTGTAAGAAAGATTGGAAAAAGTTTTGTAAATGGCTTAACAACATCGGATTTAGGAAACCCGGATTATGAAAAAGCGCTTATACAACACGAGGCTTATGTAGAAGCATTAAAACGCTGCGGTGTGAAAGTGACCGTTCTCGAATCGGATGAAAGATACCCTGATTCTACGTTTGTAGAAGATACCGCAGTGTTGACCCCAAAATGTGCACTTGTAACCAATCCTGGTGCAGATAGCCGTAATGGTGAAATTATTGAAATGAAAGAAGTTTTGAAGGACTTTTATGAAACAATCGAATATATTCAATCACCAGGTATGCTAGATGGCGGAGATGTAATGCAAGTTGAAAATCACTTCTATGTCGGCCTTTCAACCAGAACGAATGAAGCAGGTGCTCTGCAGTTCAAAGATATCATGGGTAAGTATGGTTATGATACGACCATCATTCCCCTTAAGGAATTCTTTCATTTAAAAACGGGTGTCAATTACCTGGGAGACAATAATTTATTAGTGGCCGGGGAATTCATTAATCACGAGGCTTTTTCTAGCTTTAATCAAATCATCGTAAAAGAGGAAGAAGAATATTCGGGTAACTGCGTCAGAATGAACGACTGCGTTATTGTCCCGAAAGGGTTTGATGGTACAAAGAAAAAAATTGAAGATTTGGGATACACAGTGATTGAAGTGGAAATGACTGAATTTCAAAAACAAGATGGCGGCCTTAGTTGTCTCTCATTGAGGTTCTAAGATGGTTTGGGAGAAGGCATAGGCTAATAGATAAGATAAGGACGTGATTTTATGGGGTATGGACTGGAGAATAATGATCAGCTGCAACGCTCAATGAAAAGACGCCATTTATTTATGCTTTCACTTGGCGGCGTAATTGGTACAGGCCTTTTTTTAAATGCTGGCTATACAATTAACCAAGCTGGGGCAGGAGGAGCCCTGATCGGTTATCTAGCCGGCGGTCTTATTTTGTATATGGTCATGGTCTGCCTTGGCGAGCTAGCCGTTCATATGCCGGTTACAGGTTCATTCCAAAAATATGCTGCCGAATATATTGGGCCTTCCGCTGGTTTCTCTCTAGGATGGATGTATTTCGTAGGCTCAGCAGCAACTGCAGGAGTTGAGTTTACGGCAGCAGGAATATTGATGAAACAATGGTTCCCCCATAGTCCTACCTGGATTTGGTGTGCTGTGTTCATAGTGCTTTTATTTACATTGAATGCATTAACGACAAGAGGTTTTGCAGAGGCGGAATATTGGTTCGCTGGAATAAAAATCGTTGCAGTGATTTTGTTTATCTTGATTGGAATCGCTGGCATCTTTGGTTTTGTCTCTTTATCTGATCGTCCAACCCCATTCTTTGAGAATTTGGCACCTTCTGGTCTTTTTCCAGCAGGAGGCATTACAATTATCTTTGTAACAATGATGAATGTGATATTTTCTTATCAAGGCTCAGAACTAATAGGAATAGCGGCAGGGGAAAGTGAAAAACCTGAAGAGAACATCCCTAAAGCCATTCGAAACGTACTAGTTAGAATCATTGTTTTTTACATTTCGTCCATTATCATCCTTTCCGCCATATTCCCTTCTTCGGAATTAGGCTTATTGGAAAGCCCTTTTGTAACTTTAATGAAGATAGCGGGGATACCTTATGCAGCAAGTATCATGAATTTCATTATTTTGACAGCCATTCTTTCTGTGGGGAATTCATGTCTGTATGCTTCCACACGTTTGCTTTGGTCGATGGCCCATGATGGAATGGCACCTAAGATGTTTGGTCTATTGTCCAAAAGGAAAGTGCCATTGAATGCCCTTCTTTTTACGATATGCTTTTCGCTCCTATCGTTATTGACCAGCTTCATTGCGGCGGATACTGTGTTCGTGATACTAATGTCCATAGCTGGAATTTCCGTCACGATTTCTTGGATGGGGATTGCTTTATCGCAATATATGTTTAGAAGGAAGTTTATAAAAGCGGGTGGTAAAACGGCAGATTTACAATACATAGTACCATTTTACCCATTTGTCCCGTTATTCTGTTTAGGCTTTTGTTTACTGATTCTAGTATTCCTTGCCTTTGACCCTACTCAACGAGTTGGACTGTTTTATGGAATAGGATTTTTGGTAGCCTGTATATTATTCTATAAATTTAAATTGGCTAAGAAAGTAGAGTCAAACACTAACTTTGAAAATGGAAAAATATTGTAATTGAGTTGATCGAAGGCTAGCCAGTTTTTACTGGTTGGCCTTTTTAAATCTTGCGGTAGCGGTCAATGTGATGCTTATTTACAGAATCGGAAAGATGATACTGTCATTTTCACTAAAAAGAAGGAATACCTTACAAAATAGGGAGGGAGAAATAACAAGTCCGATTACAAAGTGACTAACAACATCACAACGAGCCAGTGGAAAATTAACTTTTTTACCGAGAGAAAACAATAATACCAAAATTGGGGGAAGTAATGAAGATCAATCATTTAAATTTAACTGTTAATGATGTTACAGCTTCACGTGATTTTTTAGAAACATATTTTGGACTAACATGTGCAGGAAGTCGAGGAGATGGGTTCGCTGCAATGAAAGATGATGATGGTTCCATATTGACTCTAATGAAAGGAAGCGATGTACAATACCCCAAGACATTTCATGTTGGATTCATACAAGAAAATGAAGAACAAGTTAACAGGATCAATAAGCGGTTGAAAGATGATGGATACAAGGTAAAACTCCCACAACACTTACACAGATATACTTTCTACGTAGAAGCGCCCGGAGGATTTAATGTTGAAGTACTATGTTAAATTGGAGTAAAAAACGCAGTTCTGTGAGGTACGGTGAACCGTATTACAAGTTAAGCATTTAACAACTGAAGTATTCAATGTTTTTCAGCATCAGGCTCATTATAAGAAGCCCAATTCCTCAATTTAAATGGTGAGAAATTGGGCTTTTTATATTGGTATTTTCCTTAACGATGTAAATCCGCATTTTCCTGACGCTACCCCTAAAAGTGACAATAAATTATTAAATATTTAGATATAGACCTCGCTAGAATATTTAATTTGATAATACACAAAGCGGTGGTTTGTAAATATGTAAGGAAAACAAAGGGTAGACAACAAAAGAGTTAAGACAAAACATCTCTGGTAAAATTCTATGTCCATTAATGCGTGAATGGGTTTTGAGTCAGCGGATTGTTACTGGTAAGGGTGTCTTCATGATCCGCAATGCGATCTCTGCTTGTGTTTCCTGAGATGTCACCTCAATCTCTTCTTAGCGTTTTATCTGGGGAGGCGTAAAGGAGGTAGATCGGACGTTGTTCGCATACTAAATCTATTCATGATAAGATAAATAAATCAAATACTAGTAAGGCGGGGTGGAGTCAGTCAATTCTGGCTCCTCCCTGCTTTTTTTGCCCACCCGATATTTGGAGGTTTTATTTTGAATGTTATCGTAAATAAATTTAAAAAAATGGGTTACAAGCATGTTTCTTTGTACGCCGTCATAGCACTTTGTTTTGTCGCTTCTGTTTTCTTTGTTCATCACAATTATTCATTCTATGAACTTCCAATAGCCAAAGTCATCAAAACAAATCTGGAAAATACAACTGAATTGAATGATATGTATCAAAATGAAGATCGACTATTTACCCAGAGTATAATAGCCGAAATACAAAATGGAGAAGAAAAAGGAAAACTTATTCATTTAAAGAATGAATATTCCTCATCCGGAGCTTATGATCAAGAATATCGAGTAGGAAATGATTTATTTGTTTCGATTGATACGAAGACAGAAGAAAATTCAAAGTTAACTGGAACCATAAAAGACGTAAAGCGTGATAAATTTGTGTTGATTGTAGCATGGGTTTTTATCTTTACATTACTTATTGTTGGAAAAAAGCAGGGCCTGTTTTCAATTATAAGTTTGGCAGTCAATGCCATATTGTTGTCATATGCATTAGATTTTTATTTGAATTCATCAGACATTGGTTTGGTATTGATATGCAGTATAAGTATCATTCTATTTACGGTCTTTTCCCTTTTACTCGTTAACGGTTTTAATGAAAAAACATATGCAGCTATTATTGCGACACTGTTAGGGACTTTTTTATCGCTGTTCATTACTTATCTTGTTATGTGGGTAACTTCCGAAAATGGCCTTCGATATGAAGAGATGCAATTTATCACTCGTCCTTATAAAATGGTGTTTATGGCAGGGTTATTTATCGGATCTTTAGGAGCCGTAATGGATATAGCCATTACGATGTCTTCTTCGATTTTTGGGTTGTATGAAAAGAATAACCACATATCAGTAAAAGCACTTAAAACTTCAGGATTAGAGATTGGAAAAGACATTATGGGAACCATGACAAATATTTTGTTTTTTGCCTATATAAGTGGCTCAATACCTATGATTATTTTGTATTTGAAAAATGCTTCTGCATTGGGATTTACCCTTTCCATGAACCTTACATTGGAATTAGCCCGTGCCCTAGCTGGTGGTATTGGAATCGTGTTAACTATTCCGATAGGTCTATATGTCTCTATTTTTTTCATTAATCGAAAGAGGGAAAGACAATGAATGTATTATTGTTGCTAGCGTTTGTACTATTAATATTGATGATCTTGATTGGCGGAAAAAAAGGGGCACGTTCATTTTTTGCTTTGTTCCTAAACTTTGGTGTGTTACTTTTTACCATCATTTTTATGACAAATCCAAATAATGATCCGTATATCGTAACATTGATTGCATGTACGGTGATTAGTTATATTAATTTATTTTTTATTAACGAAGTGAACAGTACAACAAAAACGGCATTCATTTCTACTATTATCACGATTGTTATAGTACTCTTTTTTATTGTCATTGTGACGGAAAATGCGATGATACAAGGTTTCGGTGAAGAAGAAATAGAAGAGCTTAGCATCTTTTCCCTTTATATTGGGGTGGATTTTGTTAAAATTGGAGCTTCAGTAATTATTATGAGTACTATTGGCGCGATTATCGATACAGCCATGGCCATTTCATCTCCCATGCGAGAAATGTTTCTTCACCATCCATCCATTAGTAAGAAAGATTTATTCGCATTTGGATTAAGTATTGGAAGGGATATCTTAGGTACATCTACGAATACACTATTTTTTGCTTTCTTTGGAGGCTATTTGGCACTGCTTATATGGTTTAAAGATTTATCCTATTCTGTTGGGGAAATCGTAAACTCAAAAATATTTAGTGCTGAAATGATCACTATATTTTGTGCTGGAACAGGTGTAGCCCTGATAATTCCTATTACTGCCTTGATTACTGCTTATTTTTTGGTGAAAAATAGAGAAAATAAAGAGAAAGTTATATAGGTTTCATGGCAATAAGGCTTATGAGCACTCATTTGTATAATAGGAATAAGTCATTGGGTTGTTCCATTAAAGCATTGAATAAGTATCCATATGCTCTGCCAAATCCTCTTAACAGTTTATATTTAGTGGAAGAACAACATATAAAATTGCCTATATAGGCGTGGTCAATTTGGGAAAACCAGTTAGACCGAAAAATGGGTGGCGTTACTGCCATTTTAATTCCTCCATAACGTTCATGATGTATATGGTAATAATGAAAAAGCTGACTGCAGAAGCCCGTTCTAGACGGCTCCTGTAATCAGCTTTTCTTTTTTTACCCTAGTATTCAGTTGGTCTAATAGACTCACCGCATGACTGCATTCCGAAATCAAACATGTATATTGAGTTGCTTACGGAGACGCTGCATTTCCGAATTGAAATAGGCTTTGCTGTAATCACATCCGACAATACCTACGATAGTGCCATCATCATCAATGATTGGCGCAAAGCTTGTTTTCCACTCACCGTACCTGTCTTCGTATATGGGAGTAACACCCGCTTTACCATTAAACGCCTGGTAAGCTACATTAACCATTTCCGGGGGACCCATATATTCTTCCCCCGGTTCAATTACAAAGCCCTTGTCGGCAACGAGGTGAATCAGACGTCCATCATCCGTCATGATAAATATAAAGACCCATTCAATTACGCCTTCCTTTTCTTGAATCATGGTAAGTTTTTGTTTTAATTTCTGGGAATAGGAATTTTGCCGGTTCATATTTTTTTGTAGACTGATTACCTCCTCAGCTGGAATGATAGCTGCGGTTACAACGGCTATGGATCGAAGCCGCTGGTTTATTTGTTCTTCTAAAATGGCCCGTTTATCCACTGGTGAAAAGCTTGCCTCTTCAATTTTATTACGTAATTTTTTATATTTCCTGCTCATCGTCGGCTGGCTGACTTCCAATACCTTTGCCGCTAGTTTTAATGATTTGTATTGTTCCATCGCCATATTGATCAGCTGTTCCTCCACAAGGTCGACTGCTTCCTGCAAAGGCATTAGAAAATCGATGACAGGTAGTGAAGTGGGTTTGTTGGGTCCTTTAAAAGGAAGCACCTCTCTAACCAACGCAACATCCACTTCCGGTATTCCGCTAGTAATCACAAGCCTTTCAACTGTATTTTCAAGCTCGCGCACGTTGCCGGGCCATTGATAGATACATAGCAAGTCGATTGCATCCGGTGTGAAAGCTACCTTTCGATTGTATAGTGTATTGTACTTTTGTAAAAAAAACTGAACCAGGTGAGGGATTTCATCTACACGATTCCTAAGCGGCGGAAGATGGATAGGCACGACATGAAGACGATAATATAAGTCTTCTCGGAATTCTCCTTTTTTTACCATTTTTTCGAGCGATTTATTAGTTGCGGCAATCACTTGAATGTCAACAGGGTGTGAGGCCGTGCTCCCAATTGGCGTGACAATGCGCTCCTGAAGGACGCGAAGCAGTTTTACCTGAACATTAAGCGGTAATTCGCCCACTTCATCCAAGAATAAGATACCTTTATGGGCAAGTGTGAATTTTCCCTTGGCGCCGTCTTTCCGAGCGCTGGTAAAAGCCCCTTCTACATATCCGAACAGTTCGCTTTCAATCAGGTTTTCCGGGATGGCGCCGCAATTGACAGGTATAAATGGCCCGTCACTTCTATTACCCATATTATGTATGGCCCTGGCTGCTATTTCCTTTCCTACACCGGATTCCCCCAATAATAGGACTGTTGCGCTGACATCACAAACCATTTGCATTTTATGCAGAACATCAAGCATCGGTTTACTGCGGATCACAAATGGAAAAGATGGCTTCTTCGATTCCAATAAAGGCCCCGATTGCCCCCTTGATGTATCTGGATAAGAATCTTTGAGTTCTTTGTAAGCCCATACCCAGGCCCCGGATTCAATCGGGTATACCGTCATCAGCAGCTCTGGACCCTGCCATGTAGACTGCATGAAGGATCTTTTTTCATTTTTGCCCATTATCTCTTCTGCAAAGTTTGTAGCAAATAAATCTTGTTCAACATCCTTGATGGAACCACCGATATTGGCGGATTTGATTGTATGGAATAAGGTATTCCCTGTTCCGGTCGATTTCAGTATTGTGCCATTTTTATCTGTCACAATAAGCTGATCGTAAATAGACAAGAGTGCAGAGGTGAAGTGATCCATTTATGTCTACCTGCCTTTCATTTAACTTCCTAGTTTTATATTACAGAAATTTCACAATTGTTCAATAGTTTCAAAAATGAATATTCTTCCTTTTGAAAACCCTGTTAGCATAGTGTTTTCTGATTGGCATGGTTATTGCAATAAAGTAAAGAGAAGGGACCAGAAAGCATGATTGCAAAGGAGGGAGAAGCGATTTTGAATAAAGAGAATCAGTTTCAACAGAATATCAATTCAGAAGATCCCTTTATTAAAAATCTATATTCAGATTTGAATGAGCGGATCAATGCGTATGAGCAGGAAGAAGCTGTGAAAATCGACAAAATGAAATGGAGTGATGCGGCAGGTTCTATTTTTTTCATGATTTTAATCATCGCTTACCTAATCTATTCACTTGTCTAATGTAGTTGTTTCGATCACCCAGAACTATATCAGCCTTATTCCAAGTAATACAATCACTATTCTATAGTTGGGAGAGAAGCGTGTGAGCAAAGAGAATTCCTCCATTTCAAAGGATGTGGCCTTTGGGTTCTTACCGGCAAGTAAAAATGACCGGATTTTTAACCTTCGGGATTTAATTTTAGTTCAAGTTGTTATTGGCCTCTCATCTTTTGGGCTGTTAACTGGTGGATACACAGGTACAATGCTTGACGCGAAGCAGTCACTTGCAGCGATTTTATTCGGTAATGCCTTCCCTATGCTGTTGATAGTTCCCATTACCCTTTATTTTGCGCGTTATGGCATAGACACTTTTGTAGGGTTTCGAAGTTCACTTGGGTATTTAGGATCGAATATCTTTTTCTTTGTTTTTCTTATTTTAACTCTCGGCTATATTTCCATCGCGCTTTTTATGTCCGGCCAGGCGTTAGCAGAGGCGGCTAATTGGATGGGCATGCCCGCGATTTTCTCAAGCCAAGCAACGGGAGCGCCGTTTTTCTCGATTTTGCTTTTCGTCTGTGCATTCCTTGTAACGGTGAGGGGACCGGTAGCGATTCAAAAATATACCGCAGTAGCCGTTCCAGTTTTTATGGTTCTCATGTTTGGCCTGCTCGCAATAGTCTTGTTTGGACAGGGGTTCACGGAAGTGGCTCATATACTTCCTTCTGAGCCATTTGAAACGAGTTCTCGTTCATTCGCGACAGCCCTGGAGTTAAACATCGGTCTCGGCTTTTCATGGCTTCCGTACCTTGGCCAATACAGCCGTTTATCTAAAACAGAAGGAGGAGCATTTAAAGCGGGATTTTACAGCTATGGAATCATCGTCTGTATCGCCGCGTTAGTTGGGGCACTTGCTGCATTAGTCACTGGTTCTCTTAATCCTTCTGACTGGATGTTTTCCATCGCAGGAAGTTGGGGCGGCTTCATTGGCTTGATTTTACTTTCGGTAGGGAATGTCGGTGCAGCCATATTCCTTATGTACTCACAAGCTGTCAGCTTTAAAACTGTATTCCCGAAAAAGTCATGGATGATTGCGATGGGTACAACCGTACCGACTATATTCTTACTTCTAAGCTCAACGTTCTACGATGCCTTTGGTTCATTCATTGCTGTCATCTCTTTTATAATGGCTGTTCTCGGCGGGATTGTCGTTGCAGATTACTTCTTTGTAAAGCGCCAACGCATTTCAATAAGGGATTTGTATGACACGCAAGGCTCTTATACCTATTGGAAAGGCATTAACCCTTCGGCCGTTCTCACGGTGGTTATCGGAACGACCGTTTACTGGGCACTCTATAATCCATTGACTTTTGAAGCAAGTGGCTTTTTCCTTTATACAGCTGCCGGAATTCCAACATACTTTGTCGCTTTAGTCACCTACTATGTTTCATCTAAATACATTTTCCGTTATGAAGTTGACATGGAGCGTCCATCCGTGGAATTAAAGGAAGCTAAATAGAAAAAAACTCACTTTAAAGAATCTAGGGAACGAGAGGAGATTGTTCAATGTTTACACAAAGTTTAGATTTCAAAACAACAGATTTAGATACATTCCCATTTCCATTCACTTCAGGTAACTATCGTTATTCAAACGACTTGAAAAAACTCTCAAACGTTAACTGTATTGAAGTTACACCAGAATACAAACTCCAAGTGGAAACGAAGCGTCGTCTCCTTCAAGAACAGCCGCATATAAGGTTTCAATCTTTTTCACACACAATGGAAATGCAATGGGGAGTATTGGAAATGCTGATTGACATGGCAGCTGATCGCTATCCGGAGCATTTCGAGGTCATTAAAGATGGTGACAACTGGACTTTCAAGAACCACATATTCGGGGAATCCGATTCATTCGTATATGGCGATGCCAGCACGCTTCCAAATGAGCCGCTTGATTATATAGGCCGCCATTTCCATAATGATTTTGTTTTAATGGTTCATCGCGATAGTAATTTCTACTTGGAAGTGGGGCAAGTTTCATACGCTGCACTCTTCTCGGCTAACTGGAATAAAGGCATGTCCTTTGATGAGATCCATGCACCTGTTCCATTCGTATCACGGAAAGGTGATGAACTCGCAGATCGCGTTCGTAAGTTTTTATTATCCATCGAGCCAGGAAAGCCATGGACACGCATTAACTGGAACCTGATGGCGGACCGTTGGGATGTCAACTATGAAACGATGGATGTATGGGGACCGCAGCGCTCTGAAATAACACCGGAAAATGCAGGTAAACTTGTTCGTTTGCGCGTTGAAGAACAAAAATTTTATCGCATGCCACGAAGCAACGCCATTCTATTCGTATTGAATACTCAGTTCCTGCCGCTGGAGGATTTGACAATGCGCCAGGAGTGGTTTGATCTGACATATAGCGTACTGCAGGATATTCCGGAACCTATGGCTGAATACAAAGGAATTGCCCCGTTTCTTTCGCAATCGGTCGAATATTTGAGGAGTATTGATGAAAAACAAAAAAGCGAAGATAAACAATAAGTAGGAGGATAGGGCCTTGTACAATAGTCCAGTATTGTTTGATAAATCCATTACGATCGTAAATAAATTTACTCCTCGGAATGAACGAAGAAAGTTTGTCGTCATTTCTGATCAAGCCGGATATGAAAAGGCGAAAAGTTTCACTTCTGAAATCGCAGGAACAGTGCCTGTTGAATGTCTTTCCATTAATGGAATGGAAGATAAAGAGGAGATTAAGAGAGTCATCTTGTCACAAAAGATGGGCACCCAATTTTATATTGCGGCAGCTTGGAACAATGCCGTAATGATCTTCTCGCTCGGGGTGGAAGCTGGTCTATCTGAAGCTGAGATCCAGACGGTGATTATCGGCCCTAAACGGCGGTATGTATATTGCATGAAATGTTTCGAAGTGTCGGAAATCGCAGAAGAAGCCGAAATTGCAGAATGTGACCATTGCAAAGCCAGTCTTGAAATAGGACCATTTTATTCAATCGTACGGGAAGGTTATATTGGTTACCCATTCATCCCAATCGGAAAAGAAGAAGTAGGGAGCTGATCATCATGCGGGTAGTAGGAAATATTCAAATGAAAGTAAACAAGATCATTCAAGAAACTCCATTCGTAAAACAGTTCGAATTGATTCCAGTTGATGGAAAACCATTGCCTGCTTTTACTGGCGGTTCGCATTTGACCACTTTCATGCCGGTAGGGGATACGATAATCGAGCGAGAATATTCCCTTATCAGCAACCCAAGGGACCGTAAAAAATATGCTATTTCCATTCGGCGTGATGAGGCGTCACGCGGAGGTTCCGCTTTCTGGCATGATCATGTAACAATAGATTCCAGATTGGAAGTCAGCTTCCCTAAAAACAACTTCCCTCTCAGCTTTCGAGCTAAGCATCATGCATTTTATGCAGCTGGAATCGGCATCACTCCATTTCTGGCAATGATGGAAGATATGGCTGCCGAAGGACAAACCTTCGAACTTCATTATGCAGCACGCACACCGGAATTATGTGCTTTTTATGATCTGTTGAAAGCCAAATATCCTGATCAATGCACCTTTTATTTTTCGCAGGCAGAAGATAAACGCAGAATGATGCCTGAGACGATGATGGATCATCGCATTGGCACGCATGTATATTTTTGCGGACCAATCGAGATGGTACAAGAGTACCGAAAAGCTGCCAGTTCATATGGTTATCCGGAACATGCGATTCACTTTGAATTATTTGCGACAAAACATGACGGGCCGCATGAACCTTTCATTGTCGACCTTACAGACAGCGATCGGTCCATCCGTGTTCATGAAGGTGAAACACTGCTTGATGCGCTTTTAAGGGAAGGCATTGATGCACCTTATTCTTGTAAAGTGGGCGGGTGCGGAAGTTGTGAGGTGGATGTTGCAGAAGGTGAAGTGGATCACCGTGATTTCTTCCTTAGCGAAGAAAACCGCCAAACACGCAACTCAATCCTGACATGCTGCTCACGTGCGAAGGACGACAGACTTGTTATAAAACTTTAACGGTTCCTTAAAGAGAAAACTAAAAAATAATGAAAACGGAGGAATGAAACATGACAATTTTAGAAACGGCAGTTTTAGAGCTTAAAAATTACATCGACGGTAAGTGGCAGACCTCATCTTCAAATGAAGTAATCCCGGTAATCAACCCTGCAACACAGGAAGTCATTGCAAGGGCTCCGCGTGCCACCAAGGAAGATACTGAAAAGGCAATCTCAGTTGCAAAGGCAGCTTTTGAAAGTGGAATCTGGTCAGGCCTAACAGCACAGGAGCGTGCTTCCTACCTATATAAAATCGCTGATAAAATAGATGAACGTGCTGAAGAGTTAACGATTCTCGAAACAATGGACAATGGGAAACTCAAAGCAGAGGCAGGTTTCGATATTGCGGATGCCGCCGCGTGTTTCCGTTACTATGCTGGTTTGGTGCTTCATCCAGAAGGGGAAACTTATCAAGTTCCCGCTCCAGTACAAGCGATGGTTGTTCGTGAGCCAGTAGGTGTAGCCGGTTTGATTGTACCTTGGAATTTTCCTCTTCTAATGAGTGTCTGGAAAATCGCACCGGCCCTTGCGGCAGGTAACACTATTGTATATAAACCGGCTGAAGTGACACCTGTTACAGCAATGAAATTATTTGAAATACTGGAGGAAGTAGGCATCCCTAAAGGTGTCGCTAATATGGTGATGGGCCGCGGCACTGTTGTCGGTCAAACCATTGCAGAAAGCAAGGATGTGGACATTGTTTCATTTACAGGAAGTACGGATGTTGGCCGAACAATCATGAGGGCGGCCGCGGGCAACTTAAAGAAAATTTCACTTGAGCTTGGCGGTAAATCACCTAATATCGTTTTTGCAGATGCAGATTTAGAGACGGCCGTCGATTACGGATTATTCGGCATCTTTTTCGGTGCCGGTCAAGTATGTTCATCAGGCAGCCGCATCCTGGTTGAGGAAAGTATTTATGATGAATATGTGAAACGGTATGTGGAACGCGCAAATAAAATCAAAGTAGGACCTGGCCTTGCGGAGGACAGCAACATGGGAGCAATTGTCAGCGAAGAGCAAATGAATAGCATTTTGAACTATATTGAAATCGGCAAACAGGAAGGTGCGACACTTGCAGCAGGCGGTTACCGTCTTGTTGATGAAGACCTTGACAAAGGATACTTCATTGCACCGACTGTATTCACCGATGTAACACCTGACATGCGCATCGTGCAGGAGGAAATTTTCGGGCCGGTAGTTGTCATTCAAAAGTTTAAAGATGAAGAAGAAGCTATTAAACTTGCAAATGATACAGACTACGGCCTTGCAGGCGGCGTCTTCACTAACGATGGGGCAAAAGGATTGCGAGTGATCAAGAAGGTACGGGCAGGCATCACATGGGTTAATGATTATCATCCAACATATGTCGAAGCGCCATGGGGCGGTTACAAACAGAGCGGGATTGGACGCAGTTTAGGAAAATACGGCTTGGATGAATACCAGGAAATTAAACAAATCAACATTAATCTCGATGTAAAACCGGTCGGCTGGTTTCCAAATTAAGCATCTCATTAGAAAGGAAGCAAATTACTATCTTTAATCAAATCAAAAAACCTAATCCAAATAAGTATTAAGTTTCAGTTTGGCGACAAAATGGGGTTAGGAGTCCGATTAGAGAGAATGTTTTTTTACTGTAATCCTCACTAGATTGAAGAGATTTGCGACACTCCTGCCTAATTACTGGCTAGTCATGACCCTATAGGCGCTTGCTTTGATGAGGCTTGGCAGACAGGCGGCGGAAAGGGAGTGGATCTCTTAAATCAGCTGCAACTTTTTTCAATAAAAAAAGCTGCAGGCAAACTGAGTTTTCATCGGGTTTGTCTACAGTCTGAAACCTAATCCAAATACGGATTAGGTTTTTTCAAACTGCAGAGAAGCTTTTTAAAGCACTTAACAACTTGTTCTTAAGCTTCAACTGAGAATTAAAAAATCTCAAGGAATGAGCCATTTTGCAGGGTTTATTATACAACAAAAGGACAAGATTTCCTGTGATGAGTGAAAATGGATTTGAGCATAAAAAACACCATTGATATGATAAAAGTAACATACAAATGCATTTTATCGTTTTAAACAGAAATAGGATATTGAGATTGAAACGTTTTTACCGGTGTAGCATTTATTCTTGGTGTCGTTGATTGTCGTACATAGTATCATTAAAAAGAAATGGACATTATATAATGCTCACACAATATAAGTTAATAAGTTTATTGCCTTCTTTAATTTGAAAAGACTAGGAAGCCGCCAGAACTTTCAAAAAGTCTTCAATCAAGGAGGAAGTGCTCTATCAAATATTAAAGACCAGTCAGGGAGTGGATATTGATGACTAAGTTTTATTCGGATATGACAGTGGAGGAAGCGATATCATGTTTCCCGATAGGAAGCACTGAAGTGGAAGTTTTGGATGATTCAGAGGATTTCATCGGATTTTTGACTATAGAGGCGTTATCTGCAGCAGTGCAGCAGAGTGATTTGACGAAGCCAATTTCTCATTTCATTACCGTTAATGCACCGCTGCAAAATTTACGGAATTACTCAATACCCTATGAACAATTTCAAGCATTCTTCGAGAGTGATTTATGCAAGGTTGTATTTAATGCCCTGTATGATGGGGTGTATATCACGGATGGTGATGGAACGACATTATTTATCAATCAAGCGTATCAGCGTATTACTGGAATAAGAGAAGAGGAAATCATCGGAAAACCAATGAGTTATTTAATTGAGCAAGGCATGATATCCGTCTCTGCTTCATTGGACTCCATTCGAACGAAGAATCAAGTTACTTTGACACAAAGAATTCGAAATGGAAGAAAGATCATCGTATCGGCCACACCTATTCTATCGCCACAGAATGAAGTCATATTTGTCATTAATAGTGTTAGGGATATTACTGAATTAATCCGGATGAAGTATACGATTGACAGCCAAAAGTTATCTTTCCAACCTATTTCTCAATTATTGCCTGGCTCGGAACAGGTGAATTTACAGGAAATAATCATTGGTCCCTCTACAACTCCTTTATTCAAATTGGCTGATAAAGTAGCTAAAACGGATGCGAAGATCTTGTTACAGGGGGAAACGGGAGTAGGGAAGAGTTTAATCGCCAAGTACATACATGCCAAAAGCTCCAGGAGGGAAAAAATTTTCCTTGAATTAAATTGCGGAGCCATTCCAGCGAACTTGGTGGAATCTGAACTTTTTGGATATGAACCCGGGGCATTTACCGGATCCCTTAAGAATGGGAAAATGGGGATTTTTGAGAAAGTGAATGGTGGCACGTTATTTTTGGATGAGATTGGGGATTTACCTTTAGAGCTACAGGTAAAACTTTTGAAAGTGGTAGAAGAAAACAAGTTTATGAGAGTTGGTTCTACCGAAATGAAAGAAGTGGATGTCAGGTTAATTACAGCCACCCATCGCGATCTGGCCTCCCTCGTGCAAGAAGGATCTTTCCGTGAAGATCTTTATTACCGGCTTAATATCGTTTCCTTTGAAGTCCCGCCTTTACGCCAGCGAAAGGAAGAAACGATCCCGCTTTTAGAAATGTATTTGAAAAAATTCAATGAAAAATATGATGAAAAGAAAAAGATGACACCGGAATGCTATGAATGGCTGACGAACTATTCGTGGCCTGGCAATATACGTGAGCTTGCGAGTCTTGCAGAGCGGCTGGTCGTCACGACATATGATGATACGATTGATTTAACTAATTTACCATCTTTCATCCAGCCGGTCTTATCAAAAAAAACGACAACACATTCTTTGAAGGAAGCCGTTTCCGAGCTGGAGCGTTCCCTGATCCTGAATGCGATGAAGAAGTATGGGACTACAAGGGCCGCTGCCATCTCTTTGGATATCAGTCAAAGCGCTTTGGTGCAAAAAATGAAAAAATTTCACATGCGATTAGAAAACGAATCGAATTAGTTTATTTGATTTGTTTTCCACTCATTATTTATACTGTTACCCATGAAAAAAAGGTTATCCCCCTTATGAATTAAGCGTTTTCACACTTTGGCATGATTCCTGCATTAGTAAATACATGAAAGGGGAGATAACCATGAATATTTCTATTTTTTCTATGGCTAACAAATTGGTGACAGGAGCAGATTCTTTACAGCAGCTGACTGATGAGGTTACGCGATTAGGGATGAAGAATCCGTTGATCGTTACAGATAAAGTTTTAGTGGGTGCTGGGGTTGTACAAAGGGTTGAGGATTTACTTTCTGCAGAATGTGGTATTTTTTCGGATGTGAATCCAGAACCGGAAATTGAAATCGTTGAGCAATGTGTACGGTCAATCAAGGATGGAAAACATGATGGACTGATTGCGGTAGGCGGAGGAAGTGCGATGGATATTGCGAAAGCCTCTTCCGTCATGGCTACGAATTCCGGCAGCATCGAGACATATTTCGGTACGAACTTGATTGAAGTCCCAGGTCTACCTTTAATAGCCATACCGACGACGGCAGGAACAGGGTCAGAAGTGACGAATATTTCGATTTTATCGGACAAGAAAGAACAGGTTAAGAAGGGAATTGTAAGTCCGTACCTTTTACCGGATGTAGCGATTGTATCGCCCGTCATGACGCTGACTTGCCCGCCAAGTGTGACTGCTGCGAGTGGAGTGGATGCACTTGTTCATGCGGTCGAGGCTTATATTTCCAAATTTGCTTCGCCCGTTACGGATGCTTTGGCAATTGGGGCCATGAAGTTAATCGCAAAAAATTTACCAAAGGCTTATGCTGCGCCAGATAATCTGGAAGCACGTGAAGCGATGATCACTGGAAGCCTAATGGCAGGATTAGCTTTTGGAAATGCTGGTGTTGGAGCTGTTCATGCTTTAGCTTATCCTCTTGGAGGCCGCTTCCATTTATCACATGGAGTCAGCAATTCATTATTACTGCCATTTGTGATGAAGTGGAATAAAATTGCATGTTTGGAAAGGTTCCGCGAGATTGCTGAAGCACTTGGAGAGAAAGTCAATCATTTAAATGATGATGAGGCAGCGGATAAGGCTATAGAAGCGATGACCAGAATATGCCGTTATGTTGATATACCAGAGTCACTAAGTGAATTTGACATTCCTGAATCGGCTTTAAGTGAAATGGCTGCCGAGGCCATCAAACAAGTCCGTTTACTTCGCAATAATCCCCGTGCATTAAACGTCCGGGATATCGAAAAAATTTACCGTTCAGCCTATGGCTTTTAAGTGGAGGAAACAACATGAAATGGAAAAACCGTCGCTATGGAGAAGAGACATCGTATATACCTGCGGGACCTTTTAAAATTAGACTGCCATTTGTCCATTATCGTTTTGAGTGGCCTGACTATGTTCAAGGCTTATTGATGTGTGCAGTTGATCTTGGAGCTATTACACTGCTTGCAGACCATCTTGGTATGCCTTTTGATGTGGCTCTAGCCGTCGTTGTCTTGAATGGATTATTATACTTGGCGCATCATTTACTCGGGGACCCTGTTATACCAGGTTGGATTACACCTGCGGTTCCATTGCTTGTATTGTTCGTCGGGCAATTTCCCGAAGGACCTGATCGGGTCTATGCTCTCGTTGCATTTCAACTAACATTAGGTATTTTATCAATATTGCTAGGAATGACCGGACTTGCCAGTAAGGTCGTGCGATTAGTGCCGAATGCAATCAAATCAGGCATCATTTTAGGAGCGGGTATTGGTGCTGTCGTTTCCATTTTTGAAGTGGGTGGAAAGTTTGATTTATTTCCTTATACAATAAGCATTTGTATCGGCTTTGCCTTTTATCTGCTTTTTTCGAAAAGTTTTGGAAAATTGAAAATGCGAAACAAAGTTTGGATATTCATAGGCAATTTAGGGATATTGCCAGCAATCTTACTTGCTGTCTTTGTAGCCCCCATTTTTGGAGAAGCAAAATGGCCTGATATCCAATGGGGATTCAGCAGTCCGGATTTTGCTACGCTTTGGTCAGACTATACTGTTTTTGGTTTAGGTTTTCCCGCCTTGACCTTCTTTTTAAGTGCGATTCCAGCTGTTTTCGCTACTTATTTAGTCGTATTCGGGGATGTGCTCAAAACGAAAGCGCTGCTTTCTGAATCCGATGAGGTCAGGGAAGATGAAAAAGTGGACTATAATCCAAACAGAGCCCATTTAATTTTTGGTGGCCGAAATATGATCATGAGTTTTATCGGACCCGATATAACAATGTGCGGTCCGTTGTGGGCAGCCATGCAGGTCGTGGTTGTGGAGCGATTCAAGAATGGCAAGAAAGCCATGAATTCTTTCTTCGGCGGTGCCGGCTCGTTCCGTTGGGGTACGAATACAGGGTTATTCTTATTGCCGGTAGTAAGCCTGGTGGAACCAATTCTCGGTGTGGCCTTGGCCTTGACGCTTTTGGTTCAAGGATATGTTAGCGTACGCGTAGGCGTCATGCAGGCAAAGAGCCAACGCGACCTGGGAATTGCAGGAGTCGTAGCTGCCATCCTTGTTATAAAAGGTGCTGGAATGGCGTTTGCAGCAGGAATTTTATTATGTGCCCTTTTATATGGCAAGGACTTTTTCAAAGGTGAAAATGATAAGACATTTACAAATCATGAAGAAGAAGAAGAGGAGATTAAAGCAGGATGAAAAAAGTAGCGGAAAAATGGCCAATTTATATAAACGGCGAATCTATTCATACAGAAAGTCATTTTGTAGTGGAAAACCCAGCAACGTTGGAGCCTGTGGGCTATGTTCCGGACGCTAACGAAAAAGAGGCAAAGGCTGCAGTGGATGCAGCTCAGGCTGCTTTTCATACTTGGTCGAAAACAAGTGCATACCATAGGGCGGAATTACTTGAGAAGTGGTACACGATCATTGAGAACAGGCTTGATGAACTCGCAACGATCATGACATTGGAGCAAGGAAAGCCATTGGCAGAGGCAAAAGGTGAAATGAAATATGCTTCAAGTTTCGTGAAATGGTACGCTGAAGAAGCAAAGCGCAACTACGGGGAAATCATACCAGCCTCCGTTGCATCAAAGCGTATTTTAGTGCAAAAGCAGGCAGTCGGTGTCGTTGCTGCCATTACCCCGTGGAATTTTCCTGCTGCCATGATCACGAGGAAAGTGGCGCCAGCCCTTGCCGCAGGATGTACCGTGGTCATCAAACCAGCGGAACAAACA
Source organism: Peribacillus sp. NPDC101481 (assembly GCF_044767165.1). Lineage (NCBI taxonomy): Bacteria > Bacillati > Bacillota > Bacilli > Caryophanales > Bacillaceae > Peribacillus > Peribacillus sp. NPDC101481. The sequence goes on along the minus strand of NZ_JBIWNJ010000001.1, from coordinate 688,831 downwards.
CCTTTGACCGCTTTGCTATTAGTTGAAAGTGCCCATGAAGCAGGCATTCCGGCAGGCGTGATGAATATTGTAACTACACAGAAACCGGGAGATGTATCAGACGTGTGGATGAATGATTCACGTGTTAAAAAGATCACATTTACCGGCTCCACTCCTGTAGGGAAACATCTAATGAAAAAAGCCGCAGAAACAGTAAAAAAAGTCTCGCTTGAACTCGGTGGATTGGCTCCGTTCATCATTGCTGAGGATGCGAATATCGAAGAAGCTGTAAATGGTTTGATTCAATCAAAATTCCGGAATGCTGGACAAACATGTATTTGTGCGAATCGAATTTTCGTCCATGAAACAATCGAACAGCCGTTTTTACAAGCTTTTGAAGAAGCCGTTTTAACTTTGAAGGTTGGAAATGGAATGGAAGGAAACGATCTTGGTCCATTGATAGATGGAGCCGCAGTAAAAAAAGTACAGCTTCAATTAGAGGATGCTGCAAGTAAAGGGGCTATCATCCATAACACCTCAAAAGTCGATGAAAAACAAGGCCATTTTATCGCACCAGCCATACTTTCCAATGTAACGGATGATATGCTGTGCATGCAGGAAGAAACGTTTGGGCCAATTGCGCCAGTCAGTACATTCAAAACCGATAAAGAAGCTATAGATCGAGCCAATAATACGAATTTTGGCTTGGCAGCTTATGTGTATACCGAGTCATTAAATAAGGCAGTTGCCTATTCGGATGCTCTTGAATATGGGATTGTCGGTATTAATGACAGTGCCCCATCCACTGCCCAAGCACCATTTGGAGGAATGAAGGAAAGTGGTTTAGGCAGGGAAGGGGGACACTATGGCATGGATGAATATTTAGAAGTGAAGTATGTATCCATGCAGCTTGGCCAGTAAAATAAAACAGAAGAGTCCGCGATGATTCTTCAGGTTCAAAAAAGAGTGGAAGGCACATCAAATATCGATGTGCCTTCCACTTTTTTAAATGGTTAAAAAGTATTTTTATGCTCCTTCAGATATGAAGGAGGGAAGGTCATGCTTCCTAGGATGACATCGAAGTCAGCACCGGTAGCCTTGGGGACGTTACTCGTATTACCATGGAAAGTCTCATTTGCAAGTAATGCAAAGGCCACTGCTTCCTTCGCTTCAGAAGAGTACCCCAACTCTTCTTGAGTCAAAACTTGAATAGAATTTCCAAGCAGTGATTGCATCATATTTAATAACGTTTTGTTATAGCTGCCTCCGCCGCCAATTATCACTTCTTCAATATTGGTTTTTGGAAAGATGAATTTTCGATAGTTCTCCACAATCGACTTTGCTGTAAACATCGTTACTGTAGCTAAAATATCATGACTGGGAAGTGATTCAAACATCTTTAATAGTTTTACTACATATTGCTTGCCAAATAATTCCCTGCCAGTTGATTTTGGCGGAGGGCTCATAATAAAAGGATGGCTGATACAATAAGATAAAAGTTCGTCATTAATTTTTCCTTGTTTAGCTATGTTACCACCTTCGTCATAGCTAATATTGAACAATTGGCGGCATACTTCATCAATGATCATATTCCCAGGCCCTGTATCAAAGGCATACATGTCATTCAGAGATGCCTGCTTGGGTAAGACGGTTACATTTCCAATGCCCCCTATGTTTTGAAGTAATCTTCCCTTCGTTTCACTTCTATAAAGAATGTATTCGGTAAAAGGAACAAGAGGAGCTCCTTGTCCACCAGCAGCCATGTCCATCGTACGGAAATCAGAGATTACAAGTGTGTTTGTATCGTGAGCAATTACTGCAGCTTCCCCAATTTGCAAAGTGGAGGGTATATAATTTTGTTCTTTTAAAGGCTGGTGGTAAATGGTTTGTCCATGGGATCCAATAAGATCCAGTTTATTTATGGGAAATCCAGCTTTATGACAAACTTCCTTTACTGCATTGGCAAATAATTTTCCTAATTTAAAATTCAAACTGCATATTAACTGCACATTGGATGTTTCTGCAGATAAAGACTGCATAATTTCTTTTTCAATATCTTTTGGAAAAGGGCATGTCATGAACTCAATCATTTCCATTTCAGTCTCCAGTCCACTATTATTCACCCGAACAAGTGCAGCATCAATTCCATCCAGTGATGTTCCGGACATTAATCCAACTATGTACATCGTCATTCCACCTACTTCAATTCTTTTATAATCCTGACTTAGCATCATATGCAGCAGTGTATGCTGCCATTGTTCACTGAGATATAACACTTAAGCTATAAAGCTATTTCTTGAAAATCATTTTACTTTTATATAAATCTGCCTAGTTTGTTTACTTTCATTGTGGGTACGGTCCAATGCTGTCACAACATATGTGTAAGTCTTGCCTTTTTCTACACTGCCATCATTAAACAATTGACTTGTATTTTCTTTATGCACTGTGGCAAGTAAGTTCGTTGAATCTTCAATGTTTCCTTTTTTCTTCCCATCAAAACGATAAATGGCATAATAAGATGCATCTGATTTCTTATGATCGTGAATTTCAAATTGTATTCCATCTCCTGATTGTGTTGAATTTCTCACCATTGGAGCCTTTGGTGCATGATCATCAATCCAAGGCATGGCTGGAACCAATGCGGGATGCTTATAAATATCCCCGCTTAACCGATCTGCTATCCCAAGGGGGTTTTTCCGTAAATCTTTGGCACTGAAATGCATGCTTCCATCAAATTCCTTATATGTTCGATTCAGTTTTAACTGGTTTGGCATTTCTTCAGGATTGAACCAGTTTTGCACACCGTTGGACTCTGTATTAATTTTATAGTCTCCTTGTCCAATATAGAGTTGAACATTTTTACCTTCGACTTCTTTTGTCCACCAATCAAGAAGTTTGGCATAGTCAGCTACTGGCAATCCTATATTCCAATATAATTGAGGGGCAATATAATCAATATATCCATTATTGATCCACGTTCGGGTATCTGCATATAAATCATCATAATTCGTTTGTCCTGCGGCAGTGTCAGATCCTGTGGGATCAACTGCTTTGTTGCGCCAAACTCCAAATGGACTTATACCAAACTTCACATATGATTTTTCTGCCTTGATTTCTTCATTAATATTCTTAACAAGGTTATTTACATTATCCCTGCGCCAATCTTCAACATTTGAAAATCTATCTGCTCCATATTTTTGATAGGAAATTTCATCTGGGAAAGGTACTCCTGCAATCTTGTAAGGATAGAAATAATCGTCCATATGGACTGCATCGATATCATAATTCTTAACAACTTCCATTATTCCATCGATCACAAACCGTTGTACGCCAGGAATGCCTGGATCAAAGTACAATTGTTGTCCATATGGTATGACCCAATCCGGGTGCTTTCTGGCAGGGTGAGATTTCAGAAGATTATCAATATCCGATATTTCAGCTGTTTTACCTAAAGGCATAGTAATGCGGTAAGGATTAAACCACGCATGAAATTCCATATTACGCTCATGTGCTGCTTCTACCATGAATGCAAGAGGGTCATACCCGGGATCTTTTCCTTGGACTCCTGTTAAATATTTTGACCAAAGACCGTATTCAGAAGGATAAAAAGCATCCGCAGTGGGTTTAATTTGCATAACGACAGCATTCATTCCCATCGCTTTTTGTTCATCCAAATATTTTATGAATTCTTCTTTCTGTGCTGATATGGATAAACCAGGTTTGGAAGGCCAGTCAATATTTAACACACTTGCAATCCAAGTTGCGCGAAGTTCCTGTTTTACATAAGTCGTTGTTTGAGGAATTGTCCCAGATTCTGCATTTGCTTTCAAATCAGCTGGAAGGAGAAGTGATCCCCCCACCAAAGCGGCTAGAGCCAATGAACCCAATTTTTTCTTAGTAATTCTTTCATTCATCAATAGTACAACCTCATTTCATTACTAATATTTATATTTAATTATTTGTAAGCGTTAACAAATAATGAATATATGAATTTGTCATCTATGAATAGTGAGATAAGATCTAACAATAAAAAGAATCGTAGGTTTGGTTCACGAAATGGCTACTCGGTTTGCTTTTTAGTTTTTAGTAGAAAGCTAACATTCAACCAATCAATTTAGGTATCTTACTTTTATTTTAAAATTAAATTTTAAAAATGTATATACAATATTGAAATTAATTTTTAATAGTGATATATTCTCTATAGCAAATAAAGTTTCACCACTTCACCACTGAAATAAAAAAGGATGATATGTATGCTTGAGCATTTAACGACAGAGCGTCGTAATGAAAAGACCATGAGTTTAGATGAAATGGGAACACTGGAATTTTTAGAGGTGATGAACGAAGAAGACATTAAAGTTGCCCATTGTGTAAAAAAAGAACTTCCGCAAATTTCTAAAGCCGTGGAGATGATCGTTGAAGCCATGAATAAAAACGGCAGATTAATTTACATGGGTGCAGGAACAAGCGGGCGCATCGGTTTATTGGATGCAGTAGAATGTCCCCCAACATTCAATACCGATCCGAGTGAAGTAGTGGGTCTTATAGCTGGTGGGGAAAAGGCTTTCATTAAGGCGGTTGAAGGTGCTGAAGACAGTTTTGAATTAGGTCCTGAAGATTTGAAGAAAATCGAATTAACAAACAGGGACGTCGTAGTGGGCATTGCAGCTAGTGGACGCACTCCATATGTTATTGCTGGATTGGAATATGCCAATCAAGTTGGTGCAGGAACTGTGTCGATAAGCTGTAACAAAGGTTCTGAGATAGGTAAGATTGCAAAAGTTGCGATTGAAGTTGTAAACGGGCCTGAAGTCCTGACGGGTTCTACACGTTTAAAAGCTGGAACATCGCAAAAGTTAGTATGCAACATGCTTTCCACCGCCTCAATGGTTGGAGTAGGAAAAGTTTATGGTAATTTAATGGTAGATTTACAGTTAACTAATGAAAAGCTGGTTGAACGTGCAAAACGTATTATCATGGATGCTACTGACTGTAGCTATGAAATTGCAGATGAATACTTAGAAAAGGCACATGCCCAGCCTAAAATTGCAATTGTCATGATTTTAACGAATGTATCATATGAAGAAGCCTCAAATCGTTTAGTGAAAGCACAAGGATTCATAAGAAAAACGATTTAACGCTTTTAATAAAAAAAATAAAAAAATTGGAGGAACAAAGAATGAAAGTATTATTCGTATGCTCAGGTGGAATGTCTAGTGCAATCGTTGTAAGCGCTTTAAAAAAGGAAGGGGAAAAACAGGGTGTAACCATAGAAGTATTGGCAGTCGGCACTCAAGAATTTGATGCAGAAGTACGAAATGGCTGGGATGTTGCAATGGTAGCTCCGCAAGTCAAACATCGTTTCGATGGCTTTAAGGCATCGGCAGATGAAGCGGGCGTCCCATGTGAAGCCATTCCAGCCCAAGCTTACAGCCCTCTTGGCGGACCTAAACTATTAAAACTGGTAACGGAACTAGCAAAATAATAAACTAATTACTATTTCTTTTCACTAAACGTAAAAGGGGAAAACACGAATGGACAAGTTTGTAGCTTTTTTAGAAAATAATCTTTCAACACCTATGGCTAAATTGTCTGAGCAAAAACATTTACGCGCGATTCGGGATGGTGTGGTTTCTGCGTTACCTTTCATCATCTTTGGAAGTTTATTCTTGATCATTGCATTTCCGCCCGTTGCAGCAGATACTGCATTAGGTGAATGGTCTGCAAAACATATCGCTGAAATTTTAATACCATATCGATTAACGATGTTTATCATGACGCTATATATTACTTTTGGTATAGGCTACAGTTTATCTCAAAGCTATAAACTTGACCCGCTATCTGGAGGTTTACTATCATTAGCAGCCTTCTTGTTCACAATTGGTGTAAAGATGATGGATGATGTGGGGTTTGTTTTGCCAATGACAAATCTCGGAGGCCATGGTCTTTTTGTAGGAATGATTGTATCCATTTTTGCTGTCGAAATTTTACGTCTTTGTAAGACAAAGAATATCACGATTAAAATGCCTGATTCTGTTCCAACTTCAGTGGCCCGTTCATTTGAAGCTTTAATACCAGTTTCAATTGTACTGCTTGTCATGACTTTAATTACAGTCGTTTTTGCTGTTGATTTACATTCACTTGTTGATAAAGCGGTTGCACCACTCATCAGTGCAGGCGATACATTGCCAGGTGTATTAATTCCAGTATTTTTGATTACATTCTTTTGGTCATTTGGTATTCATGGCGTTTCAGTAGTAGGTGCCGTAGCTCGTCCGGTATGGGAAGTATACTTGGGGAATAACTCGGCAGCAGTTGCAGCTGGAAAGGCAATTCCCCACATAGCTCCTGAAACATTCTTCCAATGGTTTATTTGGATTGGTGGGTCTGGTGCAACCTTGGGTTTGGTAATAGCCATGCTCTTAACGGCAAAATCCACCTATAGTAAAGCAATGGGGAAAGCAACAATTGTGCCAAGCATTTTTAACATCAATGAACCTGTTATCTTTGGGATGCCGATTGTATTGAACCCGGTACTTATTATTCCATTTATCATTACACCGCTAATTGGTGCGACACTTGCATATATAGCAACATCCATCGGACTTGTGAACCCGACATATGTAATGGTTCCCTGGACATTGCCCGCTCCAATAGGTGCCTACCTTTCAACAGGCGGTGATTGGAGAGCCGTTGTTCTCGTGATGGTGAATTTAACAATTTCAGTCCTTATTTATCTGCCATTCTTTAAGATGTACGATAAAAAGCTTCTAGCTCAGGAAAACGTGGTAGAAACAACGGATAAACAAAATATCGCTTTATAAGGAATACCTAAAAGGGAGTTTGGGACTAAATGCTCCAAACTCCTTTTATAAATTGAGGGGGGAAAGGATATGAATTCAACATCCAGAATTCACTTTTTTAGTTACAAAAGTGCCTTTCTATTTTTTAGCTTCATTCTTGTTTTTAATTTTATCTTTAACGGATTAATGGATGCCTTTGAGATAAATAAACAATTATCACTGTACTTGGGAAATACCTTTGCCATAAGTGCAGGATTGACGATGGTTGTTTGTTTTGTTGAAGGTAAGTTTAAAAACAAGAAACATGCATCACTATTATTCTTGTCTTTATTAGCGGTGAGCGCACTGATTTGCTATGTAATAATCTATAAATGAAAATTCAGATTAGCTAACTATGAGGTGTTAGGGGAATGGAAATGAAAAAAGGGTTGAAGATTGCCACAATTGGTGGAGGCTCCAGTTATACACCAGAATTAATAGAAGGTTTTATTAAACGATATGATGAGTTGCCAATTAGGGAACTGTGGTTAGTGGATATTGAGGCAGGAAAAGAAAAACTGGAGATTGTAGGAACCTTAGCAAAACGGATGGTTGAAAAAGCAGGACTTCCAATGGAAATACATCTAACGTTAGACCGCCGGCAAGCCTTGCAAAATGCCGATTTTGTCACGACGCAAATGAGAGTGGGCTTACTTGATGCACGAATCAAGGACGAGCGGATCCCGTTGGAATTAGGAATGATTGGTCAAGAAACAAACGGTGCAGGAGGATTGTCCAAAGCATTACGAACTATACCTATTATTCTGGAAATTGCAGAAGAAATGCAGGAGCTCTGCCCTGATGCTTGGTTGATTAACTTCACAAACCCAGCGGGGATGGTAACGGAAGCCCTTCTCCGCTACAGCAAGCATAAAAAAGTCATTGGGGTATGCAATGTTCCATTTAATATGCATATGTCAATTTCTAGCATGCTTGGTGTGGATAGGAAGAGAGTGCATATAGATTTCGCCGGGTTAAACCATATGGTATTCGGGCTGCATGTATTCGTTGATGATCAAGAAGTAACTGATAAAGTGCTTGAAATGCTTGGCAATCCTGAGATTCAGCTGACGATGAAGAATATTGCCCCATTGGCTTGGAACAGAAGATTTTTGAAATCCTTAGGAGTGGTGCCTTGCCCGTACCATCGTTATTATTACAAAACAAAAACGATTTTAGAAGAAGAATTGGAAGCATTCAAATCAGGGGAAACTCGAGCTGAAATTGTGAAAAGATTAGAAGAAGGTTTGTTTCACCTATACAAGGATGAAACCCTTGACATCAAGCCTCCGCAATTAGAGCAGCGCGGTGGAGCTTACTACAGTGATGCAGCGTGTAACGTCATTTCTTCTATTTATAATGATAAAAAAGACATTCAAGTGCTAAATGTACAAAACAATGGATCGCTTACTGATATTGATTATGATTCAGCAGTAGAAGTAAGCTGTATCGTCACGAAGAATGGACCAATTCCTTTGGCTATGGGGAAATTACCCATACAAGTGCATGGCTTAATCCAACAAATCAAATCATTTGAAAGAATTGGTGCAGAGGCAGCCGTTACAGGTTCTTATGATAAAGCATTATTGGCTTTAACGATTAACCCGCTTATTCCAAGTGATGACCTGGCGGAAATCGTTTTACAAAAACTTTTAAAAGCGCATGAAGAATACTTACCGCGATTCTTCAGTGAAAGTGCTGTTCCGACCATCAAGTGAATGGTGTTTTAAACAGTGAATATGGATTACAGTAATCCAATGAACCTTCATAATCTAACATAAAATAGGAGTGGAATGATATGTCAACTGAAATGAACAATAACGAAATGGAAATTTTTGAAATAATATCACATAGTGGAAATGCAAGAGGATTAGCATTCGAAGCACTGAAAGAAGCGGAAGAATTTAATTTTGAAAGTGCAGAAGAACTAATTAAACAAGGCCAGGAAGAATTGAACTTGGCCCATAAGACACAAACCAAGCTAATTCAAGCAGAATTGAATGGAGTTCCAAGTGAGAAAACTTTATTGATGATTCATGCTCAAGATCACTTGATGACGGCAATGAGCGAACAAAAACTAATTGAACATATGATTCGCATTGTAAAAAAGCTAGCCCCACAACAGTAAAGAGGTGATTAAAAATGGGTAAACTTGGTATATCTATCTATCCAGAGCATTCAACCGTCGAAAGAGACATGGAATACATTGCACTTGCACACAAATATGGATTCAAAAAGATCTTTACTTGCTTGCTTTCTGTCGAAGGTGATAAAGAGAAGATATTAAAAGAATTTAAAGAAACGATAGTTTATGCCAATCAATTGAATATGGAAGTGATGGTCGATATTGCTCCCCGTGTATTCGGTTCACTAGGCATTTCTTATAATGACTTATCGTTTTTTGCAGAATTAGGTGCATATGGAATCAGGCTGGACATGGGTTTTACAGGTAACGAAGAGTCGGTTATGACACATAATCCATATGACCTGAAAATTGAAATAAACATGAGCAATGCAACAAAATATTTAGATAATATTATGGATTACAAACCAAATAAAGAGAATTTAGTTGGATCGCACAACTTCTATCCGCATCGCTATGCAGGATTGAGCTATCCTCATTTTATAAAATGCTGTGAGTCATTCAAAAAGCATAATATCCGCACGGCAGCTTTCATCAGCTCACATGCAGCAACGTACGGTCCTTGGCCTGTAACGGAAGGATTATGTACTTTAGAAATGCACCGGGAATTGCCGATTACAACACAAGCGAAACATTTGTATGCGACAGGGTTGATTGATGATGTAATCATTGCAAATGCTTACGCATCTGAAGATGAATTGAAGCAGCTTAGCCTGTTAAACAGCGGTCTGTTAACATTTAATGTTAACCTTCACGAAACCATAACAGCACTAGAGAAAAAAATAGTATTGGAAGAATTCCATTTTTACCGTGGAGATGTTTCCGATTATTTAATTCGCTCGACTCAATCACGTGTGAAATATAAGAGCGAAGAATTTAAACCAACATATACGCCTGATATCAGGCGCGGTGATATTTTAATTGAAAATGAGCTCTATGGACAATATAAAGGGGAATTGCAGATTGCATTAAAGGAAATGAAGAATTTGGGGAAAACAAATGTAGTTGGCCGAATAACAGAAGAGGAAATTTTTCTTCTCGATTATTTGGAACCATGGGGGAAATTCCAATTCAATATTAATTGATCAGGGAAGGAAGGTGATATTCCTTCCTTTTTTACTGAATAGGAGAATAATATGAATTATATTATCGGAGTTGACGGCGGAGGCACTAAAACTGAAGCAGTGGCTTATGATTTAGATGGAAATAAAATTAGTGAAGGCATAGCGGGATTTGGAAACCTGCTTATTAATGAAAAAAAAGCCATCGCTAACATTATACAGGCAATTGAAGAATGCGTAATGCCCATTAACAATGGAAGCTGCCATTACATTTGCTTAGGATTAGCCGGGTATGGAGGAGTTGAAAATCCGCAGGGCATAAAAAGTGCATTAAGCATGGCATTTAAGGCCCCGTTCACCATTGTAAATGATGCAATTATCGCTCATGCTGCTTTGCTTAAAGGAAATGATGGCATTTTGACCATATCCGGAACTGGATCTGTAAGTATCGGCATCCATAAAGGAATCGAGAAATCGGCTGGTGGCTGGGGACACATCCTTGGGGATGAAGGAAGTGGCTATTGGATCGCCATGCAGGCTTTTATAAAAATGACGAAAGAAGAGGATGAGGGGTATATCTATAGCCAGCTATCACAGTCAATACTTCAAAAACTTGGCTACAACAGTGTTATGGAACTGAAGAAATTCATTTATTCTGCCACGAAATCCGAGATTGCCTCATTTGTTCCCCTGATTGTCCAACATGCGGTTAAGGGCGATGGTTTCTCGCAAAATATTCTGAATCAGGCTGGGTACCACCTTTCAAAACAAACACTTGAGGTTATCAAGAAGTTAAAGTTAAGTGGGAATGTTACAATTGCAATAAAAGGTAGCATCTTGACAAATATATCATTGGTGCAAAGCTCTTTCATCAATCATATTAAACTTGAAAATCCAAATGTGAATTTTGTTTTGGAAGACGTATCAGCTACCTTAGGTTGTTATTACATAGCAATGAAGCATTTAAAGTAAGTATAGATCAAGGAGAGTAAATCATATGCACGTCGAAAATATTATATTGAGAATTGAAAGCTTATTGAACCAGTTGCCTAAATCAGAACGGAAAATTGCACAATATATTTTAGAAAATCCAAACGACATTATAAGAATGACGATACATGAATTAGCAGATCATGCCAATGCCAGCAGTTCGGCCGTAACAAGGTTCTGTCATTCTATAAAAGTTAACAGCTTTTCAGAACTGAAGGTATCCCTATCATCCCTGATTTCCCAACCTGAGAAAAAAGGTTTCCATGACATTGAGCCTAACGAAACAATAGCGTCCATTAAAAATAAAATAGTTTCCAACTCTGTCCAAGCTATACAAGAAACTGCGCATTATTTGGATGAGTCCGTTCTTGACAATATCATTGAAACCATGAGGAGTGCAGATGTAATTTATGTCTATGGTTTAGGTGCATCATGGCTCGTTGCTGAAGATATTACACAGAAATGGTTACGGTTAGGAAAGATTGTAAGTGCCAATCAAGACCCGCATATTACGGCCACTGCACTTGCGGCATCATCAAAGAATACCGTTTTTTTCTGTATATCCAATAGTGGCGAAACTGAAGAAGTCCTTGAACTCGTTGATATTGCTAAAGCATATGGCATTAAAACAATTGGTTTATCGCGATTGGGGAACAATGGACTAACTAAAAAAGTTGATATGTCACTAAATCATGTACGTGCACCGGAGGCTAAATTCCGAAGTGCTGCAACAAGTTCGCTTTTTGCCCAATTTCTAACGGTCAGCATCATTTTCTATGCGTATGTTTCTAAATACTATAATGAAAATAAAAACGAAATTGAACGTTCAAGGGAATCGGTACTGAAATTCACAAAAAGGAATTTGGATACTTAGAAAGGCGAGTCATTACTTATCGTGTTCAAATGCATGGATAAGATTGATGAGCGTTATGTTTCCAATCAGTATGCCTTGTGAAATTTCATGAAATTTCATAACGATGAAAGGAAGATGTACGCTGAATGATCCAAAAGAATTCTCCCAGTCCCATTTATCATCAACTTGAAGAGGAGATTAAAGGAGCGATTCAAAATCTTGAATTGGTGCCAGGAGAGATGATTCCTTCAGAAAAAGAATACACTGAAAAATATGGAATAAGCAGGATGACTGTGAGACAGGCCATTTCTAACCTAGTGAATGGCGGTTATTTATATAGGCAGCGCGGAAAAGGAACATTCGTTGCCCAACAAAAATTGGAGCGGCCCTTGCAAGGATTAACAAGCTTTTCGAAGGATATGATTTCAAGAGGACTTGAACCAAGTACACGATTTATCAGTTTTACGGAGATCAATGCTGATCATGATCTTGCTGCAAAGCTTGATGTTGAAGCAGAAGCTCCTATTTTCGAGCTGGAACGTATTAGGCTTGCTGATCGGTTGCCGATGGCATATGAAAGGCTATTTATCTCTAAAAATCTTGCCCTGGATCTAACGGAAGAAATAGCCATAACTTCCATGCATGACTATGTAGAAAAAACGTTTGGTTTAAAAATTCAGCATGACCAGGTAATTGAAGCCGCGATTGCTCAAAAAAAAGAGGCGGAAATGCTCGAGGTAGTCAAAGGTGCCCCTGTATTGCTGATTGAACGAAGAAGTACCCTGGATACCAATCAACCACTTGGGCTTGTCAGATCTGTCTACCGGGCAGATCGATATAAATTCGAAATCGATTTGGAGCGGTTATCATGAGCAAAAAAAGTAGTAGTAAGAATCCCGTTCTCAAAAAGATTACTAAAAACCCCCCTTGCCCAAATATGGGCAAGGGGGGTTTTTAGTAGAATATCATCTTTCAAGTTTGGGAGTTTTCCAGCTCGAAAAGGAAAGGTACGAATAACCATCCGGGACTTTCATTATTTCGCTAAGCTTTCTGTCAATCGGTTTTCTTTCCAAATGACTGTAATGCCAAGGCCAATGACGATAATGACAGCAGCGAAAAGGTAAGGGTAGTGGATGTTTACGTCAAAAAGCAATCCTCCCATGGATGGCCCGGCGATATTCCCTAAGCTCGTATAGGTGGAGTTCATTCCAGCAACGAATCCTTGTTCTTTCCCGGCAGCTTTTGATAAAAATGTCGTCAAAGCCGGACGAAGCAGGTCAAATGCAAGGAATATGAAGCAAGTTACCACTAGTACTGCCGAAAAACTGGAAATCATAGTGGATGCTACCGCAAAAATTGCACCGACGATTAAACATAATTGAATAAGCTTCTTTTCGCCGAGAATATCTACCAGCTTTCCAAACATAAAGACTTGCACAACAACTCCGAAAATAGAGCTTATTGTAATGATAATGGCAATATCCTTCGGCGTGAAGCCGAATTTATGATCAGAAAATAGGCTAAAAACCGTTTCATAGGCTGATAAACCAAAAGCGAGTACAAATACAATGATGAACGCAATAAAGTAAAGCGGATTTAGTGATTTTTTTAAATCGCCCATAAAGTTTGTTTGCTTTGTATTAGCGGAAACTTTTGCAAGCTGTTCCTTTGTCATCGGCTCTTTTAAAATGAATATCGATGAAAGGCATGCTAAAAAAGCAATGGCCGCCGCAAGGAAGAAGGGCAAGCGTATACCATATTCTGCAACAAAGCCACCGATCCCGGGTCCTATTATAAAGCCCAAGCTAATTGCGGCTGAAATATAGCCCATTGCTTTTGGCCTTTCCTGAACGGATGTAATATCTGCAACATATGCCGTAACACCTGGCATGATGAAGGCAGCACTGATACCCCCAAGGATCCTTGATAAATAGAACACGGATACGTTTGTCCCTACACCGAAGATAAGTTCTGAAACACCAAAAAGGAATAAGCCGATGATGATGATTTTCTTTCTGCCGTAACGGTCAACCCAACGACCTGCGAAAGGTGACATAATAAGCTGTGAAACAGCAAATACGGCAACAAGATAGCCCATCGTACTTCCTGATAAATGCATGATATTCATAAATGACGGCATAACGGGGATGATGAGTCCAATTCCCAGAAAAGCAATGAATATATTGCTTAGAAGAATGATTAATACCGCCTTTTGTTCTTTAATTGGTTTATTCATGTTTTAACACCACTTTCTTTGTGAATCATTCTTGTGAAATACCTCTCCAAAAAACTTTCCAAGAGGCTGCTAATTTATCCTTCAGCCGTTTCTCATCATTGCCGTATACAAGCTCAAGCAAAATGGAATCCACAACTCCCAGAAAAGCATAGGTCGGTGTTATGGCTTCTTCATCGACGATTAATTTGGCCTTGATCCAATCATGGAATTTGCATTCAAGGATCTCCTGCACTTTTTCCTCGATATCCATCACTTCCTGCCCGATTTCCTGTTCAAGATGTGCTGGCGGAAAAAAGGACATACGCAGCCAAAACTTTATATGCTCATTTTCTTGGAAAAGATCGATGACCAATTGTAGGAATCCAAATAAATCTTTTTCAGGATTTTTTGAATCAACTTTACTGAAATATTGGAGTTTCGAAGATAGCTCCGTCTCTTTCGCATCACGTAAAACTTGCAGAAAAAGATCATCCTTGCCTTTAAAATGAGCGTAAATGGATTGCTTTTTCATGCCGACTTCTTCAGCTATTTGAGAAAGCGACGCTCCTTCATAACCATGAATCGTAAAATATTTTAGAGCGGCGTCCTTAATTTCATTACTTTTCAATAATATCACCTCATAATTTAACGAACGTTCGTCAGTTATAATAGCAAATTAAATAAATTTATGCAAGCGAATTTGTTTATTGTATTATGCCCAGAAATCATAATTAGGCGATATATTTTAGAAGGACAATATTGTTGTTTCCAGCAATAGATATGCACTCAAGGCTATTCACTAAATTCCCGCATATAATTCTATATGGATAATAAAGAGACAGGTGGGATGAAGGTGGATACGTATGACATTAAAAAGGTGATTCAATACTATTACACAAAAATACAAGAAACGAATCATCCTTATTATTGGTACTGTTTGGCTGAGACTCAAAGTAGGGCCGGGTTAACAAGTGAAGCAATGCAAACGATTGATAACGCGTTGTCGTTTCCAAACCCTTATCCTTCAAGGCAGGAACTGCAAGACATGCAACTGAACCTCCAAACTGTTCTTACAAGGGAAATGAACTCCAACAGAACAGTCATAGAGACATCAAAGCAAGGCGATATTGATGGGGACGGGATAAAGGACAATGTTTTTCTAACTGCAAACAAAACCCCTGATAGCCCCTTTTGGAGGGATATAACTTTGGTTATCCAAAATGGGAGGACTCATCAATATCAACAAGTTCCCATGAAAAATAACGCAGGATATAATCCGACCATTTTTCTTGGTGATTTTACAGGTAATAAGGGGGATGACATTTTAGTGGTCATTGATACAGGAGGAAGCGGTGGCTCCATTTATGCGTATGTTTTTGCATATCTTAACGGTCAACTCATGACCATTTTTAATTCAGATACTTTCAATGAAACCTATAAATACGATGTGAATTATGAAAACCAATACAAAGTAAAGGTGAACAGTACTTACCTAAAAGAAAGGTACATTCTTGACCTGACTTATAAGGATCAGGACTATTTAGCTGAAATATATAACAAGGATGGTGTACTGAAGGCGCCGATTGAAGGATGGGTCAATCCTTTATCTGGTTTATATCCGGTTGATTTCAATAGGGATGGCATATATGAGCTCGAAGCGTATCAGAGGATCGCAGGGAGGTACAATGCCGACTCACTGGGATTTGTACAGACCGTATTAAAATGGAACGGGAAAGCATTTGCTCCTGACCGGCAGAATGTGGCTATTTTTGGAAAGGAAATATAGCACAAAGGAATAGATGGTCATGAACAAGGTACAGGCAAAATCTTCGCCCAAAAGAAACCGGAAAATATTCCTGGCAATAGTTCACCTGACTGTGTTCATTGACGAAGAAAATTGAACCGGCTTTCAATACGATTTAACTTCGAAGGGGTTTAATGCATATTGGAATTTTTAGTATGCGATGCCTACACGTGCTTTTAAAAAATCGTTACTTTTTATTTGGCTAAATGCAAATTCTGCTGTATCCGGAACGGATATTTCAACCCCATCCTCCGGCAAAAAGTCGCCTTCTATACGATATATACCAACTCTTTTTCCATCCGGCAAATACGTAGGACAGACAATTGTCCATTGAAGTGTTGATTGTTTAAGCAAATCGAAAACTTCATGATGTTCTTTCGCTGCACGGGTAGACTTCTGCTTTGATTCACTTGTCTGATAACGCAAAGAATTTGGGATTGTTCTACTTTGGAGGATACCTGCCGTTCCAATGGTAATAATTCGTTGTATACCTTCGTTTTCCATAGCTTCGATAATCAGGGGCATACTTGCTGATAAAGTCGTTGTCCCATCAGTATTAAGTGCACTAATAACTACATCAATTCCATGCATGGCGCGTACGATATCATCTTTATTTAAAACATTACCTTGAATGATGGTTAAATTGGCATTATTTATAGCAATCTTCTCTGGAGTGCGAACTAAAACCGTAACATGATGATTGTCTTGCAGACCATAAATAACTAATTGACCCCCAACTCGTCCAGTTGCACCCAAAATTAAAATATTCATGGAAACGACCTCCTTTTTATCTAATATAATTATTCCACTAACATTGTATCGTCATTTTCAACTAATGGGGAGTTTTGTGCATAAAATCATTATAATCCAGTGTTTGCTGGCGGTACCCCATGCCCAAGAGCATTTTCCCACAATCTTTTTGTGGGTATATTTTTTCTTCAACATTGAATTCATCCAAAAGCTTATTGTGGATAGCTTAATAAAAGATTACCTATTTCCTGCTTCAGATAAGATAAATTAAATAAATTTTTTATAAAATTATTCATATTTAGACAAAATTACTAATTTTTGTTTTATAAAGCCTTTCTAATATGAAATCCTGTTATGTCCAAGCTCACTTATTCCTTTTCCATATACTAATAAAAAAAGGAGGTGAGAAAGTGAGTAAAAGTAAGAATAGCTCTTCACGCAAGGATGAAGAGAAAGTGAGTAAAAGTAAGAATAGCTCTTCACGCAAGGATGAAGAGAAAGTGAGTAATAATGAGCATAGCTCTTTACGTAAAGATAAAGCGAAAATAGAATCGGCACACCAAGAGTGTATTGATCGTGCTTATCGTATTCCTATATTTTTAAGTACGACGACTCATTTAAATGACAACCAACAACGGTTTCTAAACCGTCTAATTTTAGAGATTGAGAATGCTTTGCTTTTTCCGCGTACATTACCATTAAGCGAAAGTTATCCTGAATCCATTTTAACTGATATTCGTCGGTTAGTTTCATCAAGCTATGGAATGTTGGCAGTAAACCTTCGTCGTTTTAAAATTCAAACAGTTGATGTCAATGCAGGACCCCTTCCACCTTCCACTCCATTCTGGACAGGATCAGTTTATTCACAAGTAGAACCTTCAATGGCTTTTCAATTTGGTCTACCCTTATTATTAGTAAGGGAAGAAGATACTGACGCAAATAATGGAATTTGGGCAGGAGGAATTGCCCCACTCAACCTATTTATAGTTTGGCATTCTGAAACTCAAACTGTAGATCAATTCTTTAACACTCCTGAATGGAGATCAGCCTTTGCAAATTGGAGTGCACAAGTAAGAAATGCTTTTTATATACAGACAGAGCCTCAGTTCAAGTACAGATGTGAATGAAACCCTGGTACTTTAGCAATAAGTCGAAAATATACAATGTTTAGTTCACCTTTATATATTTTCGACTTATTCACACAAAAACAAATATTTCCTTTTTGTTATCACGACGAACAAAAAGATTTACTTCATAAAAACAGACTTTATAGAAGAGAGACGGCCGGGTCTGGTAACATCCGAAGGCATTGCGTATATTTTCGTTAAAATGTTGGCGGGACCCCATCGCCATCAAGCTAAGGTGAATTTGTATCATCATAAAAAAACGAGAGTTTCAAAACTACTTATCTCCATCTTCTCTACAACAATTAGCTAAAGAAGTTGGTTTAGTTCAACGTACAACTAAATATCAAGCACAAGAATTAATTGCTTTATGTGTATGGTTTAGTCAACAGTCGCGAGTAACACCACTCAGACAATTGTGTAGCCGCCTCGAAGCATCTACAGGTGTCCTCATGAGCCCTGAGGGGTGGGGAGTTCCTCCACGTTTAGTAGGAAAAGCGAGGGAAAATGATAAAACCACCTTCGGTTCCACGGGTCTACTAACCATTCAACCGAAAGGCTTATACATAAGGGATTTAGGGTATTTCGACTTACACGCTTACAGAAAATGAATGATGAAGGTGCTTACTAAATCTCACGTTTGAAGTTGAATTCTCGTATATATCGTAAGAATGATGAACCAGAGTTTTTTTTGGAATGGGACTGTGAAGAAAGGTACTCTCTTTATTCAGTTAGAACGGAAGAGCTTATGAATCAATTTCAACATGGATGGTTTTTTTGTCATGCGGTATTTTTAGCGTTACCATAGCAAATTAAAGAGAACGTCCTTGTATATTATCTCTTGCGCGCGTACCTTGATGGCGATGTGGCGGTATCCCAAGAAGAAAAACGTTCGTTGATAAGGAAACAAAACGGGCCGCTCAATAGCTTCATGAGGGGCCCATTTAACGTGAAAAAAATATAAAAACGTCTTAAAACAAGTCAATAGCGACCACAATTTTGCCCCTAATATCCCTGTCCTTCTTTCGATTTTAGAAAAGCATCAACGGATTCATCCAATAATTTTTCCCGATTAGGATCTTCATTGACATCTGTATCCACTTCCATCACGTCGTTTAATCGACTAACCTGACTTTTTGGCTGAGCTGGATTATTTTTTTCTTTTGGCATATAAACTCCTTCTTGAACAGTTATTTTTTATTTAGTATGAACGATTCATCCAATATTCACTAAGATTATTTCCGCTTCTTTCCCAAATTGAGTCCGGTTGTCTTAATGGAAGGTTGAAACAACATACACGATATTCTTTCGGTTATTATTGACTGAATATTATAAATATTGTAATATTTATTTTGTGTATTTGTTTTTTGAAACGAGGTTTTATATTCAAAACAACTGGGTTTTCCTTGTGTACAGTCAAATAATCTGACAGGAGGTTTTTGTTATGAAGAAAAGAATAAGGTATACTTCTTTTGGTTTTTGGTTGGTGGTATCAATAATTCTATCATTATCATTATTACTTCCTTCTTTTGGCCAAACTGCTGTAAAGCAAACCGACTTTAAAGTAACCCTATTAGGAACAGGTTCTCCACTTTTAAGTACATCCCGCTCCGGTCCAGCAACTCTTGTTGAAGTTGGTAATGAAAAACTCCTCTTTGATGCTGGACGTGGAACTGCTTTACAATTATATAAAGCGAATATGTTACCAGGCAGTGTAGATAAGTTATTTCTAACTCATTTGCATTCGGATCATACTATCGGCATACCGGACGTATGGCTTACAGGTTCTTTACCAACAGGAGGGAAAAGGGAGCAAGCATTTAACATTTGGGGACCTAAGGGAACCGAGAAAATGATGTTACATATGCATAAAGCATTTAAAGCCGATTTGGATGCAAGGGATGACTCTGGAAATGGAAACATTGAAGGAGCAAGTATTATGGTAAATGATATCAAGGAGGGCATTGTCTATAACAAAAAGGGGATTGAAGTAATAGCCTTCAAGGTAGACCATAAATCAATTGAGCCTGCTTTTGGTTATCGGGTTAATTACAAAGGGCATTCAGTAGTTATCTCAGGTGACACCCGCTATAATGAAAATCTTATTACATTTGCTAAAGGTGCTGACGTAGTTATTCATGAGGTTGCAGCGGCAAAACCTGATAATGAATCAGAATCAATCGCCAATATACTTGATCTTCACACTACACCGGAGGAAGCAGGTAAAGTCTTTAGACAAATACAACCAAAACTTGCTGTGTACTCACATATAGTATTATTGGGTGGATTAACAGAAGAAAAAGCTAATTTGCTCGAAAGAACTAAAAAAACATACGGAGGAACTGTTTTAGTAGGTGAGGATTTGTTGTCCATTGAAATAGGGGACAAGGTACAAGTACAGCAGCGGAGCAATGAGGCGAACTCGGGGAACTAAACAGACAGGGCTGCAGCTATTTCATGAAAAAGAGCGCTTACTTCAAAGGGAGGTTGCTGATGCAACCTTTTTTCTTATGTTCCTTAAGGGGCAGACAGTTTAAAAAGTGCCGATAGTTGAATCAATTAATAAAATTGGAGAAGTGTTAATTCCAGAAGAACCTGGTGAGATAGACTAACCTGAAGAGCCAAAGGAATATCATTAACGAAAAGGGCGCTTGAATTTAATAAAAGGAAAGCACATATTAGACGTGACTAATATGTGCTCTTCTTTTTAGGATTTTATAATGTTTTAGGTCTTGAAATCTAATGCTTTAAACCATGTTCTGAAGGTATATTGAATAAGGAAGTATAAATTAAAGATACCCATTTAATACTGTGCCAAAAAGATCGAATTCAGGATCTTTTGACGGAGTTATTGGAGGGGCTTCGGATCGCCCTATTGAAGAGTTGAAAACAGGCTTACCTTCATCTGACTCTACAGAGTTTTCGTCATTCTTTTTATACAATGGGTTATCGATCATACCCAAATCAACTCCTTTTAATAAGATTAACGAATGGTAAGTTATTAATTCCCTAAAGATATTGATTTTATGCTAAAAAATATTGCGATGACTGGGATTCGTTGAAATGAACGGGTAAAACTTGTAACCAATCGTTTATTACAGGATGCATAATGATTATTTTATGTTCAAAAAAAAGATTGGTACCGATTCTTTAAGTGTAATGAAATTCCAAGCAGGATCATTATCGAAATCTGTACATTATTTTTTTGTGCATCGCCCTTCTTAGTAGCAAAAGGGTTGAAAAACATCATTCCTTCCCTCCGATACACATTTTTACAGGACTCTCAAGCGATTGGACAAGTTCATTCCTTTTGACAAAGAAGATCAAAGTGGAGTGAGAATCCTTTGCTTGTTAACAAAGTAAGCCCACTCAGAAAAGCCGATTTCCTTTAGTCTTTTTTTTACTAGTTCAAATTCATCACAAATACGTTCAGGTGTATGCGAATCTGATCCAAATGTTACCTTCACATTATAGAAAAGAGCTCGTTCTAAAATGTCATCTGCTGGATACCATCCACCACAATCTTTTGTTTTACCAGAGGTATTGATCTCAATGGCGATATCTTCTTGACTAATGATTTTTAACGTTCTTTCAATACTGTCTGTCTCAATGGAAGAAAAGGATGGGTAAAACCCTTTCATTGCATCAATATGGCCTAAGATTTGAAACACTCCGCTTTTTGCAGACTTCTGTATTAATTCATAGTATTCATCCTTTATTCTTGACTGTTCTTTAGAGGTCAAACCATTCCAACGCCCTCTTTTAAAAATGCTAATATCTTGAACATAATGTACAGATCCAATTATGTAGTCAAAAGGGTGTAAAAGATATTGATCACGGTAGACTTCAATGTGATCAGGGAAGAAATCACTTTCCATTCCTAATAACACGTGAATTTTGCCTGCATATTTCTCTTTTAAGCGAAGTACTTCTTCAATATAAGGAACAAGTTCACTTTTTGCCATTGCAATAGTTGGGTAGAGATGGTCTTCCTCACTATAAAAATATGGAGAATGATCAGAAATCCCAATATAATGCAAACCATATTCAATGGCTTGCTTTACATAATCCTCAATTGTACCGATAGCATGTCCACAGCGTTGATGGTGAGTGTGCAGATCAAATTTTATTGAATTCGTCATTCCTTAGGCCTCCTAAAATGAACCAGGTTGTTTTGTTTTATCATATCCAAAAATCACACTCTTTCCCACGAATTGAATTTCAATTGCCTAGGAAATATGAAAAAAGTTTGGTAATACCCCTTCAAAAAAATTTCTTTTTAACAATTTAACCTTATACCTATCAATTAAAGATATTTTAGTTCGAGTAATTGTATAAGTGTTGAATTTCCTAGGCAAAATAAAATGTTCAAATATGTAAAAGGAAAGGAAGGATATATACAATGACAAAAGTATTGTACATCACGGCTCATCCTCATGATGACAAGCAATCTTACAGTATGGCCGTTGGAAAAGCATTTCTTGACACTTATAAAGAAGTAAATCCTAGCCATGAAGTTGTGAATATTGACCTTTATAAAGAAAATATTCCTGAAATTGATGTGGATGTTTTCAGTGGTTGGGGGAAACTTCAATCTGGAAAGGGTTTTGAAGAACTCTCGTCGGAAGAGAAAGCAAAAGTTAGTCGACTTTCAGAGTTATGTGAGCAATTTATAGCGGCGGATAAATATATATTTGTAACGCCTTTATGGAATTTCTCGTTTCCGCCAGTAATGAAGGCATATATTGATTCCGTTGCAGTTGCAGGGAAATCATTTAAATACACCGAACAAGGCCCTGTTGGTCTTTTAACTGATAAGAAAGCCTTGCATATTCAAGCTCGTGGTGGAATTTACTCAGAAGGACCAGCAGCTGAACTGGAAATGGGTCACCGATATCTAAATATCATTATGCAATTCTTCGGAGTGCCTTCCTTTGAAGGTTTATTCGTTGAAGGACATGCAGCAATGCCAGATAAAGCACAAGAAATAAAAGAAAATGCAATAGCACGATCAAAAGATTTAGCTTCTACTTTTTAAAAAAAAAGAGTCAACAACTTGTTGGCTCTTTTTTTCATAATGAAATGGTGATATATGGATTTACCCTCACTACACCAATCATGCGTATTTCTCTATTAAAGGAATATGCTTTTTTATTTAGTCTAATAGTGGTTATAGGGGGGAACTTGTAATAGAAATAGCCGAAAGTGAGGGAAGAAGCTAAAAAGGCCTATAAGGGTACCTTGATTAGCTAAATTGACTAGTTTAGAAAAAATTTAAAGTTATCAAGTTAGGCGTTCAAATTGCCGGAGAATCCCATGCATATCAACATAAGATTTTTTCTCAATGATATTGCCATATGTAACTGGTAAAAGTACCACAAGTGAAAAGTTAACGTATTTTCCCGTAGCAGGGATACTTTATTATAAGTATAACGGTTGTATAAAAAATCAGAAAAATATAAAATGTATTTAAATTAGAGTTTTTTTTATTTACAAATTGTAATTTGGGAGACTAATAAAACTTCTATTTTTAGAATCATTAAATTTATTAAGAAAAGAGTGAGTTTAATAATGAAAGACATTAAAAATATCTATTGTGTAGGCCGAAACTATGCCTTGCATGCAAAAGAGTTGAATAATGAAATCCCAACTTCCCCTTTTTTATTTTCAAAACCGACTCATTCGCTTGTGGAAGCTAATGGACAGTCCATCACGTTGCCGAGTAATCAGGGTTCCGTTCATTTTGAAACTGAACTTGTTATACATATCGCAAAACAGTACGAATCAGGAATGAAAGTAGATGAAATAGTAGATGCCATGGCCATTGGGTTGGATTTAACACTTAGAGATGTTCAATCACAGTTAAAACAAAAACAGCATCCTTGGCTTTTGGCTAAAGGATTCAAAAATTCAGCAGTTGTTAGTGATTTTATTCCGTTTCCAGGTGTCGAAGCATGTGAACAATCAGATTTTTCCCTTTTAAAAAATGGAGAGCGTGTACAAGTCGGAAATATTAAGGACTTACTTTTTGATTTGCAAACCATTATAGAATTTACAGCAGAGCATTTTGGGCTTGGAAAAGGAGATATAATTTTTACCGGTACTCCAAGTGGCGTCGGTCCTCTTTCAGATCAAGACAAGCTTTCACTTAACTGGGGTGGAAATGAAATAGGATCCTGTTCAGTTATAATTCGTTAATGAATAAAGGCAGTCATTTTGACTGTTTTTTTTTATGGAATAACTCAATCTTAGACAAAAAGAAGAAACTCGTCTAAAATGAGAAGAACCATATAACATACATGGAAACGGCCAATATGGCACCACTTTTTCAAATAAGTTTGACCATTAAATTCTGGCTTTGGAGTATGTTAGAACTATTTATATGTCTTATGAAAATCAATTAAAGTTCCATATTTTAATTATATAGGATAGAACAGGGTGGAATGTGCATGAAGAACAACCAAGAAAAGAAGTATTTAGATAATTGGCTTTCTCTTACTAGTATTCAAATGAGCATTACGAATGAACTTGAAAGTGCTTTGCAAAAAAATCATAACCTGTCGTTAAAAGAGTTTTACGTTCTTTACTTTTTATCCAAAACAAGCGATAAACAATTGAGGCTACAACAATTACAGGAGATGGTTGGATTAAGCCAAAGTGCTATATCAAGGCTGGTGGGCAGGCTAGAAGCAAAAAGCTGCGGAGCATTACAAAGGCATATATGTGAAGATGATCGAAGAGGCATCTATACACGTTTAACCACATTAGGAGAAGAAAAACTACAAATTTCCTTAAATACTGTTCATGAAATTCTTCACTCTGCTCTATCAAAAGGAAACCTTCAAGATGAATTACAATCCTTAATCCAGAAATTGTAATATGGTTCTTGTAATTTTAAGTGATAAGTGAAGTCGGTTATTTCTATATATCTTGGATAGGAATATCCCTTTAGCCCAGTAAGGTAATAATGAACGGATCTGTTGAGAAAGAGAGCAGGGATAATGCGGAATTAAATGTAAGCGCATGCATTTAAGGGTTTTTTTGACCACCGAGGATAAATTAAAGGCCATGGCTATAAAGTAATGGAGAAATCGGGAATATGACCATTTCAAAATAGCTTATCAAAGATGATGTTCTTGTTATTAGAGTACTTTCAAAATTGTTAGCCCCTGGCATTTTTTTGAGCGAAAATTAAACTCTCTCTCTATATGCTTCGTCCTACAGTTGCTGGTTTTCACCCTAAATAAACAATAATAATATTATTCGCATCACCATTCCACCACATTCAATCGATAAAAGGTTTATCAAAGTTTAATTCGATAAGAACCAAATTTCACTTGTGTTTGTACATTATTAGCCATTCATCACCAATGCATTATACATCCGTCTTTCAATGGGTGACCCTAACTTGCTGTATTCAGTCAAAGGAACATCATTTGTTTTTTCGCCTATTACATGAAAAATAAAAGCCAATAGTCCATCAACAATATCATTAAAAACATATTCATCTGAAGTCACCTACTGCGGTAAATTATTTGAAACTATTTTCATTTTTCGACGTAATACTATCAGGGATAAATTAAGAAATCTCATGAATTACAAATAGATTTCTTGTCCTATCTTATTACGCCCATTTTACATATGAATTCTAATAGAGGGTTGACGAAGGGAAGAGGAAGCATGTTCAAGAAAATATTAGCAAGCTTAGGAAAAGGAGCAGCAACTGTAGATTTACAATATGATAATCGTAATTATCAAGCTGGAGATAGCATTCAAGGGGAGGTAGTCATTCAAGGTGGTGAAGTGGAACAGAAAATCAATCAATTGACTGTACGGTTGATGATGAACGTGGTATTAAAACAAGGAAGCGTTTCTAAGGAAGTTGCCCATATACCATTAGTTAATCGAGATTGCATTCACCCCAAAGAACGTAAGGTCATTCCGTTTCATTACGTCCTACCTATGAATATACCTATTTCAAGGGGAACTGTCTCATACTATCTGGATACACATCTTGATATTGACGGCGGAGTTGATCGTAAAGATGTAGACCGGCTGGTCATCCAATCCCAAAAATCTATCACATCCATTTTTAATGCAATGGCTCAATTAGGTTTTCGCGAGACAGCAAACTCGGGTAAACTCGACCAATATGGACAGGAATTTGCTTTTTTTCCCACTCAACAATTCATGGGACAGGTAAATGAAGTTGAAATGCGGTTTGCCAATGAAGAATCAGGTATCCGGGTCTGGATGGAAGTTGACTGTAAAAGCGGCTACAAGGAAATTGAAGCAAAACGTGAGTTTTATTTAAGTAAGAATATTCTCGAGCATGAAGCCGATCTTCATAAACTACTTGGAAAATATATATCGGAAGCTATTGATCAGCCTTATGCTTTTACACAGCCGTTCTCTTATTCCACCAACCATCATCATGGTCGCGCTTCTCAATTAGGAAACGCTATACCTGGAATGGTTGGTGGATTAGCAGTAGGTGTTTTAGGGTCGATGTTACTTACTGAGATGATGGATGGTTTTGATGTTGGGGAAATGTTTGAAGAAGCAATAGAAGATCTTGATGGAGGATTTGATTCATTTTTTGATAGTGGGGATGGGGAAGCCTAAGTAAGCCATTAAATAGTCCTATGTTAACCAATATAATTAAAGACTCTTTTTGTTGCCGACTTTATTGGGGAAACCAATGTTATGGAAGTGGATTTATTAGAAATCCTTAATAATGAAAATCTATCAAAAGAGTTTTCGCAAGTTAAGAATTCAGATAAAAAGCTTGTAATAAGACCTGAACACTTAAACATTAGTCAAAGTCGCTTTCAGCCTAATCAAATTACGTTTGAGGCTAAATAAAAAAAAGTCCATTTTTTAGGTTCAAAAAGAGTGGTAGAGTGTGTATCAGGCTATCAGGAAATTGCTTGCTTGGGTACTAGAAAAGGCTTGGTGAAAATACTTTAATATGTTGGTACGCTCTGTTAAAGGAAACTTTACAGAGCTTTTTTTATTGAAGAAACTGGACGGCGGCGCAAACTCTTCACCAAAATTTAGCATTCATTTCATGCCTTCTCGGAACAGTTCAGTAAAAACGAAGTCATATCTAGCCGATTGTGATAAAAGGATTAGGTGAAGGCAATCATGAAGCTAATCATTTTATGTGGATAATAAGAGTCAAGAAAAGAAAAACATGTAGGTAACTGAGTTTGTAGACAAATGTATGATTGGAATGGAAGGTGCGAGACTCCTGAGGGAAAAGCGCGTCGTGGGGAGAAGACCCCACAGGCGCAAAAGCGCAAAGGAGGCTCCCGGACCGCCCGCGGAAAGCGAGTGCCTGGAGTTCCAATCGACGTACGAGGTTCTACAGTTTGATGTAGGTAACCTTTTTCATCCTAAATTAAAGGTTTTTTTGTTATACAACCTTTTGGGTAGAAGTGAAGAAAAGAAAATAAGAAAGCCTAACTATACCTACATAACTCCTTTAGAGATAACCACAAAGTTATGTTGATATCGACTTTTTGATTGCTGTTTGGTTTAATGCTTTCATCACCTGAAAATAGCCCTTCGATTTTTGGCGTGAATAAAATGAATAAACAATCATATAAAGCCAATTCTATATACAAGAATGATAAAAAGGAGATTACATCGTGAAGCCATATGAAATAAAAAATATGATTATTGATGATGAGTTTGATGGTGAAGAATCGGTTACAGCTGATTTTACTCACAAATATAAAGATTATAGCATTACTTTTAAAAAAGAAGATCTTGAAGTAATTAATACATGGGTTTTTGAGGGTAATTCATCTCTTCCAGCAAATTTATCAAGTACTATCATTGAATCATTAAGGGAAGAAATTAAAAAAAGAATCTAGTCAATTGGACTAGATCTTTTTTTGGTCATTTTCTTAATCGAGGAAAAATTTTGCCTTGTTAATATTGATGATAAAAGATAAGGTATTTATTGTATCGAACCACACTTGAACACAGAATAATGTGTTTAAACTGTAATGTTACCAATCGATTCGTTTTCCATCTCTAAAAAACCCACCATTAGGTCCTTCAGGTCCAATAGTTGCTAACCACAGGATAGACTCAGCTGCTTGCTTGGGTGTTCTTGGAGCAGATGATCCACCCATATCTGTACTTACCCATCCCGGATCGACCGCATTTATTTTGATATCACCTTTGATTTCTGCAGCTACCAATCGTGTCAATCCATTAAGGGCAAATTTAGATATTTTATAAGCTCCTACTCCTGGATATGACATTTCGCTCATCGCCCCGTATTCTGAGGAAACATTAATGATTCTCCCATAGCCTTGCTTTTCCATGAGGGGAATAAAGGAACGGATCACATGGTAAACTCCAAAGAAATTGGTTGCCATTGTTTTCTCCAGAATGGAAGTGTCCATAGTCACTAAATTTTCACTCTCATCAAAATACACGCCAGCATTATTAATCAATACGTCCAATCTTCCATATTGATCATTTACAGTAATCGCAGCTTGATGGATGCTTTCTTGATTGTTTACATCCATTACCAGAAACGACACGTCAAGATTTGAATCCTTAAGTCTTTGCGTACTTTCATGCCCTTTTTCTGGATCCCGACTTGCCAAAATGACCTTAAAACTATTCAAAGCCAATTGTTTGACCAGCTCATATCCAATTCCTCGATTCCCACCAGTGACAAGTGCAACTTTTATATCCTTTGACATAATATATCCTCCTTTTTTTCGGCTACTAATCTTGGGCCAGAGTAGAATTTTCCACACCCTAGAAATTCAATAAAAGAAAGTAGGGCAGGGAAAATAAAGCAATAATGAACAGGGAACTTTTATAGAATGTTGAATTTATTCCTTATCTAGATAGTTGTTGTGTAGGAGTAAACATGTAGTTTCTAAGAAAAATAGTTACCAAACTTAGTATCAATGATAGGATTCCTACTAATACGACGTATTGTGTACCCAGTTCTGATATAAATAACCCGCCTGCAGCTGCACCAATTGTTGTTCCTACGTTACAGGATGATATAAATAAGCCATTGGCGAAATCAGGCGCTTCGGGAGCTGAAGACGCAATCAAATATTGATTAATATTTGCCATTATTCCTCCGGCTAATATTCCCCAAATTAAAGTTGTAATTTCCATAGGTACGGTAAATTGTCCTGTGAAGAATAAAATGATGTAAACAGCACCCAATAACAAAGGAAAAGATACCACAGACTTAATGGCACTATGAGTAAGTGAATTTCCTGCGACAATGTTTCCGATAATACTGGCTCCACCGAAGACGAATAACGTTAAACTTATGGTATTCGGGGACATATTCGTAACTGTTTTCAGATATTCAGCAAAATAACTATAAACCCCAAATATAGCTGAGTTTAATAAAATGACAGTCATGATGGAAAGCCATAAAATAGGTTTTTTTAATACGGAAAGTTGTGTACCATAAGAAATTCTTTCCTCAACAGGTATAGATGGAACAAAAATCAATGTAGCAATGAATACAATAGCATTAACAATAGCAAAGAATGCCATCGCCATTTCATACGAAACGGCACTATCAATAAAATTTGCGATCGGTACGCCGGCTACCATACCCGCAGATACACCGATAAATACTTTAGAAACAGCTTTTGGAGCTTCTTCTTTACTTACTGAGGAAGCAGCTACTGTAAATGCCAAAGAACAATAAATTGGATGGAAGAAGGCTGGAATTATACGAGCAATTAATAGAATGGTAAAATTAGATGTAAATATGGATACAATGTTTCCTATAACGAAAACTCCTAATACAAGTAACATGACCTTCTTACGATTTATCCCGGAAAACAATAACGGCATCGTTGGTCCAGATACAGCAATAGTAAGAGCAAAAAGACTCACAAGCAATCCTGCTTTTGATATGCTGACATTGAAGTGGTCAGCAATGGAGGGCATTAACCCAATAACCCCCATTTCGGTATTTAAGATGCCGAAAACTCCTATGGTCAATATGAAAATCAGCAAGTTATTTCGTTTAGTCATAAAATGGATCTCCTACTTTCAGTACAGTGTCATTTTGTAATTGCGTAAAGGGGGAGATTTTTAAGGGTATTAGATAACTTTCAATTTAGCTGTTTTCTCCATTAATATCCAGAGATATCAGTTTTTTTTAAATCCTCTTTGTTCCTGTCTCTGAATAAATTTCAAAGTATAATGTGCCAGGCTGTCGAGGTCTACTCGACAGCCTGAGCTTTAGAAAATGAATAGCGCTAGTTTTATCTCATCTTGTAATTATTACCAAGGTTGACTTGTTGGCCCAATTGTAAACTCATTAATGTTCGTATCTTTTGGCTGATCAACAGCGAATGCCACAATATTGGCAACTCGATCAGGTGCAATACCATATTGTTCGTACAACGCAGTCATACCTTCTGAAATATTCTTATCAGTAATCGTATCCAACAATTCCGTGTTAATCGCTGCTGGATAAATAGTTGCTGTGCGGATGTTAGTACCTTCTTGGGCAGATTCCATACGCAAAACTTCCATTAAATCACGAACAGCCCACTTTGTTGCGCCATAAACCGCACCGCCTGGGTAAGCTTTAAGCCCAGCTACTGATGAAGTAGTGATGATATGTCCAGACTTTTGCGATGTAAATGTTGGCAATACTGCGGCGATACCATTCAATACACCTTTAATATTAACGTCAACCATACTGTTCCATTCGTCAGTTTTTAATTCGGAAAGTGGTGAATTAGGCATTATTCCAGCGTTCAAGAAGATTACATCGACACCACCAAAAGTGTCTTTAGCTTGTTGAACAAGCTGATGACTATCATCTGGATTAACAACATCTGTGACGCGATAAGCAGCTTGTCCACCAGCTTTTTGAATTTCCTCAGTCAATGCTTTTAATTTGTCTTCGCGACGAGCGCCCAAAACAACTTTAGCACCTTTACTGGCCAATAATTTTGCAGTTGCTTCACCAATTCCAGATGAGGCCCCAGTGATTATAATTACTTTGTTTTCAATTGTCATTTCGTATCATCCCTTCACGTGAAATAAAACTACAATTGATGTTTTCTCGACATCTGTCTATAATTTAAAATATAAATATATACAAAACAAGGCATATAAATCGTTAATTTAATCAGTTTTGATGTTTAAACAACAAATCAATAAAAATTGTTGACTATCTCAGTGAAAGTATGGTGTCAATAACATGGCAAAAGTGGATAGAAGAATTGTTAGAACTCAAGATGCAATAAAAAAAGCATTTCTTGAATTGATGTCAGAAAAAAATTTCGATAGCATTACCATTCAGGATATTTCTGACAGGGCAAATATTAACCGTGCAACGGTTTATCTTCATTACTTGGATAAATTTGATCTGTTGGATAAGATCATAGAAGAACATATAAATAACATGGTTAACCTTTGTGAGACGGAAGCTGAAATGGATTGGATTGAATCGACTGTACACTGCATGGAATATCTTGAAAGTAATTATTTATTTTTTTCGACGATGTTGGTGAGTGAAGGAGCTCCGTACTTTCGCAGCCGGTTTGTTCAGCATAATATCGAAGAGTTCAAAAAAGACGTCGATATAACAAAAGGAAAAAATTTTGGTCAAAGCGAAGATGTAGTTGTTGAATTTGTTGCAAATGCTTACGTAGGTGTAGTGGAATGGTGGCTAAAAAATGGCATGCCTTATCCACCAGAGGAAATGGCAGAAAAAGTGGGGGATTTATTAGAGAGGATTTTATAGATTGTATCGCATGATAAATCTACTTTAGCTGAAGGTCGGAGCTGTCTTTAAGGCAGCTCTTTTCTTTTGGAACTATTGGGGCAGATTAGTTGCATAAAGGGATGGAAAATCGACCCAAATATAACTTGTTTTATGTTAAAGTTTAAGAAACATAACTTTTCAAAGGAGCTCATTGTGCAAAAGACATTTATTATTGTTTCTTATTTGTTATTCCTTTTTCCTCTAATGTTCATTGTGAATTTTCTGTTTGATATTGTTACACTCGAAAAGATACAAGGATTGCCTATATTTTTTCCTTTAGTATTTTGTGCTATTGGTCTTTTCTTCGCTTTAAAAGCACATAAAATACAAAAGGATGTTTTGACGCTTGGTGCTATCATTTTAAATTCGGTCTTATTAATGTTTCCTTTTGTATATATGATTTTAGGAACATTTTTATTTGGTGTTTAAGTTTATATAATACCGAAGAATTTTCTTCAATTAACAGATGTTCGGACGAGTTAAGGTTTGAGTGTTTAGTAGGGAGAGGGCTTCTTATAGGAATATCAAGCAGACTGTATTCTATGAAAGAAACAGTTTCTTGTTTTCTCATGATATCTTTACTTTTTGTTTAAGTATTGAGATTAAAACAGGTGACTTTAAGAAGAAAAAACATATCCCCTATCAAATATTTGTATTGATTTGTATATTTTTTTATTAACCATTAATTAAATTTATACTGTATTGTTCAATTCATTTTTGAACAATACAGTATAAATTTGTGAAGTATTATACTTAATTTAATGGATGCTTTAGCGCCATAAGAGGGCTGCCAATTGGCGGCCTTTTGAATGTACGATCATTAACATAATCATACATTTGGTGTTTACTAATATAAACAAAATTATAAACAAATTAGAGTCCTTCAGCAAAGGAATTGCAACAAAAGATGCGTTTGCAAAAAAAAATCTTAAATTTCCTGCAATTGACGATTTTCCTTGGTCATGTCTTGAATTTAATTAGGTCATACTTACGCTATCTCCAGACACTATAGCAGGCAGAAACTAATATGCTGTTATTGGAGGTGGTTTAATGGGCGGGATTTCAATTAGTTTATGCATGATTGTAAAAGATGAAGAAGATTCACTTTCTAACTGTCTTGCTTCTGTAAGGGAACTAGTCGATGAAATTATCATCATTGATACAGGATCAAAAGATAACACGAAACAAATTGCCTCAGCCTTCACTGATCATGTTTATGATTTTGAATGGATCGATGACTTTTCGGCTGCGAGAAACTTCGCTTTTTCTAAAGCGACAAAAGAATATATATTTTGGCTTGATGCGGATGATATTTTAACTGAAGAGAATCAGGAGAAATTTTCAACCCTGAAAAAAGAGCTTCCTCCTCACTTCGATTCTGTCATGATGTTTTATCATCTTTCTTTTGATGGGAATGGAAACCCCAGCTTCAGTTCCAGGCGGAACCGGCTCGTAAAACGGGAAAAGAACTTTCAATGGATAGGATTCGTTCATGAGTATCTTGAAGTAACCGGACTCACATTTCAATCGGATATTGCCATACATCATAAAAAGGAAAAAAGCTTTAATGATCGTAATTTGAGAATTTACAAGAAGGTCCTTCAATCAGGAATTGATTTTTCACCGCGCGACAAATATTACTATGCGAATGAATGCAATGACCATGGTTTATATGATGATGCCATCAAGTGGTATCGTAAATTTCTTGAAGAGGGTAAAGGATGGAGTGAGGATAACATTCAAGCATGCGGCAAGTTGGCGGACTGCCATATTCAATTTAAAGATTGGGTTTCAGCAGTCCAGAGCTGTTTAAAGTCTTTCGAGTACGATACACCAAGAGGGGAAATCTGCTGTCGGCTCGGATACATCCATTTGGAGCAACATGATTATGAACGCTCCATATTCTGGTACAATCTAGCAACACAAATAGAAATACCTGAAACAAAAAGCCCTTTTATCGAGCGGAATTGTTACACATGGCTGCCGCACATTCAGCTTTGCGTATGTTTTGACCGCATCGGCAAGCTAGAGGAATCAAAAAGGCATAATGAGTTAGCTGCTGATTACTTTCCAGATCACCCTTCCATCGACTATAACCGCAGATACTTTAAGAGTATCGAAAAAAAGGAAAAAAGCTGATCCCTTGAACGCCAAGGGATTAGCCTTTTTTTGCTTCTCGAAAAGTTAATTTGGATCTTTTAATCGTAAAAATGGGGATGATTCCACTAGCCATGCAGAAAACTGGAAAAAGAAGAAATACGAATGCTAATGGTTTTTTTACTCGTTCGAGAATTTATGAATACTGAAACTACATAATGTTGGGTTTCAGTTTTTTTTACAGCAATCCAAGAAAAAAATACCCTTATTTAAGGGCAGAATAGCTCTATAAAAATATTGATTATCTTTAGACTAAATAAAAAATACAGATTGATATTTTCCTTATTTTTGTATAACACAGGGTATTTTACAAGGACAAAGGGTTTGTGCCGTTTCACTGTTGTTGCAAATTTCATAAAGTATTATAAGGTTCTAAAGCCAAATTAAAACACCTAGTATTTGGAGAAAATTAAATTCATTTGTATTTTTATAAAAAAAGTAGGTGGAACAAAGTATGCCAGAATTTTTTGATGAAATAACATCTCAAAATGCTTCCTATGCTAACTCCATTAATATTCCCACTTCGTCTGCTTATCAATTTTTTGGACAAGTTGGCCTTAATGTTAGCGAAGCAAATCCAACTTCAATGATTCGTGTTCAATTTGATGGGATCATCACCTTAAGAGTAAATCCACAAGCCAGTGTTCCTGTGAATTCTATTGAAATTAAAATTGTTAGAGGGACCAATCCTAATGCTAATACAATTTTTACCGGTATTAAGACTATTGTACTTAATGGCTCTGAGGCCGGACCGCATGAGTACTCATTTTCAGCTGCAGATTACAATGTCCCCAAAGGTTCAGGATCTTTAGTATATACAGCTTTTGTTCGTAACATTACTGGTTCAGTTGATACAGATGTAACGCGTGTTGGGCCAGAGAGCTTTAATGCGATAGCTGGTGGAATTACAGGGACAACAGGAGCTACGGGTGCCACAGGGCCAACAGGGGCAACAGGGGCAACAGGAATCACAGGCGCAACGGGAGCCACAGGGGCCACGGGAGATCCAGGAGCGACAGGAGCGACGGGTGCTATAGGAGTCGCAGGGGCCACGGGAGCAACAGGAATTACAGGAGCCACGGGAGTGACGGGTGCCACAGGAATCACAGGAGCCACGGGAGATCCAGGGGCGACAGGAGCAACGGGAACTACAGGAGCCACGGGAGATCCAGGGGCGACAGGAACCACAGGAATTACAGGGGCCACGGGAGATCCAGGAGTGACGGGTGCTACAGGAATTACAGGGGCCACGGGAGATCCAGGAGTGACGGGTGCTACAGGAATTACAGGAGCAACAGGAATCACAGGGGCCACGGGAGATCCAGGGGCGACAGGAGCAACGGGAACTACAGGAGCCACGGGAGATCCAGGGGCGACAGGAGCCACAGGAATTACAGGGGCTACGGGAGCAACAGGAATTACAGGAGCCACCGGAGATCCAGGAACCACAGGAGCTACTGGCGCAACAGGAGTAACGGGTGCCACAGGAGCCACGGGAGCCACAGGGGAAACAGGAGCCACAGGAATTACAGGGGCTACGGGAGCAACAGGAATTACAGGAGCCACCGGAGATCCAGGAGCCACAGGAGCTACCGGCGCAACAGGAGTAACGGGTGCCACCGGAGATCCAGGAGCCACAGGAGTAACAGGAGCCACGGGAGTCGCAGGAGCCACGGGAGCCACAGGAATTACAGGGGCTACGGGAGCAACAGGAATTACAGGAGCCACAGGAATTACAGGAGCCACAGGAGCCACAGGAGCCACAGGAGCCACAGGAGCCACAGGAATAACAGGAGCCACAGGAAATACAGGAGCGACGGGAGCCACAGGAATTACAGGAGAAGCGGGAGATCCTGGGGCAACAGGAGCGACGGGAGCCACAGGAATTACAGGTGCCACCGGAGCAACAGGAATTACGGGAGCCACAGGAGATCCAGGAGCAACAGGGGCAACAGGAATCACAGGAGCAACAGGGGCAACAGGAGCAACAGGAGCCACGGGAGATCCAGGAGCTACGGGAGCCACAGGAATTACAGGAGCGACGGGAGCCACAGGAGCCACAGGAATTACAGGTGCCACGGGAGTCGCAGGGTCAACAGGAGTCGCAGGAGCCACAGGAATTACAGGAGCGACGGGAGCAACAGGAATTACCGGAGCAACGGGAGATCCTGGGGCAACAGGAATTACAGGTGCAACCGGAGCCACAGGAATTACGGGAGCCACAGGAGATCCAGGAGCAACAGGGGCAACAGGAATCACAGGAGCAACAGGGGCCACAGGAGCCACAGGAGCCACGGGAGATCCAGGAGCTACGGGAGCAACAGGAATTACAGGAGCGACGGGAGCCACAGGAGCCACAGGAATTACAGGTGCCACGGGAGTCGCAGGGTCAACAGGAGTCGCAGGAGCCACAGG
>NZ_JBIWNJ010000001.1:0-652607 GCF_044767165.1 Peribacillus sp. NPDC101481 | reverse complement strand
GAGCCACAGGTGCAACTCCTCAATTATTTTTTGCAGAAGCTGCTGGTCCAATCGCCCTCACAACTACTGGAACCGAAACGACAGTGGTTACAATGAATGTACCAACTACTGTTGGCCAGAACATTAAAGTGGACTTTGCAGTATCAATTGATGTGGTTACAACGGCAAATTCAAATTTCACCTTTCAAACTAGGCTATATCGTAATGGGACTTTAATTGATACACGTGCCATTCAAAGAAGTGTAAGTGCTGCAGGTACATCAAGATTTCCTGTTGCATCTACTAATGTAAATACTGCTGCTGTCACTGGGACTACAACATATGAAATTAGAATCGCTTATACAGTAGCAACAAATGTAACCTCCTCAAGTGCTATAAATGTCGATATTAACGCAATACGCTTTCCATAATGAAAGTAACTCTATATCACCAGCCATATTCCTTTTAAGAAGGGTATGGCCTTTTTTATAAGGTCATATACTTTTTGAATGTTCTGTATTTGGATTGAGTACAATTGTATAAGAAAGGGCGTTAAAATGAAGGTTTTATAGGTTGGTATTTTCTGATTACGATTTTAGCTACAACGTATTGGAAAGGACTTGGTTGGTAGTTTTTAGTAATTTGTGCAATTGTATTGTTTTTTGGTGACGGCTTGATAAGAAGATTATTTTAAAAATAACTATTATTTTTTAAACTAACAGTGCCATACAGTAAGATAGGAGCTGCCATTGCGACAGCTTTTTTATTGTTCACTATCGGGATAGGTTAGTTGCATAATCATATTAATAATAAAGGGACAGTACCTATTTTTCATAGTATTGTCCCTTAATCCCTGTGTGATTTATTTTTTCAAACCAGCTGCAAAGAAGGGACCATTAACTGTAATGGTTGATAGGATACGAGCCATTTCTTTAGGGGATTCTTTCCTGCCACTATCCAACCATTGTTGAATTACACCTATATGTGCAGATGCAACGTAAGAAGCAAAATATTGTCCTGGTACAAGTAAATTTTCCTCCTTAATAAGTGCGTTTGGATTATTTCCAAGAAATGTTTTCCACATAAAGTCTTTCAATCTTGTTTGAAAAGATAAATCGCCTTTTGGACCTAACACAGCCTTCATAAAACCACTATTCTCATTAAGATACTCAAATATTAAAACTGAAAGGGAAAATGTTGTTGCAGTCGGTGAGTTGGTTTCAAGTGCGGCAATAACACCTGGGAAGTTCTGTTTTACAAGTCTGGACATTTCAAGCATGATTTCTTCTTCGCATTTCGTCATTAAATCAAATTTGTCTTGGTAGTGGGCATAAAATGTACCCCTATTAATTTTTGCTCTAGTTGTTATGTCTTTAACCGTAATTGCTTCGAACCCTTTTTCATCTATCAATTCAACTAGTGCATCTCGGATGGATTCTTTTGTTCGAATGACCCGTAAATCCGTATTACTATCTCGCAAGCTACTTCCTCCTTAATTTTAATCAACACATTTATAAATGGTGTTCCGTAACCAACACATGTGCCATTTTTGATTATTGAAACAGAACTAGTCCCCAATTATAATTTGAATGTAGTAAATAAAACAACAGGTTGTTCTTTATTATAATATAAACCCAAATAAGGAGAGTAAAATATGTTCAAAAATAAATTGGTATTGGTTTCGCCGATCATCGCATTGGCAGTTATTTTTATTTTTTCACTTACATTATTTCCATCCGTTCAATCACAACCGAAAAATCTGCCGATTGCAATCGTAAATGAGGATGAAGGAGTGGAAATTCCTAATCAACCAGAAATGAATATGGGTAAAACCATCGTTGAAACAATGGATAAAAATACAACAACAAATGAAGACCCTGTTGTAAAGTGGGTTGAAGTAAAAACAGCAGAGGAAGCACAAATTGGAATGGATGAACAAAAATATTATGCAGCATTGGTCATTCCGAAAGACTTCAGTGCTAATCAGGCATCATTAAGGACACCAGCACCTTCTGCAACTGAAGTACAAATATTTATTAATCAGGGTATGAATACGGCTGCTTCAACGATGGCAGGACAGTTCTTGAATGGAGTAGTGGATAACATGAACAACACTGTCCGAAAACAACTGCTTGATGGTTTTGAAAAACAAGGAGCAACTTTGACTGCAAAACAGGCAGCAAGCCTTGCAGTTCCAATCGCTAAGAAAGTCACAAATGTCAATGAAATCGGCACGAATAGTGCGAATGGAAATGCTCCTGTTTCCTTATTCCAGCCATTATGGATGGCTAGTTTGGCAAGTGCTGCGATAATCTTTATTTCCATTAGCAAAATGCCGATTCGCACTAGAAAAGAAAACCTTGTCACAAAGATAGGGCAAATTTTTATGGGTGCCGTTGTAGCTCTGGTAATTGGATTTGGCTTAACCTGGATAGCAGATGGTATGGTTGGTTTAAATATCCCGAATTTCATGGATACGGCTTTATTTTTATCAATAACATCCTTTAGCTTTTTTCTAATGATATTAGCTGTACTTTCACTATTGGGGCTTAAAGGTATGCCTATTTTTATCTTACTGCTTTTCTTCGGTGCACCTTTACTGGCAATGGCACCTGAAATGATGTCTCCATTTTATCGGGATTGGATTTATTCTTGGTTGCCAATGCGATTTATGGTAGAAGGGCTTCGTGGATTATTCTTCTTTGGGGAAGGCTTAACCTGGAGTACGCCTGTTTCTGTTCTTGTTTGGATTGGATTAGTAAGCATGATTGTGATAATGAGTACTGCTTTAAAACGCAATAGAGTGAAGGAAGTAGTATCCGATTCTGAAATATATATAAAGTAATTGCAGGGATACAATGTTGGTCAAATTGTTGTCATATTTACCAAAAGAGTCGTTTCTCTTATAGGGAAAACGACTCTTTTTATTGAGTAAGTGAAAAAATGTACGTAAACTAACGGGGCAGTATAGTTGAAGAAGGAACTTAAATTTAAATCTCGAATATCTAATGTAATCGGATAGCTAAAAATTTGAAGACAGACAGGAGTTAGATACGATGATAAAAGGTTTTGGAGGAATCTTTTGGAGAACTAAGAATCTTGAAGTTATAAAAAAATGGTACAGTGAAGTGTTGAAGATTGAAATAGACAATTGGAATGGGACTGTGATAAAACCCCAATTAGGGAATGAGACTATCTTTTCTTTCTTTACCGAGAATGACAGTTATTTTCCAACAGAACAACAAGTGATGTTAAATTTCCAAGTACATAATCTAAACGAGACT
The DNA here is from genome assembly GCF_044767165.1 of Peribacillus sp. NPDC101481. Lineage (NCBI taxonomy): Bacteria > Bacillati > Bacillota > Bacilli > Caryophanales > Bacillaceae > Peribacillus > Peribacillus sp. NPDC101481. The sequence goes on along the minus strand of NZ_JBIWNJ010000001.1, from coordinate 649,344 downwards.
ATTAAGCATCTTGAACATATTGGTGTACCACTTGCAAAGAAAAAAGAGATTGGTGAATTTGGAAAGTTTATTTGGATTGAAGATCCTGAAGGTCGACTGGTCGAGCTTTGGGAGAATAACGAGTTGTAATTCATTTGCTATTGAGCTAACGGGTGCGTTAGCTGAAGATCAGAGCTGTCTTTAAGGCAGCTTTTTCTTATGCAACTATCGGGGTCAGTATAGGTCCATAACACAAATTGGAGAATGTTTTTTTACTCGGACTAGAAATTGTAATTAAGCGATAAAACAAAAAAATCCCAACAATTAAGTTGGGAATGAATTTTAACTGGTGAGTTGTGATAATTAGAATATGGCTTCACGCATTTTATGTGTTTTTGTTTTTTATATTTCGGGCATATAGTTTCTTTGTTGAGCAAAGAAACCTTATTTTATGGATATATTCATGTCCAATTACTGTTCGTGTTGCAGATTCTGATCAAGAATCTTCCTTGTACTTTTAATATTTCATCTTATTTTGAAACATAAGCTACTTCTTTATATTTTCTAATGCTCTATAAGCATTTGCTTCTCCTGAACCAAATAAAGCATCTTGTCCTTTCTTTCCATAGTCAACAGCTGTTTGCTTAATGCGCGCTGTTACTTGGGCAGGTTTATAATCCGGATGAGCTGCCTTAATAACTCCTGCAATTCCAGCTACTTGAGGAGTAGCCATGGAAGTACCAGCATTAAACTCATATGAAGTACCTAAATAGGTAGGCCAAGTACTTAGGATTAAGTTACTTGGATCAGCCGCCGCAGGATCATTGGTTTCTGCATATTCAGGCCCATAATCTCCTCCGGGAGCTGCCACGTCAATAGCACTGTTTCCATAATTAGAGTAGAAAGCAAGCTGTTGAGTGGACCATTTTGTGGAGGCAGACACATTAATAACTCCTGGCATTTGTGCTGGTACCACAGTTGCAGGACCTTTCACGCTCATTCCATATGGTTCATACAATTTGTTTAAAAATTCGTTAACTTCCTTCTTGTCATCTAAATTTAAACTTTCATTACCACTACCGGCTACTACAGTTACTCCATTCTTTACTGCATATTGAATTGCTCTCTTCCAAAGTAACGTTTCAGCGACTGATTTATAGCTTTCTCCCTCAATTGTCATTTTGTTATTATTATAGAAACGAAGAGACATATTAATAACATCTACCTTGTCATTTGTTGCTGCAATTATTCCATCTATAATCCAAGTTGGTAATCCAAGAGCTTGCTCTGAGTATAATACGCGATAGGATCTGATTCCTAAATCTGGTCCTACACCCTTTACTTTACCATTTGCTCCAATGATCCCGGCAACGTGAGTACCATGCCCATTGCGATCTTTTATATCAGTAGGATCACCTGTTTCAGATTCATCCATTCCAGCAGGAACAAGATTACGTCCACCTATTATATTATTCTTTAAATCAGGATGAGACTCATCAATTCCAGTATCAATCACTCCCACCACTGCTTTATGAGTAATACTGCCATCGTTATTTTTATATCCGCCTGTTTCTAAATCATATGATTTCCCGTCGTTGGTCACCCTTTGAATATCCCATTGGGAGTCCCAATAACTCTCTGAATTTTGCTGGCTGATGATACTAGATCCATAGTTATAAGGGCTGACTGCAGATTTGTTTAAGGTAAGGGGAATTTCTCTGTTAGCAGCTTCTATTGAAGAATTACCTTTTAGGTTTTTAAGAAAAGAAGGCTCGTCAGATTGAGCTTCTATTCCTCCAACTTCGGGAAGAACTTTGGTTACTTTACCACCAGCTTTCCGTATTACCTCTTGATAATTCTCTGGTAATCCACTTTTAAAAGCTATTGCGTATGTGTCATTCATCTCCTGATTTTGACTCTTAGCTTTGGTAGGATCACCACCAACGGATAGTATCCCTGCTCCTACTGCAATCGAAAGTACCGTATGTAGAATTTTCTTTTTCATATGCCTCCTCCTATATAATGGAAAATATTAATCATATACTATCTTAATATACAACAACTTAAATTCCAAGTTTTCCTAATAAATCTATTATTGAAATTGGCAGCTCTTTTTCTTATGGAACTATCGGGGCAGGATAGTTCCATAAGGAGTATGAAATATATGGTAAAATGTAGGTATCGACTTTTTGATTGGGGGAGGTTAAATGCAATACTTTGTACTTGCATTAATTATCGGGGTGATTATTTTTACTCTTTTTAGGATGTTTAATAAGAATAAAACAATACCAAGTAATCAATATACACCTATTGATGACATCAATAATGGATTAGTTCGAAATTACTCAAGCGAACCTCAAGAAATAGAGTCAAGAAAAGAAATACCTTATGAAGAAGTTGATAAAAAGAGTGATTGAAATAAAGCACTATTCAGCTAACGGGTGCTTTAGCTTAAGATCGGAGCTGTCTTTAAGGCAGCTTTTTCTTTATGGAACTATCGGGGCAGGTTAGTTGGATTACCTGCCAAATAATAGGAGTGGTTTGTATTATGGCAACAACAAAGAAAAGATTCTTCATTAGTTATATAGTGGGTTTCATACTCATATATATTGCAAACTCTGGTCTACAATACTTCAGGGGGCAAACGATAAATTGGTTAGGGAATTTAGCATACGCATTCTGTTTCGTAGTATTTCATTCACTTTTAAGTTGGTTATGGGGAGATTTTTATAAGAAAAAAGCCACTATGTGATGGGGATTTTTGGTTTTTTGATTTTTATCCTCAGTTCATATGTGATAAAGGGCAGGAGGACACAAAATTGAAAAAGTTCTTATTATCATTATTAGTTGGAGTAATAATAGGAGGAATAATTTGTTACGTTTTTATGGATTATGAAACTTCCAACTATGTAATTCAAGATTTTTATGGTCAGGAAGAGAAGGAAATTAAAGAGTGGGACTTTATGTATATCACACAAGCTGGTTTCATAATTTTAGCCATCACTCTATTATTTTATTTCTCTTGGGGCGTAATGGCAAAACGGATGGATAAAGATCAAAAATTGTAAATATTTATATTTTTTAGCATGATTCACCAACTCCCGCTGGACTAACTGCAATTGTAATTGAGTCTGAAGAATTAACTCCTTCTAATATTATGCCAATTAAAGAAATAAATAAAAAAATCTTGTTGAACTAACGTATGCTTTACTTCAATGCTAAGAGCTGATTAGCAGTTCTTTTTCTTCTGGAACTAAAGGGGCAGGTTAGTTCAAGAAGGTATTATTTTAGTGTATAGTTATTCCAATGAAGAATGAGTACAAAATCAATCAGTATTATTTAATAATTTCTGCTAGGTGTAAAAAATGGGAGTGACTCTATATTAAAAATAATCCAATGTTACTTCTTTTTTCTTTTCTATTTATTGTCATTTTTGGATTTTGGTTAAGAAAAAGGATTCTTTCATTCGATTTTAAAAATAAAAGTAAATTGTTCTTCATATTGGGTAACTTTGAGTTAATTGGTGGAGTTCTTATTGGTGTAGGATTACTATTTATTGTGATTTTTCTCTAAGGTGTTTATTTCACAAACGGGTGCGTTAACTGAAGATCGGAGCTGTCTTTTAGGCAGCCTTTTGTTATGGAACTAAAGGGGCAGTAATCGAGAACGTAATGGTTATTAGCATTAAGAACCATTTAAAAGATGGAGTAGACTTAGATTGTTTTAATATTTTAAACCTTATTTACCGAACAATTGGACCTTTGGAAGAGAGCTGAACAAACAAGAAATAGAATTATTGAGGCTTATGCAGAGTGTCAAGGCATTTTATTTTGATTATAGCAATGAAATGAATACCATTTGGCGATGAATTATTTTACTAAGTTTTTAATGTTTTTACTGATATATATGCAAAGTTAGCAGTACACTAATAAAGTAATAAGGTTTACTTCAGTAAAATAAGGTATATTATATTTGTTGAATAGATTTTCTTTAAAGACAAGCAAAGTAGGTGAACAAAGTGGGAAAATATCAATTGGATACCAAAGGTAAGGTAGCTGTGACAAAGTTTCATGAAAAACAGACGCCTGCCAAATTTGATAAAAAGCAGCATCTTGAAAAAATACGTGCGGAGTATTTGAAAAAGAAGCAAAAACAAACAGATAAATAATATGAATGAAAACATAGGAAGACTAAAATCTCCCTATGTTTTTCTTATTCGAAGTTCTTTTTTCAATTGATGATAGAGTTTATTATTCCCATAAAAATGAATTTTCTTAATCAACTAACGGGTGCGTTAGTTGATTAAGGAACACAAAAATGATCAATCTTTTTTATAAAACAATAATCCAATTAAATAGTATAAGGGCATGTTTTGATTAATCTTTTTTCAAAACATGCCCTTTCTATTTATTCATTTATCAAGGTTGTTTGTATTAATTTGATCAAACTTTGTGGTGATCCCATGATCCATTCTTTTTTTTATTTTTACTCTGTATAAATTAATCGCTCCCAAAGCTACAGATATTCCCGCCAAATATAGGGCTTGTTCATAACTGTTCAATAGATTAACGACTAAACCGAATAAAGAGGGTGCTATGACAATGAATAATTGATTTAATGTCAATGCTGAACTTACCGTTAAACCTATAAAACGTGAATCCGATTGCTCTGTGATACAAGCAATAAAAATGGAATACCAACCAATGGCTACAAAACCCAAAAGTAAACAAAATAATAGCATCAAGATTTCCATTTCAACATTCATGATAAGTGGCAGCATCACTGTAAGAATTACGGTAACAGCCATCACAATAAGCAATAACCTTTCCCTTTTACCTTCAAAGAATTGGTCACTCGCCCATGCGATGACTACCCGTCCAACGATACCACCTATTAAAACGACGCTTAAATATTTTCCTGCCTCTGTTAATGAATAGCCCCCTTCGTTATGCAAATAACTCATAAAATGCGCAATGATAATCATCTGTAATGACATCATCACAACACCGACTATATACATCGGATATAACTCTTTATTATTTTTTATGACACTCATTTTCTCCTTGAACCCGACCGAGGTTGATCCCGTTTCGCTCGTTCTTTCTGGTTCGTTATATAATAATAGGAAGAGCAGCCCTCCGATTATTGCTACGATCCCTTGTACTATATGTACTGATGACAAATTGAAATGATAATATGTATAGGATAAAACTGCAGAGGCTAAAGATCCTCCAATCGGTATTCCCGTCTGTCTTATCCCTAGAGCCAGACCTCTATGTTCGTTTGGAAACCATTTTACGATGGCCGTGCTTCCACCGGTTTGAGCACTTCCATACCATATACCGACCAACAATAATAAAAGCAGCAATACAATATAATCATTTACAAAAACTAGCGTTAAAGCTGAGATCCCCAATAAAATGTTCCCCCACCCGATAATGTGTTTTTCCCCTTTTTTATCCATCAGGTAACCGAACGCCAGCATTGAAAACATCGGTCCAATATTGACTGCTGAAACGATGAAGCCTGCTTGAAGTGGTGTTAAATTCCATTCGATTTGATAAAATGCAGCGATGGGTCCCATGCCATATGTCACAAAGGTTGCTGCAGTTTGGGATAACGTGGCCACCAATACGATTAACCATTTATAATATGTATGCATTAAGAAATTCTCCCCCTATGCTTGATGTATCGTTCAATAATAATTCGATGGGATAAATTCTTATTTTTAGCTTCTAGCATTATCTAGTCTCCCTTACTTATTAAGCTAACTAGAGTTTACTCTGACTGCCTAGAAGCGTAAAATGGAGGAAAATGATAGGGTTCATAAATTTTTTTTATAGGGTGTGCCAACTATATGAACATCAAAGAAATAGCATTGAAAATTGAAATATTAAACCGTCAAAATTTAAGTAAGTCTGCAGAAATCACGAACTATACTCAATCCGCCCTTACGGCTAAAGTGAAAAAAATAGAGTCGGAAATTGGAAAACTTGTTTTTAAACGCACGCCCCAAGGATTGAAAATCACTAGCGTCGGAATACAGTATAAAAACTATCTTCAACTTATTTCACAAGAGTACGAAGAATTTTTACAAAACATTGGTGCCATTCAAACTAACTCTAAAGTGGATTTTGGCACATCACATACAACCTTGAAAATCTATGGTGCCCATATCGCGAATACTTTGAATATGAACGACATTCAAATGGATGTGGATTTCGCCGTAGATTCCAGTAATGCCATAAACCAAAAAGTGCACAATTCCGAATTAGATTGTGCACTCATTAGTGAACCTATTAAGAAATATCCCGACTTAACTTATGACATCGTTGCAACTGAAACATTCGAGGTCATTTCAAGTAAGGACCATATCATCAATTTTGATTGGAAAACACCTATTACATTGCTCGTATTGAGTATAGGTTGTATGTATACAAGAGCTGTGACCGAATGGCTTATGAATAATCAAATACCATATAAATTAAAGGAAATTAAATCAATCAGCAGTATCCAAGATTTTTTGCAAATCAGCAATACAATTGCAGTATTGAATACTAAGCTTATAGATTTATATAACTATACAAACATTCACTATTACAAATTAAGCTTTAACAATGTCATTAATACCGTTTTCGTTTATAAGATGAACGACGGCGAACAGAACAATATCGTACAATTAAAAAATGTTCTGAAAACGATTGGTTAATTACAAAAAAGGGGTTTTATCTTTAGAGTTGCTTTGGCAGCTCTTTTTCATATGGAACTATCGGGGCAGGATAGTTGCATAAGAGTTCAATATAGAGGTTATTCAAAATAGACAAAGAATACTAAGGATATAAGTATTTTAGCTTGGGGGATTTATATGTCATTTGAACAATGTCATAGTATTACTTCTTTAATGTCAGGATTTAATAAAACGTGGTTCTTTGCAGGTGGTTGGGCAATTGACCTTTTTATCGGTAGAGAAACAAGACAACATCAAGATATTGAGATTGCCCTATTTCGAAAAGACCAATTAAACCTGAAGGAATATCTAAAAGAATGGGACTTTAAAAAGGCTATTAAAGGTAAATTCTATGCTTGGGAAAATGAGTTTTTAGAGTTACCTATTCACGAAGTACACGCTTTAAATAAGTCAAATGGAGATAAATTAGAGGTACTTCTAAATGAAACAAAGGATGATGACTGGAAGTTCAGAAGGGATTTAACGATCTCCTATCCACTTAAGTCAGTTTGGAGTTATTCGGATACCGGGATTCCTTATCTAAATCCAGAAATTGTACTTTTATATAAAGTGAAAAACACAAGAGAAAAAGACGACCAAGACTTTATGGCGATATTAGACAATCTAGATGATGAGAGGAAAAAACGGCTTAAGTATGCCATACAATTGCACGAACCAGAACATAAATGGCTTCAATTCTTAACATAACTTATTGATGAAGAGCTTAAAGAGGAAAAAGCGAGTATTAGGTTTAATTCTTATAATGGACAGGGGGAGAGGGATGGATAAGTTATTACAAGATATCATAAATTGGGTCAGAATGACTGATGAACAGATTGTTATTGGCATTTCAGGACATGGTGCTGCTGGAAAAACGACGTTTGCCAATAGGCTCGCAATCCTACTAAATCAAAATGAAGTGAATTATATTAATACAGATCCATATATTGTTAGTTCGAACATACGAAAGCATGCAGTTATCGACTATACATATCAAAACGAAAATCATCGTTATAAAATGACGGCTTGCCATCCATCAACTCATCATTTGCATTCTTTAGAAAGAGATGTTCAGATGGTTAGAGATGGTTTAGATTTATATACAATAGATACGCATTATATGAAAAGTGAGTTAATTTCTTCGAAAAACAAAGTAACGATTGTAGAAGGAATGAGTGTCGCATTTATTAATCCAGATTTATTTGATTTAAAAATTTACTTCTATACAGATGGTGAAACGGAATTAATGAGAAGGTCGAGCCGTGATATTGTTGAGAGAGGAACCAATATCAATTATTTAAGGCAGTCTCATGAAGAACGTCGGATTCAGTACGAAGTATTTATGCATCCATACAGTCAGCGTTTTGATATTATTATCAAAACTTTTGATGAAGCAATATGTCTAGAAAAAAATACATTTGAATTTAAATGCAAATAATCAACTATTTGTTGTGTTTAGCGTTAGCTGAAGATCGGAGTTGTCTTTAAGGCAGCTTTTTTTATGGAACTATCGGGGCAGGTTAGTGAAAAAAGGACTTTCCATTTTCCACACAAATGAAAAGGTGTTAAATGGTATGATTAAATAAAAAATCGTACAGAACTTAATTTTTTAGGGGGAAATATATTCTTGAAAATAGTTAGAATTAGCTTAGCAATAATTGTTCTTGCTTTATCAGCTTATCTGCTAATTACTGAAAACTTTGAGTTTATGCCGTATTTAATGTTGATCTCGGGGGCAATTATGTTGGTGAGAGGATTAGCTGAACTTCAAAAAGATAGAAAAGGAGGATTTTTGGGGTGCGTAGTTGTCTCATTATTTCTTTTCTTTGTTTCAATACAGGGTTTCTTAATGAACTAACGGGTGCGTTAGCTGAAGATTGGAGCTGTCTTTAAGGCAGCTTTTTCTTATGGAACTATCGGGGCAGGTTAGTTTAACTGTAGTGTTACAAAAAAGATTGATCATTTAGAATAAAGTTCGATAATTTATATTAAAGTTTGATAAAAATAACCTCTTTGGATTCTCAACCGTAAGAGGTTATTTTTTAGTTATGCTATTTATTGAGTTTGGGGTTTCTGTTGATAGTTTTTAAATTTCAATCGTGTATATGAAATAATGCCGGACAATAAGAAGAAGCTGATAATCGTTCCTTCACGAATATTGATTGGTAAATTGTATAGTAGTGATATTGTTATTGATAGAATAATGGAGAATAAATCGACACAATATCTGTATTGAGAGAAAGGGCGTTTTGTTAATTCAGCTATTCGTAAACATAAACTTTCAATAGGAAAAGGAATAATATCTAATGATAAAATAATGCCTGTTGTTCCACCGGCTAGTATCGCACCGAAAATAAATAGTCCGATTCTTACTAAATAATTCTCTACGTAAATCGTACCGAAAATAGTATAGAGGAAAAAATTAATAACCATTCCAAAGAACAAGATGGAAATGAACATCAAAGTAAATTTTCTAAAATCCTTTTTTTCGCATAGGCAGATATAACCGAATAGAAAAATGAGATTTGCAATGAATGTAATTGTGCCAACTTTGATGGAAGTCCATTCAGATATTGATAAATTCATCGCATTAAAACTGCTGACACCAACATCAGCTTTTAATGTAAGACTAATGCCAATAGCACTTACTATATAGAGTAGAATCGATTGAATTACTTTTTTCATGATTATTCCTCTAATAAGTCCATTATTTGCATTAAATTTGGTATCGTATATGTGCTCTTAGGTGAACATGATTTAGGCATGCTTCTCTTAGGGTTAAACCATACACAATCAATTCCGACATTGATAGCTCCTTGAATATCCGATGTTAAACGATCACCTATCATTAGGAATTCTTCTTTACGGCTTGTATGCAGGGCATCAAAAATATAGTAAAAGAAATGGGGATTCGGTTTTTCATAACCAATTTCTTCGGAGATAAAAAGTTGTTCAAAATATCCTTGTAGCTTGGCACCTCCTAATCTTTTTCTTTGAGTCTTTCCTACACCGTTTGTTCCAATATATAATTTATAATCTTGCTTACTTAAAGCATTTAATAATTCATGTGCATGGGTAACGGTCTTATGTCCTTGGTTTAAATGCTCACGGTACATAGCTTCAACCTTTGCTCCGTTTTCATCTATATGAAATTCCTTCAAAAAAAGTGAAAAACGCGTTGTCAGCACTTCTTCACGAGAAATCAAGCCTTCCTCTAATTGATGCCATAATCCATCATTAATGCGCTTATAACATGCAATTGTTTGTTTGTTATAGGGCAACTCGTACAGCGTAATAATTTGTTTTAAAGCCTTTTCTTCTGAATCTTGAAAATCAAGTATCGTATCATCTAAGTCAAAAATAATATGTTTGTATTTGTTCATTCCTATCCACCTCTTGGTAGTAATATATCGAAAGGAACAATATAATAATAGGAGATATCTCATATTGAGGTGATAAAATGGAAAAAATCAATTTGAAGGATTACGCTGAAAATTTTGTGGATATATATAATGATATTCAAGAAACTTTTCCGAAAGCAGTTTTACATCAGGCTTTTATTTGTAAGTTTTCTTCTAATGAATATATAGTGCGCTTTGATGAAGATATTCAGTACTTATTTTTAATATTGGATGGGCGGGCAAAAATATATATAGTACACGAAAATGGAAAACGTGCGCTGATTCAGTTTCTAAAGAAAGATGATTTTATTGGTGAATTATCCTTGATTGAGGTGGAAAAGAATTTAAAAGATGTTGTGGCTATAAATGACTGTACTTGCTTAGCGGTTCCATTGGCTTCATCGAAAGAGCATCTGTTAAATGACAATCTTTTCCTCCATAATTTATCAAAATATTTAGGTGATAAATTACTTAAAAGAACGGATCATTACACAGCTATGCAGGATTATGAATTCAAAAATCGATTGGCCAAATATATTCTTCAAATAGAAAACGATGGATGCTTTCAAGAGAAGCATACCGAAACAGCAGAATACGTGGGGGTAAGCTATCGACATTTATTATACACACTTAACCAATTCCATGAAGACGGATTATTAGAAAAAAAAGGAAGAAAATATTTTATCATTAATAAAGAAAAGTTAGAAAGATTGAGTTCAAAAAAGGATTAATTTAGTATGATTTGATAACTTGAAATATAAACAAGTTGTTACACTTTTTTCTTATCACAGAAACGAATACTGCTTTGCTAATACGTTTTCAAATTAAAAAATAGCTAATAGAATATTTACTACCACCATTAAAATTTAAGATTAACCAAATCTTTTGCGTTTTTTCATTCAACCATAGTCTTTAACATAGCCTAATAAAATAAAAATATTGTTAAGATGAATTAATATTCTATTTGTGATGTTCCTCACTTAAACTAACGGGTGCGTTAGCTGAAGATCAGAGCTGTCTTTAAGGCAGCTTTTTCTTATGGAACTATAGGGGCAGGTTAGTTCAACAAGGAATAATGCATTTGAAATAGAATTTATATAGTACGTCAATTAAGGAAGAAGGATGAATGATATTGATTAATACAGTTTTTTCATATGTTCTTCTCGGTGTGATAATTTTCTACGCCTTGGAATTGGCAGCTGTTGGTTCAGGTTTTAAGGTACTAATTGGTTGGTGTTTTGGTTTACTTTTATATATAGCTATTCATTTTAGTAAGAACCAAAAAATAAAGAGTGATATGGAAGAGCTCGATGACAGGCAATAATATCCTAATAGGTGCCTTACTTCAATAAGGGAGTTGTTTTGGCAGCTCTTTTTCTTATGGAACTAACGGGGCAGGATAGCTCAACAAGGGTTTGTTTATTTTTATATTTTATAGAGAGATAATATTTTGTTTTTGGAGGGAATTATGAGGGAAATTACTTTGTCTAATGGAAAAACAGTTGAAGTCGAATGTTTAAGTTGTGCTTTAACAAGTGGGGAAATAGAACCGGATGGTGGTGTAATAGTCGAAACTGAATATTTTCATGCTCACCAAGACGTTGCATATCCCATTAAAGGTTTAGTAATTTTAGCCTCTAAACGCCATATTAAGTGCTTTGACGAATTAAATGACTTAGAAAAGGTTGATTACATAAACTTATTATCTAAGATTAGAAAAGCTCAAAGGGAAGTATTAGGGATAGAACATGTTTATTACTTTTATAATGAAGATACTACTCACCATTTTCATACTTGGATGGTTCCTCGATATGAATGGATGTACGATTTTGGACGATCTGTGGAATCTGTTAGACCAGTTTTGCTCCATGCAAGAAACAAATTGAATAATGATGAAAATGTAAAAAGTGTAATTGATGGAATTAAGACTTTAAAAAAAGAACTATACACTTAATCCTTCCTTGTCCCACTAACAGTTGCTTTGGCAGCTCTTTTTCTTATAGAGCTAATGTGGCAGTTAGTCCGATTCCTTAGTGTTTTAAGAAATTAGTTTTTCATTTGGGATTATCAAAGTCATCATTGCAATGGGAGATAGAATCAAATATGGGAGAAATCATAATAGAACTATGCTTTTGAGGCACAATAAATTGAAAAGATATAAAAAGGACGCAAAGCGAGGAATTTTATGAAAAAGGTTGTAATGTTTTTCCTATGTCTTCTTATCTTAATTCTTCCATCACAAGTTTTTGCTCAACGAAAAGTACCAATTTTAATTTATCATTCGATTGACGAGTTTACTGGGCAGGGTTCTAAGGAGCTATATGTAACTCCTGATAATTTCCAGAAACAAATGATTTATTTAAAAGACCATGGCTACACATTATTAACTTTTGATCGTTGGCAAGAAATTCATAAAGAAAATAAACCCATTTTCATTACCTTTGATGACGGATACAAAAACAATCTGAATGCATTTGCTATCTTTCAAAAACTTGAAAACGAACGTTTTAAACCAAGTGGTACCATTTTTGTTATCTCTGACTTTATCGGTCGTTCAAACCGATTATCGAAATCGGATTTAAAAATGATGGCTGATTCGGGTATAATCTCAATCCAGTCTCATACTGCTACACATCCTGATTTGACGGAAATAAAAAATTATGAATATGAACTGAAAGGGTCCAAAGAAAAAATTCAAAAAATAACAGGCAAACCAGTTAATGCTCTTGCGTATCCATACGGAAATTTCAATGACAAAGTGGTAGAAGAAACGAAGAAATATTATTTGTTTGGACTTACGACAACTCCTGAACTATTTTCTGAGAAGGGCATTAAAGACGAACTTTATCTTTTACCACGAGTTTATATCAAGTATTCAACTACTCTTGATGACTTTGCAAAGATAGTTGAAGGCGGTTCCTATACCAGGTAATCGCTTTTTCTTTTGGAACCAAGGGAAAAAGTACTTAATATTGTTTATAAGTAAATGGGTACGGAAAATAAGGAAAAACAGGTGCTTTAGCTGTAGATCGGAGCTGTCTTTAAGGCAGTTTTTTCTTTTGGGGGTGCCGCCAAGGGTACCGCCAAAAAGGTCGGGCAAATACTGCCCGACCTTTCAACTATACCTCACGACATAGTTAATGGGATATTTATAATACGAAACTATAAAAATATCATTCCTCAATATGTATGTAGATTAGTTTTACTTTGCAAATAAGTGGTTGCCTATTCTAATGACTGTTTCCCTTGTGAAAATCCATTCATCTGTTGCCGAGACCGGATTATAATAATAAACAGAACCATGAGTAGGATCCCAACCTTGTAATGCATCAATAACAGCTCGATAAGAATAGCTATTTGGGGTCAAATAATATTGCCCATCATGTACAGCTGTAAAAGCATTTGTCTGGAAAATAACATCGTAAGTATTTTTAGGAAAACCTGGTGTTGACATTCGGTTCAAAATTACTGCAGCGACAGCTACTTTTCCTTCATAAGTTTCTCCTCGAGCTTCTCCATAAACAACCCTTGCCATCATTTCAATACTATTTAATTTTTGTTGTGTTTGGAATCCAAAAACTCCATCTGGTAATATTCCAGAATCTAGTTGAAATTGTTTCACTGCATGATCAGTAATTGAACCATAATACCCTGTTGGTTGACTGTTAAAGTAACCCATTTTCTTTAAATTTTCTTGTAAGTCATAAACTGCTTGTCCTTGACTTCCATTGTGTAAAATTTCTTGAGCAAAGATTGAATTTGGTATAAAAAACATGAAACAAATAAAAACAACAAACGACATTTTTTTTACATTTAACATCAAATAATAACACATCCTTCGATTCATTTTCCTACTATTCTACTTTATCATACAAGAAAAATAGATTTATCTTACATTATTCCTATTTTAAACCAAAAACTGAAGAAATTTTCAGACGAATTTGTCTGTTTATTGTGGTAGCGCCTATCGCCATCAAGCTAAGAAAAAGGATTATACCCATAACGAAAAAATAAGCTATTCTTCTGTAAATGCTGCTGAAGATAGCTTTTTTCGTTTTGAGGTATAAAGAAATTTTAACTTGATGGGCATGCGTCAAGACTCCTTATGGCACTAACGGGACAGTTAGTTGAAGTGGAGAATTAGTTATTTAGCCTTTATTTTACATTCTAAAAAACACCTGAATTTTTGTTGTTACCTAGTTTCCAAAAACTATCTACATATTTGGTATAGAGTCAACAGATACTAACAAAAAATGTTTAAGGAATGAGAAAAATGATGGATTTTTTAGAAGACATATCTACCTTACCTTATATATTAAAGGCATTGTTAATTTTTTGTACTGCAATTATTCTTCTGCGTATCGCAGGAAAGAGATCACTTGCAGAAACAACAGTTTCGGAAGCTGTGTTAAGGATTTCGATTGGTGCTGTACTAATCCAACCTTTAGCATTGAAAGAGGAATGGCAAGCAGTATATGCTGGAACTTTGCTCATTATAGGAATTGTATTATTAGCAAAAATACAAATATGGTTTCCAAAATCCAGAAAGTTTATTAATGGAGTACCATCAATACTAATTAAAGATGGAAAGGTGAAGTTAGAAGAGCTAAAAAAAGCCAGATTAACGATAGATGAGATACAAAGTGCACTTCGCCAAAAAAATATAGGAAATGTCGAAGATGTTGAATTGGCGATATTAGAGTCCAATGGTAAAATAGCGACTAGCCTAAAGCCAAACAAAGCACCCGCAACCAAAGAAGATATTCAAAAAATTTTAGATATCTTAGCTGAGAATGGTATTCGTTCCTCATCACAAAATCAATCTGAAGCGAAAACGCCACCATTATTTAAAGAAGCTTATGACGAGGGAGACATAGTGGACTATAAATCTTAGAGACATTAAATAAGCTGTTTTTTTCTTTAGTACAAAGATAATACACAATACATAAGCAATGTTCTTCAACTAACGGGTGCGTTAGTTGAATTACAGGGCAAAAACTGGCTTCTTAATATAAGGGAAGTTGTAAGAGGGTATGGTGATGTTGCTGCAATTTTTTTACAAATCAAGATAACCAATAATTCACAATAATAGTAAGCTTAATTTTGTTATATACATCATTTTTCAAGGGATGGTGCAAGGGATACTTAAACGAATAATAACTAAGTACGAACACGAAGGTCTGACCCCGGAGGATATTATACAACTTATATTCATTTAAATTTCAGAAGCTTCTGGTTGGAAACCTCCTATATTTCTATCTTCGACTACCATGCGCAATCCACGCTTCGGTCTGAGTGTAATAGACGGAAGTGGCTTTACTTCATGATGGTCAGGCGCCAGCCTTATCCGATATCGTTGAGCAATGCATGCTAGGACAAGCACAGCTTCCATCACTGCAAAATGATTACCGATACAAACTCTCGGACCTCCGCCAAATGGAAAGTAAGCGAACGGAGGTAGGGTTTTCATAAAGTTGTTTTCAAATCGCTCAGGTTTAAAGGAATCTGGATTATCAAAATACTCAGGCTTGTGGTGCATCACATACTGACTCAACAGGATCATATCGCCTTTTTTAAAAAGATACCCTCCAATTACCACATCCTCCGCCACTTCCCGTTGTATGATATAGGCAGGCGGGTATATGCGCATTGATTCATAGATAACATTTTGTGTGAATGTTAATTTCATAAAATCGCCAGTTGTTAGATTACGGTTGCCGATTACGCTATCTATTTCATTGAAAAGTTTAGTTTCCACATCAGGGTGTTGGGAAAGCAAGTATAAGGTCCAGGAAAGCACATTTGCTGTTGTTTCGTGACCGGCAAGGAAAATGGTCATTAACTCATCACGTAACTGCTTGTCTGTCATAGTTAAGCCATCCTCATCATCTCGAGCATCCATTAGAATCCCAAGCATATCCTCATGTCTCTCTGCCTCTGTTCTACGTTTTTCAATAAAGCTATAAATCACCTTATCAAGTCTCTGTTTCGCAATTTTATATTCACGGTTGTTTTTAGTTGGAACCCATAGTGGCATTTGAAGTGTTCGCATTCTTTTAACGGCAATTCTCATGAAGGCTTCTATAGGTTCCCCGAGCATGCCATATCCTTCTTTGAGGTTCATGCTGAACATGGTCTTGCTGATAATACCCAGTGCAAGGCTCATCATATCCTCCGTAATAATCCTTTCTTCTCTGTTTTTCCAAGTGGAAATATAGTCCATTGTTATATCAATCATATCCTGACCATAATTGTTAATATGAGACTTTTTGAAAGAGGGTTGAATAAGCCTTCTTTGGCGCATGTGAATTTCTTTTTCACTTGTAAGAAGGCCTTCTCCGAGTACTGGTTTTAAAGCAGAGAAGTCCTTTGATTTCAAGAAGGATTTTTGTTTTGTTACAAGTACCTGCTTAATTAAATCTGAATTTGAAATAAGGTAAACATTATGGAAAGGTCCAAAACGAATTTTAGCAACTTCTCCATATTCTTTTGCTAAACGGGTAAGAAAGCCAAGTGTATCTGAAATAAACTCCTTTGAATGGCCAGTAATTAATTTTCCTTTTGGGCCTGGAGAATCATTTGAAAAATTTGTGTCACTCATTGGTCTGTTTCCTCCATTTCGGTATAATTACTTGTATTCATTCTATGAGGAAAGTATTGATTGGTTTGGACAAGTTGTTAATAAGAAGACTAACAAATACAATATTTTTTTTAAAAGATAGTTAATCAATTTGAATGAAATTACAAGTGTGTATAAAGGAATACTATTAATAAACGAAATCAAAGTGTTTATGAAATTGTAAAGGCACCCATCCCTGGTTGTCACTTTCTTTTACTAATGAAAGCAGGTATGTATGGAACTACCTTACAAAAGTTATTATCTTGTTGAACTAACAAATATGGGGTTGGAAACAGCTCCATTTTCTTATGCAACTAACGGGGCAGTTTAGTTCAACAAGCTTTAATTAAGAAATATTTCCATTTCAAACTTATTTAGAGCAAGGTTATTTCTTGCTTTTTTCTTTGTGTTTTTTAAGTTTTTTTTATTCAAAAGAGGTGTTTTTTTGTTGAAAAATAATACTTTTAGTGTAAAATTACACTAAAAAGGAGTATTTAGTATATATGGAAAAAGAAGAATTCATCAATTTAATATCAGAAAAAATGAAACTTGTCCGAACAGAACAAGGTTTTTCTCAAGATAAGATGTCTGAAATTTTAGGAATTTCAAAAAAACACTAGTTCAAATTGAAAAAAGAAGAACAGAAGCCAATTGGACCACCGTTGTTGCATTTTGTGCTTTGTTTAATCATAGCCAATTGCTGATATCATCAATTGGTGACAATCCAGTTGATTTTGTTCAGTTAATAACTAGCAAAAATGGTGGGACGCCTAAAGAAAAAACAATGGGTGGTAAGTTATGGTGGAACGAAATCGAGTATAGAGGGGATTTTCGTTTGCAACAAAATTTGATTAGTAACCATTACCGTATATTGGATCAATATGATTATCGTTGGCATAGTTCTTTTAATAAAGAAGAGAGTTTAAGTCGTTTAAATGAATTACAGGCGGTGGGGACTATGGGGATAGACAAAGGTATAGGGATGGGGATATATGAAGAATAAGATTTTGCTTGTTCTAAGAAAAATAGTAATTGGTATTCTAATAGTCTGTTTATACTGTTTTCCTTTTGTTTATTTTTCAATGCACCAAGATTTTGCTAACCGTTCAATGCTTGGCTATTTGATTATGATTGTAGTGACTTCACTTCTTGCTTTCTTCGGCAAACTCTTTAATAACTCAATCTCTCTTATTATTGGTAATATATTATCTGTAATAATCTCATTTTATTTCATAAACGAGATGACAGGGAACGAACGATGGGGTGGCTATTTTAAGCCACTAACTCCATATCAATTATTAATCTTGGTTAGTTTTTTGAATTTGATTCCTCAGTTCTTCGCTATGAAATTAGCAAATAGACACAAAAATAAAGTTAAAGATTAATTTGATTAAGAAGAGTAATTTCTTTGAACAAGAAGTTACTCATCAACAATATTCAATATCATAGCCTACATAAAAAGAAAAAGTAAAAAAAGCCTACTTCCTTAAATAGCAAGGATCGTAGGCTTTCTTTATTCTAGTCGTACCGATTTGAAAAAAGTTTAACCGTTTTTCTTATGGAACTAAAGGGGCAGTTTAGTTGAAGAAGGATTTTGTTTTTACGTTAAACTGTATACAGTTTAACGGTTTTAGGAGGTGAAAATGATGAAACGTGCGATAGGAATATTTCTTACTCTTTCATCTTTACTAACATACTTAATTGTGGACATGCTTTATGATCCTGTTGAGAATAAAATAACAACAACCGATATGAATTCAACAGTACTATATCAATATCCTTTGATGCATTGGTTAATTTGTGTCATTTTAATAATTACTTTTATTCTTGGGATTTACTTTATTTCTAGCAAAGGAAAAGCAATATGAGGAATGTCCACTCTGTGATACTCCAGAATATACTAGAAATAAGTGAATCGAACTAATGGGTGCTTTACTTCAATAGGGGAGTTGCTTCCGCAGCTCTTTTTCTTATGGAACTAACGGAGCAGAATAATTCAATAGAAAGATAAGTTTATTTTAGAATAAATGGAGTAATTTTCAAAAAAGGTGTGAAGGAAAGTGGCTTTAGAAGAGGAAAATCAATACTGAAAATAAGATGAGTAAAAAGAGAAGGGGGCTATAAAATGTTAGTTAAATATATTGAAGGTGAATTAGGAGAAATTAAAGAAAATATAAATAGTTATTCTTATAACAATCTATATGTGCGAATTGGTGAAAAAGTTGAGCTAGGTTCAAAATTGTGCGAAGTAGTTGATATTGTACACTATCCTACTACGATTGAAGAAAATTATACAGTAGATGTTTTTGTGAAAGTAATAAAAAAACTCCCTGAATCATGGTGGGAGAGACCTTTATTCTCACGAGCTAAGAAAAGTGAATATTAATATCTTAGACCAAACAGAAGAGATAAAAAAACGTGAAGAATTAGAAAAAGGTACTAAAAGTTAGAAGTTCCTCCTCAACAAACGGGTGCGTTAGTTGAACAAGAATTACACATTAAAGACCAAAAACACTTGGGTACTCAAGTGTTTTTTATGCTAATTATATTGTTATTTAATCTGCTATTTAACTTGCCAATTCGTATGTTATTTACTTTGTTATTTGGCTTTTTCTCCACGTTATCTGAACTACTTACTAAAAAGCTAGGGTTCTGCCCAACAATTCCACGTTCCTATGAAGTTATGAATAAATTATGCATTAATGATTAAAAAGTAATAACAGATGGAAGTTATTTGGCATAAAATCCCTATCCCCCATCTTAAAATTATTTCAGAGTTGAATACAAAATATCAAAATTGAAATTTAATTGTAAAATTTACCTCTATCAAAGTAAATTAACTGAATATTTATATTATTTTTTATATTGGCACAACAATTGCATATAAGAATATATCTACCATTTTAAGGAGGCTCAAATATGCAAGAAAATCTGAATAAAAATATTGGAGGTTCTGCGTCAGAACATTATGATAGTGATGCTGCACAACTGGCATCGCTTGGATATGAATCTGAATTTCGCCGCGACATGAGTCCGTGGGCAAACTTTTCGCTAGGGTTCACTTATCTTTCACCTGTAGTAGGTGTGTACTCACTATTTGCATACGCACTTGCGCAAGGTGGCCCACCTATGATTTGGAGTTTTTTCATCGTTGGACTCGGACAATTACTAGTCGCACTTGTCTTCAGTGAGATTGTTGCGCAATACCCTGTTGCAGGAGGAGTTTATCCTTGGGCACGAAGACTATGGGGGCGCAAGTGGGCGTGGATGACTGGCTGGGTTTACTTAATGGCCTTGCTTGTGACGATTGCCAGTGTCGCGTACGGAGCTGGACCTTATCTAGCACAAGTTTTGGGTTTTGAAGTATCGGTGGACTCTGCGATTCTTTGTGCGGTAGTCCTTCTTGCACTATCGACTATCATCAATTTTCTTGGCACAAAGGTTCTCGCGGCTGCAGCAGTTATTGGTTTTGCTGCTGAACTTATCGGTGCGCTTGTAGTTGGATTTTGGTTGCTTATCACACAAAGGGTGCACGGTCTTGATGTGCTCTTTGATTCTTTTGGTGCTCAAGGTAGTCATAGCTACATGTATGCATTTGCAGCAGCTGGATTAATTGGAATTTTTCAATATTATGGGTTCGAAGCCTGTGGTGATGTTGCTGAAGAAGTACCGAATCCAGGTGTTCTTATCCCAAAGGCAATGCGTCGGACCATTTACATTGGCGGTGCTGCAGCAACTTTTGTTTGCCTTGCTTTAGTACTATCAGTTGCTGATATCCCAGCAGTTATCGCTGGTAAGGACGTAACGCCTGTTGATACCTTACTAAACGATGCATTTGGTGCTGTTGGCGCGAAGATTGTACTGGGTATTGTGTTGATTTCTTTCCTTTCATGTGTAATGAGTTTACAAGCGGCAGCAAGCAGACTTGCCTATTCGTATGGCCGTGATGACATGATTGTAGGAAGCCGATTGTTAAAGAAATTTTCGGCTGCTCGTCACATTCCACCTTATGCGCTGCTTCTTGCCGCAATTGTCCCAGCCCTCATTGTGCTTGGATCAAAAGTGTCTACAGATGCGCTCACAAAGGTAATCAGTTTTGCGGCATTTGGCATTTATCTTGGATTCCAAATGGTTGTCTTTGCTGCACTTCGAGCTAGACTAAAAGGATGGAAGCCAAGTGGTAAGTATCAATTGGGCAAGTGGGGACTGCCCGTCAATATTGGTGCGCTTGTCTACGGAATCATCGCAATGATCAACATGTGTTGGCCAAGAACGCCAGATGCACCTTGGTATGATAACTATATCGTGCTCGTTTCAGGAGTCATAGTTGTAGGTATTGGTTTACTGTATATGATGATTCATCGTAGCTACGGACATAGCAATGTGCCGTATAATGTTGCGATACCGAAAAAATATATCTCTCATAAAAACAAGCGCAATGACATGTCAATGTAGGTTTGTTGCTAACTCATATTAGCCACTCTAAAGGGTTTTCCTTCTTCACTTTTTTTATTCGTAAAAATCTCTTAAACTTTGATTACCAGAAATTATATTTTCACTCGTTTTTTTTTTTTCACGCATCCCGTAAACTAGACTGAACACTCACATATTAAAACAGAAGGGTTCGAGATCTTTTAAAGATTCTCGAACCCTTCTGCTTATGTTCAATTATTCTATCAACGCAGACTTACATTTTACTAATTTTTTATTCATCCCCATCCGTCCTTCCATTGGCGAAAGTTAATGGACGTAATCGGTTTTTCTTTTCCAGTCATTTCACTATACATATAATCGATTCCTTTGATCATTGCGTAGAAGGTTACAACAGGGATTATCAATGCAGTCGTAAAAGGTATCATTCCTTATCCCTCCATTTATCCAATTCTTCATCATTCACGTTAATGGCATAACTTCTGCCTTCCTTCTTCAAATACCCTTCATTTACTAATTCCACCATCATGGCATGAACCTTATTATTCCCTAAACCTATCAATCTTGCTAACTCATTTACTCGGAGCTCACCAGTGTTTGCGATCCAGCGTTTCAGCTGGTCAATTGGTTCTTCTTCTTTGACCTCTTGAATTTCACCCTCCACAACAACCCCGTCAAACAGATGAATAAGCTTATCAAAGATATCCTCCTCCTCTTCCTTATTCAGTGTTAATACTGGGGCTTGGAATCGTTTAAACTCATTCTTACTGCCCTCAATCTTAGCGATACGGTCACAAAGTAACGGGTGCGTTAATTGAATAAGGAAAAGCAAAGACCACAAAAATTGTGGTCTTTTTTTTGCTCAAAAATCAACAATTTACTTTAACAGAGCCAAAATTTAAAATTGGAAATTTTACAATTACATTCTTTGAGTTGTTGTGGTAAATGAGGTCATTTTGAGGTCAGCATAAATAAAAAGGGATAGATTTCTATCCCTTTTGTTTCTACTTGTTTTAATGATCAACATCTTATTAAATACTATATAAAACCCCCTATAAAATAACATTTATATGGAATTACATATAACCGAAGCAGCCTTTTTTAAATTGTTCTAACTGGCAGGTTAGTGAAAGAGGAATTCGCTTTCAAAACTAGAATTTAAATTAATAACTAATGGGATAGGAAGGAGATTCTTATGATAATAAAGGGTTTTGGAGGAATCTTTTGGAGGACTAAAAATCTAGAGGATATAAAAAAATGGTACAGTAAAGTCCTAAAAATTGAAATTGAAAATTGGAATGGTACCATTATTACACCACAATCAGGCAATGAAACTATCTTTTCCTTCTTTTCTGAAAATGACCGCTATTTTCCAACAGAACAACAAGTGATGTTAAACTTTCAAGTTGAAAATTTGGATGACAGTATCAAACATATAGAAAAAATGGGTATTCCCCTTGTTATGGAAAAGACGATTAATGAATTTGGAAAGTTTATTTGGATTGAAGATCCAGAGGGAAGACGTATAGAGCTTTGGGAGAAGTAATAGGATAATAATAAATTTTGTTGTTGAACTACCATGAAAATAAGTTACTATAATAATGAAAAATGACAATACTTAAGAAGACCCTGCTCAATCGTTTAAAAAAAGAGGAGAGCGTTAATTAGTCTATGGATTAAGGTTGACTGGATTAAGGTCAGTATCAGTATGGACACTTCCCAACCATTTTCATTCTTTGTGGTGGATCGCCGATTTTTGCGATTCATGGATGGCTAACGGGTGCTTACTTCAATAAGGAAGGTTGCTGAGGCAGCCTTTTTCTTATGGCACTAACGGGGCAGGTTAGTTCTATAAGGGAAATGGTCTTTTATGGTAAAATAAATAAGTAAAGGGAACTTTTACCTTTTTTGTTTAGTTTAATAAGAATCAATGGTAAAATGATGAGAATTAATTATGCTATGGGGCTGGTCAGTTGTAATTTTATAAAGGAGTTGTGAGAAGTTGAAATATCGTAAAGCAAATATCGATGATATTGATAAATTGGTCGAGTTAAGAAAAAAGCAATTAGTTGATGAGGGGATAGAACCTAATATAGATATTGATAGAGAACTATATGTTTTCTTTAAAAATAAACTAAGTGATGGTACTTTAATTCAATGGCTAGTGGAGGATAATGAAGAAATTATAGCTTGTGGTGCAGTAATTTTTTATGAATTTCCACCTTGTTACACCAATAAGACTGGAAAAAAGGCTTATATCACAAATATGTATACTAATGAAAATTATCGTGGGCAAGGAATCGCAACAAAGCTGTTAACTAAATTAGTTGATGAAGTTAAGATTTCAGGTATTTCACAAATATGGCTTGGGGCTTCAAAAATGGGTAGACCAGTGTATAAGAAGTTTGGTTTTATGGAAACTGATGAATTTCTAGAATTAAATATTTTTTAATAATTTGTGAAGTATAACACTTAAACTAACGGGTGCTTTACTTCAATAACAGGGGTTGCTGCGGCAGCCTTTTTCTTATGGCACTAACGGGGCAGTTTAGTTGAAGAAAGAAACTGGAATTTTTTTTTAATAAGTACCTTGTATTATATAGTATTTCAATTTACTATTAATAATAGGAGGTGAGAAATTATGGAAGTTAATAAAGAGGTTTTGAAAGGTCATATAGATACACTAATTCTATCGTTAATACATAGCAGGGATATGTATGGTTATGAATTGGCAAAATTCGTGCGAGAAAAAAGTGAAAGTCAATTTGAACTTAAAGAAGGTACGCTTTATTTGTCTTTAAAAAGACTTGAGAAAAATAAATGGATTGAATCTTACTGGGGCGATGAACAAGGACCAGGAGGAAGGCGGAAATATTATAAACTTACACCATTAGGTGAAGATGGTTTCAAAGAAAAGAGATCGGAATGGCAATTTGTAAAAAAAATTATTGATTCGTTTTTGGAAGGGGGAGAAAAAATATGAAACAAATTGAAGTATTTGTAGATGCGCTTTACCACAATATTGGTGGAAATAAAAAAGAAATTCAAGAACTAAAAGCAGAAATGAAAAGTCATTTGATAGAGGCTGTTCACGAATTAAAAGCAGAAGGAAAGACTGAACAAGAAGCAATTGAAATTGCAATTGAACGATTTGGCGGAGAGAAAGAAATGCGTTCTATTGTTGGTCAGTTGTTTAAAGCACAAAGAACATTTGCAAAATGGGTACTTTATACAGCATTAACATTCCTTTTAATTAGTTTTATCGGATATGGTATTCTTATTCCACTTGAAAGGAATCAACAAAATGAGAGTTATCAATTTAGTTCACAAGTCCTTGATAGTTTAGGTAATACAATAACCGAGCAAGCTAAAACGGATATTCAAAAAATTGTACAAGAAAATGAAAACATTACAGGAGTAACCATTAGTGCTGTTGAAGTTACCAATTATGGTAATGAGACATTTTATACTACTGTAAGCGAAGAACCAGAATATAGTTTTAGAGAAAAACCAATATTTAACCACTTTATAACTTATCGTGCTGATGGTACAGGTAACGAAAATTGGGATGTCATGGTTGAATCAAAAGGTTATGTAGAAACAGCATATACTGCATTGTTTCTAAGTGTATGTATTTTTTGGGTACTGTTTGCAATTTGGGCAATCATTAACGCTTATCATCATAGACGATTGAATGCTGGTTGGGTTATTGCTTTTGCTTTATTCAATCTGATTGGTTATTTGGTTTATTTTTTAGTTGGGAAAAAGGTACCATCTAAAACAATTAGTTGATTTCTTCTTGAACAACGGATGCAACAAAAAGAATGGTCGCCTTTTTTCTTTTTCCATAAGAAAAGATTGTGAAATATTGTACTTAAACTAACGGGTGCTTTACTTCAATAAGAGAGTTGCTTTGGCAGCTCTTTTTGTTATGGAATTATCAGGGCAGAATAGTTAAACAAAGATTGAGACCTTGCTGATGGATTAATATATGAAGTAAAGGAGTGTCAAACTATTTATTGCAACAAGAATTGAGTGATTGGGAGTTAGACAGATGAAAAATAAAAAAAGAAAAAAAGAAAAGCAAAACGGCTTTTTTAAAGAAATCCTAATTGAGCTTAGGGATTCAATCTTTTTTGAAGTGGCTTGGAACATCTTAATGTTTATACCAAGAATGATGATTCGCTTAATAAAGAACATTTGGTGAAGTGGTTAGTCAGAATAGAGCTAACGGTGCTTTAGCTGAAGATCAGAGCTGTCTTTAAGGCAGCTCTTTCTTTATGCAACTATCGGGGCAGGTTTGTTGAAGAAGGAGTACTTTAACCAACCCTAGAATAAATAACAAATTGAATTTTTAATGTAGGCTAACGGGTGCTTGGGAACAAGATGATTGTCACTGCGGCGGTTTTTTTCTTATCCACTAAAGTGCAGTTTAACGCAGCCTCAGGATTAAACTTATGTTCGTTTTGGATTTTAGTCTAATCTCAGTATAAAGAACGCTAACCGAAATGATTAATGTTCTATACATGATGGATGAGAACATGCAGGTGGCGGATATCTGGTAATCACAGTATTCGATTCAAAAAAACGATCTCTGATTATGCGAAAGCACAGACGCTTTTAAAGTAAGACTGAACGATACGATTACGAGGGTCAGTCACAGTGTTTTAATATAGAGTTGGAGTCGGAGGAGAACAATGGAAGTTAACAATATCTCTTAAAGCAACCGAATAATTATTCCATCTTCCGCCGAAAAACCTATATCCATAAACTCTTGATTCCCCGACAGTCGTCAAATAAAACCAGAAATTGTCTCCGTTTCTAAGCCACAAGTACGTAAAACGATACAAACAATTTTGAAGACCCCAGGGACTCAGGGCAGATGGCATTTGTCGTGTATATACCATAATTCGAGGTTCACTCCTTATTGAAATTAGACTTATATCCAAGTTTATGTTCAGGGTCAAAGCTTGGATTGGATGTATGCCTAGTAGCCCACCTAAATTCAAATATGTTTGAAGAAGCTTATATGAAATTGTTTAAGGATAGGCAACTATTTTTATTGAGAACGGTATCTCTAATCCAAAGGAAATTATGAACAGTTTAAATAAGCCCTGGAGTTGTTCAACTAAACGGTGCGTTAGCTGAAGATCGGAGCTGTCTTTAAGACAGCTTTTTCTTATGGGACTAAAGGGGCAGTTTATTTGAAGAAGTAATGGTATAATTATCCTTAAAAATATAATAACTTTCTATTTTACTTGGTATTTTTTAATAATTATCGTAAAGGAATGACATATATGAAATTAATTAAACGATTTATTTTAAACCGTCCTGCTGAAAAGCGACTTGCATATTTTTATGGAATGGTTGCAACAGATGAACAGGTGTGGTTACTACGCGACGAAAATGGCGACTTATTACTTTTGGATGATGATGATGGAGACTATCCATTTTTACTACCTGTTTGGCCAAGTCGAAGTTTTGCTGAAATGGAGTCTGCCAATATAGATAAGTCATACGAAGCGTTCAATATACCACTTTTGAATTTTTTCGATTTACTAGTTGATATTGAAAATGACGGTGGTGCCACAGCGATTTTCCCAAATAAAAACGATACAACGATTCAAAAACGTGATGAAATAAAGGAAATGATTCGCAATTTATAGCAAGTAAGATACTCCCTCACATTAATTTGGAAAATTGTAATATTTATAAAATAAATAAAACCGCAATTAGACTAATAAAAGAGAATCCTATCATTAGTATGTCCAATTCTTTAGTAGAAATTGATTTTGTTATTTTACTAACGGGTGCTTTACTTCATTATAAGGAGCTGATTAGCAGCTCCTTTTCTTAGGGGCAGTTTAGTTCAAGAAGGATTATCTTAAGATTATAGTGAATTACTTATTATAAAAACTTTGTATAACTCAATAGGAGAGAGAAT
Organism: Peribacillus sp. NPDC101481; assembly: GCF_044767165.1. Taxonomy (NCBI): domain Bacteria; kingdom Bacillati; phylum Bacillota; class Bacilli; order Caryophanales; family Bacillaceae; genus Peribacillus; species Peribacillus sp. NPDC101481. The sequence goes on along the minus strand of NZ_JBIWNJ010000001.1, from coordinate 622,243 downwards.
ATTGGATATTCCAGAAGAATTAGACCTAATTTCTGTATTTGGAACTATTCCTAAGAGGAAAGATGAGACAGATGCTTTTTATTACGACACATCAACTTTTGTTTTAGAAAATGAAAAAGAAAAATATGAGATTATCCTTTCTCCTTTTTATCACGAATTTAGTTTAAGTGTTAGGGAAAAGAAAACAAATAATGTATTGTCATATATTGAATTACTTTCTGTTAATAAAATTGAGATTGTGGAAGACAAAAAGGAGCATTCAAAAATTCGTTTGTTTCACGGTGATTCGGAAAGATATGTAAATATTATCGAAATAACTTTAAAGCCTAGATTCCATATGATTTTCAGAGAACAATATTGTTAATTTTTTTCACTAACGGGTGCTTTACTTCAATAAGGGAGGTTGCTGATGGCAGCCTTTTTTGTTTCCCAAAGTTATTTTCTTACAGCTACAATAATGGTGTAACTATCTGAGTAAAACCCTGTTAGGATTATTACAGTAAAAAGAATAAATTGGATTCCAAAATATTTAATAATATTCAAACTGCATAAGCTCCTTCTCAATTTCTCATTGTGTTTCACGCCATTTACTTACATGATTTAATAGCAATAATTATTCATTTTGCTATAATAATCGTCGTGTTAAATGGATACGTTAAGCTTAAGAACGTCTAATGCCTATTCATTTATTTAATAGAGTTTTACTTTCTTTGTTAGCTTTTGTTTTTACCTTTATTTTTATAGAGGTTTTAACAGGAGAATGAGATTTTATCCCCAATGAACGGTGCGTTAGCTGAAGATTGGAGCTGTCTTGCAGCTTTTTCTTTAATGCAACTATAGGGGCAGGTTAGTGGTAGAAGAAGGTAATCAGGTGTTAAGTAGAGAAAAAGGTAGCAATAAATATAAAATTAAATAACTGAGGCGAAAAGGATGGCTCATAATGGGATAGTTTTAGTAGTTAGTGTATCAATATTCAGAGATGATGAAATCTTAATAATTAGAGAAAATAAACCAACTGCTATTGATAAGTGGAACTTTCCGAGTGGACGCATTGAATATGGTGAAGACATTCTCTATTCAGCTCGTAGGGAGGTAAAAGAGGAAACTGGATTTGATGTAAAACTTAATGGTACAACGGGTGTATATAATTTTATCAGTAGTACAAACAATCAAGTTATTCTATTTCATTTTACTGGTGAGGTTAATGGTGGTTCATTAAATCTTGAAGAAGATGAAATTTTAGACAGTAGATGGATTAAGGTAAATGACCTTGTGAAATTTGATAATGAAGAACTACGTGAACCAAGGGTACTAAAGCAAATAATAGATAACTTATTAAAAGAGAGGGTACATTCAATTAGTATTTATAATGAACAACTAGATAAATAATTTTTATTAAGCTAACAGGTTCTTTACTTCTTTATCAGGAGCTGATCAGCAGCTCCTTTTCTTATGGCACTAAAGGGGCAGCATTCCTGTAATAACTGGAATACTAAAAAGTTTGTGAAGAAATCTACTTAAACTAACGGGTCCGTTAGTTCTATAATGATCACTAAAAAATAATCAATCTATTTTATAAAAATTTTATACTAAATCACTAGAAATGAACCCTTATTGATCAATCTCTTTTCAAAATGGATTGTATTTATTTACGAATATGAGGGTTCAGGAGGACCTTTTGAACAATCTTTATTTCAAAGCTACAGTTGATGCTTTTTTTAACAGATGCTTTAACACAATACATACATGAACTGAACTGGTAAGTTCCCCCCTAAGAATAAGGAATAAGAATGGCCGAAAATCAATTTGATTTTTCGGCCATTTTAATATTTGAAACAGGGGAATTCAAGAATTATTTTTTTACAGATGCAATGATGTCTTCAGCTAAGAGTTTAGAACCACTAGCACCTTTTAGATATTTCAATGCTCCTTCACTAGACCAATCAAATATCTTTATACTGCTCATTCTTATATTTACTTCTTTAATGTTTAACTGGTTGGATACAAAATTATAATTTGAAGGAATAATTATATTGCCGGCTATAGCAAAAGCATTTAAACAGACTATATGAGTTACAGGTAACAACTCTTTTATACAATTAAAATAAGTAAGAGTTATATTAAGTATTTTTTCCTTAGGTAATTCGGCTATCTTTGTATTTTTAATTAATAACAAAAGAAAGTTATATACATTTTGTAAAGTAATATGCTTTTCTTTAGTTCTTTTGCCAATTAACGTTCCTTTATTATACAAGGGGCTGTTAGGGTCAATAATTAGCTGTGTTGCAATCCAACTAAGATTATCACTTTCTCTTTTTAAAAATCTACTTAACGAAGTACCTATACCTTTAGCTTTTGTATTAATAATATCAAAAAATTTAATTTCTTCATCTTCATCTAAACAGTGAAAAGCTTGGAAGGGCACATTTAAAATCGCACTAGTTTCTTTTGTATATACTCCGATTCACCCAAATTCGAAGTTTTTACCTATTAACCTTCCAATATTCAGGAGGACTTTTTCATCTCCCTGAAATCCTCACTCTTCACCGAAGATAAGCAATCATTTCATGCTTTCTACTATCAGTTCAGTAAAAACGAAGTCATATCTAGCCGATTGTGATAATTAAGGTATAATGATAGGGGAAAGATATTTTGTAACGGATTAGGTGAAGATGATCATGAAGCTAATCATTGCGGAGAAACCAGATCAAGGTTCAACGCTAGCAGCTCAATTTAAAACGAAGAAACAGCAAGGCTATATAGAAATCATGCCGAATGAACTTTTTCCTGATGGAGCTTATGTAACTTGGGCTGTCGGGCATTTATGTCAACTTGTTTCACCGGAAACCTATCATTCAAAATGGAAAAAATGGTCGATGGAAACGTTGCCGATGATTCCTGAGAAATTTCAATATGAAGTGACCCGACAAAAGGCAAAGCAATTCAATGTTGTGAAGACCTTACTTAGGAAACCGGAAGTCGATGAAATCATTCATGCAGGTGATGCCGGGCGTGAAGGAGAGTTGATTGTACGCAATATCGTTAATCTATGCAATGTCAATAAACCGATGAAACGTTTATGGATTTCCTCTTTGACCCCAAAGGCGATTTATGAGGGATTCCAAAATTTGAAGAGCGAGGAAAAAACCAGGCCGCTCTATTATGAAGCGTATACGAGAGCTTGTGCTGACTGGGTTGTGGGAATGAATGCGTCGAGAGCGTATAGTATTTTATTGAAACAAAGGGGCGTTTCGGATGTGTTTTCAGCTGGAAGGGTTCAGACACCAACTCTTGCTTTGATAGTGAAGCGGGAAATGGAAATTGAGCAATTCAAGTCTGAGCCGTTCTGGGAAGTGTTCGCTGACTTCAAGATGGATGGAAAAAAATATCAGGGAAAATGGCAGCAGAACAATGATCCGAGAATAAAGACAAAAGAAATGGCTGATAAAATTGCCGCCTTTTGCAAGGGTAAGGAAGCTGAAATAGCTGAAATGGATACTGAAAGGAAAGAATTTCAGCCGCCTTTGTTATTTAATCTATCGTCATTGCAAGCTACAGTGAACAAGATTTATAAATATTCACCGAAACAGACGCTTGATATAGTACAAAGTTTATATCAAAAAGGGATCGTTTCTTATCCACGTTCAGATTCCAATTATGTAACGGAAGGGGAAGCCGAAACATTTCCCGATATCTTGCAAAAACTAAGCGGATTTTCAGAATATGAATCCCTGTTTCCTTTGCCACAACCGAACATCATGAATAATAAAAGGTTTGTAAATGAAAAAAAAGTGACTGATCACTATGCAATTATCCCGACAGAGCAGGTAACCGACCCGAAGCGGCTTTCCGCCGAAGAACGGAATATTTATGACTTGGTGGTACGCCGGTTGATTGCGGCTCATTATGAAAAAGCGATTTTCGATTACACCACCATTAAAACGCTTGTCGATAAGCGTGCGGAATTCATTTCTAAAGGCAAACAGCAGATTCAAGAGGGATGGCGCAAAGTGATTTTCCAAGATGACAAGGATGATGATATCATTTTGCCGTCCGTTTCCAAAGGGGATACTGGAAAGGTCGCCAATATAAAGGTGAAAGAAGGAAAAACCCAACCTCCTAAGCGCTATACAGAAGGTCAGCTGATCACTTTGATGAAAACAGCCGGAAAGCATCTGGATAATGAAGAGTTAGAAAAAGTTCTGATGAAAACCGAGGGTCTCGGAACCGAAGCAACTCGGGCTGGCATCATTACCATGCTCAAAGACCGTAAATACATCAATGTCAAAAAAAATCAGGTTTTTGCGACAGATAAAGGGAAAGTGCTGATTACTGCCATCGGGGAGAAAATCCTGGCTTCACCTGAAATGACAGCCAAATGGGAACAGCGTTTGAGGGAAATCGGTGAAGGAAAGGCTTCAGCCGGCGGATTTATGGAAGCTGTTAAAAAGATGTCAGCAAAAATCATCAGTGATGCCGTAGAATCATCGGAAAACTGGGATTTTCAAGGGCTGGATACCGAGTCGATTCAACGGAGCGGCTCTAAAAAAAGAAGCTCGGCATCTGTGGGCAGCTGTAAACTATGCGGTTCTAAGATTGTCGATAAAGGGGAATTCTATGGATGTGTAAGTTATCAAAAAACAAAGTGTAACTTCACCATCTCCAAAAAAATCCTTAATAAGAAAATCAGTCAAGCAAATATAAAAAAGCTGTTGGCGAGCGGTGAAACGGATCTGATAAGCGGTTTTAAAAAAGGGGAAAAAACCTTTGATGCCATTCTATCGTGGTCCGATGCTGAAAAGAAGATCAGTTTTACATTCCCAACAGAACAAAACATCAAGCAAACTTGAGAAGAAGCATCATTAAAGGCGCCCTGAGACTTATATCTTCTTGTTTCGGGGCCGTTTATATAGTAAAATTTTTAGATATGCGTTTGAATGGGAGGATTCCGAATGCCTACACCGAGCATGGAGGATTACATAGAACAAATTTATTTACTTATTGAAGAAAAAGGATATGCAAGAGTTTCTGATATTGCCGAAAATCTTTCCGTCCACCCATCTTCTGTTACAAAAATGGTACAAAAACTGGATCAGGAAAAATATTTGATATATGAAAAGTACCGGGGTCTCGTTTTAACCGCAAATGGGAAAAAAGTTGGTAAAAGGCTCGTATACCGTCATGAACTTTTAGAACAGATGCTAAGGTTGATTGGGGTCAAGGAAGAAAATATTTATCAAGATGTAGAGGGGATTGAACACCACCTTAGTTGGAATGCCATCGATAGGATTGGAGACCTGGTTGAATTCTTTGAAGAATCTCCTGACCGTGTCGAGGATTTACGTAAGATACAAAAAAGAAATGAAGAAAATTCAAAATAAGCTGCCGCTGGCAGTTTTTTTTTATGTATTTGAAAATCACTAGGGGTGACGTTTTAAAGGAGGATTTTTGAATTAAGAGCAGAATAGCTATAGGGAAGCCCCGGTCGGGAATTAGGGGGTATATGGGAGGATGAATTTCAGATGAATTTACATACATGGCATGAAGAGTCGAAAAAGGAATGGGATGTTTTTGCACCTATGTGGGTGAAGAATTCGCAAGAAATGTGGGAAACGGGGAGCCGGAAAAACATTATTCCTTTCTTTTCTGAATATGTACCTTCGGGAGTGAAGGTAGCTGACATAGGCTGTGGAGATGGAGTTGGTTCCTTGAAATTGGCCGAAGCGGGATTTAAAGTAACCGGAGTTGATTTATCCAATGTGATGATTGAATTTGCAAAGGGAAAAACCGTTCAACAACCAGAACTTTCTTTCCTGCAAGGAGATTTTTATAATCTTCCATTCAAAGATGAAGAAATGGATGCGGCAATGGTCATTAATTCTTTGGAATATACGGGTGAACCATTAACGGTGATGAAGGAAATCCAACGGGTAATAAAGCCTGGAGGTTATGTCTGTTTTGGAATACTTGGTCCAACAGCTGAACCACGAAAAAAATTCAGTTTTCAACGGTTATTAGGAGACCAAGTCATCATGAATACAATGCAGCCTTGGGAATTTGAAAAAATGGCTTTAGAAACGGGATGGAAGGCAGTAGCTGATACCGGCGTTGCAAAGAGAGGGGTGGACTATGCAAAACTGAGACATTTTTCAAAGGAATTAAAGCAAGCTGTATCGTTCATGTGGCTGTTTCTCCTGCAAAAAGAGGTGGGGCAGTGATGGAGAAGTATCAAATCGATCAATTCGTTGAAAAGACGAAGCAGCAGGATAAAGGGCAAGGATTATTCGAACTTGAAACGGAACGAATCCTGGAGATTAATTTGGAAAAGCAGATCTGGGCAAAAATGGGGACGATGGTTTCTTATCGCGGCCATATTAAATTCGAGCGGGAAGGCATCTTGGAACATGGTCTTGGTAAACTCTTTAAAAAAGCCTTAACTGGTGAGGGGGCATCCTTGATGAAAGCGACCGGAAGCGGCAAGCTATACGTCGCCGATCAAGGGAAGAAGATTTCTATTTTACAGTTAAATGGTGAATCGATCTGTGTTAACGGAAATGATTTACTTGCATTTGAACCGGGGATTTCATGGGATATAAAAATGATGCGGCGCATTGCCGGGTTATTGGCGGGGGGATTGTTCAACGTAAGGCTCGAGGGGAGAGGCATGGTCGCATTCACTTCCCATTATGAGCCGCTTACTTTAATGGTGGAATCTGGGAATCCGGTCTATACGGACCCGAATGCCACAGTAGCTTGGTCAGGGGAATTGCAGCCTGAATTTGTAACGGATGTTTCATTGAAGTCGTTTTTTGGGAGGGGAAGCGGCGAATCCGTTCAAATGAAATTCGAAGGTCAAGGATTTGTGGTCGTCCAACCTTTTGAAGAGGTATACTTCGGTAATAAGGAATCATGAAACAAACAACCTGAGTCAGAAACTCAGGTTGTTTCCCCATGATAATCGGAAGTGGCTGCCCAAAAAAACGATTCACTTAAAAGTGAAAGCTTCTTTTTTCTTACCCTTTCAATCCCACTCATAAGGGGTAGATTGATAGACATAATAGTTCAGCCAATTAGAGAACATCAAGCTGCAATGGCTCTTCCAGCGGTGGAGAGGTACCTTGGTCGGATCGTTATCAGGAAAGTAATTTTCAGGGAGTTGCGTATTGATCCCACGCTCTCTATCGCGCCTGTATTCTTCACCTAGGGTATCGGCATCATACTCGAAATGGCCGGTAACCATAATTCTTTTTCCGTCAATCGAAGCAGCGATCAATACACCAGCTTGATCGGACTGTGCGAGAACCTTCAATTCAGGATGGTTAACTAATTTTTGATAGTCAATATCCGTATGGCGTGAATGAGGGGCCATAAAATAATCATCGAATCCGCGGACTAGATTTTCATTCGGTTCAAGGACCTCATGGGTGTATACGCCGAAGCATTTCTCTGGAAGTTCGTATTTGCCTATTCCATAATGATGGTACAGGGCAGCTTGTGCCCCCCAACAGATATGTAGGGTGGATGTGACATTTTCGCTTGACCAGTTCATGATATTCTGCAGTTCTTCCCAATAATTGACGTCTGAAAATTCCAGCTTTTCTACTGGAGCACCTGTAATGATCAAGCCGTCATATTTCTTCGTGCGAATTTCATTAAATGATTTGTAAAATTGATCTAAATGAAATTTACTTGTGTTTTTTGATTCATGTGTGCTCAAGCGCAGGAATGATATATTTACTTGAATGGGAGTATTGCCAAGAAAGCGCAGTAACTGGGCCTCCGTTTTTTCTTTCTCTGGCATTAGGTTTAATATTAATATATTCAATGGACGGATTTCCTGATTGGTAGCTCTTTCCTCATCCATAACGAAGATATTTTCCTGTTCTAAAATTTCTCTTGCTGGCAGTTGTTCTGGAATTCTGATTGGCATGATTAGCCTCCTTCTTCAAAAATCATAATATTTTAATTATATAGAAAATTATTGAATAGAAAAGCTATTTTAATAATTTCTTGTAAATCCCGAAGGAAATGGCCCGGAAATGGTAAAATGGGAAGATCATGAATACATAAACTTATAAGTTGGAGAGGTGTTTGGAGATTGTTTGATCCTACAGCATTTGAGAACATGAAAGTGGTATTGGAAGGAGCGGTTTACGATCGTGACTTCATTGGGGATATATTGGTCATAAACCGTGATGATATAGTGAATCTCTCGACCATGTCCAGATCATATAAGATTGAGATGGGATTGAAAAAAACAATGGCGCCCATTTCGATTAGCGGTGCCATCGAGTTACACGCTTCTCTCAAGAACCTAAGTTCGGAGTTACTCGATGCCGATATTGATGATACGCATACGGGTTGCACGGTCAATATTTTCATTTCTTTTCCCAAAAAGCTTGATGAGGTGAATGCTGAACAATTGTTGAACGACCTGGAAAAAATTTGGGGAGATCAAAGAATCATTACAGTGACGACCAGCGATACGGTCAGTAAAAAAATGCAACCCGTTACTTCATCTATATATAAAGTATCATTTGGAAGACTGGTAAAAGAAGAGCAAATGGATGATTTGGAAGACATGGTAGAGTATTTGATTCAATCTATCCAAGCAGTGAAGATTCCAGGATGATAGGCAAAGGATAAAAGTTGGTAAACGTACCTTTAAATACGGTAAAATGAATCATCATACTAAAGGGAGAGATCATATATGTCCATTTACGAATTTGAAGTCAATAAAATTAATGGCGAAACCATCTCGCTTGAGGAATATAGAGGGAAAGTGATGATCATAGTGAATACCGCAAGCAAATGCGGTTTTTCGCCACAGTATGATGATTTGCAAAGCCTGTATGTACAATATAAAGAGGATGGGATTGTCGTACTTGGTTTTCCGTGTAATCAGTTTTTGAATCAGGAGCCTGGTGATGATCTGGAAATCGATTCATACTGCAAATTGAATCATGGTGTAACTTTCCCGATGTTTGCCAAAGTGAATGTTAATGGAAAGGAAGCCCATCCCTTATTCAGCTATCTGACTGAAAATGCTCCCGGAGTGATGGGATCCAAATCGATAAAATGGAATTTTACAAAGTTCTTGATTGACCGAGATGGAAATATCGTCAGCCGGTATGCGCCTAAAACAAAACCTCTGGAAATGGAAGAGGATATAAAAAAATTATTATGAGAAATGATTCGAGTCCAACGGAAACTTCTGTTGGGCTCTTTTTTTTAGGTTAGAAATTTAATGCATGCATCCGTTTTTAAAAGGGGACAGATGGTTGGGATGTTGAATATAATAGAAGACACAAATGAGGGGGGAAAACATGGAACGAATTGCATGGGTAACAGACAGTACGGGAACTTTAGACGAAGAATTATCATTGAATGAACATGTATACGTCGTTCCGATGGTCGTCATCATCGATGGGAAGGAATATGAAGATGGCGTCGACCTATTACCTGAGGAATTATACCGTCGGATGAGTGAGGATAAAATCACCGCCACTACGTCACAGCCGTCGGTCGGCAGATTCCATGATTTATATAAGGAGCTTGAAAAACGCTATGATCGAATCATAGCCGTACACCTTTCAAGTGAATTGAGCGGCACCGTTTCCGCGAGCAGGCAAGCTGCACAAATGGTTACGATCCCCGTTGACGTTTTTGATACTTTACTTATTTCCTTTCCAATGCTATTAATCTTGAAACGGCTCATGCATTATATTGAGAATGGCGATTCCATCAATGAAGCATTCGTCAAAACGAGAATGTATGCGGATAACCATGAGACCTATGTAATGATAGGCTCTTTAGATCAGCTGCATCGCAGCGGCAGGTTAACAAACGCACAGTATATTCTAGGAAGCCTATTGAGCTTTAAACCCATCATTTCAATCGAAAATGGTGTGCTCCATACTAAATCTAAACCTCGGAACCTTAAAAAAGCGGAAAAACAGATCTTCACTGATTTTCGCAGATCAGTCGAAGCGGGAAAAGTAAAAGAATGCACCATATTATATGGTGGAGTATCGGAGCAGGCACAAAAATGGAAAAAGATGATTTCCGAAGAATTCCCTCATGTGTTGACCCATGTATCCCCACTGGGGAGCGCCATCGGGGTGCATACAGGTGAACAGACGATTGGAATCAGTTGGTTCAATGAAGATTAAAGCACACCATAATTGAGAACCATGGTAAAATAAAAAGGACATGGAGTGGTGAAATGAAACAAACGATGATTGAGTTAACGGAGAAGTATGTATATGACCAATTGAATTCTGATGCCAGCGGCCATGATTGGTTCCATATCGATCGTGTTCGTAAGCTGGCTTTACATATTGCAAAAGAAGAACGAGAAGGAAATGAGTTCATCATTGAAATGGCGGCTCTGCTTCATGATATCCCTGATGATAAACTAAATCAGGAAGCCGATGGGGGCTGGAAAAAGCTTGATGCTTGGTTTGATGAAATAAAGTTGGATATTGATAGTGTTGATTCCATCAAACAGATCATCAATACAATTTCATTTAGTGCAGGGCAGTTGAGGCTACCTTCGATAGAGGCTGAAATTGTTCAGGATGCGGACCGCTTGGATGCAATTGGTGCCATTGGCATAGCCAGGACATTTGCATTTGGTGGAAAGAAGGGACAGCTTATGTATGATCCTTCATTGCCCATTAGGGAAAACATGACCAAGAAGGAATACAGGAATGGCAAAAGCTCTTCCATTCATCACTTTCATGAAAAATTATTACGCTTGCAAGATATGCTTAATACTTGTACAGCCAAGAAGATTGCAAGTGAAAGGCATGAATATATGATTGGATTTTTGGATGAATTTAATAAGGAATGGGATGTACGATTATGAAAGTTTTTAGCATGGAACATGTAATGAAAACCCAAGGGGAAAAGCTGCTTTTTAAAGATGTCTCTTTTTCCATAACCGAAGGGGAGAAAATCGGGATCGTTGGAATAAACGGCACCGGTAAATCTACATTATTGAATATTATCGCAGGATTGGAAGACAGTGATTTAGGAAAGAAAGATCACCCGAATGATTACACGATTTCCTATCTATCCCAAGACCCTCATTTCGATGAGGAATTGACGATCATGGAATATATGTATGAAAGTTCAACTCCTGTATTTTCGTTGATTAAAGAATATGAAAAGACACTCGTTCAACTCCAGGTAGATCCGCAGAATGGCGCAGTACAGGACCGTTTGTTAAAGCAACAGCAGGATATGGACACGCTTGGCGCCTGGGATACAAGTGCCAATGCCAGAACGATACTGACCAAGCTTGGACTTCCTGATCACTCAAGAAAATTGGGGGAACTGTCAGGTGGCCAAAAAAAACGTGCGGCACTGGCAAAAACCTTGATTGAGACCCCTGATTTACTGATTTTGGATGAGCCTACCAACCATCTCGATTTCGAAAGCATCACTTGGCTTGAAGAATATTTGGGGAAATATCAAAAGTCCGTTTTATTTGTAACCCATGATCGATATTTCCTTGATCGTGTGTCCAATAAGATTTGGGAAATTGCCCAAACGCAGCTTTTCGAATACAAAGGAAACTATGCGGATTATTTAGAATCAAAGGCCATTCGTGAAGAGAACGAGTCAGCTGAAAGAACGAAAAAGGAAAGTCTATTCAAAAAGGAACTGGCCTGGATCCGTAAAGGAGCAAAGGCCCGGACAACGAAACAAAAGGCCAGGATCCAACGCTTTGAAACATTGGAATCTGGTGTAAAGGATAAGCAGAAAACCGAGAACCTGGAAATGGAATTAAGCGGTGCCCGTCTTGGGAAAAAGGTGCTTGAGATGCAGGATGTTTCCAAATCCTTCGGTGATCGAACCATCATCAACCATTTCTCCTTCCTCTTCAAACCGGGTGATCGGATTGGGATCGTCGGTAATAATGGCAGTGGAAAGTCAACCTTGTTAAATATCCTGGCCGGTCGGGAATCCATAGATGAAGGTAACATGGAAAAAGGGCAAACCGTGAAAATAGGATACTATACTCAAGAAAGCGTCGATATGGATGAGAATTTGCGCATGATAGAGTATATTCGTGAAACGGCGGATTCCATTGCCCTTAAAGATGGCAGTTTCATATCGGCTGCGCAGATGCTTGAAAGGTTCTTGTTTCCAATGGGATCGCATGGAACGCCAATCCGCAAGCTGTCAGGAGGGGAGAAAAGGCGTCTATATCTCCTTAACATATTGATGTCGGCACCTAATGTCCTGCTTTTGGATGAACCGACGAATGATTTGGACACGCAAACCTTGACCGTTCTGGAGGATTATTTAGAAACGTTTTCAGGTGTAGTCATTACCGTATCACATGATAGGTATTTCCTGGATAAGACGTGCCATCAGCTTCTTGTTTTCAAGAATAAAGGTGATATTGATTTCTATTACGGCAATTATTCAGAGTTCTTGGAAGAAAAAACGGAAGAGACCGTGCCGGTAAAAGCACCGGAACCTCAGATGAACCGGACCGAAAAGAAAAAGAAAAAACTGACCTATGCGGAAAGTAAGGAATGGGAAGGAATCGAAGGGAACATGGAACGGGCCGAGCTGCGCCTGAAAGACATAACATCAGAAATGTCAGCGGCGGGAAGCGATTTTGAAAAAGTACGCCTGCTGCTTGAAGAAGAAAAGGAACTAACGGATAAATTAGAGCATTTGATGGAAAGATGGACGTATTTAGCGGAAAAATTGGAAGAGGAATGAGTATGGAGACTGGTCCAAGGGAGCAAACTTGGATCGGTCTTTTTTTTGCCAATCTCAATTGCATGAGAATCTGTTGCCGATGTGATAATATCTAGTACATGGAAACGTCTTGTAAAAGGAGAGAAATGCATTGAAAATTAAGTCGATAGAACCTACACCAAGTCCGAATACAATGAAAATCAATTTAACTGAAGAGTTATTAGCTGGTAAAAGCAATAATTATAAGAAAGACCAAGCTGACCAAGCGCCCAAGCTGATAAGGGATTTATTTACGATCGAGGGAGTGAAAGGGGTATATCATGTTGCGGACTTCTTAGCCGTTGAGCGAAATGCGAAATATGATTGGAAAGATATCTTGGTCCAAATCCGTCAGGTCTTTGGTGAAAAAACCGAAGAACAAAATCAACAAGCGGCATTAAATGAACATTACGGTGAAGTAACTGTTGCCATTCAACAATTCAAGGGCATTCCGATGCAGATTAAAGCAAGTGATAGTCAACACGAAAAACGTTTTGCCTTACCGGATTATTTCATAAAGGGCATTGCCGCTGCCCAAAAAGAAGATGATAATGTAGTCCTGCTTCGAAAATGGAAGGATTATGGCGTAAGATATGGTGATATGGAAGATATCGTGAAGGAAGTATCGGATGAACTGATCGCAGCTTATCCGGAAGATCGAATTAATCGGCTAGTTGCAACTGCAAAAGAAATGGTCGATACGAAGGAAGCAATTTTGAAACGTCCAAAAATTAAACTGACTGCAGAAATGCTGAATGATGAAAGCTGGGAAAAGCGTTATCAGGCTTTAGAACAAATGGAAGATCCAACGGTTGATGATATTCCAGTATTGGATATGGCACTCTCCGACAGTAAGGTCTCCATTCGAAGGCTCGCGGTAGTATACTTAGGTATGATCGAAGATAGAAAAGTGCTTCCGAGCTTGTATAAAGCCTTGAAAGATAAAAGCGCGGCCGTAAGACGTACGGCAGGTGATTGTTTATCAGATCTTGGCTTCGAAGAAGCGATGGGAGAAATGTCTCAATCACTTTCGGATAAAAATAAATTGGTTAGATGGCGGGCCGCGATGTTTTTATATGAAGTGGGAAATGAAACGACCCTCCCTTATCTTAAACAAGCGGAACAGGATCCTGAATTCGAAGTGGCCCTTCAGGTCAAGATGGCCATAGACCGTATAGAAAATGGCGAAGAAGCAAAAGGTTCGGTTTGGAAGCAAATGACAGAATCAAGACAAGCGAATGACAAGTGATTTGGAATAACCCAGGCAAAAGGCATGCGGATGATTTAATCCGCATGCCTTTTTATTTTTGAGGGTCGTTTCCAGTCGTTTGACATAAGTTCCCCTCACGTCTAATCCCAAAACATTAGTTTCTATTATATAAATTGATCTCTATTATTTTAGTAAAATGATTTTTGTAGATATTTAGTGTTGAATGGTTGCATTTGTCTATAAATATGTTAGAATTTTTAGAGTATACTAAAAATTATATTATTCTGAATCATTAAACATTTAGCGGAAATTGGGGGTACAACAAATGTCTACATCAAATATGAGAAGTGACATGATTACAAAAGGGGTCGATCGAGCTCCACATAGAAGTCTGTTGCGGGCAGCAGGAGTTAAAGAAGAGGATTTCGGTAAACCGTTCATCGCGGTTTGTAATTCATACATCGATATCGTTCCAGGTCATGTACACCTTCAGGAATTCGGAAAAATAGTAAAGGAAGCGATTCGCGAAGCGGGCGGTGTTCCTTTCGAATTTAATACGATCGGGGTAGACGATGGAATTGCGATGGGTCATATTGGTATGCGCTATTCTTTGCCAAGCCGTGAAATCATCGCAGATTCCGTGGAAACTGTTGTATCGGCACATTGGTTTGACGGTATGGTGTGCATTCCAAACTGTGACAAGATAACGCCGGGAATGATGATGGGAGCACTTCGTGTCAATATTCCTACAATATTCGTAAGCGGCGGACCCATGAAAGCAGGTAAAGATAAAAATGGTAAATCACTTTCATTAACATCCGTTTTTGAAGGGGTGGGTGCTTATCAAGCAGGTAATATCAATGAAGAGGATTTGCAGGAGATCGAGCAGGTTGCATGTCCTACTTGCGGTTCTTGTTCAGGAATGTTCACAGCAAACTCCATGAACTGCCTGGCTGAAGGATTGGGACTTGCACTTCCGGGAAATGGTACGATTTTGGCGGTAGCCGAGGAACGTAAGGAATTCGTTAAGAAATCCGCTAAACAGTTGATGGAGATAATCAAACAGGATATCAAGCCTCGTGATATCGTAACGATTGATGCAATTGATAACGCATTTGCCTTGGATATGGCGATGGGCGGTTCGACCAACACCGTTCTTCATACACTTGCATTGGCACATGAAGCAGGTTTTGAATATCCGATGGAACGCATAAATGAAATAGCTAACCGCGTACCGCATCTAGCGAAAATCGCACCGGCATCCGATTATCATATTGAAGATGTACATAATGCCGGTGGTGTAAGTGCCGTCATTAATGAGTTACTCAAAAAACCAGGTGCCTTTAATGGAGATTGCCTTTCTGTCTCAGGTAAAACGCTCCGCGAAAATGTTGCCGGTTGTGAAATATTGGACAAGGATGTAATCCATCCATTGGATAATCCGCATTCTGAGCGTGGCGGGCTTGCTGTATTGTTCGGTAACCTTGCTCCTCAAGGCTCCATCGTAAAAGTGGGCGCCGTTGACGCATCAGTTGGTGGCTATCACAGGGGTCCTGCCATTTGTTTCGATTCCCAGGAAGATGCACTTTCCGGGATCATTACCGGAAAGGTTAAAGAAGGGGATGTAGTGGTCATTCGTTACGAAGGGCCTAAAGGTGGGCCGGGAATGCCGGAAATGTTGGCACCCACTTCCCAAATCGTCGGGAGGGGACTTGGAGCGAAAGTCGGTTTGATCACTGATGGCCGCTTTTCAGGAGCATCCCGAGGCATCAGCATTGGTCATATATCCCCCGAAGCAGCTGAGGGAGGCCCGATCGCTTTTGTTGAAGATGGAGATATCATCGAATTGGATTTGAATAATCGTAAAATCCAATTGGAAATTTCCGATGAAGAATTCGAAAAACGCAAAGCCAATTGGAAAGGCTTCGAGTCAAAGGTCAGGACAGGCTATTTAGCACGTTATTCCAAACTTGTGACGAATGCCAGCTCAGGCGGAGTGATGAAAGTTTAAGTTAAAAGGAAGACTAAAACATGGTGGCAGAATGAAACTGGATTCTGTCACCATGTTTCTTTGTGGGAAACAATGAAATTTTACAAAGCTTTAAGCGTCATTTTTGCATATGCACTCAATAATATAGTATCATTATACTAATTGAAGAATTGTAACCAAGGAGGTTTTTTTATGTCGATGGCATATGATGAATATATGAAACAAATGGTGAAACCAATGCGCGCGGAACTGGTGCAAGCAGGTTTTGATGAGTTGGAATCCGCTGAAGCGGTTGAAAACTTTATGGAATCGGTAGAAGGTACGACACTTGTGGTCGTGAATTCAGTTTGCGGCTGTGCTGCCGGGTTAGCCCGTCCAGCTGCTACTCAAGCCGTACTCCAAGCGGACAATAAGCCAGATCATTTGGTAACTGTATTTGCAGGCCAAGATAAGGAAGCGACAGCTAAAATGCGCGAATACTTCGATGGAATAGAACCTTCTTCACCATCCATGGCTCTTTTAAAGGGCAAAGAGGTCGTACATTTCATTCCGCGCCATGATATAGAAGGACAGCCAATGGAAGCCATCATGGAAAATTTATTGGCAGCGTTCAGTAAGTAAATAAGTGATAAAGCGGAATGTCCTGGAAACAGGGCATTCTTTTCAAATTTTAAAAGAGTATGAAGGGGTAGGATTCATGTTTGTCACAACAGTAGGAAGAGCCGATAAAGAAACGATGATATTAGCCAAAAGGTTAGCTGAAGAATTGCAAATCCCCTTTATAGCAAGAAGAAAACGATCAGTGAGAGATATCCAAGCGGAACATAATGAAGGTGATTGCCTTGTTTTTGGTAAAAAGCGGATGGAGTTATATCGATACCAGGAAAAAGAACCATTCTTTTTTCACCCGAACCTAGCGATGATTCGTATAAAAAGAATAATGCGCGGAGAGAGTGATCCATTTCTCATTGCCGGAGGTATAAATGAAGGGAACTCTGTGCTTGATTGTACCTTGGGATTGGGCTCTGATGCGATTGTCGCAAGTTTCAAAGTGGGTGAACATGGACAGGTTGTCGGATTGGAAGGAAATCAATATTTGGCCTTGCTCGTGGACCATGGGATGAAGACATGGGAGGATGCAGAAGAAAAAATGATTTCTGCGATGAGAAGAATAGAGGTCAGGCAGGGTGATCATTACGAAATATTGAAAACATTGCCGGACAATCATTTTGATGTCGTATATTTCGATCCCATGTTTGAAGAAACGATTCAGGAATCGAATGGTATAAGGGGACTGACTCATTTTGCGGATGGTAAGGATCTATCGGTTGAAATAATGAAAGAAGCTAAGCGGGTTGCGCGCAAGAGAGTCGTGTTGAAAGACCATTACCGCAGCTCCCGCTTTGAGGAATTTGGATTTGAAGTACTAAAAAGAAAAACATCCAAATTCCATTTTGGCTTCATTTCCATCCAGTGATCACGATTTATAATCTGTTTCGTCCAGACCCATGGCACAGCCTTCCCGGCTTGAATCGGCAGCACCATAGTTTGAGCCATCGGGGTTGATTTGAATCGCTTGGACATTCCCTATTGAGTGGGGAACTTCATTAAAGGCGAAGCCCATTGCTTCCAAGTGGCCTTTGCTAGTCATATCCATTCCAGGCTCCCATTCAATATGAGGGCCCATCGGAGTGAAAATTCTAGGTTCTTCGATGGCTGCTTTCAAATCCATTTTTAAATCGAGTACATTAATGATCGTTTGTACGACTGAACTGATGATGGTTGGTCCACCTGGTGACCCTAACGTCAAGATCGGCTCGCCGTCTTTAAAGATGATGGTCGGGCTTTTACAGCTGACTGGGCGTTTATTGGGCTGCACTTCATTCATGCCGCCTGGAATGGAATCAAAATCAGTCAGTTCGTTATTCAGCATGAAACCATAGTCTGAAACCATGATGCCTGATCCGAATGGATGTTCTACTGTAGAAGTGCATGCTGCGATATTCCCCCATCTGTCACGGACAGTGAAGTGTGTCGTTTCACTGATATCCTCTTCATTAGGCTGAGGTATGACTTCCCTTTGCTTCACGGAATCATAAATCCAAGGGTTTCCGAAGTCAATGGCATTATTTCTTGTTTTGAAATTAATGAAGGAGCGGCGTTTAGCTATATAATCATCATGCATGAGACCCGCCAACGGCAATTCGGCAAATTCGGGATCAGCGAGAAATGCCTTTTTGTCTGTAAATGCCAGACGCATCGCTTCTGCTATTAAATAATATTTTTCCCAAGAACGGACGTCATATTGTTCTATTTGGAAGCTCTCCAATATTTTCAGGATTTGGATGACCGTGAATCCGCCAGCACTTGGGGCATTTGATGACGCAATTAGATAATCCTTATAAGTCCCATACATTGGTACATCGATTGTAGCTTTATAGTCCTTTAAATCAGAAAGCTCCATGAACCCTCCAAGCTCCTGTATACAGGAAATGATGCCTTCTCCGATTTCACCTTCATAAAAAGCGGAAATTCCTTCACGTTGTAAGATCCGATAGGTATTCGCCAGCTTTTCTTTAATCAGCAAATCGCCATCCTGATAGGGTTTTCCGTTTGGCATGAAGAATTTACGCGCTTCATCGCCCAATCGATATTCAAAATTTTTAAGAGCGTCGCAAAGAACCCAATTGACGGGAACTCCCTTTTCTGCAAATTCAATGGATGGCTCGATGAGGTCCGCTAATGGCTTACTGCCATTTTCAGCGAGTGCTTCATCCATAGCCTTCAGTATTCCGGGTATGCCTACCGCTGTGGCTTTGATTGATCTTTCTTTAAATGGGATGACTTCCCCTTTTTCATCAAGAAACATGTCTCGATGTGCGGCTTTAGGTGCTCTTACATGCCCATCGTATATTTTCGTTTCCTTATTTTTAGCGTTATATACCATTAGGAAACCACTTCCGCCGATACCGGTCATCATGGGTTCCACAATATTCAGGGCAAATTGGATGGCGACCGCCGCATCGACAGCATTTCCACCTTCACGTAATATTTTTTCCCCTATGGAAGTGGCTACCGGATGAGCTGTTACGACCATTCCGGCGCCCCCTGTAGCTGTTTCCCTTTTATAATCCTTATCTTTAATGATCTCATTGTTGTTTTCCAAAATAATTCCTCCATTATTCAGTCCTTTTATCTGCCAAAAGGTAAGGCTTATGTTTGAATGAAAAGAAAACCTTGTCATTGTAGAAGAATGACAAGGAGATTTTTCGTAGGTATTCATTTATTCTTAATCAGCAAATGATAAATATACGAAAAATGCTAATGTTACAAGACATAAAGCCACCATGGCAGTCGAAGCCATATAAGACCCCTCCTTAAAAAGACTTGAATCTAATTAAGTTCTCCAAAAATCGTCAAAATCCTTCATTTAAATGTAAATTTATTGATATTTAATAAAAAAGTTCGAGCTCATAAACTTTATATAGGTATTTATCCTTTTTTTTGATTTTTAAAACATGGGTAACTATATATTCGTAATTACCAAAAAATAAAAGTATACTAAATATAAAGACAATACAAAAAAGGAGGGGGAGTGTGATTTGAAAGCGGCGGTTTGGTTCAGGAAAAGTCTCGTCATTTTAGTATCCGTTTTGACGTTTGGTCTTGTCACTCCTTCAGATCTGGCGTGGCTTGCGGAAGCCGATTCGTTAAAGGATACTAAAAAAGGGTTAGTGGAAGAAGAGGGATTATCCTATCTTCCTTCGCAAAATTCGACTGAACTAGAAGAGGA
Source organism: Peribacillus sp. NPDC101481 (assembly GCF_044767165.1). NCBI lineage: Bacteria > Bacillati > Bacillota > Bacilli > Caryophanales > Bacillaceae > Peribacillus > Peribacillus sp. NPDC101481. The sequence goes on along the minus strand of NZ_JBIWNJ010000001.1, from coordinate 602,488 downwards.
ATTCAACCGGGAAGAATTTTTATCGGGCATAATGAATAAGGCAGAGGAAAACGCATTTGTGAAATTTGGAGAGAAGATCAATCCTAAAATTGGTGATGAGTTCAAAATGGCCATATTACCAAAAATGGAAGAAGCCATTACCGAAATGGCTGCCCAATTTCCAGATGAGAAATTACAGCAATTAACCATCACTGAGCAGCCGAGTGCGGGCAGGGCCGAAAAAATATTTCATATTTATGATACAAACAGCGGCAAGGATATCATCAGATTCCATGTCAGGCAGGAAAATCCTCCACTGGAAGGGTATTGGTTCGATTTTCATTATCATACCCATCATGATTCATTTGCCACCCATTATAATATAGGGAAAATATATTGGGATAAAAATACGCCGCCAGAGTGGACGAGTAAACAAAGGATCTCATAGCGGTTGGTTTCGTTGATTTTATGTAAGTGTAAGAGTATGATGAAAATGAAGTGAATCTCTAATAGCATCGAAATGATACGTTGTCATGCAACGTATTTATTTTGTGTTGAAATAAAAGCAGAGTTTTTATCATAACGGGGAACAATGTGAACAATGTTATTTTAAAAGGTTTTCTAATTTTGCGGTTATAGTAGCAGAGGAGTCTTTATCATGTCAGAGTTGTTAAATAACATCATGCAAACGTATGCACAGTTTTTTGACTGGCATATGTGGGTCGAGGTTTTATCCGACCCGGTGAGCTGGGGATTGATTGGAACGCTCGTATTAATGGAAGGGTTGCTATCAGCCGACAACGCTTTGGTATTAGCAGTAATGGTCAGGCACCTTCCGGAAAAACAACGGAAAAAAGCACTTTTTTACGGTTTATTAGGTGCTTACGCTTTTAGATTTATAGCGATTGGAATAGGTGTTTTCCTCATTAAGCTTTGGTGGGTGAAGGTAATTGGAGCAGCCTATCTTGGTTGGCTCTCATTTAAATACTTTAGGGATAAAAGAAAAAAACAAGCTGATGAAGATATTCAGGGAATGAATAAAAACAGCATACTGATCCGTATGTTTGGTACCTTATGGGGAACGGTTGCCGCAGTGGAATTGATGGATATAGCATTTTCCGTCGATAGTGTCTTGGCCGCATTCGGGGTGAGTGAAAAAGTCTGGGTGCTTTTGACAGGGGGAATGATTGGTGTCTTGATGATGCGGGGAGTGGCGGGATTATTTCTAAAATTGATAGATAAGGTTCCTGAATTGGAAACTGCCGCATATGTCCTTATCGGATTCATTGCTATAAAAATGTTATTGGCCGTTGCAAGGATAGAAATCCCGCCTACAATCTTTTTTTCCTTTATTTTGCTGATTTTTGGCACCACGATCGTATTCCATTTGAAGAAAGGGAAAAAGCTCAAGGAACATGGTTGAGCACTATTTAAAAAAGCTGCCATCGAAAATAATGGCAGCTTTTTGGCGCAAAAGTTTCAGAATGGTATCATTATTCAAGTGTTCTTGGTAGAAGAAGAATCGTCAAAACTCAATTAGAAAATGCTATCGGCAATAAATTGTCGTCGGACAATACATTTTGCACCGATGCTTGGAGGGCATTTTCTCAAAGTGATAATATATCAATAAGTAGTATGATAGTAGAAAATTGTCTTTTCAAGACAGATGTTACTTATAAAGAGTTAAGATTATCAACCTTTAATAAATGAATACATTGGAACTACGGGGGCGGAAAATTGAATATAGAAGTTGGCTATTTCCCGAAGAGATATTATGACTCAAATCCTGATGCTGGAGGTTTTTTCCCGTTTGCAAAAGAAGGCACTACACCATATGTTTTCTCAATGGATGGCTTTTATCTACCAGAATGTGATCAAAATTTCCTGCCATTGTGGATGAGAAACATTAAAGCATTTCCACTTTATTTTTGTCCTGAGGTTTCTTCTTATTGCAAAGATGAGTTTGAACATAATTGCAAGGAATTCAATATCAGTTATAGATACTTAACTAACCGATACGTTGTTACTGAAATCCGGAATGAAAAGCAGTTTCAGGGGATTTTCCCTTTCTATATTACTCTTGGTAGTGGGAATGATTTAGTTTTATGGTCCACAAACAAAGATGTATTTAGTGTAGAACAAAGAGAATGGAAAGGAAATTGGGAAGGGAAAATTGCGGGAACAGTAGTGGTTAAAGTAGAAGTAGATACAAGTATTTTTTGGATTGGCTATGATGGAGATAACATTGCGGTTATCTCAAGTCAATCGAATTTCGCAACCTATAAAAAAATAATCAAGACTTTTCCCGATTTTGTAGTTCCAAAGCTATGTAAGTACGAGTAATTTTAAAAATTAAAATGATTATGAGACCCCTGATAAGAGAAGGTCTCATTTATTTGACTAAAAAACAACAATATTATTTAACATAACCAAAATGTTAAAACAAAGTTGATTGGAGCGGAAGGTGCGAGACTCCTGCGAGAAAAGCGAGTCAAGGGTTGACCCCACAGGCGCAAAAGCGCCGATGAGGCTACCGGACCGCCCGCGGAAAGCGAGTGCCTGGAGCGGAAATCAACGTCTAAATTGTGCACATATAAAAAAACTGTAGGCAAACTTGATTTTTCATCGAGGTTGCCTACCCGTCTGAAGCTGACATCAAATATGATGTCAGCTTTTATTTTGGAAAATATCAATTATTTGAAGAAGGGCTGTAAATGTTGTGAAGAAAAGCAATGGCAATAAAAAGTTAAGCCAAAGTGAAGACAGTAGCGGATGCAGCAGTATGCCAAATAAGATGGAGAAGAGAAAAAGGTCGAGAATGATGAACACTCTTAAACTGTAAATATCAAGCACTTCTTCAGCAAGTTCTCGGTGCTCCTTCAAGATTGCTTTTTTATTATTGGTTTCCATGCGATCACCTTAAACCTTTTACGATTATATACTGTTGATATATGAAAAGTGCGGATCAATGGTTCTTCTCATGATGAATGGCAACCGAAATTACCAAAAAAACATAGAGTTTTTACATTAGGGCAATATGTTATACTAATATAATAGTATCGAAGGTTTAGAGTTTTTAAATAACATATATTTTCTTAACATAAATGAGGAATGAAGAAGGGGGGAGAAGCGTGTGAAAAGAAAGAAATGGTTATCCATACTTGCATTATTTGTCTTTTTATTCTCAATGCTCTCCTATTCATTAGCGAAGGATGAAGGGGTGAAATGGCGGAATTTACCCAAAGATAATCTTTTAAGACAAGCTGAACTTTTTAAAGGCAATAAAGAATTGCAACGAATATTTTTATTTCCAGAAGAGGAGTACGATGAAAGGGAAGCACTTAAAATTGCTGGTACCATTAATAAACTGCCTCATTCCCTTTTGAAGAAAACTGCTGAAAGTGGTGTGAGGATCAAACTATTCGATGGTGATTTAACAGAAAATCAATCCGCAGCAAAATTAAAGGGGAAAACTCCGCGTGGTTATTTGAATAAACAAACAACTTGGGATGATGTGCCTGGTATGGGCGGATCACATACGGTATTGGTTAAAATCGGGGCAAGTGACAAGGGCAACGGGCATGGCTCCGTTAATTTGGAACTGCATGAGCTGGGGCATTCTATCGATAATATAGTGTTTGATGGAATCCGTGAAGACATGGATTATTTGAAGATTTGGGGTAAGGAAGTGGATGGGCTGTTTCCCGGGATTACGTATTTTTCCAATTACCCTGAGGAATACTTTGCAGAAACATTTGCCATGTTTTATGTGAACGATGAACAAAATCAATTGCTTAGACAAAAAGCACCCAAGACTTATAATTTTATTAAACAATTAGATTAAACATTGGGCAATAATACGTTAAAATAAGGAGAATGAAAGTAGAAAAGGTGGTTTATCATGAAGCAATATTTAGATTTATGTAAGCATGTACTCGAAAATGGAACGCAAAAGGGTGATCGTACGGGAACAGGAACGATCAGTACCTTTGGATATCAAATGAGATTCAATTTAAAAGATGGATTCCCTGTACTTACAACGAAAAAGGTTAGTTTAAAAGCGATTATCCATGAACTATTGTGGTTTTTGAAGGGTGATACGAACGTTGGCTACCTTCAGGAAAATAGCGTGCGCATCTGGAATGAATGGGCTGATGAAAAGGGAGAATTAGGTCCGATTTATGGTCATCAATGGCGTTCTTGGGGAACGGCTGATGGAAGGCAAATCGACCAAATCAGTGAATTGATCGAACAAATCAAAACGAATCCAAATTCAAGAAGGCTGATAGTCAGTGCTTGGAATGTTGGGGAACTGGACGAAATGGCCTTGCCGCCTTGCCATGCTTTCTTTCAATTCTATGTCGCTGATGGTAAGCTTTCATGCCAGCTATACCAACGTTCAGCGGACGTCTTTTTAGGTGTTCCTTTTAACATAGCTTCATATGCGCTCTTAACGATGATGATCGCCCAAGTGTGTGATTTGGAAGTTGGCGAATTTGTACATACTTTCGGGGATGTCCACATCTACTCTAACCACCTTGAACAAGTGGAACTGCAGTTGACTCGTGATCCCAAACCATTGCCAATCATGAAAATCAATCCGGATGTGAAAAATATCTTTGATTTTAGCTTCGAGGATTTCGTTTTGGAAAATTACGAAGCTCATCCCCATATAAAAGGTGAGGTTAGCATATGATTTCATTGATAGTTGCTATGGATCAAAATCGTGTGATAGGTAATAACAATAAACTGCCGTGGCATTTACCGGCCGATTTGCAGTATTTTAAAAAAGTGACGATGGGTCATCCGATCGTCATGGGCCGAAAAACATTTGAATCGATCGGCAGGGTCCTGCCTGGCCGGGAAAATGTCATCGTTACCCGCAATCAGGATTTTAAAGCGGAAGGCTGCGTAGTCTTACATGATATAGCACAAATTAAAACGTTTGCAGATAGCCGTGATGAGGAAGTTTTTGTGATTGGCGGAGCCGAAATCTTCAAGGAAATCCTTCCTGTTACCGATCGCCTGTATATAACGGAAATCCATGAAACCTTTGAGGGTGATACTTTCTTTCCAGTGATTGATGAGAATCAATGGGATAAAGTCTCCTCAAAACCAGGCAGCATCGATGAAAAAAATCATTATGCACATGATTTTATTATTCTACAAAAAAAATAAAGTGCTAATCCGATTATGGGGAAATGACCATAATCGGATTTTTTTGGTATGAAACGAACAAAAGCAAGAATTTTTAGAAAAATCAATTACATTAATAACAGTAAAGTGCTATAATGATTGAATTCATTAAGGAAGGAAATGAGGGATTGTTATGAATCAGACTGCATCTAAGAATAGGGGGATTCAATTGGAAGATATTCTAATTGCCTATAGAGAACTGAAAGAAATCGTTTTGCATACTCCTTTACAAAAAAATCAGAGGCTCTCTGAAAAATATGATTGTAATGTTTATTTAAAACGCGAGGACCTACAACACGTACGTTCCTTTAAATTAAGAGGGGCTTACTATAAAATGAAAAGCCTGACCGCTGAAGAGACGAAGAATGGAGTCGTTTGTGCCAGTGCAGGAAACCATGCACAGGGAGTAGCTTTTTCCTGCAGCCAAATAGGTATCCATGGGAAAATTTATATGCCTGCTACAACTCCAAGGCAAAAAGTCGATCAAGTGCAGTTATTCGGAAGGGATAATGTGGAAATCATCCTTGTCGGGGATACTTTCGATGATGCATTTGCCATGGCGATGGAATGCTGTGAAAAAGAAGAGCGTTCCTTTATCCATCCATTTGACGATGAAAAGGTAATCGCCGGGCAGGGTACAACGGCTGTAGAAATCCTGAATGATTGTGAAGATGGAATCGACTATGTATTTGCCGCTATGGGCGGTGGCGGTTTAATGGCCGGAGTATCGAGTTATTTCAAATCGGTTTCCCCAAATACGAAATGCATTGGAGTTGAGCCGCAAGGTGCTGCTTCGATGGAATACTCCTTCAAGGAAGGAAAAGTTTCTGAGCTTGAAAACATAGATACATTCGTTGACGGGGCAGCTGTCAAGTGTGTGGGACAGTTGACATATCAGCTTTGTAAGGAAAACCTGGAAGATATCGTTGTCGTCCCTCCAGGCCAAATCTGTACGACGATTCTCGATTTATATAATCAGCATGCGATCGTAGCTGAACCGGCAGGGGCTATATCTGTAGCCGCGTTGGATTTATACAAAGAACAAATCAAAGGCAAAACGGTTGTATGCATGGTCAGCGGAGGGAATAACGACATTGGGCGTATGCAGGAAATTAAGGAGAAATCCTTATTATATGAAGGGCTGCTTTATTACTTCATCGTGAATTTTCCGCAACGTGCCGGAGCTTTAAGGGAATTCCTTGATGAGGTGTTAGGACCGAATGACGATATAAGCCGTTTTGAATATACGAAGAAAAATAATAAAGAAAGCGGGCCGGCCCTGGTTGGTGTAGAACTAAAAGATAAAAATGATTATGAAGGGCTCATTCAGAGGATGAACAAGAAAGGATTCTCTTTCGTAGAGGTCAATAAAGACAGTAATTTATTTCACTTATTGATTTAATCATGGATTAAATGTTAAATTAGGATAGAATAATACCTTTGTTTTTACATTTTATTCTGCCGGCCCAGTCGTATATGGGCATACTGTCGATAATTGTTACCATTCTATGACGAATTGCCAGTTTCCTTTCAATTGGTTGGAAATGGTATTATAATCGGGGTAGGTCTAATTACAACACCAAAGGGGATGTATCCATGTCGAACATTGGAGTACCTGGTCTAATTCTCATCTTAATATTGGCTTTAATTATCTTTGGTCCGAAGAAACTTCCAGAAATTGGACGCGCATTTGGACAAACACTTCGTGAGTTTAAAAAGTCCACGAGTGATTTAACAAAAGGTGATTATGAAGAAGATAAGAAGCTACAACAAAAAAATCATGAATGATTGAATGCTGGGCGTAAGATGCAACCGTCTTGCGCCTTTATGCTGGAACAAAGATACGGATTTTCAGATGAAGGCGTGATCAACTTTGGAAGATAAAGAATTAAATATCATCGATCATCTCGATGAATTGAGAAAACGGCTCATCATTACAGCTGTTGCTTTTGTCATCTTTTTTATCGCCAGTTTTATTTATGTTGAGGAGATTTATAATTGGTTCGTGAAAGATCTCGATTTTGAACTGATGGTATTGGGACCGAGCGATATTATCTGGATTTACTTTATGCTTGCAGGTGTCGTAGCCATTGCGGCAACGATACCGGTAATTGCCCTGCAAATCTGGTTATTCGTTAAACCCGCTTTGATGCCAAATGAAGTAAGGGCGACCCTTGCATACATTCCGGCACTTTTCCTGCTTTTTATCGGAGGGCTTGCTTTCGGTTATTTTGTCATCTTCCCGACCATTCTTCAATTTTTGATTGAATTGGGCGATGGGATGTTCATAACCAGTTTTACAGCGGATAAGTACTTTTCATTCGTATTTAATATGACGATACCTTTTGCTGTTTTATTCGAGCTTCCCGTCGTTACCATGTTTTTGACCTCCCTTGGCATAATTAATCCTTATGTGCTTCAAAAGTTAAGGAAGTATGCATACTTTGTACTGGTTGTCATAGCGATATCGATTACGCCGCCCGACTTTATGTCAGACTTTATGGTGATGGTTCCGCTGCTGTTATTATATGAAATCAGTATTTCTTTATCTAAAGTCGTCTATAAACGAAGGGTGAAACGTGAAAGCTTGCGGGAAGGCACCTACGAGGAAGGTTTATAAAAAGAGGCCCATAAAGGCATTTTGTCCTTTATGGGTCTTTTTTTTGTGAAAGTCAATCTGATTTGTCTGTTTTTTTACACATTTGAATATTTATACTTTTGGATTTATTGTGTATAATGTAAGCAATCGGTGAAAAATGAGGATTGATATTTTGATGTTCAAATGCTTGGAATTCAAAGATTGTTTTGGACATAAGGTCACAATTTCAGAAATACCTGTCTTACTGCCTAGTGATCCGAATTTTTTTATGTTGACCGTGCGTTTGGAAGTATTTGTAAAGAAGGTTTTTGCCAATAAAGATCATAAAGAAAATTACTCATTTAAGCATTATTTAGCATCCGTACTCAAATGGCCCGTTTATAACAAGCTTTTTTTTGGAAGTTTACTAAATAATGCTTAATGCGGACTGTTCCATAGCTAACATCTCCGTTAAAAGAGATGACACGAATGCCATGCAATATCTAATAAATCGGCATGTGTTCAGGTTAGCTCATGGGACGGTCTTTTTTTTGTGTGAACATTTCAAAAGACTAGTATCACTTCACTTGATAAAAAAAGACCTTTGGTTTGAATGCGTACCTTGAATAGGTATAATACAATAGATATGTTAATTTAGGGATGTGTAATGATGAATAAAGTAAAGATAGTAACAGACTCGACAGTAGATATGACACCAGAGGAACTGGAATTTTATGATATAACTATGGTCCCTTTATCGATTTTTATAGATGGGGAGACTTTTTTGGATAAGGTTGAAATCGAACAAGAAGAATTCCTGAAAAGAATGAACCAGTCAAAAGAACTGCCAAAAAGCTCACAACCAGCCGTAGGTACCTTTGTGGAGGTATATGATGAACTAGGAAAAGACGGAAGCGAGATTATTTCCATACATATGACAGGTGGCATGAGCGGTACAGTTCGCTCAGCGGAAAGCGCAGCAAGCATGTCTGAAACGAAGGTTACCGTTCTTGATTCGAAATTCATTTCAAAAGCGATGTCATTCCAGGTGATCGAGGCAGCGAAGATGGCGAAGGAAGGGAAATCCGTAGCTGAAATAATTGATCGACTGGAACATATTAAAAAGCAGTCAAGTTTAATAATTGTCATAGAAACACTTGATAACCTAGTTAAGGGTGGAAGAATTGGCAAAGTTTCTGCTTTTATTGGTTCATTGCTGCACATAAAGCCGATTGCACTTCTTGATGATGGTGTACTGAATCCTGTATCCAAAGCTAGGAGCCAGTCACAGGTCGTGAAGTTCATCATCAAGAAATTCAAAGAAGATACTCAAGGCAAAAAAATTAGAGGCATTGGTTTTGTCCATGCGAATGGTCTTGAAATAGCCGATAAAGTCCGCGACGCCATTTCAGACTTAACAGGATATCAAGACATAAAGATAGAAGCAACGACTGCCGTCGTAAGTACGCATACGGGTGAAGGCGCCATGGCAATCATGTATTATTGGGACTGATATGGATAAACCATGTGAAACTGCGTTTGGCGACGGTTTTGTCACTTTTACAATTGTCTTTAATTCGTAGAAATAGTTGCTGTTCTCATTCCGATTGGTCTGTTAGAATAAATGAAGTAACAGAATATTTTATACATAAAGGACGGGGTAGGGATGAGAAAGCTGCAATTGCTTATGGCAGCTATGGGAGCATCAATTTTTTTGCTGTTGACAGCATGTGGTTCCAATGGTGTACCTGATGCCAAAAATTGGGATCTTGAAGATTTCAGTTACATCGATCAGGAGGGTAAACCTTTCTCAAAAAGCGATCTCAAAGGAAAGGTTTGGGTAGCGGATTTTATATTCACTAGCTGTGAGACGGTCTGTCTCCCCATGACTTCGAATATGACGAAGCTGCATCAGCAATTGAAGGATGAAGGTATTACTGATGTAGAGTTCGTTTCATTTTCCGTGGACCCGGAAATTGACAAACCTGATGTTTTAAAAAAGTTTGGTGACCAATTTAATGTGGATTACGGCAACTGGCACTTTCTGACCGGTTATGGGCAGGAAGAAATCGAGCAGTTTGCATTGGATAACTTTAAAACGATAGTCAAAAAGCCAGAAGCAGAAGATCAGGTGATTCATGGTACCAGCTTTTTTCTGATTGATCAAGAAGGAAAGATCATCATGGATTATACAGGCCTGCAGGATATTCCCTTTGATGAAATCATTAAGCATATTAAAATTTTACAGAATTATTGAACAGGTTAAATGACCTGTTCTTTCTGTTTTCATCCATCTTTATTATGATTTCAATGTAGTTTTAAAGATGCTGAAAATGAGCAATAATTTTATGAAGAAACAGCAGTGGTGAAGAATGATTTTACATGCTCAGTACATGCTAATTTTTATAGGACTAGCTTTAATTCACTGCATTTTTCATATTGTATAGTAAGGAATGCTCAATTCTGGAAGTACAATGAAGTATATTGTTTGCAATCTTTCGTTTTCTGCATGATATAATATATGGGTAGGAAGGTGAGGGTCATGAGATACAAAATCACCTGTCTTTTCATATGCCTAGTTTGGATTTCAGGCTGCAGTCAAAGTGAAACAGCCTCAAGTCAGCCATCTGTTCAGCAGAAAAGCATAGTTGAGCTGAGTAAAAAGGAAACCATTCCTGCCAGCTTTTTTCCGGACCCTGTGAAAATCGTATCGATTGGCGACTCCTTGACTCAAGGTGTCGGTGATAGTAAAGATAATGGCGGGTATCTGCCTTATTTACAAAATAAGCTGGAAAAAGAACCATCGATTACTTCAGTTGAGATGATTAATCATGGCATACGTGGAAATAGGACCGACCAACTATTGAAAAGACTGGATAAGACTAGGATTAAAGAAGACATAAAGCAAGCTGACTCGATTGTCGTCACAATCGGTGGAAATGATATCATGAAGGTCTTTAAACAGAATTTCTCCAACTTGGAACTGAATCAGTTTGATTCGGCAAAAATAGGGTATGAAAAAAGATTAAGGCAGATACTTGATAAGGTTCGTTCCGAAAATGAATCTGCGCAAATTTACCTTGTAGGCGTCTATAATCCATTTTCCAAATGGTTCGGAGATTTTTATGAACTTGATATGATCATGAATGATTGGAATGAAAGCGGAAAAGAGATCATTGAAGAATATGATTCAGCCTATTTTATTGAAATAGCAGACATTTTCGAGAATTCCGAAGAAGATTTGCTGTATGCCCAGGATTATTTTCACCCAAATGACCGCGGGTATGAATTAATCGCAACAAGAATCTATAATGATATGGATATTACCACTATCGGAAAGGACACATTGGAAGCGAGTGCCAAAGGAGATGATGACCAAGAATGACAAATGTCAAATGGAAGACTTTGTTTATTTCCCTATTAGCCCTAAACATCCTGGTCATCCTGTTTGTAACGATTTTAGTTAATCTGCCGACTAAAGATAAAGATCTGATACCCAAAGTAAGCCATGAAGAAGATATCCAATTTCAAATTCATACGAATCGGGAAGATTTGACAAGATTAATCAACCAGTATCTGGATAAAGAGGGATTGACGGGATCCATTCACTACGAAGTGTATTTAACGGATGAAGTCGAATTATATGGAACAATGCCATTTTTCAACCGTGAAGTGGAAATGAAATTGACTTTTGAACCAATTGCCCAAAAGAATGGGGATTTGATCCTGAAGCAAAAATCAATTGCAGTCGGTAAAATGAACCTTCCTGTTTCATATGTAATGAATTTAATAAATGAGCGTTATAATATGCCGGATTGGGTTAGCATCAATCCCAATGATGAAAGTATTTATGTGTCATTACAGGATATGGAACTGAAAAGCGATATTAGGGTTAAGGCGAATGAATTCGACCTGAAAAATGATGATATTTCATTTTTATTGACCATCCCATCATCATTACAGTGATAGTGAATAGATGGATAAAAAACCAGGATCGATGCATCCTGGTTTTTTATCCATTTATGGAGATAGTGTTAAGGTTTCTAGTGAGGATGTCTGCCGATTCGAACCAATTAAATAAATGGTTGTAGGAGTATTGACTTGGAAGGCTTTGTTTGGCAAAGGGAGTGCGATCTCTTTTGTCCCAGCTATCCTCACTTCGAAGTCTACTATCATGGGATGTATATTAAGATATTCGCTTGCTTTCCTGAAATGAAGTTGATCAAAAACGACATCTCCATCTTTGACGGCAATATCCACCGAGAGTAAATCATGTGAAAGGTGGATGAATCGTACCTTTGCTTCATTTGGAGGAACAAATGGATTATCTTCGAAAGTTAACATGTTCAATGATTCATTAGCCAGGGCAGATGCAACAGCAATGGTATAGAAAGTCCCGCTTTCAAGTGTCACTTTACAGCTTAAAAGAGGTAAGGCGCTTTGTCCCCTGCGGTATATTTCCAATGGGTACTTGCCAGCGGGGAGTGGTAAATAACCATTGTTCTCTTTATATGAGAAATTTTTAAGGATAGGCATTTCATTTACATAAACATCAAATGAGGGAGCTGTTGGGGCAGCATGTAAAAAGCGTACTTGTGCAGGCGGTAGTATACTCATTTGTTCATATCTCAATTGTTGTGTTGATTTTTCGAGACTTTTCAAATGCTTATGGAAATAATAATCATGTAATTGCGGATCGCTGTTTTTGTAATAAGACGATAGTAAATCATATGTTACCGATTTTTGTGAATATGATTGTTTATCGCTCATTTCCAACACCTCTCATTTTTCCAGTATGTTCATATCATATGTTGTCATGCTTGGGCGTGTGTCTCCCGTTTAAAAAGAGTAGGGACGATTTTTCGTGAAAAGGTCGATCGGCATATTAGTTTACAGGGTCATATAAAAGCGTTAAAATTCATTCAATGGATTGTTTGTAAAAAAGGAGGATTTTCATTTGACAAAGCAATTAGAGAAGGCAACATTCGCAGGCGGATGTTTCTGGTGCATGGTGAAACCATTCGATGAACAGCCTGGCATCGAATCCGTTATCTCTGGCTATACGGGCGGGACTACGGAAAACCCTACGTACAAAGAAGTTTGCTCCGAAACGACGGGCCATTATGAAGCAGTTCAAATCACCTTTGATCCAAGCGTATATCCATATGAGGAGATAATCGAGTTATTCTGGCAGCAAATTGATCCGACAGATGCTGGAGGGCAATTTTATGACCGGGGAAGTTCTTATCAAACTGCCATTTTTTATCATGACGAAAACCAACGTGCAATAGCAGAAGCATCCAAGGCTAAGCTGCAGGCAAGCGGGAAATTTTCAGGACCGATCGTAACGCCGATTATACCAGCCAAAACGTTTTATCCAGCCGAGACTTACCATCAGCATTATTATAAAAAGCAACCTGAGCATTATGAAAGATATTCGATTGGTTCAGGACGGAAAGCATTTATACAACATCACTGGGGGGAAAAAATGAAAAGTAAAGAAGAATTAAAACAGAAACTCACTCCGATTCAATATGAAGTCACACAAAATAATGGAACGGAACCAGCCTTTAACAATGAATATTGGAACTTGAAGGAGGAAGGATTATATGTGGATATCGTTTCAGGAAATCCTCTTTTCACTTCAAAGGAAAAGTTCGATTCAGGCTGTGGTTGGCCAAGTTTCACTAAACCGCTTAAAGAAGAGGAAGTAGTGGAAAACCTCGATACGAGTTATGGTATGAGAAGGATAGAAGTCCGCTCAAAAACTGCCGATTCTCATCTTGGTCATGTTTTCAATGATGGGCCGGGACCGTCGGGATTACGCTATTGCATCAATTCTGCATCATTAAGGTTCATCCCGCTCCAAGATCTTGAAAAAGAAGGATACGGAGAATACAAAAAGCTGTTTGATTGAATGCAAAACCCCCTATCAGCTAATGATAGGGGGTTATTTATTGGGTAGTATTCAATCTGTGATAATTGATGCGATCCGGACATATGGAATGGTGGTAAGTTCCATTGCTTTAGTCCTGCCAGTCACCTCAAAACGGACAGTATGTGAACCGGGACGGAGCCCATTTGTGATAAATAAATATCTTTCACGGGCAAATGGCCACCACGTATTCAAAGTCGTGATTTCATTTCCGTCGATCCATACATTCACTTCCCCGCCATCAGGACTTCTAAGCAGTTTAACACCAAGCATACTTCCATTGAAGGTATATTCAATCACACTGCCCTTTTCACTGCTAGTGTAATAGCCACCCCTTGGACGGAAACCGCTCATTTTTCCATAGTGGTCAATTTCCGATAATTCAAATTCAGAACGGGCATGCAGTTTAGATGGAAGGCCTGCTACAGCCTTTTCCCGTTTGAAGTTATCCAGGAACCGTTCATAAATTGCATCAGCATATAATTTATAACCCAGCCCATTTGGATGAATCAAATCTCTTGTCAGCTGTTTTTCCGTATATCCTGAATCTTTGAATATGGGTCGCATATCCACATTGGTTGCACCGTAATGTTTGGATAAAAGTCCGATGGCTGACGCAAATTCCTCATATTTCAAGGAACTCTCTGTTATTGTGAATAATTCAGCATTAGGGTGGAGACGTTTCGCCTTTCTCATTAACGCTTCATATGTCATGGTAAAATCATCGACGTTCATATATTTGCGATCATTCTCACCAAAAACGAAGAAAATCAGATCTTTGTGATCATGCTCCCTTTTTTGGGAAAGTTTGAATAGGCCTTCAAAAGCTGTGGCTCCGCTTTGGACCACGTAGTCACCGTGTAAAGAAATATCATTGGTTTCATTCATCTTATTTTCTAACTGTTTGAACCATGTTAGATTAGGCTTTTCAGCTCCCGACCCTCTTCCGATACTGTCACCAATGACGAGATATTGAATGGGCTGGCCTGATTGGAATTTTTGATAAACATTTATCGAATCATCTGATCCATATGTTTTAGGGACTTTTTGAAGGATATAGCTGATTAGAAGGATCGTGGCGATTGCAGCGAAAGGGATGAAGGATTTTGCGTTCGTTTTCAATTATGTTCCCCCGTATTGCCTTTTATGTATCCATGTAGGAATGAGATAGCTTAAAGAGGCTAAGAATTCTTTTTTCCTTATTATATCCCAATTTTAACGTAACACAATAAGTATGAAACGTTTTTTTGACATTTTTCATGGTTAGTCGCGGTAATTCAGCCATTGAATGATTACAGGTGAAGATGGTGTTGCTTGAAGTTTTTTCTTAAATCCAGAAAAATAGGCAAATGCACAGACCAAGGCGGGCGTATTGACATATGGTAAGGTGTAAAGAGAAATAAGAATTCTAAAAGGAGTGAAACTTAATGTACGGATATGGTGGAAATGTTGCAGGACCAGGATTTGGCTATGGTGGCGGTGGATACGGCGGCGGCGGTTGCTGCGGATTTGGATCAGGCTTCGCATTAATCGTTGTCTTGTTCATTCTATTGATTATCATCGGCGCTTCATTCTGCTGCTAATACGATAACCTAAAGACCAGCTGATAAAGCTGGTTTTTTCTTTATGTTAGGAATGTGGGTGGACCTTTTTAGGTTCCATGGTTGTTGACTGAAAAGGCAGGTTAAATCCAAGGTGGACAGGCGATACATAACCAATCCTATTTCCATTCCAGATACGGCATGGCCAATCTGCATCAAAATAGCTTGTGTGAAAGAATACCATGAAGGTTCTGGGTTTTTCTTTGTTCACCATTTCTGCTAAAATAACGACAGAATGTAATTAATTTAGGGGGATAAAGATATGAAACCTTCCCGTTTACAAGCAGGGGATGAAATTCGCGTAATTGCTCCTTCAAGAAGTTTGGCGATTGTCAAAGGGGAACAACGCAGATTGGCAGAAGAAAGGTTAACTGAACTTGGTTTTAAAGTGACATATGGTGAAACGGCTTTGTTCCATGATGACTTTTTCTCGAATTCGATCGAAGACCGGATTGAGGATTTGCATGAGGCGATCAGGGATCCAAATGTGAAGGGGATTTTTACAAGCATCGGGGGGTATAACGCTAACCAATTGTTACGATATATCGACTATGATTTGATTAAGGAAAATCCAAAAGTGTTGATGGGTTATAGTGATATAACCGCAATTTTATTGGCCATTTATAATAAAACAGGTTTAACTACATATTCAGGTCCTCATTTCTCGACGTTCGGGATGAAGGCTGGTCTGGAATATACGATGGAATATTTTAAAAAGGCTGTAATTGAAAGTGAAGGCTTTTATCTTGAGCCAAGTGAAACGTGGAGTGATGATTCCTGGCATTTAGAACAGGATGACCGAACTTTCCACCCGAATGGTGGATATATGGTCATTCAGGAGGGTGAAGCGGCTGGAACAATCATTGGAGGTAATCTTTGTACACTCAATCTATTGCAAGGGACAGAGTTCATGCCATCTTTAAAGGACAGCATCCTTTTCATAGAAGATGACGAAGAAAGCCATCCATTCAGTTTTGACCGGGATTTACAATCCTTGCTCCATCAGCCGGGTGCAAGTGGGATTAAAGGAATCGTCATCGGCCGTTTCCAAAAGGATTCCGGAATGACTGAATATGCCTTGCAGGAAATCATCACTTCCAAAAAGGAGATAAATGGCATACCTGTGATCGCAAATGCCAACTTCGGTCATGTCCATCCATTTGTAACGGTGCCGGTTGGTTCAAAAGCTGTAATGAAGGTGAAGAATGGAAAAGCGACGATCCAGATCCTTTCCTGACACATTATGTAGACGCCGTTCAAAAAGTGGACGGTGTCTTAATCTGTTCGGGATATGTATGAATATATTTTGCATTCTGGTGTATTTTAGGAGTCTTTCCTCTTGTAAGCCCTGGAAATTGTCCTATTTTACAAGCATTATTAGGGAATATGAGTCTAATAGTTCAAATTCTTTATTTTTCTGATATAATACTAAGAGATTTAAAATAGAAAAGGTGATTATGTGTTATTAACAATTCCAGCATCCATTCGTTTAGAAGGGGCTTTGGCCGAGTATAATAAAAAAGGCCGTGTGAGCCATACATGTTTCGTATGTAACGAAGACACTTCTAATGGGGATGCAAGTAACTTAAACTACTATAAGTTAGGAACTAAAAAAGTTTGTCATTCCTGCATGAAAAATGTTTTGCGTCATCCGTCTTTAAAAGAGTATGAATATGTACATACTTCAGTTATCGATAAAGCTGCTTTTTATAAAAATGTGCTGGCTGTTTTAAAGGATGAAAGCTTTTTGGAGTCAATTCGTGAAGAAAAACTAAATAGCGTATTGTAAGAAAAAAGTGTATCTTTTGCGGATACACTTTTTTTGTCGCCTTTTTTTACGATCTCCCATGAAACCAAGAAACTTATCCGATTACATGCCTAGGGCAATTTCTTTAGCAAGATTGCCTTCACCTGGACATACACTTTATTATATTGCATTTGTTTTTAAAGAGAAGGAGTGTGCAGGTTTATGGAGCAGTCTTCATTGATAAAACCGGTCCTGGGAGGAGCCTACCCGACTATCAGTCATGGTCAGGGAGTTTTTTTGTACGATAAAGATGGAAAGGATTACCTAGATGCTTCTTCCGGTGCTGTTACAGCCAATATTGGCCATGGAGTCCAGGAAGTCATTGAGGCGATGGTCAAACAGGCTAAGCAGGTTTCATTCGTGTATCGTTCCCAATTCACCAGCGATGCTGCAGAGAAACTTGCCGGAAAAATTGCAGAATTGACCAAAGGGGAACTGACATACAGCTTTTTTGTAAACAGCGGCTCCGAAGCGACTGAAACGGCATTGAAAATTGCCATTCAGCATTGGCAGGAAAAAGGGAAGCCTAAGAAACAAAAAATCATATCGAGATGGATGAGCTACCATGGCATCACGATGGGAGCTCTTTCAATGTCCGGACATCCGATTCGCCGGGAACGATTTACTCCTTTGCTTGAATCATATCCTTCTGTATCTCCTCCATATTGTTACCGATGTCCACTTCAACTTGATTCGCATTCGTGCGGAATGGCCTGTGCTTCGGAATTGGAAGCATCAATCCGGCGTATTGGCAGTGAAAATATAGCTGCATTCATTGCTGAACCTGTTATCGGCGCTGCAGGAGGGGCCATCGTTCCTCCTGATGGTTATTATCGAAAACTCAAGAAAATATGCGAAGAGAATGATATTTTATTCATTGCGGATGAAGTAATGACCGGCTTTGGACGTACCGGTAAGATGCTTGCTTCCGAATATTGGGATGTGGAACCTGATATCGTAACATTTGGTAAAGGTATGAGTGGAGGGTATACCCCGATAGCAGCCGCAGTAATGACCAAAAACGTGATGGAGCCCATAATGAAAGGCTCGAAATCAATTATAGGAGGCCATACGCTTAGTGCTAATCCGTTATCGTGTGCGGTATCTTTGGCCGTTTTGGAATATGTCGAAAGGAATGATCTTGTCGAAAAATCGGCCGACAGAGGGAATTACCTGATTAGGGGCCTGAAAAATTTGGCAGGGAAGTATTCCTTTATCGGTGATATACGCGGGAAAGGTTTATTGATTGGCATCGAATTTGTCCAGGATAAAGCAACATCGGCCCCATTTCCGAAGGAGGCAGACGTGACAAATGAAATCATTGAATTGGGGATGAGAAATGGAATACTTCTTTATCCCGCCGCAGCAGGTCTTGATGGTGTAACCGGGGCAGCCATCATCATCTCCCCTCCGTTAACGATATCGGAAGAGGAGTGTGCTGAATTGTTAATGAGGGTCGATATAACTTTTAGACAATTCAATGAATCGATAGGTAAACGTTCATCACAACAAGGAAGTGAGTCATAGTGGTGGAAAATACATTCAGGAAGATTTGTAGTTTGGAGGATGTGCGCCATCACTTTAAAGATAATCAGTCCATCATGTATGGGGGATTCGGTGGCATAGGGTCGCCTCCTGGATTGATCAATCTGATTTTGGAATCAGGCATTAAGGATTTAACCTTGATTGGTAACGATACAGGTTTCCCTGATATCGGAATCGGAAAACTGGTCACGCAACGCCGAGCGAAAAAGATCATCGTTTCCCATATCGGTTCCAATCCAAATGCAGGACTATTAATGAACAATGGAGAACTCGAAGTGGAGTTCTCTCCGCAAGGGACACTTGTCGAACGTATACGGGCCGGAGGGATGGGGCTAGGCGGTATATTGACCGATATTGGAATTGAGGCCGATATCGTCCGGGACGGCAAGCAAACCGTAAAGCTAGGTAAGAAAAATTATCTGGTGGAACCGGCATTAACTGCAGATATCGCCATTGTTTACGCAGAAATGGCAGATCCTTATGGAAATCTTATATTTGATAAAAGCGCCCGGAACACGAATCCAATCGTTGCTGCAGCTGGACAAATCACTATAGTCGAAGCCATGCAAATCGTTCCGCTTGGCTCTTTGGATCCAGAGGACATCATTGTTCCGGGTGCCTTTGTGGATTATATCATTCCATCAAAAGGAGTCGATTGGAAATGGGTTTGGGAACAGAAGATAGAAATAGAATAGCGAAACGGGCAGCAGCAGAAATAAGCGATGGGATGCTGGTCAATTTGGGAATTGGCATTCCATCACTTGTACCGAATCATCTTTTGAATGACCATAAAGTTATGTTTCATGCGGAAAATGGCCTTGTGGGAATTGGCAGTACTCCTGAAACGGGGAAGGAAGATGCGCATCTTTGCAATGCAGGCGGACTGCCGATTACCATTAGAGCCGGGGCTTCCTACTGCGACAGTACTGTTGCATTTGGGATGATACGGCGTGGCAGGGTGGATATCACGATTCTAGGAGCCCTTCAAGTAAGTCAAGCGGGGGATCTCGCTAATTGGATTGTCCCGGGAAAGCGGGTGCCAGGCATGGGCGGTGCCATGGAGCTGGCGGCAAAGGCCAAAAAGGTCATTGTCTTGATGGAACATAACGATAAAGCGGGCATGTCTAAATTAGTCAAAAAATGTACGTTACCGTTAACTGCCAAGAAATGCGTACATATGATCATCACCGAATTAGGCGTGTTTTCCATAACTTCGGGGGGCCTCCTTTTAACTGATGTATTTGATACGTCCAGCATTCAGGAAATCAGGAATCGGACCGAAGCCTCGTTTACCGTCTCTGAAAACATCCATATTTTAAAAGAATGAGAGAGGAGAATGGATATGTATGAGGAAAAAATAAAAACATGGTTGAATGAACATCGGATGAATGGAGTTCAGCTTTTGCAAAAACTGGTTCAGGAACCGAGCAAAAGGGGGCAAGAAGGAAGTGCACAAGCCATAGTGGTCGAGAAGTGCAGACAACTTGGTCTAGAAATAGATCTTTGGGAAATCGGGGATGAACAATTAAGAAAACATCCCCATTTTTATTGCGACCGCCGGGACTTTAAAGGAAATCCGAATCTTGTGGCTATTAAAAGAGGAACGGGCCAGGGGAAATCCCTTATTTTAAACGGACATATTGATGTAGTTCCTGAAGGAGATCTTGCAGCATGGCACGATGAACCCTATAGCGGCAAGTTAATGGACGGGAAAGTCTTCGGGCGGGGAACGACGGATATGAAAGGCGGAAATGTATCTTTATTGCTGGCCATTGAAGCGATCGTCGAATCTGGAATCCAATTGAAGGGAGATTTAATATTTCAGAGTGTGATTGAAGAGGAAAGCGGTGGTGCCGGCACACTTGCGGCAGTCTTACGCGGGTATAAAGCTGATGGTGCAATCATTCCGGAGCCTACAAATATGAAGCTATTCCCATTACAGCAAGGTTCGATGTGGTTTCGACTGAAAATAAAAGGCAAGTCTGCACATGGGGGCACTAGGTATGAAGGAGTCAGTGCAATAGATAAAGCGGTTAGTGTAATGAAAGAAATCAAGATGCTCGAAAAAGAACGGAATGAGTCACTTCGTCATTCACTCTATAAAAATGTCCCTATCCCCATTCCAATCAACATAGGTAGCATTCAAAGCGGGAATTGGCCTTCCTCCGTGCCGGATACAGCCGTTCTGGAAGGTAGATTCGGCATCGCCCCGACAGAAACCATGGAAGAAGCACAAAAATCGCTGATGGAGCGAATAGATGCTTTAAATGAGAGTGATGCATGGTTTAAAGAAAAACCGATTGAATTAGAATGGTTTGGGGCCAGATGGCTGCCTGGCAATCTCGAAATAGAACATCCGCTCATGAAGACAATTGGCACTTATTATGAAAAAGTGGTAGGGGAGGAACCGCTTGTCGAAGCGTCCCCTTGGGCGACGGACGGAGGGTATCTTTCATCGGTTGGCTCTACCCCCGTAGTTGTGTTTGGACCAGGGGAAACGAAGATGGCCCATGATTCGAATGAATATATAGTGGTGGATAAAATGATGGAGGTTGCGGAAATCATTGCATTGACCATGATTGAATGGTGTGGGGTGGACCAGGAATAATCATTTTTCCGGAGGTCTGATTCCAGGAAGGGTCAGGCCTTTCGCAACAATTTCGAAGTTTTGAAGGGAGCGGGACAAATGGAGGCTGGAATCACTGAAAAAAGGATTCAAAAGCCAAGGTGCACCATACATATTACGATTGACCATTTTAATAAGCGAATCAGGATTGATGATTATTTAGGTCATTTTCAAGAATGCGTGGAGGAATCTTTAAGGGTGGCTAAAGACATTTCAGCAGAAAAAATCATCTTCAAGTCACGCAAGGAAAACGTTTTGGCATTGCTTGCTCAGGGCTTTCTATATGAAGGAAGCATCGACAAATTCTTTTTGGGAAGCGATTGTTTCTTCCTTGTTAAATATAACCGGAATGCAAGGCGCAACAGTGCAGAATGGGTAAAGGAAGATCAAATCCTTACCGATGTTCAGAGGCTGCCGATAAAATCCGGTTTAGATAATCCGCCATCAGCCTATCAACGCCGTAAAGCGGAAGTTACCGACGCACCTCAGCTGGCCCAATTGTATGGGGAGGTTTTTGAAGTGTATCCTACACCGATGAATGATCCGGTATATGTGAAAAAGTGTATGGAAAAGGGAACGGTTTTTTATATTTATGTCCATGAAGACAGGATTGTCAGTGCTGCTTCAGCAGAAATTGATTCCTTTTACCATAACGCAGAAATCACCGATTGTGCGACATTGCCGGAACACCGGCAGTACGGCTTGATGAAACACTTGATTTCCGCGCTTGAAGAATATCTTATCTCTCATGAAATTTATTGTATTTATTCGATTGCCAGGTCGCTCTCATTCGGCATGAATGCTGCATTGCATCAGCATGGATACTCGTACCGCGGACGTTTGGCCAATAACTGTTACATCTTCGATAAACTGGAAGACATGAACCTTTGGGTGAAAAATTTCACTTGAATGCTCAATTTTAGGCGGTACATGACAAGTTTTTGGCATTTCCTCATATACATCTAGCAAGAAGGTCTTGAGGAGGGATATCTTGCCAAGTGAATTTTTTAATACAAGTGAAGTATTGGAAGCAATATTAGAAACCATTGATGAAGGCATTCATGTGATAGATCCAAAAGGACAGACCATCTTTTATAACGAAGTGGCGGCCAATCATGATGGGATGAAAAGAAGTGAGGTGCTTGGGAAACCTTTGCTTGAAGCCTTCCCTTCTTTGAATCACAAATCATCGACATTGCTGAGAGTCATTAAATCTGAAAAACCAATCTACAACTATAGCCAATCGTATGTAAATGCACATGGGCGAATCATTGAGACGTTAAACACGACGCTCCCCATATATGTAGAAGGGTTTATGATAGGTGCTATCGAGATTGCCAAGGATTATTCAAGCTTGAAGCAATTATCTGAAAGGCTAGCAGACCTGGAAAGCTCGCTCAAGACGATCAAAAGCCCTGAAAGGAAAACGCCCGGGACCGATGGATTATATTCTTTCACTGAAATCCTGACTATTGATGCTGGATTTAAAGGTCTGATCTCACAAGGGAAAAAGGCTGCCCGCTCCTCCTCATCGGTGTTGGTTTATGGGGAAAGCGGTGTAGGAAAAGAGCTTTTTGTTCAAAGCATACACCAGGGTTCGAGCCGCAGTAAAGAACCATTCATCGCGCAAAATTGTGCGGCCTTACCAGAAAATTTATTGGAATCGCTTCTATTCGGTACGGCTAAAGGAAGCTACACTGGTGCTGTGGAACGCCAGGGACTGTTTGAATTGGCCAATGGCGGAACCTTGTTTTTGGATGAATTGCAATCGATGCCGATTGACTTGCAGGCAAAGCTTCTGCGTGTGCTCGAAGATGGGTTCATAAGAAGGATAGGAGGTACAAAGAGTGTACAGGTGGATGTGAGGATCATGGCAGCGATGAATATAGATCCGAAAAAGGCGGTATCGGATAACAGGTTAAGGCCCGATTTATTTTACCGATTGAACGTATTGAGCTACGAGCTGCCTCCGCTAAGGGAGCGGATTGATGATATAGAGCTTCTTACTGAACATTTCATATCAATATTTAACAGTAAATTAGAATTAACAATAAAAGGCATGGATGAGCAGACAAAGGTTTTTTTTCGGGAATATCATTGGCCTGGAAATGTAAGGGAGCTTAAACATACCGTAGAATTCATGATGAACCATACGGAGAATGATGTTTTGAACCTTGCAGATTTGCCCCAGTCTTTAAAAAAGCGCAACCCGTCTGAAAAAATACTTCCGCTTCGTGAGGCCATGCTTGAAATGGAAACAAAGTTGATTACCGAGGCCCTTCTTCAAACGAACGGTAACGTTTTTCAGGCATCGAAGCTATTGCAAATTCCAAGGCAGACCTTGCAATATAAAATTAAAAAGCATATTTGAATGGAAAAAATCCGGATGCCTGCAATCCGGTTTTTTTTATGGGCCTGCGAATTATTGGGTCATTTTGGCACCCTTCTTGCATTTAATACTACTATCATAACTCAGGAGGTATAACCATGTTATTTGACTTATATAAGCCAGATCGCAATTGGAAAGATATAGAGCTATGGAAAGATGTAACCGAAGAACAATGGAACAACTGGCTGTGGCAGCTTACGAATACGATCCGGACTGTTGATGATTTGAAGAAAGTGATAAACCTGACTCCGAATGAAGAGGAAGGTGTGAGGATTTCCACAAAAACCATTCCATTGAATATCACCCCATACTATGCTTCGTTAATGAATAAAGATGACCCAAGGTGTCCAATCAGAATGCAATCGGTCCCAATCTCGGAAGAAATGCATAAAACCAAATATGACATGGAAGACCCCCTTCATGAGGATGAGGACTCCCCAGTGCCGGGACTGACCCATAGATATCCGGACCGCGTTCTTTTTTTGGTGACGAATCAATGCTCCATGTACTGCCGTTATTGTACGAGGAGACGCTTTTCAGGACAAATTGGCATGGGCGTGCCCAAAAAACAATTGGACGCTGCAATCGGTTATATACGTGACACACCGGCAGTTCGGGATGTCCTTATTTCAGGCGGGGACGGATTATTGATCAATGATACGATCCTTGAATATATCCTCAAAAACTTAAGGGAAATTCCTCATGTTGAGATAATCAGGATAGGTACGCGCGCTCCTGTTGTTTTTCCTCAAAGAATCACTGAAAATTTATGTGCCATTTTAAAAAAATATCATCCGGTTTGGCTGAATACTCATTTCAATACCTCGATAGAAATTACCGAGGAGTCAAAGAAGGCATGTGAGATGCTTGCCGATGCAGGTGTACCTGTGGGCAACCAGGCAGTTATTTTAGCGGGGATCAATGACAGTGTCGCAATCATGAAAAAGCTGATGCATGACCTTGTTAAGATTCGTGTCCGCCCTTACTATATTTATCAGTGCGATCTGTCGGAAGGCATCGGTCACTTCAGGGCTCCCATTTCAAAAGGCATTGAAATCATCGAGGGGCTCCGAGGCCATACATCCGGGTATGCTGTTCCTACCTTCGTCGTCGATGCTCCTGGAGGGGGAGGGAAAATCACGCTTCAGCCGAATTATATCCTTTCACAATCTCCAACCAAAACGGTGCTGCGCAATTTTGAAGGTGTGATAACCACTTATCCAGAACCTGAGCAATATACACCAGGACTTGCAGATGAGTACTTCAAAGGGGTATATCCTGATATGGAAGAAAAACAATCAGATATAGGTGTATCTGGTTTAATGACCGACAAGCAATTCAATTTAGTGCCTGAGGGACTGAAGCGAATGAATCGACGGGAAAATTACGTGACCAACCCAGAGCATGCTTCATTGAAAAACCAGCGTGAAAAGCGGGATTTGTTAAAAGAAAAGAAATTCCAGGCACAGCAAAAAAAGAGCACGCCTAAGGGAGATGAATAGCATGGAGACGTGTCCATGGTGTGAGAAAGGGAAGCTTGCATCAGTGAATGGAACTGTGTATTGGGAACTGCCGGATGGTACGAGGGCAGTTGAGATTACGGAGACCCCTTCATCTCATTGTGAGAGTTGCGATGCATTTTTTCAAAGTGATGAAATAGTGAAGGAAATTGAAAATCAACTATTTTTAATTGATACTAAACAGCTTGAAAAACAAACGACGTACAGTGAGCTAATGAACATGAAGAGGCTATTGAAACGTAATTACTTTGACTTTTAGCGGCTGGATGCATGTACGTTTCCATATTTGAATGTATAAATCCCCTCATTTGGACAGAATTAGTGCAAACCACTATTTCCATCTTAGATGAAGGGGATTTTCCTTTTCAGATAATGAAAATAATAAGGTTTTTGAAGTGCATTTGATTGAAAGATTGGGTTAAGCAAGAATTAAGCACTTCGTTCCTTTCTTCATGAAAAAAGTATAAAAAAAGATTTTCCATCTTTAAAGGATGGGGATTAATATGGAAGGGAGTGCGATATATAAGTGTAATTCCGTAAGAAAATGAATGCATTTTTTGTTGAAAAATCGTGGATTTCTATAAAGTGGGGAAGAATAGACCAAATTCTATTTAAAAAAGTGGACGGAAACGGAAGTTTCCGATATATTAAAGCAGAAATCATAGTTATTTTAGGGGGGCTCAACATCATGAGACCATTTTATTTATATTTAATGAAATTTCGACAACCAAAGGAAATTGATGCAATCACTAAATTTGCCAATCATGCCTATGAGGATCATGGCTTCCCAAAACAATCGACTGATTATAATGAACTGAGCAGTTATTTAGAATTGAATGCAGACTATCTCGATAGTATGTCACTATTCGATCAAGCTTGGGAACAGTATGTCCAAATAGAAGAAGGGCTCTTATTAGGAGATCAGGAATAGGGGAGGATCGGAAGGATGCTTAAAAGCCTTCAAACCCGAATTTTGCTTTATTCATTACTTATTGCAAGTGTTCCTCTTCTGATATTGGGGATCATATCCTATGGATCACAACGGTCCCTGCTTGAGAAGGAAGCAAAAAATGCCCTGAATGCGGGTTCACTGAATATTGTAAATGAAACATATAGCTATTTGAACGAACGGATCAGTGATGTGAAGTTAATGAGCGCAAATTCGGTAATCAACAATCCTGGCCATTCAAAAGAAGAGAAGTCAGAGGAACTAAAAAAGTTTATCGATGCAAAAGGAAATTATTACGGTGTCTTGCATTTGGATTTGGAAGGCAATGTCATTGCAGATACATCCAATAAAATGATCGGGGACAACCTCGCGCAAAGGATATGGTTCAAAGAGGCCATAGAAGGTCATGAATTCCTTTCTGACATTTATAAAACCCGGGCATACCCAGAACCGATAATAGCTCTGAGTGCGCCGGTATATGATAATGCAGGGAAAATGATCGGTGTCGTATCTCCAGCTTTCCGATTGGAAGGACTTTGGGAGCTGATGGAGAAAAAGGCTAACGAAATTAGCGATAAATACCCAGTGAACTTTTTCATGATCAATCAAGAAGGCATCATGATTTCGAAAAAAGACCCGCATGGAGTCATGCAGGCTTCTGCCTTGAAAGAAATGGGATTAACGAAAGGTAAGCTGATGGAAGCTTCGTTATCGGATGAATTGTACAGCGCAGAGAACGGGGAAAAAATATATTCCATCCAGCCTGTCCATACGATTGCAAAAACGGAGAATAAATGGTTTGTTGTTGTGGGGGCAGATAAGAAACAAGTGTTTCAGCCTTTGAATGACCTTTTAACACGGTATCTGACAATCTACAGCATCGTTTTTGTTTCTATCATTCTGGCTGTCTATTTACTAACAAAGACCCTTGTACGGCCAGTTCAAGAACTTGTCGAAGCGACAGAGGATTTCATTGGAGGAAAGGAATTCATCATTTCCGATAAAAGAAGCTTCGAGGAAATGGAAAAATTGAACCTTGCCTTTCTAAGAATGATGGAAACGATAGAAGATCGTGAGAAGGAAATCGTCCGAACTGAAAAATTGAAATATGTCGGCCAGCTTGCTGCCGGTGTCGCACATGAAATCAGGAACCCACTAACGACGATAAAGGGCTTTTTCCAATTATTGAAGAGCCAGGATCATGATAAAACATTAATAGAAAAATATAGTGATGTCATGCTTCATGAAGTGGACCGGGTTAATGTATTCGTGACACAACTTCTTGATTTGGCAAAACCGCATCAGCTGGAATGGGAGAAAATCGATTTAAAGGATTTCCTTGAAGAAATAATAGATACCTATATCCCTTCAATTCCGAGTTCTCATGTAAGACTAATTAATGAAGTGACACACTCTGTCGTTGTTTATTCAGACAGGAACCGGTTAAGGCAGGTTCTCTTGAATGTCTTGAATAATTCTTGTGAAGCCATCGAAGCTAGGGGGCAGATTGAATTGCATCATACTTCCGAGTCCCATTATGTAAGATTAGTGATCAGCGATGATGGGAAAGGCATCAGTCCCGAAAATTTAAAAAATATCGGCATGCCCTTTTATACCACTAAACCGGATGGAAACGGATTAGGTGTGGCGACGTGCATTCAGATAATGGAGGAATTAAAAGGGAAATTCCAAATTGAAAGCGTCCGCGACGAAGGAACGAAAGTGACGCTCATCATTCCCACTGCGAACCGTCTCATTAAATGAGGCGGTTTTTGGCTTTAGTGCCATTTAATAAATGGGCCGGTTCCTTAGCTAAATGAGCAAAATGCCCTCTCTTTTCCATTAACCTCCATGTTTGTTTGTGCATATAATTTACTAATCAAACGATAAGGACCATATTGGGGGATGTCTCTTATGGGCAAAAAAAAACAGCCGAAATTTAAATTAGGCGATACAGTCGTAATAACAATGTATGGGACAGTCGGGAATATAACCGATGTAAAATTTCTCGATGGTGCTTATGTGTATGAAGTGAACTATAGTGAAGGTCTTTATATCGAAAAAACATTGCAATCGATAAATGAATATGAAGGTGAAATCCTTTATCAAAAAGAACAAATAGATATTGAATATAAATTTTTATTAGGTGACTTGGTCCAGGTGGATGGGTATGAACAGGATTATTTCAAGATTATCGGCTATCGAACGGAAATTTGGCGCTATAAGGAAAATGCCTGGGAGGATGTAATCTATGAGTTATCCAGAATCTCTGATGGTGAATGGCTTGAAGCGCATGAGGAAGAACTGACTTTGATAGCCGATGCTAAACGTGCAGATGGAATCATTAAAAAGTTGGGTCTGCTACTTCCTAAAAAGAAAAATGAGCTTGCTATCATTGCTAAACAAAACAACCCTGGTAAAGGTGAGCGAGAAATGACAATGACAAAAAATGAAAAAAAGGAAATGATTGATGGACTGTTGGATTTATATAATGATTATTGTAAGCTCTACGAACATTTTGGCGATGACGAATATCGCCACATCATGAAGATCGCCCTTGCTAAAATTGAAAAGGCGGCAGAGGAAATTTATCCAGATCATAAAAAGAAGCAAACGAAGTGAAAGGTATCCTGAATTTTTAAAGGGGCAATTTCCAAATTCCCTATAGAAGCTTCCATTCAAATTGAACACGGATGGATCATGATAAATATAGGCCCTTCAAATGATTTTCCATAATGGGATGCCTTACTGGTATATTTGTCTCTACACATTCATAGACCTTTAAATAAGGGGGCGATGATTTGCGAGAAATTGAGGTTTTTATTGATACAGAAGAGATAGCGGAATTCTTTTTTCAAGAATTGATAAGACGGGGCTATCTTCCAACAGAAGCTGAAGTTGAAGATCTTGCTGACATCACATTCGAATATCTTCTTGAAAAGTGCATAATTGATGAAGAAGTCGATGAGTAACCTGTCATAAGACGGTTAACAGCTTCCTATCCCTTAATTTCATTAAACTTAAAAAAAGACGGCGGACCTCCGCCGTTTTGTTGCGGTTCAAAGGAAGGGTGCCAAAGTCTTTTCATGACTTCCAGTTTCATTATCTTTTTCAAGTTCTAGGATAAGGTTGGATTTTCCTAACTTGTGGTTGATATGGTATAGTAGTTTTTGAATATCATTTCAACCACAAGTTAAGGAGGACATAGTCGTATGAGCGTACATATTGGTGCAAAAGAAAATGAAATTGCGGAAACGGTCTTACTTCCTGGGGACCCATTGCGTGCAAAATATATTGCTGAAACATTTTTAGAGGATGCTAAACTTTATAATGAAGTCCGTAACATGTTTGGATATACAGGGACATATAAAGGGAAACGAATTTCTGTACAAGGTACAGGCATGGGTGTCCCATCCATTTCGATTTACGTGAATGAATTGATGAATAGCTATAATGTCCAGAAGCTGATTCGTGTGGGAACTGCAGGAGCGATTCAGAAGGATGTAAAAGTCAGGGATGTTATCCTTGCAATGAGTGCTTCCACCGATTCCCAAATGAACCGCATGACTTTCGGCGGGGTGGACTTTGCCCCAACGGCGGATTTCGAATTACTAAGAAAAGCTTATGACGCCGGCACAGCTAAGGGCTTGCAATTGAAGGTCGGTAATGTTTTTACGGCCGATCAGTTTTATAATGATAATAGTGATTTGGAAAAATGGGCAAGATACCAAATCCTTGCGATAGAAATGGAATCAGCAGCGCTTTACACGCTTGCTGCTAAATTTGGCCGCCAAGCATTATCTGTATTAACCATTTCCGATCACATTTTAACCGGTGAGGAAACGTCGGCGGATGAGCGCCAGTCAACCTTTAACGAAATGGTTGAAGTGGCTTTGGAAGCAGCTATCCAGGACTGATAATTGGATGTAAATGACAGGCGGGTGACCAGGAATAAGTGAAGCTGTATAATGACAGTTGGATACAGGCTCAGTTATTCCTTAGTAGCCCCATTTTTGTAATGTCAATATATGCCTGTAGTCCATGGAGCTTTCTCTTTGTTTTAACGTTTGCGAAGGCGTAAAAAAATACATATGGGCATAAGTTGTTATTTTTGATAACAATTATTTTTCGATTGTCATGAAAGCTGTTAAAATAGATAGAAATCGTTTATATCGTCATGAAGAATGAAAGTGGTGAGGCTTCAGTGGAAGAAGAAAATCAAGGACAGCCAAAAGAGGCAGGGAAATTCATTAAAATAAAAAAGTTTACGTTCATTATGGGGATTTTCTTAGTCATATTTCTAACTGCAGGGATTACTACAATAGCCTTGACCTTTGGAGATGAAAAAGTAGAGTCATTAGCACCGGATAAGCATGCGGAATTTGAAAAGCTGTATACTACATACGATAAGATAAAAGATAACTATTATGAAGAGGTTGATGAAGAAAAGCTGGTTGACGGCGCAATTAATGGAATGATCAAATCTTTGGATGATCCCTACTCTGCTTATATGGATAAAAAGGAAGCATCGAGTTTCCATGAGAGCATCTCTTCATCTTTTGAAGGAATCGGTGCCGAGATTCAGGAGCAGGATGGAAAAATCATGGTCGTCTCACCGATAAAAGGGTCCCCGGCAGAAAAAGCAGGGGTAAAACCAAATGATATCATTTTAAGTGTGGATGGTAAAAGTGTTGAAGGGCTAACCTCTTCTGAAGCTGTCCTGAAAATCAGGGGCGAGAAGGGTACCAAAGTGGATCTTTCCATCTCAAGAGCTGGTGAGTCTGAACCGATCGAGCTCACCATTAAACGGGACACAATTCCGATTGAAACGGTATATGCGGAAATGCTTGATGATGGAGTTGCAAAAATTCAAGTGACCAGTTTTTCCGAACATACAGTCCAAGAGCTGAAAACGGCGCTTGAAGAAATGTCGAAGAAGGATATGAAGGGTCTCGTATTGGATTTACGGGGAAACCCAGGAGGACTTCTTGACCAAGCAATAGAAATGGCAAGCCTGTTCGTGCCTAATGGGAAAGTGGTCCTTCAAGTTGAGGATCGCAGCGGGAAAAAAGAAGTCTATAAATCGGAGAATGATGGAGAACTGAAAATCCCGGTAGTCGTGTTGATTGATGACGGAAGTGCCAGTGCTTCTGAAATCGTTGCAGCGGCTGTCAGTGAGTCTGCGGACATTCCATTGATTGGTGTCAAGTCATTTGGGAAAGGGACAGTGCAGACTGCCGAAAAACCCTTTAAAGATGGATCTAACTTCAAATATACGGCAGCTAAATGGTTGACTCCTGAAGGCAATTGGATTCATAAAAAAGGGATCAAGCCGGATATTAATGTGAAGCTTCCTGATTATGCCAGCCTTCCGTACATTTCGCCTGACAAGGAATTGAAAGCATCCGATTCTTCGAGTGAAGTGAAAGCAGCTGAAGAGATGCTGAAGGAAGCGGGCCATGATCCAGGTAAGATAGATGGATTCTTTGATGAAGCAACCACGAATGCTGTCACAGCATTCCAAAGGGAACAAAAAATTAAAGAAACTGGCACCATTAAAGATGATACTACCGTGAAATTGATGCAGGTCATCCAGGAGAAAATCCTTAAGAATGACACACAAGTGAAAAAGGCGGTAGAAGTATTAAAGAAAGAAATCAATAAGTGATTTGCCCGAAAAGCCTGTCAGCGATTATCGTTGGCAGGCTTTTTTGTCGTTTAATGCATAGATTCCAATATTAGGTAGAGAATAAGGGGTAATTTTCCGATGAGGTGAGGTAATGAAAGAAAAGGTATTGTTCATATATCTATTGATCTTGATTCTGGCAGGCTGCACTTATGCCCCTTTACCCAAACAAAATGGAAATGCAGGTACGGAAAAAAAACTAACCAAAGAAGAGAACCAGGAAAGTGTGAAAACATTTCTGTTAATTGGTGTCGATACAAGGGGAGAGGAAAAATCTCGATCAGATGCGATTATTCTGGCAAAATACTTTCCTGAGCAGGAAAAATTGAAACTGGCTTCGATTATGCGTGATAGTTATGTGAAAATCCCTGGGAATAAAACAGGATATAACAAAATAAATGCAGCTTATTATTATGGTGGAAGGGAACTTCTCAAAAAAACCATACAGGAAAACTTCGGTGTCAAGGTCGATCATGTGGCGGTAATTGACTTTCAGGGATTCGTGAAGATGGTCGATTTACTTGCACCTGAGGGGGTAGCGGTGAATGTGGACCAGGAAATCATTGATGATATGAGCATTCAAGCAAGCGTCGGTAAAAATGTTTTACATGGCGAGGAAATATTGAAATATGTCCGTTTTAGACATGACGATGAAAGTGATTTTGGAAGGGTTGAGCGACAACAAGAAGTAATGGTTCAATTAAAAACAGCCTTTATAAATCAAATCTCGTCCTTCGAAGGGATGGCAGCCCTTCCTAGTATAATCGAACAAGGACTCTCGTACTTGGATACGGATATTGGACTGAAAACAATAATGGAAATGGGGCCAAAAGCCGTCTTCCATACACCGGACACCGTCGAAACCTTAAGGGTTCCAGTGGAAGGAAGCTTTAAAGATGAAATATATCCCCAGTCCGGAGCCGTTTTGGAAATGGACTACACTAAAAATAAGAAGGCACTTCAAGAATTCTTTTCAAAAAAATAAAAATTGTATTATGGACCTCGCAAGAATAATCACAAAAACGAGAGGGATAAGTAACCCTTCTCGTTTTTTATCATCAATAAAGCAACCTGGATCATTTAACAAAAAGCGGAATGTTTTTAATGAAATCCGGGGTTATGATGCCATTTTCGGTAATGATGCTTGTAATTAGATGATTCGGTGTAACATCAAAGGCTGGATTGAAAGTTTTCACGTTTTCAGGAGCGATCCTAACACCTTGAATGAAGGTGATTTCCGCTTCATTCCTTTCTTCGATCGGGATGGAAGTGCCGGACTCGAGAGTGAGGTCGAATGTGGTTGATGGAGCGGCCACGTAAAAAGGGATACCAAAGTGCTTGGCTAATATCGCCAATCCCAATGTCCCGATTTTATTGGCTGTATCTCCATTAGCCGCAATTCTGTCGGCACCGACGATGATTCCATTTATTCCTTTCTGATGAATCGTATGGGCAGCCATATTATCAGAAATTAATGTGACATCAACCCCCGCTTGCATCAATTCCCAAGCAGTCAAACGCGCCCCTTGCAGGACAGGCCTGGTTTCACATGCATACACTTTTAGCGGAAAGTCCTTTTCCTTTGCCAGGTGGAAGGGAGCCAAGGCTGTGCCATACCGAGCCGTGGCAATTCCCCCAGCGTTGCAATGCGTTAGAATGGAATCTCCTCTAGTGAATAAGGATAAACCATGTTCCCCGATTTTCCTGCACATTTCTACATCTTCAGCAAAGATGGCTTTAGCCTCCGATACAAGTGCTTCCTTGGCAGTTGAAATGCTTTGCGCAGCTTCCAGAGTATTTTCCATCCTCCTTAACGCCCAAAAAAGGTTGACAGCAGTTGGCCGTGATGATGCGAGTTTTTCAATATGCCTTGATACATTTTTCTTGAATTCGGCTAATTCAGCGGTTGTTTCCTGTTTCGCACCAAGTGCAACACCAAATGCTGCCGTCAGTCCAATTGCTGGGGCACCGCGAACTTTTAATGTCAAAATGCTGTCATACACATCATCAACAGAATGAAGTTCAATGAATTCTGTTATGGAAGGAAGGGCTTGTTGATTTAATAATGTAATATGGGTATCAGCCCATTGTACCGAATAAGGTAATGGTGCATGTGTTGTCATGTGCAGGTCTCCTTTTAAATGGTTGAATAAGATGGCAGTGTACGTTGCTTCAAGGCTTCAATGACAGCTGGAACATCCAATTCTTCCCGTTTTTTAATTAAAAAAGCACCAATTTCCAATGTAGCCGTTTTGGCAGCGATCCTTGTTTCTTTATCTTCAATGACATTTAAATCGGCAACATGGGAAAGTCCGATGGTTCGCCGAATCAGTTCACAGCCGGCAAAGCCGAATGCATCTTTTTTGAATTTTGTCAGTAAATAAGGCAGATAACCTTTCACGTGACGAAATGGGCTTTTATTTTGGACTTCCCATAATTCGGAATAAGTTTCTTCAAAGGCATTCCAAAATTCATTAAGGTGTGTGAAAATCTCTTCCTTTCCAACGCTATTACGTGTGACTGCCTGAAAGAGAAGGTTGGCGGTGTATTGACCAAGGTCAAAACCAACTGGACCATAAAAAGCGAATTCTGGATCAATAACCTTTGTTTCAGTTTCACTTGCAAATATACTTCCAGTATGTAAATCTCCATGAAGCAAGGCTTCCTGCTCGGTTTCAAAGCTTTGTTTCAGCTTAGCGACCTCGAGGATCACTGCTTTATCATTCCATATATTTTTGGCGGCATCAGTCAATTCCACCTCGAAATCTCCCGGGAGTTCCTCAAAAAATGGATCTGTGAAAATGAAGACCTCAGTGATTTTGCAGAGTTCGGGATTCGTGAAATGTCGGGCAACTTCCTTTTTGGCAGAGGGTTCTAAATGATAATCGGATGTATAAAATGCCGTTTTCGCAACATATTCACCAATATGCTGTGAAAGCAATGGATATGAATCGCCTTCGATCAATCCTGTTCTAACGATTTTCAAGTGCGATAAATCCTCCATGACCGTGATGGCAAGCTTTTCATCAGAATAATAGACTTGCGGTACGAATTCTGGGCAATAACTTCTGAAATGAATCAGCGCATTCGCTTCAATTGCAGCTCTTTTCAATGTCAGCGGCCAACCTTCGCCAAGTACCTTGGCATAAGGAACCGCTTGTTTAATGATAATTCCTTTATTTGTGACTGTGTCTGTAATATGAAAAACATAATTTAAGTTTCCATCGCCGATTTCTTTACATGTTAAACTTGCATCCGCATTGACCAACCCAAGTTTTTTTGCAAGGGTTATAGCTGTTTCGTTTGTCAATCTCTTAAAATTTGAATGGTTTTGAGTCATTCTTTTCCCCTCCGGATTCAAAATAAGAATAAAAAAGCCTCTTTCATATAGAAAGAGGCAGAAGTTTTGGCTTCGGACCTCTTATCTTCCAGAATATGAATTCTGGTGGAATTAGCACCGTGCTCTGTGGATTTTATAATCCGGCGGTGAATCCGCCCCATTTCACAATGGTATTACAGTCGGTTGCTGGGCTTCATAGGGCCTTTATCCCTCAGCCTGCTCTTGATAAGAGTAAATGTTTTCTGAAATTTTAATCTTCGGGAAAATAATATCAACTTTTTAAATAGTTTGTCAATGGGTAATTTAATAAAAATCAGGACGGCGATCTTCGAATACAGGTATTTTGTTACGTGCTTCCGTAACTTTATTGAAGTCCAAGGTGCCTGTCAGGAGTTCGTTTCCTTCTCCGGCTTCACTTATGATATTTCCCCAAGGATCAATAATCAACGAATGACCGGCAAATATATTATTGACGTCAGAGCCTGAGCGATTAACGGCTACTACATAGGCTTGGTTCTCGATGGCACGGCTAATCAATAAGGCTCTCCAGTGATCGAGTCTCGGCTTTGGCCATTCAGCCGTAACGAATAGAACTTCGGCGCCTTTAGCGGTATGGGCTCGCTGCCATTCAGGGAAACGGATGTCATAACAAATGAAACCAGCACATATTTTTTCATCAAGAGTAAATAAACCATCCTTTTCTCCTGGCTTCAGGAAATGATGTTCATCCATTAACTGAAATAAGTGAAGCTTATCATATTCTTTTATGAGATTTCCCTGTTTATCGATGATGATCATGGTGTTATAGATTCCCTTGCCCGTTTTTTTCGCAATGGAACCGCCTACGATGTGAATCTCGTGTTTCCTTGCCTGTGTTTTAAGAAATTCAATCGTTTTTTCCGCCTCTTGATCAGCAATCTCATTTAACCTGCTTAAGTCGTATCCGGTTGTCCAAAGCTCTGGTAAAATGACGATATCGGGTTCTGACCGTGCTGCTTTTTCAAACCATTGTTCCGCAACCTGAAAATTGATATCCGGTTGCCCGAATGCTATATCCATTTGAATACAAGCTATTTTCCACTTCATCGTTTAAAACCCCCCACATGTAAAAAATGCTTTACAAGACTATGATAAACATATATCATTTGTGTCTAGAATTTCAAGAAATTTCAGAGAAGGTGTATAAATGGTGCAATTCGAAAAATCCAGACAGCTTCAGGACCTACCCAAGCAATTTTTTGCCTCACTAGTAGCAAAAGTCAATGCCATTACGGAGCAAGGACATGATGTCATTAATTTAGGCCAGGGAAACCCTGATCAGCCGACACCAGACCATATCGTGAAAAGCTTGCAGTCTGCTGCTGAAAAAACGGTTAATCATAAATATTCGCCATTCCGGGGGCATCAATATTTAAAAGATGCTGCTGCCGTCTTTTATGAACGTGAATTCGGTGTCAAGCTGGATCCGAAAAGTGAAGTGGCGATTCTCTTCGGGGGAAAGGCAGGCCTTGTCGAACTGCCGCAGTGTTTATTGAATCCGGGTGATACGATCCTTGTTCCGGATCCCGGCTATCCGGATTATCTTTCCGGTGTTGTTTTAGCCCAGGCAAAGACCGAATTCATGCCCTTGACAGAAGAAAATGATTTTCTTCCAAAATACAGTGACATACATAAACAAGTACTTGATAAAGCCAAAATGATGTTCTTGAACTATCCGAACAATCCCACAGGTGCTTCTGCAACTGAAAGTTTCTTTGATGAGACCGTCTCTACTGCAAAAGAGCATTCAATTTGTGTGGTCCACGACTTCGCTTATGGGGCGATAGGATTCGACGGAAAAAAACCGATAAGCTTTCTCCAGTCAGAGGGAGCGAAGGAAATAGGAATAGAAATATACACACTATCGAAAACATACAATATGGCAGGGTGGAGAGTCGGCTTCGCAGTGGGGAATAAGAGTGTCATAGAAGCTCTTGAACTATTACAAGACCATCTTTATGTGAGTCTGTTCCCGGCGATACAAGAAGCTGCTGCAAGCGCTTTGCTTGACTCGCAGAGCTGTGTAGAGCAGTTAGTGCAGATGTACGAGGGACGAAGGAATGTTTTCATTGAGCGATTGAGGGCAATCGGCTGGGATGTCAAAGCTCCTGCGGCATCATTTTTTGCCTGGCTCAAGGTACCTAAAGGTTTTACGTCCGAGAGTTTTGCAGACTATTTATTAACGCATGCCCACGTTGCTGTTGCCGCAGGGAATGGATTTGGTGAATTTGGCGAAGGTTATGTCAGGGTAGGGCTGCTGACTTCGGAAGAACGGCTGAAAGAGGCTGTGGAACGGATAAGTAAATTAAAATTATTTTAACCACAATGATATATCCGATTAATTCACCCTTAAATAGTTAAAACTTATTGACAAAGTAGGGATTACCTGTCAGAATACAAAATAAATTCTTAATCTTTCGATACTTGGATGCAAATTTATATATCAGCGTTTTCTTATTTTGAGCAGGTGGAGGGACTAGCCCTATGAAGCCCAGCAACCGACCGTAATTCCATTGTAAAATGGGGCGGAATTCTTCGCCGGATTTTTCTTGAAATCCACAAGGCACGGTGCTAATTCTTGCAGCCAATGGCTGGGAGATAAGAAGATGGCTTATTAAAGCCTCTTCTTTATGAAGGGGCTTTTGCCATTTTGAGACCATTTCAGGTTAATGACATCGAGAGTTTACTAACGTGATATAGGAGTGATCAAATGAGCGAGATAGTCGCTACTTATTTAATTCATGATTCTAAGGGGAATCATGAGAAAAAAGCAGAGAGCATTGCCTTAGGTTTGACTGTCGGGACATGGACGGACCTGCCCCATTTAGTCCAGAAACAACTGGAAAAACATAAGGGACGCGTCGTATCGGTGACACCACTTTCCGAAGAAGAGAGGGCAAACAGCTACTTTAATCGTAAAGTATACCGTTCGCTTATTAAAATTGCCTATCCGGCAAGGAATTTCTCCAATGATTTACCTGCAATCCTAACGACGGTCTTCGGCAAACTTTCATTGGACGGGGAAATAAAACTTATCGACTTGGATTTTGTCGGTGATATTCAAAAAGCCTTTCCCGGGCCGCAATTTGGCATTGAAGGCATTAGGAAAAAGATTGGCGTATTTAACCGGCCCCTGGTGATGAGCATCTTTAAAGGTGTATTAGGAAGAGACCTAACATTCCATAATGAGCAACTGAGGCAACAAGCATTAGGAGGTGTCGACCTAGTTAAAGATGATGAGATCCTCTTTGACCAGGAACTGACTCCATTTTTCGATAGAATAAAAACGGGAAAACGAATATTGAATGATGTCTATGAAACCACTGGCCACCGAACTTTATATGCAGTCAATCTATCAGGGAAAACATTTGAATTATTGGATAAGGCAGAGCAAGCGGCTGATGCAGGGGCAGATGCCTTGTTGTTCAACGTTCATACATATGGTTTGGATGTAATGCAGGCCTTGAGTGAACATGATCGTATCAAGCTGCCGATCATGGCGCACCCCGCATATAGCGGAGCATTGTCAGCTTCATCATTTTATGGGGTCGGCTATCCATTATTGCTTGGTAAATTAGTAAGGTTATCAGGTGCGGATTTATCCTTGTTCCCGTCCCCTTATGGAAGTGTCGCACTTGAAAAAAAGGAGACCTTGGCGATTGCTGAAGCTCTGACAAAAGATGAACTTTCATGGGAAAAAGCCTTCCCTGTTCCTTCTGCTGGCATTCATCCGGGCATGGTTCCGGATCTAATCAAGGATTTTGGAATCGATAGTGTGATTAATGCCGGAGGTGGAATTCACGGGCATCCTGATGGAGCAGATGGCGGGGCAAAGGCTTTCCGATCCGCTGTGGAAGCCGTACTGGCAGGAAAGGAACTATCTGAAGCGGCTGCTGAGGATGAAACACTAAAAAAAGCTCTTGTGTTATGGGGAGGCCTATAAGAAATAATGAAACCGATCATCTTTTGTGATTTTGACGGAACGATCACCAACTCGGATAATATCATTTCCATCATGAAGAAATTTGCGCCTCCGGAATGGGAAGCGTTGAAAGACGGTGTCCTTCAGCAAAAAATCAGTATATCTTCGGGAGTAGGGGATATGTTTTCCCTGCTTGATAGCGGCTTGAAGGATGACATCATCCAATATGTAAGAAAGACGGCAGGCATTCGTCCAGGGTTTTATGAATTCGTTGAGTATACGAAACAAGCCAACATCCCTTTATATATTGTAAGCGGGGGCATGGATTTTTTCATTGCACCGCTTTTGAATGATATCTTGCCAACAGAGTCCGTTTATTGCAACCGTGCATTTTTTGATAAGGAAAAGATTTATATTGAGTGGCCGCATTCTTGTGATGATCAATGTAATAATGGATGCGGTTGCTGCAAGCCATCCATTATGAGGGAAATTGCGGGTGCGGAAGATTTTAAATTCGTTATTGGAGATTCCGTAACGGATTTTGAAGCTGCAAAACAGGCGGATATTGTCATAGCCCGTGACATACTGCTTGAAAAATGCGATAGCGAAGGGATTCCACATCAAGGTTTTGAAACGTTTTTTGATGTAATTGATATTATTAAGCAGCAGATGGGTGGGTAAAGCGTGAATAATCATTCTAAAGAATGGCAGGAGCTGGCAGATGTTAAAGCTGAACTGGCCGAAAGGGATTGGTTTATGGGAACTAGCGGGAACTTGTCCATTCGGGAACCCAAAAGCCCTTTCTTTTATATTACGGCAAGCGGTAAGGATAAAAGGAAGCAATCGGATTCGGACTTTTTACTGGTGGATTTAAAAGGAAAGCCAGTTGAAGAAACGAACCTAAGACCATCGGCCGAAACTTTACTTCATACAGTCATTTACCGGAAAACGAATGCGAACTGTGTACTCCATGTCCATACAGTTGAAAATAATGTGATATCCGAATTGTACGGGGATGAGGGCCAAGTTTCTTTTCGTAATCATGAAATCATTAAAGCGACCGGTCGGTGGGATGAAGATTCGGAACTTCGGATTCCAATCATATATAATCATGCTGACATTCCGCTGTTATCCGATAAGTTCGAGCCACATGTCGAAGAAGACTCTGGCGCCGTGCTGATCCGCAATCATGGTATTACGGTTTGGGGTAAAAGCGGACTCGAAGCAAAGAGAATACTTGAAGCTTGCGAATTTTTATTTCAATATCAACTGTTGCTAAATCAACAAAAGGCATTTGCAGTTTCTTTAAGGTAAACACTAATGAAGGAGGAATGAATGATGGCGACGATAAGATTCCAGGAAACAAACGAGGTTATTGAAAACGGTGAACAGGTAAAAGGATTTTTAGAAACACAAGGGGTTATTTATGAGCAATGGGACATTTCTAAATTACCGGCCCATCTCGTGGAAAAATACGATCTAACAGATGCTGAAAAGGAGGAAATCCTTGTAGCATTCCAATCAGAGATAGCGGAAATCTCCGAAAGAAGAGGCTATAAAGCGCATGATATCATCACATTATCCGATGCGAATCCAAACTTGGATCAAATGCTTGAAAACTTTAAGCAGGAACATCACCATGAAGATGATGAAGTGCGTTTCATAGCAGGCGGTACGAGTATCTTTGCGATTGAAGGCAAAGATAAACAGTGGTTTGACGTGCGCCTTAATCCAGGTGATCTTATTAGTGTACCAGAATCAACAAGACATTATTTCACGCTTGCAGAAGATAGGAAAACTGTTGCTGTCCGCATTTTCGTTACAGCGGCAGGATGGGTGCCGATTTACGAAAAAGACGAAGTTCAAGCATGAATCAATGTTAAAAAACCAGCTTCCGGGCTGGTTTTTATTTGTAGAAAAAAGGGAAGTCGGAATGGTCTCACCTAACCTTGATTTTATAAAAAAACATGATTTATCCCTTTGTGTTTTTTCTATTTATAGGAAAGAAATCTCGCAAGATTGAAGAAATTTGCGACACTCCTGCCGAATAACTGGCTAGCCGAGACCCCACAGACGCTTGCGTCGAGGAGGCTCGGGAGACAGTCGGCGGAAAGGGAGCGGATTTCTGAAATCGACTGGACGTTTTTAAATAAAAAACTGCAGTCGAACTCGCTTTTCTTCGAATTTGCCTAGTCTGAAACCAGCTTACGGGCTGGTTTTTTTATGTGAATCCGGCAAGTGCTTTAGTAAGGTAATTATGATAAAATTTAACGGAATCGAATTTAACCGGATCATAGGAGCAGATAAGAATGAAAACAACCGAAGTGTACATATTGGGCGGCTTTCTCGGCAGCGGGAAAACGACGCTTCTTCGAAATATATTAAAGCAGGAAAGTGACGCGGGCAGAAAAGTGGCCGTGCTTTTAAATGAGCTCGGCAGTGTATCGGTTGACAGCGGACTCATTGGTGATGGAGTGCCTCTGAAGGAGTTGTTTGACGGGTGCATCTGCTGCACAATTCAAGATAAACTGGAAGTTCAGCTTCATGAATTGCTAACCGAAAATGACTTGGATGCGGTTTATATTGAAACGACGGGCGCTGCTCATCCAGTTGAAGTATTGGATGGCATCATGTCCCCGATCTTCGCCAAAAGGCTGGAGTATAAAGGGATTATCACCGTGGTCGATTTATTAAGGTGGCGCGATCGCGAGGAACTGTCTCCGCAGCTTCGACAGCTGCTTGCCGAGCAAATCCACCATGCCGATTTCATACTATTGAATAAAGCGGATTTAGTAAGTGAGATGGAGGCCGCACAGCTGATATATACGATACAGGCACTGAATACGGATGCTGTATGTTTATTGACGGAGTATGCAGACGTTTCCTTGAAATCATTGCAAGGGATGCAAAGAAATCGGCAAAATAGCCATCAAAAGCTTGATGTACATGACAATTTGCATTTAACTGCAGTCGTTCATACCTTTGAAGGTGCGGTGGCACAAACCGACTTTGAAGAGTGGCTTAGGTCCCTGCCGGAAACGGTATATAGAATGAAAGGATACATTTCTTTTACACATTCACAATACCCCCATTTATTTCAATACTCATACGGAATGCCGATGTATATGAATGAAATGATGAAAATGCCATTGAATATCGTCATCATCGGGGAAAAGTTGGATGAGGAAATGTTGATCGGTCAGTTGAAAGCTTTGGAAGCGAGAGCGGTCCGATAAACGTTTACCGCCCATAAAAGAAGGGAAACATATAAGAAGACTTTCTTATCAAGGAGGCGGTATTAATGCCATGGAATAAGAACGATTACCCAAATTCGATGAAGAATCTAGATAAAGATGTCAGGGAAAAGGCTATAGAGATCGCGAATGCATTATTGGATGAAGGATATGAGGATGGAAAAGCCATTCCAATTGCCATAGACCGGGCTAAGATGTCGGTGGGAAAAGATTGAAAAAATGGTCAGACCCATTTGAGGGTCTGACCATTTTTATTCTTGCATTCCAAAGGCGGCAAATGTCTTTTCGTCTTCTATTAATCCACACGCAGCACATTGCACCCGAACTTCAGGACCATTATATGCTAGATGGAACGGCTGAAGGGAATCGTTCGAATATTGTTCAACAATCTCACCGGATTGCGGATCCTTTTTAACGGGGGTTGCTACTTGCTGAATGAGATTGAAGCGAGATTTATTTGTCCGGCAATTCGGACAGCGGTATACTTGAGACACTGTACTCACTCCTTTTTTGAATTTTAAAAAGCGTAATCGTATTATTAAGATAGTCTTTACGAACTTGATCAATAATATGTATGAATTAGTAATGGATGGAAGGGATACTATGAAGGAAAATATCAGGCAAGAAGAATTACTGGTGGCTTATTTAAGCATATGGAACAATCGTAAGGTGACCGATGTAGGTGGAAGGGAAGTTTTGCCGGAACTCATCCGCCGTGAGCTTTTGGATGAAAATGCCCATCCCCGTGCCCGAAAACCAGTATTGGAGAAATTTTACCTCTCCATTAAACGCGTGCTGGAATCTTCGCTTTCGGAAGAAATGAAAAATGCGATCGTCATGCTCTATATCACTGAATTGGAAAGATTATGATTCCAGATTGTGATACGGTTGCTTGTTAGCAAATATTCTTATCCGCTTCATACTTTTTTCACAAATCATTGTTAAAATTTTAAAAAAATAGATATTTAATGAATAAGGAGCTTAAAATATGAAGTGGGGCATTGGGGTTTTTCTTGCCATCGTACTGCTTACTGGGTGTAATAGCGGTAATGCATTTACTAAAATCAATAAAAGTGAATCTTTCCTGGCGACTGTCAATATCAAGGATACTTCTCTGACTTTTATAGATGAAAACTATCATCCATTTGCAAAATGGGATATTTCAGAACCATTTACCGGAGCCCTGCTCCTGGCAGACAAAGATACTATCCTGCTTTATGGAAAAGAGATGAAGAAAGTCCAAGTTTACTCTTTATCAGCAGGAAAACTGATAAACAGTTGG
Organism: Peribacillus sp. NPDC101481; assembly: GCF_044767165.1. NCBI lineage: Bacteria > Bacillati > Bacillota > Bacilli > Caryophanales > Bacillaceae > Peribacillus > Peribacillus sp. NPDC101481. The sequence continues at coordinate 558,840 of NZ_JBIWNJ010000001.1, read as the reverse complement.
GAAATTGGGAAAGGAATCGTCAATATGCAATTGTTACGTGATGGAAAAAGCATCGTGGCGGTCAATCAAGCGAATCACTCCATTTATTTTTTAAATGCTGATGGGGAGGTACAGGATATTGTCAAGGTTGGTAAAAGCCCCTTGACCGTTCTTCAAGGAGAGCAAGCAAATCGCTTGTATGTTATTAATTTTGGTGATACCAAATGTTCAGTGATAAACCTTGAAACGAAAAAGGTCGATTTCGAATTTCCCGTACATAGTTCCAGCACCGGCACGTTATTAAGGGAAGAAAAGGATGAAATATGGATCGGAGGACATGGTGATGGGGACCAAGTGGAAGAAGATCTATATATTTATTCGGCAAAAACGGGAGAGTTGAAGAAGAAACTGAAGGCCCCCACCATGCCGATAAAGTTCCTGGAGAATGCTGAAGGCATATTTGTCCTAAGTCATGGTACAAGCTCCTTATATAAATTGAATGATCAATATCAGGAAGTGAAAAGCAAAGTGGTCGGCGTCAACCCCTTTGAAATGGCGAACTTCAATGAAGATGTGGTCGTGGCGGGATATGATAGTGATGAAGTGTATGTAATGGATGCTGAAACAGTCGATGTTAAAAAAACGATAAAAGTCGGCGAAGGTCCGTTCCAATTGATGTTGAGGGAGTAGATGACATGCATGCTTACACCATTTTAGTCGTGGATGATGAAGAAGATATGCGAAATCTAGTTGAAATGTATTTGCTGAACTCAGGTTATCGATGCCTTCAAGCTGCGAATGGAAAAGAAGCTATAAGGATGGTTGAAACAGAGGAAGTGGATTTAATCCTATTGGATATCATGATGCCAGGTATGGACGGTTTCTCCGTTTGTGAAGAGATTCGTGATAATTGGGAGATCCCTGTGATATTTGTCAGCGCGAAAGGTGAAGAATGGGATAAGGTGAAAGGGCTGAAGCTTGGCGGCGACGATTATATCGTCAAGCCGTTCAATCCAGGAGAATTGGTAGCAAGGGTCGAAGCTGTATTGCGAAGGACAGGGAAATTATCATTGAATGAAGAGAATCAAAACCATATCCGATTCGGTAAAATTAGCTTGAACTTACAATCCAGAACGGTTTTGGTTGAAGGGAAGGCAATCAATTTAACCTTGAAAGAATTCGAATTGCTGTTATTTCTCATGCGTCATAAAAGCCAGGCACTCAGCCGCGAACAACTGCTTGAAAATGTATGGAGCGGGGAGTATGGAGGATCTTTACGTACTGTGGATACCCATATCAAAACGTTACGAATGAAATTAAGAGCGGCCGATTACATTCAAACCGTCTGGGGAATCGGTTATAAGATAGAGGAAAAGAAATGATCAATAAATGGCGAACCCTTTCATTTAAATTATGGCTCACCATCATCACCGCCATCATCCTTTCCGTTCTGTTCGCATACTCACTTTCTCAATATTATTATAAAAATCTATATGTCGAGAAGCTTAAAACAGATTTAGTCAATGAAGCGTCATTGCTAGGGGCGGATTATACCGGCGGTGAAATCAGTGATGACTTCAAGGGAAAAGTTGAATGGTTTAACAGTAAGAATGACAGCGAGGTCTTTGTCGTCAACAATCCCAGGGAATTGAGTGCCTGTCTGCCTTTTGAAATCAATTATGATACTCTTATTTCTGAAGAAGAACGGCAAATGCTTTTAGATGGGAAAGCCGTTGAAAAAGAGGGATATGAGAAAAGGTTTGAAAAGAATATCGTAGCGGCGATCATACCCCTGATTGACGAAGATCGCCTCGAAGGTATCATCTATACATATATTCCAGTAGATTCCATTACGGTCTTACTTAAGGAATTTGCTGTAAAATGGTTGGCAGCGATCCTATTATTCTTGATAGTCGCGATATTTTTTACTACGAAATGGTTGAAAAGGCTAATCAGTCCGATTAAGGAAATCGAGACTGCAGCCCATCTCGTTTCAGAGGGGAATTATGACATACAGGTCCATGTAAGGAGCCATGATGAAATAGGTAAACTGGCAATAGCCTTTAATGATATGGCCAATTCCATCCATTTGGAAGAAGAAAGAAAAAAAGAGTTTCTTGAAAATGTAGCACACGAGCTCAGAACCCCGCTTAGTTACGTAAAGGGATACACGCAGGCCATATTGGATGGTGTCGTGAAAAATGATGAAGAACAACGGAAATACCTTCATCTCATTTCAAGGGAGGCCCTTAGGCTGCAGCGGCTTGTGGGTGATCTGATGGACTTAACAAAAATGGATAGTGATCCATTCTTGTTAAATAAAATCCCAATTGCCTATGCCCAATTCATAGAAGACGTACTTGTGAAATATGAACCGATAATAAAGGAAAAGCAATTGGACTTGCAGTTGGATCTGGATCCAGACCCGATTATTTTTGGGGATGAAGGAAGGATGGAACAGATCCTGCATAACATTTTTGATAATGCCATTCAGTACACGGATTCTGGAGGGGCGATTCATATTACCCTAATTCAGCATAAAGATGATTGCGAACTGCTGATAACTGACACGGGTAACGGGATTCCGGAAGCGGATCTGCCTCATATCATGAATCGTTTTTACCGAGTGAACAAAGCACGCAGCCGTTTTGATGGCGGTTCAGGGCTTGGACTGTCCATTGTCAAAAAATTGGTGGAATTGCAAAATGGTAAAATCGAAATAGAAAGCAAGGAAAAAAGGGGAACAAAAGTCAAGGTCATCCTACCGGTTATAAAAGAAGAATGGAATTCATAAAAAGGGGATACGTTCAAAAATGAAAAAAATCTTATTATTTTGCATGACTTTAATTTTTTTGGCCGGATGCGGCAAGGAAGAGGAAATTCCGAAAATGCTAAATGTCGATTTAGCTGTCGATCCAATTCAGGGTAAAGTGAATGAGCCTGTAAAATTTCAGGCAAAAGTGACTTATGGGGACGAAGCCGTGACAGATGCGGATGATGTCAGTTTTGAAATTTGGCTTGCGAATAGCGATGACCATGACAAGATTGCAGTAAAACATAAAAGAAACGGCATATATGAATTGGAGAAGATTTTTGATGAAGAAGGAACCTATTATGTATATGCCCATGTAACGGCAAGGGATATGCACAACATGCCAAAGAAAGAATTCGTCATAGGGAAGCCAAGCACTCCTGAACAAAATGGTGGGAAAAAGGAAATGGACGAAATGGATGATGAAGAAATGAAATGATGAATGACCATCAAACTCAAAACAATTCGGAAGTGAATCCGAATTGTTTTTTTTTTTTTTGAAAAATGGACCAAGGAAATAGGGTAGAAATGATCGGGACAAAAGACGGAGCGTCGAAGTTAAATCGAAAAATTTGTAACATAAAAGTAATGAAAGTCATATTAAGTTGGTTAAATACGATATGTCAACAAAAAGTTATTAGTATTCAATGGAAATGGTTCTATGTAACTACCATTGACAAGTAAGGGCTGGAAAAATATGAGTATATATACCAACGAAAGAAACATAGATAGGTAAAGCATTCTTGCAAGTTTTCTCTGAAACTAGGGTAATAATATTTTCTCTTTCGTATCCTGTTAAATTCGATGGAAATTTCTGGTGCATTTATTACAAAAAGTGCATGTTATGATAATTCCAGAAGCAAAGCACAACACAAAACGAACATCACAGGAGGAAATACGAATGAAAAAGAAAATGTTTATGTCAGCAGCAGCGGCTGCAGCTATTATATTCACAGGAGTAGGAGCTAACCAAGCTGAAGCAGCCAACTGTGATACTGTTAAACAAGTAACTTATAAATCTATGAATAAAGAGGATATGCAAAATGTCCTTAACCAATACCTAGCTAAATACAACATCACTTTACCTGCAGCGCAGGCACAACAAAAACCGGTTCAAAAACCAGTTCAAACACCAGTTCAAACACCAGGTCAAGAAGCTGGAACAGCGAACCAAGCAAAACCTGAAGCAAAGCCTGAAGCAAAACCTGCAGCACCGGAAGTGACACCTGATAAATCAACTGATGAAAAACAAGAGACAAGCTCTGAATTAAGTGCTTTTGAACAAGAAGTTGTTAAATTAACTAATGCAGAACGTGAAAAACAAGGTTTGTCAGCTCTTAAAATCGACACTGAGTTGAGCAAAGTTGCACGTATCAAGTCTCAAGACATGAAAGATAATAACTACTTTGATCACAATAGCCCAACTTACGGCTCACCATTCGATATGATGAAAAAATTCGGAATCAGCTATACATCAGCTGGTGAAAACATCGCACAAGGTCAACAAACACCTGAAGAAGTGGTACAAGCTTGGATGAATAGCCAAGGACACCGTGAAAACATCATGAACTCTAGCTTTACTCATATCGGAGTAGGTTACGTAGAATCTGGTAACTACTGGACTCAACAATTCATCGGAAAATAATAGATTAATAGAAAAGTGCATCCCATTAATATGGGGTGCGTTTTTTTTTGCGAGAAATAGATTATTCCATTCCATGGAAAAAATCAATTCTGACATTGATTGGTTCTCTATAATGTACCCAAATCTAAAAAAATTGAACCAAGAAATAACTGGAACCGCACCTTAACATCAGTGAGGTCCCGGTGAAGCCACTTAAATCTCGGATACATCGATTTCTGAATACTGTGTATTGAAACTTTTCTGAAGACGTATTTCCAATGTTGATTCTTTATATTGGGCTGATGCCCCTTTTTTCTTTACAGGTGCGGGGAGTGTTATGACATGCCGATCTGACTCTTCAGGAATCCCCTCGATGATGGATTGGTTAGATGTATGGTAAAGTTTCATTTTCTTTAGCCAAGATTCATCTTCTATTGGAATTCTTACGAAGACATATAAATGCGTTTCAAATACTTCGGCATGTAAAGGATGTTCAGATCTGGCATTTTCTTTTTGTGAGCGGCCATCATTTTGATTCATCATACCTTGCATATTTTCAGGTATGACTTGTGAAAATACTTTTTCAATGAATGATTGTACATCACTTTGCTGCATATTTTTCATGAAATCCTTTTGGTTCGGGTTATTCTTAAAAGAAAAAAGTGAATTCCAAGGAAACATATTGAATTCCTCTCTCCTGCTTATGGTCTGACAGGTTTATTTGTTATATTTTATGCAGCTAAAGCCCATAGGTTCTTTTATATAATTACTAAATTATAGAAAACGGAATAAACTTATGTATAATTAAGTAAAATCCATTAGATAAAGAGGGTAGGCCTGTGGATGAAAAAGTAGCTTTTATTACTGGTGGAGCAACGGGAATCGGCAAAAGGATGGCATTTTCACTCGCGGATAATGGAATGGCCATTATCATTACTTATCGAAAAAGTAAAAAGGCAGCTTTAGCATTAGTGGATGAATTACAGGAAAAATACCATGTTAAGGCACTTGCGATTCAAGGTGACTCGTCAAGTGAAGAAGATTGCCGGAATATTTTGCAAAAGATTTTGGAGGTCTTTGGCCATGTTGATATCTTCATTCATAACGCAGGGCCATATATGCATGATCGTAAACACATGACTGAATATGGCAGTGATGAATGGAAGTACATCATGGATGGGAATTTAAACGGTTTTTTCTATTTTGCGAAGGAACTTATTCCGCAAATGCGAAGTAGAAACTGGGGCAGAGTCATTACATTAGGGTTTGAACGGTGTGAAACTGCACCAGGCTGGATTTATCGTTCTGCTTTTGCTGCGGCAAAGAGCGGCTTGACCTCCTTGACAAGAACTTTAGCTGCGGAAGAAGCTACACATGGCATCACCGTGAATATGGTCTGTCCTGGTGATATAGTAGGTGATTGGAAAGAGGGGGAAATTAGGGGCGCGAGAGCAGAAAAGGATGGTACGGTTCCAATCGGCAGACCGGGTACAGGCGAAGATATAGCGAGGGTCGTCACGTTTCTTTGTGATGAGGAGTCAGATTTCATTACCGGCAGCATCATTCCGGTAACAGGCGGAAAGGATGTTCTCGGGAAAATATATAAAGCCTAGCGTGAGAATGAAAAAGGGTGAGGCCGGTAATCCAGCCCCACTCTTTTTTCACGCCATTTTTTTATATTTCACTTGCTGTATGAACCGTAAGCGAGCCGCCAAGCCTATTGCTCCGAGAGCCAAGCCGGTAATTAGGCCAATCCAATACCCAAAGGCTCCCATATCGGTATACTTTGCGAAAACATAGCCAATGGGAAGCCCGAGAATCCAGTAGGAGACCAGTGACATCGCAAATGTGACATTAACATCTTTATATCCACGCAATATACCCTGAATAGGTGCCTGGAGGGCATCCGATATCTGAAAGAAGATGGCATATATTAAAAAATGTGAAGTCAGCATCATTACCTCATGATCTTTTGTGTATAAAGAAGCCACAGGTTCACGGAAGAGGAATAGGATGGTCGACAAAACGAGCGACATTGTCAAGGCCATCGAAATGCCAATCCAGCTATACACTTTTGCATCTTTATAACGGTTTGCCCCAATTTCAAATCCAATGACGATCGTCAAAGCCATGGATATACTTAGCGGTATCATATAAAGCAGGGAGGCAAAATTCATGGCAATCTGATGCGATGCTATTGTGACGGTATCATACTTACTCATCAAGAGGGTGACGGCCGAGAAAATGCTTGTTTCAAAAAAGATAGCCAGCCCGATGGGTACTCCAATCAATAATAAAGCACGCCATTCTTTCCAGGAAACCCGGAAAAATTCATTGAAAACCTTATATGTCGAAAACGGGTTTATTTTTATTACAACAAGGATGGCCACCAAGGCAATTAACCAATAAGTAATGGCAGTGGCGTACCCCGAACCGACACCGCCAAGTTCGGGGAATCCAAGCTTCCCGTAGATTAATAGGTAATTAAAAAGGACGTTTACCGGGAGTGCACATAAGGTGATTATCATGGATATCCTGGTCTGCCCCAGAGCATCAATGAAGGCCCTTAACGCATTATAAACGAATAAAGGAATGATACCGAGTGAAAGTGCAATCAAATAATCATGAGCAACCATGTGGACACTATCTTCAAGGTCCATGGCATTCAATACGGGGTTCAAAGCAAACGCCCCAATGATTAATATGAATAAGGCTAAAGTGACAGCTAAATAAATGGCCTGCATCACGGAATAGGAAACGGATTTAGACTGCCTGGAACCGACCAGCTGTGAAACCACCGGCGTTAAGGCAATCAATATCCCGCTCAGCCCCGTGTATACGGGTGTCCATAGCGAACTGCCGATGGAGACGCCAGCAACGTCCTGAGTGCTGTATTGTCCTGACATCATCACATCAAAAAAGGTCATGGCATACATGCTGATTTGGGTTATCAGGATAGGTATCAATATATAAAATAATAGGCGGATCTTTTGTGATTTAGTATAAGTCTGATTCATTAAAGTACCTCAATATCAATATTTGCAATTTTCAACACAATGAAAGAATTATATCACATAAGCATGTGATGTTTTAAGAGTTTTTATTTGAAGCTAAAAAAGACTTGCCGTTTTGGGCAAGTCTCAGTTTGTAGACAAAAGGGGTTCGGAATTAAAAAATTCAGAACCCCTTTTGATTTTTAGCTTATTTAAGTTAATAAGTGCAGAGCAAGTATACGTGGATTCCACACATGTGAAAAAGTGCGATATGGTTTCCATGAAAAGTGCCTCATATCTCAATGTTCGGGGAAAATTAAACGACACTTTAAAGATCTAAAGTAACCATTTCAAGTTGATCTCGCTGAATAGAATCATGTTTAGAAAGCATCCTCATCACCTCAAGTTTTAATTAGTCTATTTTAAAACAATAAAGACTTTAGGCAAAAGGGTTCTATCTAAAAGTTAAAACAAAGTTGATTGGAGCGGGTGTGCGAGACTCCTGCGGGAAAAGCGCGTCCAAGGGGAGACCCCACAGGCGCCAAGAGCGCCGAGGAGGCTCCCGGACAGCCCGCGGAAAGCGAGTGCCTTACGTTATAATCAACGGCAAAATATGTACAAGCCATAAAAAAATGTAGACAACCTCGATTTTCATCGAGGTTGTCTACATTCTGAGACTTTCCGTTTTTGGGCAAGTCCTTTTGTCAGTCGCGCATGGATTCAAAATCATTCATGGCTTCCATATTTGAGTCTTTTTGAAGAATGAAGGCTTGGGACGGAATGGCAATTTGAACATCTTCCTGTTCCAATATCTCCATTATTTTAAAGTTCACATCTTCTTTGATTGATAAATATCCTCCAAAGTCCGTCGCTTTCGTGAAGAAATAAAGGTAAAGATTGAAACCGGAATGACTGAACTCATCAAATTTAACCAAAATCGTTTCCGGATGGACTTCAGGATGATCAATCAGCATTCTTTCTATGTCTTTAATGACATTTTCCAATTTTTCTTTTGGTGTCGTGACATTCACACCTAAATGGAAGGCAATCTGTCTTTTTCCCATCTTGGACCAGTTGATGATCGGTTCATTCGAAAGGGTCGCATTTGGGACTGTAACTAGAGCTTGGGCAAAAGTCCGAACTTTGGTGCTTCGGAATGTAATGTCTTCAATGGTTCCCTCAACACTTGGAGTTTTTACCCAATCTCCTATGGTAAAAGGTTTTTCGGTAACGATGACGATCCCTCCAAAGAAGTTGCTGACTGTATCTTTAGCGGCAAGAGCGAAAGCCAATCCACCCAATCCAAGCCCTGCAACGAATCCATCGACATTAAATCCCCATTCTTCAGCAATGATGGAGGCACCAAAAGCAATGATGATTAATTTTATGATTTTCGTAAAGAACGGCATGACGATTTGATCGACTTCAAGCCCGAATTTACTTACTAATTTCGGAAATAAAATGGTTAAGATCGAACTGATATTGAAAATCGTCCAAATTATTAAGAAGACGAAAAATGATCTGTATATTTTCGATCTTAATTCAACCGAAGGTGAGTCAATCGGAAAATAGTGCAGTGAAATGATAACACCAATCAAAACGATAAGCCATCTTACCGGCTGTTCTAAAGCGAGCATTAAGTTGGCGGCAAATTCTACTTTGCGTTTTTCTGCAATTCGTAGAAAGAACTTGAATATATATGTAGTAAATACTTTCCGAAGCAAAAGGAAGATTAGAAAAATACCAATGGATATTCCTAATTTGGTCCAGGCTTCGATTCCATCAAATTGATCTAGTGATTCAGAAACTTCTTGCAATGTATTACTCCTCCAATGTATCTTGTAGTATTGTAGAATACTAAGATTATAATATATTCATGCTGAAAAAGGAAAAATAATCGATGATTACATTCCTCACGGGGATTTTGCGGTTCACTGAATACTTTTTCAAGTTATTAATGGCAGGGATATATGGTAATATGGATGCAAAGTGATTTTTTAAGTTTGGAAGGTGGAAATATTGACTAAGAAAATAGTATTTACCGGAGGCGGTTCTGCCGGTCATGTATCTGTTAATGCAGCAATCATCCCGGAATTTTTAAAGCATGATTGGGATGTTACCTATATTGGTTCAAAAAAAGGCATTGAAAAAAATATCATCGAAACGGAATTTCCCGAGGTCCGTTATGAAACGATTTCCGTAGGTAAATTCAGACGTTATCTATCAGTTGAAAATATGAAAGACCCTTTCCGGGTCATAAAAGGGATTTTTGATGCACGAAAAATATTAAAAAAGACCAAGCCGGATTTCATTTTTTCTAAAGGTGGATTCGTTTCGGTTCCAGTCGTTTTGGCAGGCAGGATGCTGAGAATACCGATTGCGATACATGAATCGGATTATACGCCTGGTCTGGCTAATAAGATTGCCATGCCACTTGCATCGAAAATTTTCACCACTTTCCAGGAAACGGAAAAAGACCTTCCGAAAGATAAGGCCATGTATCTAGGCGCTGTATTGCGCGATGGGATTTTTAAGGGAAGCGCTTCAGCTGGTAAGACGTTCTGTGGATTCACGAATAACAAACCGGTGTTACTCGTTATGGGCGGGAGCCTTGGGGCCGTTAAAATCAATAATATGATTACAGATAACCTAGATGCTTTATTAAAGGATTACCAGATTATACACATTTGTGGGAAGGGAAATGTGAAAACGGAATTGAAACAAAGGGGATATGCTCCTTTTGAATTCGTACATGAAGAATTATTCGATCTTTTGGCGGCTGCTGATGTCGTTGTATCAAGGGCAGGTTCGAATTCAATCTTTGAATTCCTTGGTTTGCAAAAGCCGATGCTGCTTATCCCTCTAAGTGCCAATGCATCCCGCGGAGATCAAATTCTGAATGCGTCAAGCTTTGAAAAACAGGGCTTTTGTAAAGTCATTCAAGAAGAAGAGTTAAATGACCGGATTTTTAATGATACATTAGCGGATTTATTGGAACAATCGAATGAATATCAGGAAAAAATGCGTCAAAAACGCCCATTCAAAACGGCAGCTGAAATGTATGAATTATTACTACAAGTAATGGCTGCAAAAAAATAAGTATCAATCCCCTCTATGCAGCATATCTTTTTCGAACAGAGGAGGGGGTAGAATGGCTTATGAATATTCCAAAGGATGGTTCATTCAGCAGCTAAAAGCTGCAGGGATAAGCTATCATCCAATTGAGAAAAAAAAGCTGGAGCTGTATAAAACCTATATTCTTAGGCGTTTATACGACGATTTGCAAAAAAGGTAAATCATAAAAAAGAACCGCAACGTCGTTGACGTTGCGGTTCTTTTTATAGGAAATTACTTATAAAAGGAAAAAAACAGGAAATAAGAATACCCGCGATAGCCATTGCCGCACCTGCGACAGCCCCGGTGAACTCACTTTCCTGGGCAGCTTGAGCAGTTCCGAGACCGTGAGCGATCGTACCATAAGCGATACCACGAGCGAAGGGCATCGTAATGTTTAGTTTATCCATCATTTTTGGAGCGATCATCGTACCCAGCACCCCAGTCAAAATGACGAAGGCTGCTGATATATTGGAATTTCCGCCATAAAGTTCAGTGATTTCAACAGCGATGGGCACTGTAATGGATTTAACCGCCAATCCTTGGAGTATGAATTGCGGAAGAGAAAATGCTTTAGCGATGGCGAAGGCAATGATCAATGTGACCATAAGGCCAAATATCATGCCGCTAATTGCCGGCATTGCATATTTAACGATTATCTTTCTATTCTTATAAAGTGGTACGGCCAAAGCAACGGTAGCCGGTCCCAGGAAATAGGTTATGATGTCTTTTCCCGGTGAATAATCTTCGAAGTCCAAACCGCTGATCAGCAATACGAGAATTATCGTAACCGTACTGAAAAATACGGGCGTCGTAAAAGGTGATGGATGTTTAGCATATATTTTCCTTCCAATGAAATAGGCAAGGATGGTTATCAAGATGCTATATGTTGTGATGAGCGCTGTCATGCTGCTTAACCTCTCCTCTATGGGATAGCTTCTGAACAGTCAAAGCTGAAACGATGAATCCAAATATCAGGCTGACTCCCAATGTAAGTGCCAATGGCAAACCGAATTTAATGAAAAGCCATCCCATTGTCATTAAACTGATTGAAATGGGGATGAAGAAAAAGGCTAGGTGCTTTACCAAAAATCCTGAAGTAAGTTCAATCCATTCGACTTTTATAACCTTCGTCTGTAATAAACCGAATAACAGAATCATGCCGATGACGTTGCCTGGTACGGGTAATTGAAGTAAATTGGCTAAATAATAGCCGAGCTTGCAAATGATGAGCAGGAAGATAAGCTGCACGATAAAAGCAAATGTTTTTTTCATGATTAAGTCCTTTCAATGACGCTTTGAATATATTGATGAATTGGTCAATTGTATTCATTATAAAAAAATATCCCTAAAAAGAATAGGGATTTGCAGCAATCTATCTTAAACATCCTATGTAAATGGAAAAAAGAGCTTTCCAGGTTTGGAAGCTCCGGCCATTATATGAAAAGATAAACAAATCCAAATTGAAATGTTCTTCGCTTTATGCTTCAAGTAACTGCTGTTCATCATCATCATGCTGTCTAAGGATATGAAAGGTGTATAAATCTTTAGGGATTTCATACAAATCGTAGATATCTTCTTCATGATTGATCTGATCATAAAGGGATTTTCTTGTTTCGTTGGCATTGACGGCATAGGGAAGCTTTTCTGCAGCTTTTATAGAGCGGATATTTTTTTTGCGAATACGCATGAAGACCGTTTCCAAACCGAGCTCGAAAAAAAGCTCTTTGAAGAAAGCGTCTTTTGCAATGGCATTATACCCTTTTCCATGATAAGGCTTGCCAAGCCATGTGCCTAAGAAACCTGCACCATTTTCAATATCATATAAAGAAATACAACCGATGGGATTTTCCCATTCATCCAAGATTGTTCGTGAAATGAGTTGCCCAGCATCTTCGGCTTCGATCGTTTGCTTAGTGATGAAAACATATTCTTCATATGAATCTACCTTATGGCGCACGAAAGGGAAGACATCTGGATGCGTCATTTGTTCATAAAGAGAAAAACAATCTGTGAAATCTCTCTTTTTTAACATTTCCGTCCCTCCGTTTGAGGGCAGTTCTTATGCGTAGTCGCTGCCCACCCTCGAAATTTTTTAAGTCGTTCATCAAAAAATTTCGGGGTGGGAATCGAACCCACTAGAACCGGAAACCGGTGGCGCACCATTTGCCTTCCCTATTTTTATTGTCAGAAAATATGCAAATCTAAAGTACCTTACGAAGGTATAATACTAAAAAAAAAACGGTTTGGGAATAGGTTTTTTGCCTTTTTTTTTCGTCAAATTTCAACTTTTTCCTGAAGGGGGAAATCAGTAGGCAAACGTCTGCATTTTTCCTTGAAAAACTGGTTTTTCGCCCGCCTTTTTCTTTAAAATTCACCTGTGAATTGCATGAATAAAATGATTGCGCCGAGGGCCCATACATAAATGGAGAATATTTTCAGTGAACGCTTTTTTAAGAAATCGATCATCCATACTACTGCAATATAACCAAAGATTGCTGCGGCCAGGGTTCCGACGAAAAGCGCAGTGAGTGGAAGCCGTTCAACATCTCCAGTAAAAATCGGTTTCATCTGAAATACGATGCCCCCCGTAATGGCAGGAATTGAAAGCAAAAAGGAAAAATAGGCTGCAGTGGCCCTATCCAATCTGCAGAAGAGACCGGCGGCTATCGTTAGGCCGGAGCGCGAAAGAGCAGGCATGATGGCAGCAGCTTGGAAGGTACCGATAATCAGCGCATCTTTAATGGAAATTTCATTAAGGGATTTGGCCCCTTTTTTCACTCCGTCCGCTACCCATAAAATCAGTCCGGTCGCTAAAAATTCCCAGCCAATGGTGACACCTGTTTTTGAAAGGCCATCAAACCAATCCCCGAGTAAAATGCCGGCAATTACTGCAGGAATCGTCCCAGCAATGAGAAGCAGAGTCATTTTTGAGAAAGGATTTTTCAAAATGGCAATTATGTCATTCTTATAGACGACCAATAACGCCAGCAATGTTCCGATGTGGAGCATGGTATCCAGAAAAATTCCGGCCTCGTCAAGATGGAAAATATGCCGTCCTAAATATAAATGTCCAGTACTTGAAATAGGTAAAAATTCAGTCAAGCCTTGAATGATCCCAAGGATGAAGGCTTGAAATTCATTCAGCAAAAAAACATCACTCCATTCTAGAAGGTATAGGACAATCCATTATTTAAACTGTATGCACAAGAATGATGAACATGTCCGGATTTTATTTGCTATATCAAGAAAAAGCAGTCCAATTTTACCTGTTTTCGAATAAAATGAAAGGAAAATGAAACTATTTTTCATTTGATTCGTAATTATTCATATGAGAAAGGAGGAGAAGACACTATGCCTACTAAAGATGAAAGAGTGTTTGCTGCCCTTATTTATGTGATCAGCTTTTTTACAGCATTTATCGGTCCTTTGGTGATTTGGTTATTGAAGAAGGACTCGTCACAATTTGTGGATTATCACGGAAGGGAATACTTGAATTTTTTCATTTCCTACACCGTATATTCAATAGTCGCAGGGATACTCACTATAGTATTGGTTGGATTCTTGCTATTGCCGGTTATCGGGATAGCTTTAGTCGTATTCACCATCATAGCTGCTGTTAGGGCTTATGAAGGAACGGATTACAGGTTCCCGTTGATTTTCAGGATATTATAGAATGATGTAAAAGGATTCCGTTCATTCGGAGTGCCTGCAGTTTTTTATTTAAAAACGTTCCAGTGGAATGAAGAAATCCGCTCCCTTTCCGCCGACTGCCTGCCAAGCCTCCTCGCCTAGCGGCTGCGGTGTCTCGGCTAGCCAGTAATTCGGCAGGAGTGTCGCAAATTTCTTCAATCCAATAAGGAATCATTAAAAAGACATTAGTCTTGTTTTTAAAATTGGGTAGAAGCCATTTTGTCTACTATAGGATTCCGTTCAATTCGGAGTCCTTTTTTATTTGAACCGTGTTGGGAAATGCCCTTCTTAAAAAGGGAATAGATCACATTAAAGCGAATAAAGTATTATGAAAACTACTTCCATGCACTTTTAGGAAGTGGATGCCGGGCGGATTGTTGTACTGCTAAAATGGCCGCCCTTAAGGCGGCAATCTTTCTTGTAAGGGGTGAGGAGCAGAGCGGGATATGAATATACGTGAATTTTATCAGAAAACGAGCAATTCAAATTTTCATGCATCTTGGATATCTCTTCTTTTGGCATTTGTATTTTTCATTTGCCATATTTTTGCGATGATACCGGGCAATATATTATTGATCACGTCTCCTTTTATTTTCTTTAGCATTGCCCAATTTATCAGTCATCGGATATATGAAAATAGAATGAAGGAATTGCCTGATGAACTCGTCGGGACGAATACCGGGTTATTAAAAAATGAACATGTTTTATTGACTTTTATGCCAGCACCGACTTTGCGCCTGCTCCTATTTGCGCCTGATGGGTCACTAATGGGAGAGATACGGGATTTGAATATGAAGTGGTTCATGTGGATGATACCCAATTTCTTGTCGATGCTCATGACCAAGCGTTATGAACTGGTGGACCATGAAGGGCGTTTGCTGGCTAAGTACCATATCAAAAGGGGGCTTTTCAATAAAATGACGATCATGGATGACCAGGGCGGCATTATAGGATCGTATCAAGAAAATAGGTCATTCGTGAAAATCAATGGAATGATCTATAAGGCAGACGGTACGGAATGGATGCCCATTGAAACGCCGGGGAGCGTTAATTCATTCGAGATTGTCACAAAAGACGGGGAAAAGATCGTTTCATATCAAGAAGGCTGGATGCCTTTGGAGTGGGGGAAACGATTCAAGACTAATACACCCATACTTTCTTTTTCATCAAATGTTGCTGAAATTCCTAAAATCATCGTCTTTGGGTTCTGTGCAGCCACTCTGAATCATCGTTCAAATTGACTATGGTTACCCTTTAGCAAATCTTTTAAATATTTGATATAATAATAGGAGATACATAAATTAAATACATAATGAAAAGGTGGTAAATTATGAGTTTACTTAATGAGATTCTTGATTATAATGAACAGTTTGTAGAAAAAGGTGAATATGTTAAGTATAGAACGGACAAGTTTCCTGAGAAACGTATGGTCATCATAAGCTGTATGGACACTCGGCTCGTTGAACTATTGCCAAAATCCTTGAATGTCAAAAATGGCGATGTCAAAATCCTGAAGACTGCCGGCGCAATCGTCTCCCACCCATTCGGAAGTGTGATGCGGAGTATCCTTGTTGCTATTTATGAGCTAAAGGCAGATGAAGTATTGGTCATACCTCACCATGACTGCGGAATGGCATCAGTCGATGCCGATTCTGTAATGGACAAGATGATCGAACGTGATATACCAAAGAGCACCATCGATACACTGGGAGCTGCAGGAATCGATATCCGCAATTGGCTTCGCGGATTTGATGATGTTTATGAAAGTTGTAAGAACAGCGTCGAAGTGATTAAAGGACATCCTTTGATCCCTAAAAATATTCCTGTGCATGGTCTAATCATTTCGCCTGATACAGGGAAGCTGGAATTGGTAGTAGATGGATATTCGCAAGAACAAAAATAATATATTCATCGAGGCTGTCGGGATCATTCCCGGCAGTTTTTTTTTCAAATTTTTATCATTGCTATTTATTTTTATCCTTTTTTTTGTTAAAATCGCCAAGTGTAGTTTGTCACTAATACAAACGGGTGGGCGAGGGATAAATTTAATAAGGATACAACATGAAGAAATTAAACTTGGAAACGTTTTTTCATTTTTCCGACTATGGAACGAATGGAAAACGTGAAATCCTTGCTGGAGTGGTCGGCTATTTTACGATAGTCTATATTCTCATCGTGAATTCCCTGATTTTATCGGAAGCGGGCATACCGATTAATGGTGCAGTGATCGCCACGATTCTTTTATCTGCTTTAAGCTGTGTCATGATTGGACTTTGGGCGAATGTCCCAATCCTTCTCGTTCCAGGAATGGGCGTAAATGCCCTATTTGCTTATACCATGGTTCAAGGAATGGGTCTATCTTGGCAATCGGCTCTTGGTGCTGTGTTTATCTCCGGGTTAATTTTTGTAATCATCGCTTTTACAAAATACTCTAAGTTAATCAGTGATTCGATTCCAAGTTCGATAAAAGAAGCCATATCTGTCGGTCTTGGCTTATTCTTGATGCTAATCGGTCTTGAAAAGGGCGGGATAATCACAGGAGGTTCATCATCAATCGTCGCACTCGGAGATTTAAGCGATCCAGCCGTGTGTGCAACGGTGTTGACCTTTTTATTGGCAATCACGCTGTTCATCAAGAATGTCCCCGGTAATTTCATGATTACCATCCTGGCAGGCAGCCTCATTGCCTATTGGTTCGGAACGGTTCAACTATCGGATATCCATTTTTCAGGCATAGACACAGCTTCCTACGGCGATCTTTTCTTTTCATTATCGTTCCTGGAAGCAAACCGGATTGAATTCTGGATAAGTGTATTTGCGATGACGATGGTTCTTGTTTTTGAAAATATTGGTCTTGTACACGGGCATGTAGACAGTATCAACCGCCAGGATGCCTATAAAAAGTCGCTGCAGGCGACAAGTGTGTCCGTTCTATTATCAGGCTTATTCGGTTCGAGTCCTACCGTTGCAACAGTAGAAACGGCAGCTGGAATCGCATCAGGAGGCAGGACTGGTTTTACTTCAGTGGTGACAGGCGTTCTATTCATTCTATCACTGTTATTTATACCGGTGATTAAAGTAATCCCTGACAGCGCCATTGCCCCCATCTTGATTATCATTGGCATTTTGATGCTCGGAAACATAAAAAAGCTGAATTTCAGTGATTTAACCGAGAGCATACCTGCAATCATGATCATCACGATCATTCCTTTCACATACAGTATTGCCGATGGAATGGCATTCGGTTTCATCCTGTACCCTTTCTTGAAGCTTGTAACCGGAAAAGCAAAAGAAGTGTCAGCCCCGATGTATGTGAGTGCCGGAATGTTTATCGTCTATTTCATCATCGGTATGATCGGTTAATTATTCAAAAGAGCGGTTGGAATGAGTTAATTCTTATTCCAACCGCTTCTTCTTATTTGTTTTTTCGTTGGAAAAAATGGATTTAATGTGATTTACGCGATGACACATCCATCTTGAAAATGCTATGATATAGAATATTAAAAAATGATAAATGAAAAGCAGCATATTAGAGGATGTGACAGGATGATTATTGAAGGTTTAAAAAGCCATGGTTCAGGAAATGATTTCTTAATCATTGATGAATTGACTACAACCCTGACGTTTACTGAAGAAGAGCGGAAAAATTTCGCGAAGGCCCTATGCAATAGGGAGAAGCTTGGAGCGGATGGTATTTTGTTCGTAATGAAAAGTGAACATGCCGATTGCCGGATGCGTGTCTTTAATGCGGATGGATCTGAAGCCTCGATGTGCGGCAATGGACTTCGATGTGTTGCACGTTACGCGAACGACGTTCTAGGGCTAGATAAAATGATCGTGGAAACCATGAAGGCAGATCTACTCGTGGAAAAAACGGAAGATATTTATGAGGGCATTCCGACTTTCAAGGTGGAAATTTCACCAGTAAGTTTCAATGTGAAGGATCTACCTCTTGTATTGGCTAAAGAACAGCTGCAAAACGAACCATTGCCGGAACTTCATGATACCCTGCTATTTTCGGCATTGGCGGTTCCTAATCCACATTTGATCACACTCGTCGATAGTGATGTTTTACAAAGTGATTTGCAGGAAGAACTTTCAACAAAGGTCAATCAACCAAATGAACTTTTCCCTGATGGTGTCAATGTCAGCTTTGTGAAAGAGCTGGAACCAGGGAGCATTTATGTGCGGACATTCGAACGGGGAGTAGGCTTCACGAATGCATGTGGAACGGCGATGTCGGCTTCAAGCCTTGTAACATGCTCTGTTGGTTTAAACGCGTTGGAAAGTGAAATATCTGTCTACAATAACGGCGGAAAAGTGAAATGTGTCGTCCATCATGATGAAGAAAGCCAAAAGTATTCAATTGATTTAATCGGGAACGCAACTTATGAATTCAAGGTATCGATTGAAATAGATTTAGATCAGCCTGAAAAATTTGAAATGCTTGAAAAAGAGGATTTTGAATTGGAAACAAGCTTATATGCCAAGCTTCAGGATGAAGTGCAAAGTTATTTGAAAACAAAATTATAAAGAAATCTTCAAACTGCAGGCAAACTCGGAGAAAAGCGAGTTTGCCTGCAGTTTTCTTATTTTAAAAAGTTGCAGTTGATTTCAGAAATCGGTTCCCTTTCCGCCGAGTGTCTGCCAAGCCTCCTAGGCTCAAGCTCCTGTGGGGTCTCGGCTAGCCAGTTATTCGGCAGGAGTGTCGCAAATTTCTTCAATCCAGTGAGTTTTCATCTCATATAAAGTAAAAAATCATGTAGTGAAAGCCAGTCTTGTATTCTCTATATTAAATTGAGAAAGGGTTTCGGGATAAGACCATTTCGAATCCCATTAGGTTGACAAACCCGAAGAAAAGCGAGTGCCCTACGTTCCAACGCTACATTTTACATTCCCTCAAGGTTGCCTAATAAATAAAGCGACTTCTGACTCTTTGGGTTTATTTCAGTTGTTGGTTTTTTTTTGTTTTAGGAACGACAAAACTTCCAAAAAGGCTGGTCCATTATCGACAAGTCTGTAATCCACAAAAGCACATCCATCCCTTTTTATTCTGTTTGGGATGGTTTCAATCGTATAGTCCTTTAACTGGAGATTTTCGTCCACTTCTTCCCAAAACAAAGGAGTAGCCACACCTGCGAAAGAATTTCCCCGTGGGGAATAAGGCTGGATGATGGTTTTTCCTTCACTATGCTGCACAAAGTCCAAGTAAAGTCGATTGTGCCGATTTATTTTCATTCTTTCGGTTGTAAAATCATTTGGATTGGAACTTGTTAAGTAGTCACCGAGAAAGTCGGTGAATATGCGTGTCTCCTGATAAGTAAATCTGTCTTCAGGCAGTGGGATGTGAATTTGCAGTCCTTTATTACCTGAAGTTTTTACAAAAGCTTTAATCCTTAATGATTCCATCACTTTTTTAATTTCCTGTGCGGCCTTTATTGCAAAGGAGAAAAATTCGATTGATGGGGGATCCAAGTCCAAGACGATTTCGTCAGGTCTTGTTTTACCCGCTTTCTGAAATGGGGCATGGAATTCCAATGCAAGCTGATTACCAAACCAAAGAAGCGTTTCAATATCGTTACACAGCATGTATTCGATATCCTCATCCATGAACGTTTTAATAAAAGCCGGCGCATAATCAGGTTTGTTTTTCTGGAAAAATCTTTCTTTATCCAAAGTGCCATGAGGATAGCGGATCGTCGTAAGCAGTTTATCCTTCAAGAAGGGTAAGAAGAAAGCTGAAACCTCACGTAAATAATGAAGGTATTCAACTTTTACCACCTGTTTACCTTCAGTTATCCAAAGCGGTTTATCCCTGGAAGTTATTTGTACCGTATCTGGAAATGTGTATTGACCTAGCACAAATTTCTCCCAGGTACATTCATCGGGAGTCGTTTGTAAAAGCCATTGCGAAAACTGGGGCTCACGCAATTCATTTTCCTCGTATACGTGTAAGAATTGAACTTCTATGCAAATGGATGGATGGATATAAAAAAATTGTGCGTCTTCGTTTGATGCATTTTGCTTTATCAGTTGATGCAATATACTTTTATCTTGAGCACTCAGTCCATTTTTAACACTTCCGATTTTCGTTACGGCACCTTCCTTGAAAACTGCGAGGGAAACATAACCATTTTCTTTGTGCAATGCTGTAATGAAACAAGAAACGGTTTTCCAGTTTTTCACCTTAATCCAAGATGTAGTACGTTTTCCTTCTTGCCAAGTACCCCTAATTTCCTTGGCGACAACCCCTTCGCCATCTAATAGGGTGACCTTATTCAAGGCACTTTCCAAAACGTCAAAACTTTCTATTAATTGTATCAAAGCCTTATCGTTGGGAGCAGGCGGAATAGGAAAGCCAAGTTTTGCCCCCATATTCAACATCAATTCCCTACGTTCTTCCATAGGTTTAGCTGCTAAGTCTTTTCCGTTGATGCGAAGCAGGTCAAACGCTATAAACCGGCATGGGGAAAAGCGGGATTTTTCGGATATTAGGGATTGTTTACCAAGGCGTCCTCGCCACTGTATTTGAAAAAAGTCCGCTTTCGCTTCATTGGTAAGCCAGACCAATTCTCCATCCAACTGAAGCGGGAGATATTCTTCCAGGTCCAGTTCTTTGATGTAAGCAATGATTTCTGGGAATTGTGGTGATAATTCCTTCTCGTTCCGACTTGAAATGCTTATGGTATCGGAGTCTATCGTTAAAATAGCCCTAAAGCCGTCATATTTGACTTCATAACGCCAATCCTTGGAGCTGGGGGCTTCGGGGGAATATGTTGGCAGCATCGGTTTCATTTTTGTATCACCTCCGCAAATAATTGATTAACATTATTTTGCCAAAAAAACGAAGTGTTAGAGTTGGCAATTGTTTTTTCGGTTTTTTTTGAACAAAGGGGAATAATAAAATTGTTCTTCTCTTTAAAAATAAGTTATGAGGTGACGAATATGCATACGATGTGGAAGGGGAGCATATCATTCGGTTTGGTGAACATTCCGATCAAACTTCATGCTGCAACGGAGGATAAGGATATTTCTTTAAGGACGTTGCATAAGGAATGTCATTCACCGATTAAATACGAAAAAGTTTGTCCGGTATGCCAGAAAGAAGTGGGTAAGGATGATATAGTCCGCGCTTTTGAGTATACAAAGGGAAAATTTGTTGTATTGGAAGACAATGAACTAGAGCAACTGAAAAAACAAAACGAAGAAAAAGCCGTGGAAATTGTGGATTTCGTTAAAATTGAAGAAATAGATCCCATTTATTTCAATCGGAGTTACTACATGTCCCCTAATGATGGAGGGATAAAAGCTTATTCCCTATTGAGGCAGGCCCTCAAGGAATCGAATAAGGTAGGATTAGCAAAAATCATCATTCGCTCTAAAGAACAAATGGCGGTAATCCGAGTCGTTGATAATACCTTGGTGATGGAAACGATTCATTATCCGGATGAAGTCCGTTCCACAGCGGATGTTCCGAATATCCCCGCCAATGATACCATTGCAAAAAAAGAAATCGATACTGCCGTATTATTAATAGATCAATTAACGACCACTTTCGATCCGACAAAATACACCGATGACTATCGAACCGCGTTACTTGAATTGATTGAATCAAAGAAAACGGGACAGACGACGATTACAGCCAAAACAAAAGAACCAGTTTCCAACAATGTAACCGATTTAATGGAGGCATTACAGGCATCCATTGACCGTACGAAACATGATGAACCGGAAAAGAAAAAGACGACCCGAAAGAAAGCGGCACCAAAAAAAAAGAAACAAGCTTAAACAGGAAGCTGAGCGGAAGACATATGGTGTCGCTCGGCTTTTCTGCTTGTTTTAGCAAGGAATCAGGCCTCTTATAAGGGAATGAAAGTGACTTTACAGGGAGGTATTTGAATAGGGAATGAAAGTGAAAATAGGTAAGTGAATCACGATTTAAGGATTAGAATGGAACTAAAAGAAAATGATGGATGATAATGAAGGCAAAAAAATTCGCTCCCTAAAGAGCGACAATGAGGAATTCAATCGTGAAAATCAACATATAGGCGAACGGTTGTAGTTTTCGACTATATATTGTGTTCATATTCTACCATATTTAATTCTGAAATAGCAACAAAATTACTGAAACTAACCTATGGATTTTTCAGGAAATCAATGATATTTCGCCCATTTAACGGCTCATGTGGCTTTTTCACTTCATATATTTTTAAAAACTACTAATATAATGGATTTTTAGTATAATTTATACATATAGGATGATATAAATTAAATATGAATGGAAGATGCAAAATGGAAAATGGAAAAATCAAATCACTTCAGGCCGGAAAGCCGAAACATGAAAGTTTTTCGAATGTCGATATCTTTTCAGCCATGGATAAACAAGCACAGGATAATGTGAAAGTGACTAAATCAGGCATAATTGGTGATGGGGTAGGTAATGAAAAGTTCCATGGAGGTCCTGATCGGGCTTTGTGCTTTTACCCCTTTGAGCATTATTCATTATGGAATGAGAGATTCTCTAAAAAGCTGGATATCCCAGCATTCGGTGAAAATTTAACCGTAGCGGGGATGAGGGAAGAAACCACGTTTATCGGCGATATTTATCAAATAGGCGATGTGATTGTTCAAATTAACCAGGGGAGGATACCTTGTTCGACCATTTCCCACTTCAATCAAGAACCTAAGTTTTTGGAACTCGTGCTGAAAACGAGTTTCACTGGTTATTTTGCAAGAGTACTTCAAGAAGGAACGATAAATAAACAAAACGAGATCGTGCTAATAGATCGTTCGCAAGAAAAAATTTCAGTTCATTATGCAGCAGAGGTAATCCTTCATAAACGAGATGGGCTGGAAGGCGCCAAGGCTTTACTTACTCTGGACCCATTAGCGGAAGACTGGAAACAAAGAATCTTGAAGAGGGTTCAGGCTGCAAAAGATTGAATCATTTTTGCAAAAGTGAAAAAAATGTCGATCAGGTATTGAAATTGACAGATTATTAATGTAAATTAAATATAATCTAATTTTGAAATCTTGTGAAAATTATATAAATGGATCTTATCGAGAGAGGTGGAGGGACTGGCCCGAAGAAACCTCAGCAACCAGCTTAGGCAAAGGTGCTAAATCCAGCAAGCAGAGCTTGATAGATGAGGAGAATGTTTCAAAAAACCTTCTTCTTTGAGAAGGTTTTTTTTCCTTTTCTCTCATACTCATAAAATACGACAAAAACAGGACTGTTTTTGAGAGAGGGTGTAATGATGAATTTTCGTAAAGAAGTGAAAGAAAGAATGCTGGTTGGGGAAGGGGCAATGGGCACCTTATTGTACTCAAATGGCATCGATCAATGTTATGAGGAATTAAACTGCACGAATCCGGATCAAATAGAGTCTATCCATCGTGCCTATCTGGAAGCTGGTGCAGATATCCTTCAATCGAATACATACGGAGCCAATTTCAACAAATTGAAACGGTATGGACTTGAAGATGAAGTAAGCAGAATCAATCGCCAGGGAGTCATTCTTGCTAAAAAAGCGGCAAAAGGAAAGGCTTATGTCTTCGGTACCATAGGGGCACAACGGAGTATCAGAAAATCGGATTTAAGCATGGAAGAGATTAAACGGGGGTTTCGTGAACAGCTATACAGTCTGTTGATGGAAAATCCTGATGGGATTCTCTTGGAAACATTTTATGACCTGGAAGAGCTGGAAACCGTTCTGCAAATCGTAAAAAATGAAACTGGACTGCCGATCATCGCAAATGTCTCGATGCATGAACTGGGTAATCTCCAAAATGGAATCCATTTAAATGAAGCCTTTCAAAAACTCGAGCAATTGGGTGCCGATGTTGTTGGGGTGAATTGCCGTCTTGGTCCACATCATATGATCAGGGCCTTGGAAGAAGTGAGTTTGCCAAAGCAAGCATCGATTGCCATATACCCTAATGCCAGCCTCCCTGATTATGTGGATGGAAGGCTCGTCTATAAAGCCGTGCCGGAATATTTCGGTTCAAGTGCAGTGGAACTTCGTGAGCAAGGTGCCGCTATCATAGGCGGGTGCTGTGGAACGACGCCACTGCATATTCAAGCTGTAAAGAATGCGATCGGAAGTTTTGCTCCCGTAAAAGAGAAAGTTACGAAATCCCGTGAAATAGAAATAATTGAAGTGAACGAAAGAGAATTGGAACTTCCACTGTACGAAAAGGCCAAGACGGAAAGGACGATCCTGGTTGAACTTGATCCACCTAAAAAGCTGGGAATAGAGAGCTTCATGACCGGTGCAGAGGTTTTGAAAAAAGCAGGGGTCGATTCCATTACACTAGCGGATAATTCACTTGCCTCACCAAGGATATCGAATGATGCTCTGGCTAACCTACTGAAGAACCAATTGAATATTAATCCGATGGTGCACATAACATGCCGTGATCGAAATTTGATTGGCCTGCAATCACATTTAATGGGTCTGCAGACGGTGGGGCTGAATGAATTATTGATCATCACCGGAGATCCTTCAAAAATAGGGGACTTCCCGGGTGCCACTTCGGTTTATGATTTATCTTCCTTCGACCTTATAAGCATGGTCAAACAATTTAATGAAGGTCTTTCCTATTCCGGTCAAAGTCTGGGGCAACGGGCAAATTTTAAAATTGCGGCAGCGTTTAATCCGAATGTGAAATATTTGGATAAAGCAGTACTGAGAATGGAAAAGAAGATTTCCTGTGGTGCTCAATCCTTTTTGACACAGCCAATTTATTCGGTGGAGCAAATCGAAGAAGTACATGAAGCTACAAAACATTTAGAAACCCCGATTTTCATCGGTATCATGCCTTTGACAAGCACCCGGAACGCAGAATTCATCCATAATGAGATCCCAGGCATCAAATTGCCTGATAACGTAAGAAGGGCAATGGCTTTAGCGGGGGATGACCCTGTAAAGTCAAGGATTGAAGGGGTTAATATCGCGCGGGAACTGGTGGACGCGGCAAGGGAAAAATTCAAGGGCATATATTTAATCACTCCGTTCCTTCGCTATGAAATGACGGCGGAACTTACGAAATATATTAGAAAAGTCGATAGTAAACAGACATCAGAGGTGGCAGTACATGAATAAAAAAGCGATTCAAGTTCAGTTAAATTCCAAGATTCTCCTACTTGATGGGGCGATGGGAACCATGCTTCAAGCGGAGGATTTGACAGCAGATGATTTTGGCGGGGAACAATTCGAGGGCTGCAATGAATATTTATCACTGACGCAGCCGGAAATCATCCAATCCATTCATGAAAAATATTTAGCGGCGGGCGCAGATATCATTGAAACAAATACCTTTGGAGCGACCAGCATCGTTCTTGAGGAATACCAAATAAGCACGATCGCCTACAAGCTAAATAAAATTTCAGCTGAGCTTGCCGTTAAAGCTTGTGAAAAGTATTCCAATGAAGAATGGCCAAGGTATGTAGCTGGCTCGATGGGCCCCACTACAAAAACGCTTTCCGTAACGGGCGGAACGACTTTTGATATTTTAACCGATTCTTATGAAGAACAGGCACTGGGTCTCTTGGATGGCGGTGTAGACTTGCTGTTGGTGGAAACCTGTCAGGATATGCTTAATGTCAAGGCTGCCTTTTCTGGAATCAAAGCAGCATTCGCAAAAACAGGAAAAGATGTGCCTGTCATCATATCAGGAACAATCGAACCGATGGGCACGACACTTGCTGGCCAGTCCATAGAAGCTTTTTATTTATCGGTTGAACATATGAAGCCCGTAGCTGTCGGCCTTAATTGTGCAACAGGGCCGGAATTCATGATAGACCATATCAGGACACTTGCAGATATATCAAACAGCGCCATCAGCTGTTATCCGAATGCCGGGCTCCCTGATGAAGAGGGCCACTATCATGAGTCACCTACTTCCCTGGCAGAGAAAATGAAGCAATTTGCCGAAAAGGGATGGGTCAATATCATTGGCGGATGTTGTGGTACGACACCAGAGCATATTAAAGAACTTTCCAGGGTCCTCGAAGGCATGAAGCCCCGTACTATTACGGAAACTGCCCATGGTCATGCCGTATCAGGCATAGAGCCGCTCATTTATGATGATTCAATGCGTCCTTTATTCGTAGGTGAAAGGACGAATGTTATCGGTTCCCGAAAGTTCAAGGAGCTGATACGCGGCAAGCATTACGAGCCAGCAGCCGAAATTGCACGTAACCAGGTGAAAAAAGGCGCCCATGTCATTGATATTTGTCTTGCTGATCCTGATGGGGATGAGCTTGGCGATATGAAGGAATTCGTAGAAGAGGTCGTCAAAAAAGTGAAGGTCCCTTTGGTCATCGATACTACGGATGAAGTTGTACTTGAACAAGCATTAAAACATTCACAAGGAAAATCGATCATTAATTCCATAAACCTTGAAGATGGTGAAGAGCGCTTTGAAAAAATAGTACCCTTAGTCCATCAATATGGTGCTGCAGTTGTCGTAGGAACCATTGATGAAATCGGGATGGCCGTCGATGCTGAACGGAAATTGGAAGTGGCAACACGGTCTGTGGATCTGCTCGTCAATAAGTACGGTCTAAACAAAAGTGACATCATCTTTGATCCGCTTGTATTTCCTGTAGGCACAGGAGATGAACAATATATCGGGTCTGCTTTAGAGACGGTGAATGGAATAAGGGCGATTAAAGAAAAGTTTCCAGAATGTCTAACGATACTTGGCATTTCTAACGTTTCTTTCGGTCTGCCAGCGAGGGGAAGGGAAATATTAAATGCAGTTTTCCTTTACCATTGTACAAAAGCGGGGCTCGATTATGCCATCGTGAATACAGAAAAACTTGAACGTTTCGCTCTGATTCCGGAAGAGGAAGTGAAACTGGCTGAGGCACTCCTGTTTGAGACTTCAACTGAAACTTTAGCGATTTTTACCGAATTTTATCGTGGAAAAAAAGCTGAGAAGAAGGATAATGGTGTGATCCTGCCATTGGACGAACGTCTAGGTAACTATATTATCGAAGGAACGAAAGAAGGATTAATTGATGATTTAAATGAAGCGATTGAGCGCGGTGATACCCCATTGGAAATCATCAATGGACCATTGATGGATGGCATGAGTGAAGTGGGTCGGTTGTTTAATGACAACCAACTTATTGTCGCAGAGGTGCTTCAGAGTGCTGAAGCGATGAAAGCGGCAGTATCTCACCTTGAACCACTTATGGAAAACTCTGAAGATAGCGCTAAGAAAGGGAAAATCCTTTTGGCGACTGTCAAGGGAGATGTACATGATATCGGGAAAAACCTAGTGGATATCATCCTATCGAATAATGGCTATGAAGTCATTGATTTAGGGATCAAGGTCGCCCCGCAACAAATCATTGAAGAGGTTCGAAAACATGAGCCAACCATCATTGGCCTTTCTGGGTTACTTGTCAAATCTGCACAGCAAATGGTTTTAACCGCTCAGGATTTAAGGCAAGCTGGAATAGATACCCCAATATTAGTGGGTGGGGCAGCATTATCACGTAAATTCACCGATTTTAAAATATCACCTGAATATGAAGGACCGGTTTTATATTCCAAAGATGCGATGGATGGTTTGGCTGTAACGAATATTTTACATGACTCTGACAAAAAAGTGGTGTACTTGGAAGAGTTAGTCGAGAAACGAGAAAGGTCGAAAGCGAATGCCGCCATTGCCGCCACGCTGGAAAAACCTGTCCGTAAGCAGTCCACAGCTGCTCCTTTAAGCGATG
Source organism: Peribacillus sp. NPDC101481 (assembly GCF_044767165.1). Classification (NCBI taxonomy): domain Bacteria; kingdom Bacillati; phylum Bacillota; class Bacilli; order Caryophanales; family Bacillaceae; genus Peribacillus; species Peribacillus sp. NPDC101481. The sequence goes on along the minus strand of NZ_JBIWNJ010000001.1, from coordinate 530,884 downwards.
TTCCTGTTCAAATACCGCGTGACATCAAACGTCACGTCCTGAAAAACTATCCATTGGATGTCATCCAGCCATATATAAATAGGCAAATGCTGATTGGTCATCATTTGGGGTTAAAAGGTAAAGTTTCCGAACTGCTTAAGCAAGGGAATGAAAAAGCAGTGCAGCTCAATGATCTCGTTGATGAATTGATTGAATTCCTTAAGAAGGAACCGGATTATGGCTTGCATGCAGTTTATCAATTCTTCCCTGCTCAAAGCGAAGGAGATAGGCTATTGGTATACAACCCGGACAATCATCAAGAGGTTTTGGAAACTTTCGATTTCCCAAGGCAAGATACGAGTCCGCATCTTTGTTTAGCGGACTTCGCGAAACCGGTCTCCTCCGGGCAAATGGATTATGTTGGTTTCTTCCTGGTCACTGCCGGAAAAGGAATCAGAAAATGGGCAGAAAAACTTAAGCTTGAAGGAGATTTCTTGAAAAATCACGCCCTTCAATCACTTGCTCTCGAAACAGCAGAAGGGTTTGCGGAAAGAATTCATCAATTAATGCGTGATGATTTAGGCATAAGCGATCCGATTGAAATGTCCATGAAAGAGCGATTTGCCGCTAAGTACACCGGACAAAGGTTTTCTTTTGGTTATCCTGCTTGTCCTAATCTGGAAGACCAGGAGAAGCTTTTCCGCCTGTTACAACCTCAAGATATTGGCGTGGAATTGACTGAAGGATGCATGATGGAACCAGAGGCTTCCGTTTCCGCCATTGTTTTTGCACATCCTGAAGCTCGTTACTTTAATGTCGATCGATAATTCATATTATAAGGCAGCGGTATTTTTTACCGCTGCCTTATTGCGCATGAATCCCCTATATTTGCACATCTTAATGGTCAAAAGGAAGGGGATGCAACACCTATGAAGAATAAGCTTAATTTATTTCTTTCCATGGCGGGTTCTTTCATTATTATTTTGTTCCTTATGGCTGTGCAAAACGTTCAAGTACATGCAATGGTACCTGAAGAGATGACACCACTCCTAAAAAGTAAGGAAAATCAGAAAATCGCCTATTTGACTTTCGATGACGGACCATCTTTGAATACCATCAAGATATTGGATATTTTGGACCGCTATCATGTTAAAGCCACATTTTTCGTTAAAGGCAACGAAGAGCCATACGCAAAGGAATGCTATCAGGAAATGATTTCCCGCGGTCATTCGATTGCCCTTCATTCATATACACATGATTATTCCATCATTTATCGATCGACTGAGGGTTTCTTTCAAGACTTGAATAGACTTGAAACCATGCTGCAAAAGGAGTATGGGTTAAAAAGCAGAATTGTGCGCCTTCCTGGCGGCTCGAATAATCGTCTGCGGCATCAGGCTGCCACTAAACCCATCATCAATGGAATCCTTCAACAACTAAAGGACAAAGGGTATATATACTTTGATTGGTCCATTGACTCGACAGATGGCTTCAGTCCGTCAATAAGTGAACGACAAATCATTACTGCTGTACAAAAAGGGACGAAAGATCAAAAGCATGTTAATATCTTATTGCATGATATCAATAGTATGAAAAATACAGTGAAAGCATTGCCTGATATAATTGAATTCCTAAAAAAAGAAGGGTATACCTTTGATACTATTGATGAGACAACCCCAAAAATGCAATTTAATTGATGAACACATTGTTTATCTATAGTAAATTAAGGTATAGGATATAGAGATTACATTGTGAAAGGATTTATCGTTTCTATGATGCCATCATTGTTTTTATCACATGGAACACCGCTATTAGCTTTGGAAAAGAATAGCTACACTTCTTTTTTGAAGGATTATATGCAAGCTATGAAGAAACCTGCTGCCATCGTTATTTTGTCAGCACATTGGGAAAATGAAGATCAAATGATTTCTGCAGTAGGGAAGCATGAAGTCATTTATGATTTTGCAGGATATCCTGAAGAAATATTTCAAATAACTTATCCTGCCAGGGGATGCCTTGAGCTTTCAGATCGAATTTTAACCTTATTGTCCAAGATAGGTGTATTGGGGGAACTTGATGAAAGGCGCCCCCTGGATCATGGAGCATGGGGGCTTTTGCATATCATGTATCCCGAAGCTGACATCCCGACCGTATCCATGTCCATCAGTCCTGCGCTGCCATTGGACAAGCAGTATGAAATTGGGAAAGCATTGAGAGAATTAAAGGAAAGTAATGTCCTAATCATAGGAAGCGGTGGAATTGTCCATAATTTCACCCAAATTCAGAAAGATATGCATGTTGCAGAAGGATGGGCAATCGAGTTTGAGAACTGGGTCGAAGAGAATATCATGAAATGGGATTTGCAATCTTTGTTCAATTATGAAAAAATCGCCCCTTACAGTACAGAGGCTGTGCCTTCCAAAGAGCATTTCATTCCATTGGTCATCGCAATGGGCTCAGGAGATGACAATAAAAAAGCGGCTCTTCTGCACAGAAGCTTTCAATATGGCAATCTAAGTTTAACAGCTTGGAAGTTTGATTGAGGTGAAAGGGTTTTCAAACTAGTTAAATTTACCTGAAAAATAATCATTATACAAAAATACAAAATTCTTTTTTTAGCGAAAAAAAGACTTAAATGAGCAAAAAAGACAGTTAAAAGCGATTTTTGACGAATTAAGCAGAAATATAGTTGAAAAAAGGTTGCATAAAGTGGTTTAACCTTTGGATATTTCGACAAAAACATGTTAATATAACATCTGAAAACGTTTTATCCTTTAAAATTTTATTATTCAATAACCAAAGTTATTTATTATATATCTTATATATATCATATATTTGGGGAGAATTTAGAAGAAAGAAATTTGGGGATGGATAAAACGTAATGAAAAAAATTATGAGAAAAATTTGGGGGTTTACAAAATGACCATCAATGATTCTAAGGTATTAGACCACTGGAAAGCTTTTTCGGGTCCAAACCTTGGGTATGTCATGGAGCAATACGATTTATTTCTAGCCAACCCGGAAGAAGTGGATCCGGAACTGAAAAACTTTTTTGAAGTAGCAGGTCCTCCTTCATTCGATGTATCGGCAGAAACAACGACTGTAAGTGCATCAACTGTACAAACTAGAGAAGTTCTTCCAATGAAGAAAATTATGTCTGCAGTTAATTTAGCTGAAAATATCCGTGCATACGGACATCTTGCTGCAAATATTTATCCTTTAAAAGAAGAAGCTCTGGACACTGAACAAATTCACTTTGAAAAATATGGTTTGACTGCAGATGATTTAAGGAAAATACCGGCTGACTTAATTTGTCCGGAATCACCTGAAGACGTTAAAGACGGATACGAAGCCGTACAATACCTAAAACAACTCTATACAAAAACGATAGCCTTTGAATTTCATCATGTTAATGACTTGGATGAAAAGCAATGGCTTACTGATATGGTCGAATCCGGAAACATGTTCCCGGAAGTGGGAAAAGAGAAAAGAGAACTATTACTTAAACGATTGAATGAAGTAGAAGGCTTCGAGAAATTCCTTCACCGCACATATGTAGGGCAAAAACGTTTCTCTATTGAAGGCCTGGATGCTTTGGTTCCGATCTTAGATGAAATGATTTCACAAACTGTTCAAAACGGAACGGGGAATGTGAATATTGCCATGGCTCACCGTGGACGTTTGAATGTGCTTGCACATGTATTAGGAAAGCCATATGAGGTCATTTTCTCTGAATTCCAACATTCACCTAATAAAGATTTGGTTCCTTCCGAAGGTTCAACAGGCATTAACAATGGATGGACCGGTGATGTTAAATACCATTTAGGTCTGGATAAACAGATTACTAAAGCTAATATACAAAAAGCAAGGATTACACTTGCCAATAACCCAAGTCACTTGGAAGTGGTCGGTCCAATCGTGGAAGGGTATTCTCGTGCGGCTCAAGAAGACCGTTCAGAAAAAGGATTCCCTGTTCAGGACATTTCCAAATCCCTTGCAATCCTGATTCATGGTGATGCAGCATTCCCAGGTGAAGGAATTGTACCTGAAACGTTTAACTTAAGCCGTTTACGCGGTTATCAAGTTGGCGGCGCCATCCATATCATTGCCAATAACATGATCGGTTTTACAACGGAAAGTGAAGATTCACGTTCAACTTTATATGCTAGTGATTTGGCAAAAGGCTTTGAAGTGCCGATCGTGCATGTGAATGCAGATGATCCAGAAGCATGTATGGCTGCTGTGAACCTTGCTAACCTATACCGTGAAAAATACAACAAGGATTTCTTGATCGACCTGATCGGTTACAGACGTTTCGGCCATAACGAAATGGATGAGCCATTGGTGACTCAACCTGAAATGTATGCATTAATTCATAAGCACCCAACCGTTAAAGAGCTTTATGGGAAAAAACTTATTGAAACTGGCGAGTTCACTGAAGCCGAAGTTAAAGCGATTGCTGAGCAAGTGGATACAAGGCTTGCAGATGCATATGCGAAAATTTCCGGAAATAAACCGGAAGCTTCTAAAGAGTGTAATCCTCCTGGGATTATTGAAAAAGGACTTCCAGCGATTGAAACGGCAGTTCCGAAACAAGAACTTGTTACAATTAACGAAGAACTTGTTAAGTGGCCGGAAGGATTCACTCCTAATAAAAAATTAGGAAAGATTTTATCACGTCGCTTGGATTCCTTTGGTGCTGACGGAAAAATTGATTGGGCTCATGCCGAGACATTGGCATTTGCATCCATATTGAGTGACGGCACACCAATCCGTTTGACAGGACAAGATTCAGAGCGTGGAACATTCGCACAACGTAATATCATGTTACATGATAGTGTTAATGGCAAAACATATTCACCACTTCACACACTTGAAACTGCCAAAGCATCATTCGCTGTTCATAACAGCCCGCTTACTGAAACGGCAGTTCTGGCTTATGAATATGGTTATAATGTATTTGCACCTGAGACACTTGTATTATGGGAAGGGCAATTCGGTGACTTCGCTAATACAGCACAAGTGATCTTTGATCAATTCATCGCGGCAGGCCGTGCAAAATGGGGTCAAAAATCAGGTCTTGTCATGCTGCTTCCACACGGTTATGAAGGACAAGGACCAGAGCACTCAAGTGCACGACTGGAACGCTTCCTTCAATTAGCAGCTGAAAACAACTGGACAGTTGCCAACTTAAGTTCGGCAGCTCAATACTTCCATATCCTTAGAAGACAAGCTAAGATTTTGGATCAAGAGCAAGTACGTCCGCTAGTCATCATGACACCGAAGAGTATGCTCCGTAATCAAGTGATGGCTTCTACAGCAGAAGAATTCAGTGAAGGCGCATTTGAATCCTTCGTAGAAACCAAAGCATTGGGCAAAAAACCTAAATCGGTTGAACGCATTGTTTTTGCTTCAGGTAAATTGGCGGTTGAACTTCGTGAAAAAGCGGCAACTGAAAAAAATACGGATTGGTTGCAAATCATCAGTATCGAAGAAATTTATCCATTCCCATTCACTGGAGTTCAAGAAGCCCTGAAAAAATATACAAATCTTAAAGAAATCTTCTGGGCTCAAGAAGAACCTAAAAACATGGGTGCTTGGACATTTGTTGAACCTCGCCTAAATGCAGCGGCTCCTGGCAATCTTTCAGTAACATATATAGGAAGGAAGCGCAGATCAAGCCCGGCTGAGGGAGATCCACTTGTCCATAAAAATGAACAACAACGGATTATGACTCAAGCAATTACACGCAATAATGAGGGGGAGAAATAAAATGGCTGAAGTAAAAGTACCTGAATTAGCAGAATCAATTTCTGAAGGATCTATTGCGCAATGGTTAAAACAACCCGGTGATCACGTTGAAAAAGGAGAATATGTCCTTGAACTTGAAACGGATAAAGTCAACGTGGAAATCATTTCAGATTATACTGGTACACTTTCGGAACATTTAGCAGAAGAAGGCGATACTGTCCAAGTCGGACAGGCTATCGCCATCGTTGATGAAAATGGATCAGCTGCAGCAGCTCCAAAAGCGGAAGCTCCTAAGGTTGAAGAAGCTAAAGCAGAACCAGCTAAGGCTGAACAAGCGGTTCCTGCTAAAGAGGCTCCTAAAGCAGAAGCGAAAGAAGCATCATCCACTCAACAAGTTATTGCTTCACCAGCTGCAAGGAAATTGGCTCGTGAAAAAGGAATTGACTTGACTCAAGTGCCTGTAGCCGACCCACTAGGTCGTGTACGTGTACAAGACGTAGAAGCAGCAAGTAATGCTCCTGCAGCTCCTACAGCACCTGCGGCAGCTCCAAAACAAGCTCCTGCAGCTAAACAAGCAGCCGCTCCTGTTGAAGTGAATGATGACCGCATTGAAGTGGTTAAGATGACACGCCGTCGTCAAACCATTGCCAAACGTCTAGTTCAAGTACAATCCGAAGCAGCCATGCTTACTACTTTTAACGAAGTCGATCTTTCTGCAGTCATGGAATTGCGTAACCGCCATAAGGATTCTTTCGTGAAAACAAATGACGTTAAACTTGGTTTCATGTCATTCTTCACTAAAGCGGTCATTGGCGCATTGAAAAAATATCCGCTATTGAATGCTGAAATCCAAGGCGACCATATCCTGAAAAAGAACTTTTATGATATCGGTGTAGCTGTATCCACAGATGAAGGTCTTGTTGTTCCGGTAGTAAGGGATGCTGACCGCAAAAGCTTTGCTGAAATCGAGAAGAACATTTCCGATTTAGCTGTTAAAGCGCGTAACAACAAACTGGGACTTTCAGATTTATCAGGTGGTACTTTTACCATCACAAATGGAGGGACTTTCGGTTCCCTATTATCAACACCAATCTTGAATGCCCCTCAAGTTGGGATCTTGGGCATGCATACAATAAAGACTCGTCCAATCGCTGTTGGAGATCAAATCGAAAACAGACCAATGATGTACCTTGCATTATCTTATGATCACCGTATCGTAGACGGAAAAGAAGCTGTTGGTTTCTTAGTGGCTATCAAAGATATGCTGGAAGATCCAGAACAACTTTTACTTCAAGGCTAATAAAATAATAAGAAACCCCCCTGTCATCATGACATGGGGGTTTTTTGTTTGAAGAACTGAAAGGATATTTTCATAGAAAAAGAGATAATGGGGTTCAAGAAAGGTTTTCTCAATTGAAGTTGAATGTTTTTGAAGGTATTTTTGAATGAATTTGAGTATTTTTAAACGTTTGTGATTGATTATTCCTTCGTTTTCATATATGATGATGATATTAAAGTGAGGTGGGCGAATTGTTGACAACTGAAAGGCACCAGTTCATCTTATCGATCCTTAAAGAACATGGAACGGTAAAGCTGCAGGAGCTTGTAGATCAGCTACAAGCCTCGGAGTCGACCATTCGGAGAGATTTAGTGCAACTCGAAGAAATGAAGCTCTTGAAGCGTGTGCATGGCGGGGCCTCTTTACTTCAAAGAAAAGGCCTTGAACCAACAACTATTGAAAAACAAAACAAAGCAAGAGCTGAAAAACAACTTATAGCAAGGCTGGCGGCTTCATTCATAGAGAAAAATGATTGTATATATCTTGATGCAGGCACGACAACTGCGGAAATGATTCCTTATTTAAAGGATAAAAATATAACGGTGCTGACAAATGGTCTTATGCATATTCCAAAACTCATCGAATTGGAAATCAAAACAGTGTTAGTTGGCGGAATGATTAAATTTTCGACAAATGCGGTTATAGGAAGTAATGCTGTACAGTTTTTGAATGAATACCGTTTTGATAAATGTTTCTTGGGAATGAACGGCATCCATCAAGATCTGGGTTTCACAACACCCGATCCGGAAGAAGCCCTACTGAAGAAGATGGCGTTACGCCTCTCTAACGAAACTTATGTGCTTGCTGACAGTTCAAAACTGAATGAAGCTACTTTCGCTAAGGTGGCAGATGTAAGCGATGCCATAATCCTTACTGACAGCAATGATGAAGAGGCTGTTGCTCAACTCGATAAAAATCCAAAGGTAAAGGTCGTGACCATTTAATGATTTATACAGTGACACTCAACCCATCCATCGATTACCTTGTCGAGGTGGAAAGTTTTCAAATGGGCAAGGTGAATCGAACCAGTTATGATGCAAAATTCCCTGGAGGGAAAGGGATCAATGTTTCCCGAGTGCTTAAAAGGCTGGGCAATAGTACGACTGCTTTAGGATTCATCGGTGGACAAACAGGTGAATTTGTAAAAAGGTTTTTAAGACAGGAAGAGATTTTCACGGACTTTACAGAGATAGCTGGAGATACAAGAATAAACATCAAATTAAAGACAGGGCTGGAGACCGAAATTAATAGCCAAGGGCCAGTCATTTCAAAAGGGAATTATCAACAATTATTTAGCCAAATTGAACAGTTGAATAATAATGATATCCTCATTTTGTCAGGAAGCATCCCTCCAAGCGTTCCATCGGATGTATACGAAGCCATGGCAAGGTCATGTTCCGATAACGGCATTAAAGTGGTGGTGGATACGAGTGGCAAGGGATTACTGAATGTCCTTCCACACCGGCCATTTTTAATAAAGCCGAATCACCATGAACTGGGTGAGCTTTTTTCCACAGAAATAAGGACTGTTGATGATGCTAGAGAATATGGCACTAAATTGGTTGAAGCAGGAGCACAAAATGTTATTGTTTCAATGGCGGGACAGGGGGCCGTGCTTTGCACCGGTGGAGAGTCATATTCCGCAAATGTACCAAAAGGGAACGTCATCAACTCAGTGGGTGCCGGTGATTCCATGGTCGCAGGTTTCATCGGGACATATGAAAGGACTGGGGATATTTTATCCGCTTTCCGCTTCAGTCTTGCCGCAGGAAGTGCTACAGCCTTTTCATCCGATCTCGGTACACTGGATAAAATTGAAGAGTTATTACCGCAAATTGCCATCAATCAACTAACAGGAGGCTGACTCTATGAAAATTACAGACTTGTTAAAATTGGATACAATCATAATAGATTTGCAAAGTGTTACAAAGCAAGCAGTCATTGATGAACTATCAGGAAAGTTGGCCGAGGCAAACAGGTTAAACGATGTGGAGGGTTTCAAAGCTGCCATCTTAAAACGTGAAGAGCAAAGCACAACAGGGATTGGTGAGGGGATAGCCATACCGCACGCAAAAACAAATGCTGTAAGGGTACCAGCCATCTGTTTCGGCAAATCGGTCAGTGGTGTGGATTATGAATCGCTTGATGGGCAGCCAGCTCATTTGTTCTTTATGATTGCAGCAAGTGAAGGAGCGAATGCAGATCACTTGGAAACCCTTTCCCGGCTTTCTTCGTTACTGATGGATGATAAATTCAGAGCCCGCTTGATTTCTGCTTCTTCCGGTGAGGAAGTGTTGGAGATAATCAATCAAAAAGAAATGGAGGCTTATGAAGAAGAAAGGGAAGAGGAGCAATCAAGTAATGATGCCAGTGGTAACGATAAAGGAGGTAAAATCCTTGCCGTTACAGCATGTCCAACAGGAATTGCCCATACTTATATGGCTGCCGATGCGTTAAAGGCCAAAGCGAAGGAAATGGGAATCGATTTCAAAGTGGAAACAAATGGTTCCACAGGAATCAAAAATGGTTTAACCGCCGCCGAGATTGATGAGGCGGATGCAATTATCGTCGCAGCGGATAAGCAGGTGGAAATGGATCGTTTTAATGGAAAACATGTCATTATTGTGCCTGTTGCCCATGGAATCCGGAAGACCGAGGAGCTGTTAACCAGAGCCGTGAATCAGGATGCACCTGTTTACAAAGGAACTGGAAATGATAAAACTGATGAAGGTGATTCAGCTAAAGGAGGATTGGGGATCTACAAGCACTTAATGAATGGCGTAAGTAATATGCTTCCATTTGTCGTCGGGGGCGGAATCCTGATTGCGCTTTCTTTCTTTTTCGGGATAGAGGCAGCCGATCCGGCAAATCCGGAGTATAATCCGATTGCCAAAGCATTAAGTGATATTGGCGGTGGAAATGGTGCTTTCTTCTTGCTTATCCCTGTCCTGGCTGGATTCATTGCTTCAAGTATTGCCGACCGTCCAGGTTTTGCTCCTGGTATGGTAGGGGGATTATTGGCAGCACAGGCCAATGCCGGTTTTCTTGGAGGACTGATCGCCGGTTTCCTTGCAGGTTATGTCGTATTACTTTTAAGAAAATTGTTTTCCAAGTTACCGCAAACACTCGATGGCATTAAACCGGTTTTACTCTATCCTGTTTTCGGAATGTTAATTACAGGGTTTATCATGATATTTCTTATAAATGAACCAGTAACAGCAATTAACACGGGCCTGACCAATTGGCTTCAGGGCTTATCCGGAACGAACGCAATATTCCTGGGCCTGATTCTTGGGGGTATGATGGCTGTGGATATGGGCGGACCTTTAAATAAAGCAGCATTCACCTTTGGGATTGCAGCTATTGAGGCATCAAGTTTCGGACCGCATGCTGCAGTAATGGCTGGCGGAATGGTTCCTCCCCTGGGAATCGCATTTGCAACAACATTCTTTAAAAGTAAATTCAGTGAAATGGAAAGGAAGTCCGGATTCACTAATTACTTCATGGGTGCTTCATTCATCACAGAGGGTGCCATTCCTTTTGCGGCGGCGGATCCATTGCGCGTTATCGTCAGCAGTGTTATTGGGGCAGCGACGGCAGGAGCCCTGTCAATGGCTTTTGGTGTAACTTTGCCAGCGCCACATGGGGGAATATTTGTCATCCCTCTAGTCAACCATCCTTTCCGCTATTTGCTGGCGATTTTAATAGGAGCCCTTATTACCGCTTTAATATTGGGATTCTGGAAAAAGAAACGGATATAAAAAAACTGAAAGAAAGCGGGTCCAAGTACAGTGGATCCGCATTCAGTTTGTAGACAAAAAGGTTTCGGAATGGCATCATTCCGGAACCTTTTTTAATTTTATTGGATGGAAGCAGTTATTAATAGAGGATCTAAGATGACTATCATGCGTATTTTCTACTGCCGCATGAAACGAATAGGCAAACTTTTTTGTTCTCTTGCACATAGTAGCTACTCTCAGGATCAGTTGAACTTTCTTTAATCTCCCTGTCTTCTTTCTTGATAAACTTATCTGGTGGAAAGGACTTCTTTACACTGTTTTTACGATCTTGATTTATTTCTTCTTGAATGTGTCCTTGATGGCACGTGCTTCCTTAGGATAGATGTTTCACTATACCTAAAAAATAAAACCAACTCTAATAATTATCGATGAATTTTGTTGCTACACCATTGAAAAATTATCACAACCTTTTATATGCCTGTGATAATTTTTCGGATTCTGGATGTGGTAGAGTCCTTTAACACGTTCTGTTCCATCTGATTTAAAACGGCAAGGATCCAATCCTTTGCTTTTTTACATACGAAGAAAAAGCCATTCAAGCATCTAGCAAGCGTATTGTCCGATGTCAATTTAGTGCCGATCGAGCTTTGGCTAATTGGGGTTTCACAATATTGAAGTGATAATTTATCTATAAGAAAAATCATTGTAGATAGCTGTTTATTACCGATTAACGAAACTTTTCAGTCATTAAGAACGTACCATTAATAATGGTGACCTAAAAACTGGGAGGTAGTATGTATGGACTTGACCCCAAAACAACGAATCTTGTTGCTATCATTAACCACTGATTGGCAGACACCGATTCAAATTTCTGGCCGTCTTCCGAAAGAATGGGGAACCCTATCATGTATAAAACAGACTCTTAAAGAGTTAGTCCGAGAAGGGTGGGTGCAAGCTAATCCAGTAATGTTCGGTCTATTCCGATTAACCACGGAAGGCATGAGCATAAAGGAGTTAGAATTGGGTGAGAACTAATGCTATACGGCAACTTACACAAGAGGATAAATTCATTTTATTCGATTAGCTGTTATTTCAATTGTAAATTAACAATGAAAATTAACATAGCCTAAAACAAAAAAACTGAAGACAAACTTGATTTTCGTCGAGTTTGTCTTCAGTCTGAAAGCGCACCCATTTACACCGGGTCCGCTTTTCTTATATCCAATCCAAAACTTCAATCCGGTTGCCGAAAGGGTGATACAAAAATGCGGTTCGCTTCAGGAAACCTTCCGTCACTTTAAAAGATATATGATTAATTATTAAATGTGGCTAGAAGCCTATAGCCTATCTTATTCTCAACTACAAGAGCTGGATGGGATTTTTCGCGCAGTCCTCAATTGATCGATCCGGATTCAAACCATTCTCACCTCCCTCATTCCTTATAGATCCAATATTAAAACAAAATAATTATAATAAGGTTTGCTAATCTTAATATCGACTGGTTTTTTAAAGCATGAATGTTATGTTTATGGGTAAAGGAGTATTAAATTGACAAAAGGGAGTGAACGTACATGCTGAAGAAAAATACCTTAAAAACGACGAAAAGGGATGATATGATTGATGTAACGACAGAAGTACAGGCCTTCATTAATGAAAATGGGGTTCAAGAGGGGATAGCTCTTATATATTGTCCACATACGACAGCAGGAATCACGATTAATGAAAATGCTGATCCCGATGTCAAAAAGGATATGCTAAGAAGACTGGATGAGCAATACCCATGGAACCATACATTGGATTTACATATGGAAGGAAACACGGCTGCCCATTTGAAATCAAGTACGGTTGGTTCTTCACAGCAGGTGATTATCCATAAAGGGAGTTTAATCCTTGGTACATGGCAGGGTGTATATTTTTGTGAATTCGATGGTCCCAGAGAAAGGCAATATTTTATAAAATTATGTGTCGACCGGTAAAATGGAAGGTATGGCAAGGATGAAGTGGGAGGAAGCGGATTGGATGATGTTTGGATTGAAGGAAGCAAAGTAATATTGAGGAATGTTAAACAAGCCGATTTAAAACGTTTATGGAGCCTGAAATATGGAGAAGCCGATCCAGTATGGAAAAAGTGGGATGCACCTTATTATCCTCTAGAACTCATTGATTTCCAAACGTATATCGATAAAGAACTGAAGCATAAAACCTATGATGAGAAAATGGGGGCTTACTCCGAGTTATTAATGGAAAAAAACGATCAAATAATAGGCTCTGTTGTATATTACTGGGAACATGAACCTTCACGCTGGCTTGAAATCGGAATTACGATTTTTGAGCCCGAGTATTGGAACGGCGGTTATGGAACAGAAGCGTTAATGTTATACATAGGCTATTTATTCGAAAAAATGGAGATTGAGCGGGTTGGTCTGACGACGTGGTCAGGTAATGAACGTATGATCGCAGTTGGAGAAAAGGTGGGCATGCAAGTAGAGGGAAGGATGAGAAAATGCCGTTATCATGATGGTTATTATTACGATTCAATCAGAATGGGAATGCTACGGGAAGAATGGAAATCATTAAAATTTCGAAGTTAATAGACCCGTGAAAATTTTTCCTTCATTTCCTTGGAAAAAATTTAGCACTGTTTTCTCCCATATGGTCTGTTATCCTAGGAAGATGCTTAACGAGGAGGTTACAGGATGAAATTATCAGTTATAATAACTGTGATAATGACTCTAAGTGTCATCATACTTGGGATAGCTTTTCCTAAGGGAACGACCAGTAAAGCTTCGGATGGAGCAACCAAACATGTCATTAAACAAGGTGAATCGATATGGGATATTGCGAAGCAGCACGGTGTTCCAATCGGTAAGTTGAAAGAAGTCAATAATAATGTAAATAATGTTGCCGAGCCCGGTAAAACATTGATTATTCCACATGTAATGAATGAAAAAGATAAAGAATTATTAGCAAGGCTTGTGCATGCAGAAGCTAAAGGGGAGCCATACAGAGGTAAGGTCGAGGTGGCAGGAGTTGTTTTGAATCGCCTTGATAGCGATGAATTTCCTGATACGGTACGGGAAGTCATATATCAAAAAAACCAATTCTCGCCTGTTGGTGATGGCAGTATAAATAAACCAGCAGGAGATGACGCCAAGAAAGCTGTCAATGAAGCATTGGCGATTCATGGCTATACAAATGATGCATTGTATTTTTGGAATCCTAGCATTTCGGACAGCGAATGGATGAAACAATTAGATGTAATCAAAATAATTGGCGGTCACCATTTTGCCATATAAACTGCATCTCAAGAACCGGCTTTCCAAATGGGAGGCCGGTTTTTAATTTAGAATCCTTCCGTTAAACGATGTCAGCCCACATCTCGCGGGGATTCAGCTCATAAATGCTGTTTTCACGGTACATGATTCTTCCGATAATGAGTTCACGCCTTATCGTTGCATAATCATCATGGAATGACTGTATGAATTCATTCAGTTCTTTTTCTGGATACTTACGTCCCTTTTCCAGAAGGCTGCCAATATGATGAAGGATGATCATTTTCTTTTTCCTTTGTGCTGGTATTGTTTTTAGTCGGCCATCTGGCGTATAGAAGTTTTCAAGGATCTTTTTATGTTCTAAATTCAGCTTTTGATTATCCATATTATTAGAGTCCCCCTTATTTGAAACCATTTTAGGTAATGCTGACGAATAATGCTTCAGTACATCTTCATTCAAAAAATAATATACCGTATTTTTTTCCCTGCGATCCTTCACTAAATTAATGTCCTTCAATTTCGTTAAATGGTGTGATATGGTCGGTGCCGTCAATTTCAATATTCCCGCAAGTGCCTGTCCGTGTTTCGGGCCATTTGCAAGGATGGATATAATCCTGATCCTGGTTACATCACCAATCGTTTTGTGGAAAGCGACCAATTTTTCTAATTGCACTTTTATCCCCCTTTTCTAATTAGATTATCATCTAATTAGATGATAATCTAATTAGTGGGTATTAATCAAGTTAATATTCACTTTTCTATATTGCTTGGAAGAACTGGTGTATACTTTAGGTGAATACAAAAAAATTAAGCCGGAATTAAGGAGCTGTAACATGGCTAATACACATGTTTATACAAAAAAAGAAGAAGTGGTCAATGCGATAACCCACGGTATCGGCGTTTTGTTAAGTATTGCCGCCCTTGTGTTTTTAATCATATTCTCAGCCCAAACAGGATCGCCTTGGCATGTAGTCATTTCAGTCATTTATGGTGTTTCCATGCTTCTTTTATATGTTTCTTCCACTTTAGTGCATAGTTTTCAAGAGGGCAAAACGAAGGATATATTTGAAATCTTTGATCATTCAGCCATATATATATTCATTGCCGGGACATACACGCCCATCATGCTTCTTGTGATCCAAGGGTCACTCGGCTGGACACTGCTAGGTATAATTTGGGGAGTTGCAATCATAGGCGTCGTCTTCAAAGCTTTCTATGTGAAAAGATTCCTCTTCCTTTCGACGATTCTCTATATTGCGATGGGGTGGATGATCGTTATCGTTTGGGGACCACTTACAGCAACGATGCCTTCAGCTGGTATCCAGTTATTGATTGCAGGGGGATTGCTTTATACGTTTGGAGCCATCTTTTATGTTTGGCGCGGTTTTCCGTTTCATCATGCGGTTTGGCATGTATTCGTGCTTGGGGGGTCTGTCACACACTTTTTTGCGGTATTGTTTTATATCCTTCCACTATGATAACTTCGTTGATATGATGTATCTGAGAGATTCTTGAGGTTTTAAATGCCCCCTATTAGGAAATTAATAACGTATACAAACTAAAGGAGGAAAAAACTAATGAGAAGATCAATCAAAATATTATCGGTCCCGTTTGCGGCTATGCTTGTTTTGGCTGGATGCGGCGAAGAAAACGATGAAGTGAAAAACCCGCCAGTTCAGGAAAATGAAAATCAAGCGGAAAATAACCCTGAAACAGGAACGGATAATAATGAAAAACTGCCTTTCACTTATAAGGATTTTCAATTAGAAGTGGATTATACAGGCAATGATAACGAATACGAAGCTGAATATGATACCATGGGAGCCCAAACAGAAGCTTCGATCGAGGACAAACTTAACAAACATGAAGTTCACGGTGATGAAGCAATGAAAGAATTGACACCGATTTTAGAAAAATTGACATTCACCAAAGATTCATCAGATGAGGAAGTCATTCAAGAAGTGACAAAAGCTTTTAATTTGAAAGATGACTATCAAGAATTCGATCTAGAGGTCGTTTTCGAAGATGGTACGAAAAAAGAATATAAAGTGAATAATAAGTAACCAAATCCGTTACTATATTCTTCCTTGTGTAATAAAATGGTAGCATGTTCATTGTGTCCTCAATAGTTGTCAAATTACTGTTACTATAGTAAAATGATTACGGTTAGCAAAGGGGATAATATACATTTGCTATTCATATTCGGACTTATGGGGATAGGACCGCAATAAATACTTGTAAAAAAGATTCTTTTTAAGAGTCTTTTTTTTATGCAGAGTTCCGGAATTTTGAATATAGATGAAAGAGAGGGTACCACTAGCGGTACCCTCTCTTTCATTTACCCATCATTGGGAAAGTGGTGCATTTTTTTTTGGCAGCATATTAGCCGACGCTAACCTTGAACGGATTGTAATGCCAAGCCAAGATGCAAGGAATGCCTTTAAAACGCCTACGATTATAAATGGAGCAAAACCGCTGGCAAATGCCACTGGCCAAGATAATGAACTCATATATTTTAACCAAACCGTACCGATGACCAAAGTAACTATCATCCCGATTGTATTTGCAAGGAAAGCCATTGCAACTGAGAAACGCGTTTTTTCCAATATCAAACCCGTTATATATACTGTCGGGATATAGGATAATAAATAACCGCCAGTCGGACCGAATATTTTAGCTAGCCCTCCTGACATTTCAGCGAATACTGGAACACCCGCTGCTCCAATGAACAAATATAATAAAACGGAAGAGGTTCCATAACGTGAACCGAGTATCGTAGCTGCCAATCCAACAGCTAGAGTCTGTCCTGTAATCGGTACTATGGGCAGTGGAATTGTAATTTGGGCAAGTATTCCTATAAGTGCTGCAAATAAAGCTGTAACCATCATCATTCTTAACTTCTCATGACGTTCCTTCATCGTGCTTCCCCCTAATGTAAACCTAGTTATGTAACGAGTTAACATATAAAGAATTTTAATATGTTAAGTAAACACTGTCAATGGTATTATGAATTTTATTTCAATAATGGTCTTTTAAAATAAATGAAACTTTTTGAATGCGTCATTCGTATGAATGGTAAGCAAAGTAATTGGAGGGTATTATAACCAGATATTATCATTGTTGGTAAAACGCTTATCCCAGGTCCTTAAAGTAGTAAGCGGCTTGGAAAAATCGAAACTAAAGGATGAAAAAGATGGAGTTATTTGGGGTTCCGTTAGAAACAGTCTATTTATATGGATTAATTATATTCGGGGGGCTAACATTCTTATTTATTTTGTTTAATGATATATTTTCCGGCCTTGAATTACCGGATATATTTAATCCAACTCTCATTTTTAGCTTTTTCACCGTGTTTTTTGCGAGTGGGTTTTTGTTTGAATCGCTTTCAGGACTTAATGCTGGATTGAGTGCCGGCATTTCCCTGATCATTTCATTAATTATCGTCACTTTACTGAATGTATTTGTTTTGATTCCCATCTCATCAGCGGAAGAAAGTTTGACATTTCATGATAATGACCTGAGAGGGAGGGTCGGCAGGGTTCTGACATCAATCCCGGTTGACGGGTTTGGGGAAGTCCTGATTGAAAGCATCAGCGGAAGCATCGCGAAAACTGCGGCAAGTTATAAGAATGAAGGTATTGTTTCGGATTCAAAGGTCTTGATCATCGAAGTTAAAAATGGGGTTGTCTATGTTATGCCCCACCAGGATTAAAAAAGGGTAGGAGGTAAGTTATGTTTGATTTGATTTGGATTGTTGTCGCCATTGTTGCATTTTTACTTATCGCACTTATTGCTGTCTTTATTACGAAATACCGTACTGCTGGTCCTGATGAAGCATTGATCGTGACCGGAAGCTATTTAGGAAGCAAAAATGTTCACATCGACGAATCAGGAAATAAAATTAAAATCGTCCGCGGCGGTGGTGCATTCGTTCTCCCGGTGTTCCAGCAAGCGGAACCACTAAGCTTGTTATCAAGCAAGCTTGAGGTTTCAACGCCTGAAGTATATACGGAACAGGGAGTTCCTGTCATGGCAGATGGTGTATCGATAATCAAGATTGGCAGTTCAATCACCGATATCGCCACAGCGGCAGAGCAATTTCTTGGTAAATCAAAAGATGACCGTGAACAGGAAGCGCGGGAAGTCTTGGAGGGACATCTTCGTTCCATCCTTGGTTCGATGACAGTCGAGGAAATTTATAAAAACCGTGAAAAGTTTTCCCAGGAAGTACAGAGGGTAGCCTCTCAGGATCTAGCTAAAATGGGACTGATCATCGTATCGTTCACGATTAAAGATGTTCGGGATAAAAATGGATATCTTGAATCGCTCGGAAAGCCAAGGATTGCCCAGGTGAAAAGGGATGCCGATATAGCGACCGCCGAGGCAGAGAAAGAAACGCGAATCAAGCGAGCCGAAGCTTCGAAGGAAGCCCAGCGTGCCGAGCTTGAAAGGGCAACCGAAATAGCAGAAGCCGAAAAAATCAACAAGCTAAAGGTTGCGGAATTCCGGCGTGAGCAGGATATTGCCAAAGCACGGGCTGACCAAGCTTACGATCTTGAAACGGCCAGATCCAAACAGGATGTAACAGAACAGGAAATGCAAATCAGGATCATTGAACGTCAGAAGCAAATTGAGCTGGAGGAAAAAGAAATCCTACGCCGTGAAAAGCAATATGATTCAGAAGTGAAGAAAAAGGCCGATGCCGACCGTTATGCGGTAGAGCAGGCAGCCTCAGCCAACAAGATGAAACAGATTACAGAAGCGGATGCCGATAAGTATAAAATTGAAGCCATGGCGAAAGCGGAAGCGGAACGTGTTCGTATGGACGGTCTGGCTAAAGCGGACGCACAAAGGGCACAAGGTACGTCTGAAGCGGAAATCATCAGGTTAAAAGGGGTAGCAGAGGCAGAAGCCAAGCAGAAAATCGCTGAAGCTTTTGAACAGTTCGGGCAAGCGGCCGTAATGGACATGATTTTGAAAATGCTGCCGGAGTATGCAAAACAAGTGGCAAGCCCGCTTAGTAATATCGACAAGATCACTGTAGTGGATACAGGTGGAAGCGGTAAAAATGGCGGAGCTAATAAAGTGACTGGATATGCAACGGATTTAATGGCATCCTTGCAGGAGTCATTAAAGGCATCCTCGGGAATTGATGTCAAAGACCTGCTTGAGAATTTCTCAGGAAAACGAAATTTACCATTTACCACCATCAGCCAGGAGAATGTAGAAGCGAACATGAATATGGCAGCAGGCAAGGAAGAATAACAGGTAAATCATACTGTTCAACACATGAAATTAAAGCTGATGTATTAAAAAACACAGATAGGTCATTGGACTTACGTATAGAGAATAAACAACCAAGGATGATTGGTTGTTTATTTTTTGCTTTTTAATAAAGCCTAAATTGGTTTTTAGTTTCGCTATTACTAAATGTTTGAAACCTATATTTGGATGCACTTAAAACTTTATCTATTTGAACATCTGAACTTAATTGCACTGAGTTATAAATTTTAAAAGAAAAAAGCTTTTTACTTATTTTTTGACAATGTCACCTTATTTGTTGCAATCAAAGTCGTTATCATTTAAAAAAAACACGAGACATAGATAAAATTTACAATCATTTGGCTTTAAAATCGTTTAATAAAGAAATGCAAGTTTCTTATATAGTTGATTATCTTAGGAGGACCCCATCTGATACTGAATTTTATTTAAACTTCCAGAACCGGGATTTTACAAGGTCAGCACAAAAGAAATATATCCTAGAAATGATAGAAAATGCACTAACAAACAACACCAGAGAAAAAAAGATAAGTGGTCGGAGTGATGTTCATATCGAACATACATATTATGCCAAGGGAATTACTAAGGAAAAGAAATAAAGTCATTAGTAATTATTGAAAAAAAGAAATAGGAACAAGAGCTTCTGAATATTCAATGTTCGAATCGAATTGGGAACCTTACGCTGCTTGGAAGCGAATTAAACATTACTGCATCTAATTATCCTTTTCTTGAAAAGAAAAAAAATAAGAGCAATCCATCATAATGTTAACCAAAGAAATTTACCAAGAAGACAAATGGACCTTCGAAGAAATAAATATAAGGAGCGTGTATCTTGCGGGCATAGCTAAGAAGATATGGAATTTCAATAACTTGAAGTAGAGGGGAGTCTAGAATTATCAATCTTTGTTGTTGGTGTTGGCTTTAATATCAAGTATTAAAAAAAGCTGTGCTGTTAGCAATGCTTTTTTTACTGTTGTTAGGTAATTTATGCGCAGATGAACATCGGCTCTTCTAGCAGGTAATCCTAAATGTACCTGCGTATTTAAAGCCGTGGTTTTTTAGGTCGAACCTTCTTAGCTATCGTGTTAAGATCTAGATATGAGGAGAAATCTAGTTTTAATTTTGCTAGATAGGATGCTTTGTTGAGCGCAAAATCATACATTTTATCTACAAAATAAGATTCATCATCATAAATGACACCAATGTAATATTCACTTATATTTTCATTCAATACATCTGGATTCCCCAGTAAAGCAGCTTCAATAATTTCTTCTTCATTATTCTCCAACATTTCTGTTGCAAGTCTAGTTATCGTTTCCGTATAGAAAATTTCATCATAAAAGATTGTGTCTTCATGTAATTCCCCAGCCGAACAAAGAACCAAACTTTTCTTCTACTCCTGTATTGGTAACTTTAGTTTCAAGAAAACTTTCAATTTTTACCGCGTAAACGTTGTTTGAAACTTTATTTAAACGCTCTATGGCCAAGTTTAAATGTTTTATGGTTTCAGTCTCTTTATCAAAACCAATGTATTTTAAATAATCATTATACTCATCACCATTAGGTAGAAAGGATTCAATATGCCAACCAGGATCCATTTGGGATATAATATTCCCCAGCATTGCAAATCGCACCAATGTATTCATCTCTTTCTAATGCTACTTTAATAAGATTTTTAAGGTTCTTCTCTCGCTCTGTTATTTGCATACTGTCATATACTTTCTTTAAATCGAATTTTATATTGTATATTTCTCGGTACTGTGTAAAATCTTGAGATTTTAATATTAAATTAAATACCTCTTCTGTCAAAGACGCATTGTAATAGAACTCTGGGTCAAGTGATTTTACCGTTTTATTAGAAAACACAGCTTTCTCCGGATCAATCTTGTAAATCACACTATTAAAGATATATTTATTACCTTCACTTGCTATTGTAGCCCAATTTTTAGTGATGTTATTATCTCGGTTTAATTCAAATTTAACCGTTTAAAATTTGCCTTTCTTAATTTGTTTAACAACTAATTTTTTTATCTCCACTTTTTTCAACACCTCTAATCTATGAAAGAAAGAGAGCATAATTTTAATGACAGAGTGAGAAGTTTAATGTTCCAAAAACAGCTAACAATGCCCAAAGAAATGCTCTTGAAAACGGGAATGTTGAGTTCGCGATGAATTTTTGTAAGCGTAAGACACGCAATAGAATTTATGATTACGATTCATTGATTACTGCTTTAACTATACTCAGAATTATGGATTATTGAATAAATTTCTCGATTTTTTTACTTAGTAACCGACTCAAAGGGATATAAGCTAACTGCTATCATTTAAAGTGAGTATTCTAATAAGACTTCTTTTCTAACATTAAAGATGAACAAAGAAAGAACTGAAAAAACTATCTTATGGAACTAAAGGGGCAGGATAACTCCACAAGAAATATGGTTTTTTTGGTAAAATCTAATAGGAATAATTGTTTAATATACAGGGAGTGTTCAAATGAGTGAAGATAAAGAAACTCCTGCTAGAAAGAATTAAAAAGAAAACTTTCTAGCAGCGTTCACGGTGGAGGTCTTTTTGATTTAGTTGGTAGCTTAGCTACTGACTTGAGACTGCAAATGTCTTTGGTTTTTTACACAGAAAAGTTACTTTAGAAGGGTTATCATATTACCGGATACTTAAAAGTAAAATACGTGGTCGTGTTATCGCAAATATTTAGTCAGTAAATAACGTTTTTTTAATTTCTCTAATAGCGGGTAATAGTTATTAGTGCACCCCAGAAAAAGTGTAATGATTATATAGAAAAAACTAGGTCAATGTGTGCAACGATGATATCGAAACACACTGTTGACTAGTTTTTATCCGAAGTCATATTCATATATTTACCTACAGAAATCATTGTGTCAATGTCGCTTTAACCGACTAATATTTTACTCATTAGTTATTTTTTCCCACACATAATGTGTATGAATATTAAATGCTTTAATACATCCTTCTACGTCACGTTTATATAAAGCATCTAATATAGGCTTATGAAGTTTTGCAATTTCATCTAAATTATCAAAATAAATTTTGCTTGTTATATACCAGATTCGATTCGATACCGCACTTAAATCTTCCCATACCTGGTACATATAATCATGATCCGCTAGTTTATAAATATAGCTATGAAAAGCAACATCTATTTCTCTAACTTTCTCAAGGTCACCATTTTTACCTGCTTTAAGCATTTCTTGATATAAATCACTAAGTTCTTTTAAATCTACTTCTTTTATTTTTTGTATAGCTCTTGCTATAGCTAAGGGCTCTATTGCTTCACGGAAGCTATAAATTTCATCAATGTTCTTTTTAGAGAAGTTGGATACAAAAGTTCCTTTATGACGATGGTGAATGACGAAACCTTCTTTTCTAAGACGTGAAAGAGCTTCTCGAACTGGAGCTTGACTAACATTATAAGATTTTGCTATTTCCATTTCTATAATTCGATCTCCAGGTTTTAATTCTCCTTTAATAATTGATTCTTTTAAAAGATCACATACTTGATCAGGCAACGAATAATTTGTAACTTTTTTTTCCATAGAAATAACACTCCTTTATTCTTTAATTATTTTTAATCATCTATAGTATTTAGAGGAAGTTTTGGATTCGCATTTAAATGTATTATAGCGATTATATATTATCGATAATTAACAGTAAACTATTTATAATAATAATTAGAGGAAGTAAAGGAAAAAGTTGATTGTATCGAAGTGAAGTTTTTTCATTTGGTAATTTTTATTTAAAATAATTTTTAAATTATTTTGACAATTTAAAAGGAAATTGCTATCTTTATTATAGATTATCGATAATCTATAATAATGAAAATATCTTAAAGGAGTGGATACGTGTAAGAGAAATTAAATAATTGATTCGGGTATTTAACACATCACACATGTAAATTTTAATATTAAAGAAAATACAAATATGGGTGATTTCACTTCTCAGATTAAATTGGATAAGAACTAAAATTAATTTTGAAAACGGTTACTTTATACTCATATAGCAAGTCATAAACTCAAACCGTCGAAAAATATTGATCATAAAAAATTTAGTTACTAGGGGGATACTTATGAATTTATTAACAGACTCGTTTGAATTTGGGTTGCATACACAGATCCATTTTGGGGTTGACCGTATTCAGGAATTACCTAGCATTATTAAAAAATATAACTATCAAAAAATACTTGTTTGTACGGATAAAGGAATTGTTGATTCAGGTACTCTTGATCGTTTAGAATCCGTTCTTAAGAGTGGGGAAGTTAATTATGAATTATTTACTGAAGTAGAACCTGATCCGACTTTAAGGGTGGTAAAAAAAGTGGAAGAGCTCTTCATAATGAAAAATTGTGACGCCCTTATTGGATTAGGTGGTGGAAGCTCGATTGATACAGCGAAAGGGGTTTCTGTAGCTGTAGCAAATCCAGGTGATTTAAGTCTGTTTGAAGGGAAGAATCAAATTCCAAACCGTGGACCAGATATTATTGCCATCCCTACAACGGCGGGCACTGGATCCGAAGTTACCCACGCAACTGTATTAAAGGATGAAAAAAGGAAATACAAAATGGGGATTGTTAGTGAACATTTACATCCAAAAGTGGCAATATTGGACCCTCGCTTACTTACCACTTTGCCAAAAGGATCTTCCGCGATTACGGGAATGGATGCATTAAGCCATGCCATTGAATCTTATACATCTAATCAGGCGCAGCCAATTACAGAAGCTTTAGGCTTACATGCCATTGAGCTGATTGGTAAATGGTTAAGGCCATTTGTTGCAGATCGATCCAATTTGGAAGCTGCATCTAATATGATGCTGGCAAGCACCATTGCAGGGATTGCCTTTATTTGGGGGAGGATTGCGGCTGTTCATGCTTTATCCCATCCACTTGGTGGCCGATACAAAATCGCCCACGGTTTAGCCAATTCTATAATGTTACCAGTAGTTATGAAATATAATTTAAGTTCTGACTTTGAAAAGTTTAAAAATATCGCTGCTTTGCTCGGAGAAAATGTTCATGACTTAAGCCTTCGAAGTGCTGCTGAAAAATCAGTGAAAGCTGTAGAAGAGTTAATTTCAGATTTAGAGATTCCTACGAGACTGAAAGATATCAACATTGAATTATCAGAGGAAGAAATTCAAGTGGTAGCACAGGAAGCGTTTGATAGTGGCATGACAAATGCAAATCCTAAAAAAGTTTCTGTTAAAGATTTAGTTTCCATCATCAATTCTATTAAATAAGGGGTGTAAAAATGGTAGTTGTTAAGAGTTCTCCTATTACGGTAAAAAACTATATTGGCGGCAAATGGGTTCCATCTTCAAATAACCAGACTTACAAAAGGGAAAATCCAGCGAATATTAAGGAAATTATTTGGATAGCTCCAAATTCTACGGAAGAGGATGCAAACAATGCTGTTGATGCTGCTCAAGAAGCATTCAAATCCTGGTCTAAAATGTCTCCTATTAATCGTGGTAAATACCTTTATCGCTTTGCCGAAATTTTAGAATCACAAAAAGATGAGGTAGCAGATTTATTGACAAAAGAACAAGGTAAACCATTTAGTGAATCTTTAGGAGAAGTAAATAAAACTATTAGCGAGGTTCGTTTCACAGCTGGGGAAGCATCAAGGTTAATAGGAGAGACTTTACCTAGTGAGCGTGAGAATGTAAACATTCGTACGATTAGGGTTCCTAAGGGGGTAATCGCTGCTATTTCACCATGGAATTTCCCATTGGTAACACCTTTACGAAAAATTGCGCCGGCATTAGTTGCTGGGAATACGGTTGTCTTTAAGCCAGCAAGTGTAACGGTAGGAATGGGATATAAGATAGCTGAATTATTTGAACAGGCAGGACTGCCAGAGGGTGTATTAAACTTAATAATTGGTTCAGGAAGAAATGTTGGAAACCAACTAGTCAATCATCCAAAGGTTCGAGGAGTTACATTTACTGGTTCAACAGGGGTGGGATCAAACATCTATGAACAAGCATCAAAACGTTTGATCCATGTTCAACTGGAAATGGGTGGGAAAAACGCAGCCATTATTTATGAGTACCCGGATATAGAAAAGGCCATTAATCAAATAGTTCCCGCTGCTTTTGCTGCTACAGGGCAAAGATGTACTTCTATTAGCCGAATAATCGTTAACAAGCAAGATAGAGATCGCGTAGTAGCAGCCTTAAAGGAAAAAACTGAAGCATATATTATTGGTGATGGTTTAGACAAACAAACTACATTGGGACCTTTAGTATCTAAAGATCAATTAGAAACTACACAAAAGTATGTTCAAATTGGTTTGAGGGAAGGGGCCACATTAATAGCCGGCGGAAAAGCCTCAGATCAGGGAACAAAAGGATATTTCTTTGAACCTACCATTTTCGCTGATGTTAAGCCTAATTCAAGAATAGCGAAAGAAGAAATTTTTGGACCTGTACTTGTCGTATTGACAGCAAATAGCTTCAACGAAGCACTAGAAATATGCAATGACAGTGATTATGGGCTTGCAGCAGCTTGTTTTACTCAAAATAAATCATATCAGGATCTATTTGTTAACCAGGTAGAAGCAGGTATGATTCATTTGAATAATGGTACTATCAGTGAATCCCATGTACCATTTGGAGGTTTAAAACATTCAGCAATAGGACCTTATTCTATTGGCAGTACAGCAAAAGATTTCTTTACGGATTTGAAAGTGATTTATGATGCTAATTAATGATAGATATTTGTTATTAACATAGCAAACAAAGCACTAAGGAACATAAAAGGCAGGGTTAATTTCGAAATAAAAGGTTCTCTTTACTCCAGAAGCAGTGTATTTAAATGATTATCCGGACTAGTGCTGGAAAAGGTAACAACTAAAATTTTAACAGAGATAAATGGTCCTACGTTTTCAAAAAAGGCACGAAATTTACTCTTAGTGGGGGATTGATAAAATGTCACTACAACGTAAGGATTCAGACCTGGAATTATCCAACAGTAAACCATTGTCACATGATTTGGATAGACCTACCAATGTACGTTGGCAAGTGTTTGTTGCTCTACTTGGTCTCACTACAATCAATTATATTGATAGGGCTGTTTTATCTGTCGCCATGCCAGCACTCCAAAAGGACTTAGCTTTGGACCCTGCCATTGTAGGGCTTGTACTAAGTTCCTTTTTCTGGGGATATGCACTTATGCAAATTCCGGTTGGTTTAATTGCGGACCGTTATAGACCTGATAAATTAATAGTGGGTTCAGCACTTGCATGGGGATTGGCGCAAACTTTAACTGGGTTTGTTAGTACCAGTAAAATGCTTATCTTCTTACGGGTGTTACTGGGAATAGCGGAATCACCTATGTTTCCAAGTGGATCCAAAATGCAATCCGTATGGCTAACTTCCAAAGAAAGAGGACGTGGTGCTACTTTACTTGATAGCGGTGCATCCTTAGGAACCGCCCTTGGTGGACCATTAACAATAGCCTTCAT
Source organism: Peribacillus sp. NPDC101481 (assembly GCF_044767165.1). Lineage (NCBI taxonomy): Bacteria > Bacillati > Bacillota > Bacilli > Caryophanales > Bacillaceae > Peribacillus > Peribacillus sp. NPDC101481. The sequence continues at coordinate 504,023 of NZ_JBIWNJ010000001.1, read as the reverse complement.
GGCATGGCTCGGAGGATGGCGTGGTGCCTTAATCGGAGTTGGTCTTCTTACAATCGTGATTGGCTTAATCAGTTGGAAAGTTATAAAGGGAACCCCAGAAACTAATCCAAGGGTGAACAAAGCTGAACGAGAATATCTAAAAAAAGCACATTTAGAGGAATACAACTCGGATTCCCAAGGGAAAACTCAAACCACTAAGATCAAACATTACTTTAAAAATCGAAACTTTTGGTGCATGTGCCTAGGCTTTTATTCGTTAAACACGATTTTTTTCGGTCTCATGACTTGGGGACCTAATTACTTGGCAAAAACACAAGGCTTAGATATAACAACCATTGGAGGTGCGATATTGCTTATTTTTGGTGGAGGTGTTGTAGGTGAATTGACTGGGGGATGGATTGCAGACAAATGGAGGGAAAAAGGCGGTAAATTTAATACGGTTATGCATACTCTCTTAGTCATATCAGGGTTAATTAGTGCCTCTTGCATATTATTATTAACGCTCTCAACATCTCCTACCATGGCTGTTACTTTACTGTGTATCGCATTATTCTTCCTACGGTGGGCTGGCTTGTATTGGAGTATTCCAGCCACAATTGCCCAGCGTGAACATGTTGGTACGATAGGAGGATGTATGAATTTTGCAGGGAACATGGCTGGTGTCATCACTCCTATTGTAATCGGTTTTATTGTATCGTTTACAGGTTCATATTTTATGGGACTGGTTCTATTTAGTATCTTTGGTTTAGTCTTAGCTGGAGCATCCCTTTTTATTGACTTTACTAAGAAAGTAGAAGCGATATAACTAGATCATGAGTTCCTTTTATTATGAATAGAAAGAGAGAGACCTTTATTTAGCCCTTTGTTTATGTAAACCTAGCGATTGTAAGAGTAGTAACTATTTTTTTTTAGATAACAAGTTAAAAATGTAATCAGGTGAGTCGCTTGCTTTACGAAAGGGACCTCCTTATAAAAACATCTATCTATTTTTTATTCTTATCTATATTTTTGATAGATGGATAGATGGATAGATGGATAGATGATATTTCATTAATTCAAATTATCGATAATCTATTATAGATAAAGTGGATAATTTGATGGTTTTAACATTTTTTACTAACAAGAAAGGGGAATATATATGCAAATAACAGAAACTCAACAAAATTGGAGAGATCTTGCAAGAGATTTTGCCAAACGTAAATTAGAACCTGCCACTGAATGGCTAGAAGGCAAGAAGTTTTGGGATAATGCAAAAAAATTAGCCGATCACGGATTTTTAGGCTTAACTCTTCCGGAAAAATATGGAGGAATGGGTTTGGATTTATTTGACGCATTACTGATCATCGAAGAATTATGCAGGGTGTGTCCAACTAGCGGGCGTCATGCTTATCATGCAAGTATGGGTATTGCTTCATATATTAATCATTTAGGTAATGAGGAACAAAAGAAAAAATATTTACCAATGGTAACATCCGGAAAATTGTTTGTTGCACTGGGAATGAGTGAACCAGAAGCAGGCAGTGCAGCAACTGATTTAACTACAACAGCCATTAAAGAAGGAGATTACTTCCGTTTAAATGGTTCAAAAGTTTTTATTAGTGATGCTCATCTTGCTGATGTATTTGTTGTCTATGCTCGATTCGGTAATACAGGACGTACGTCAGATATAGGCGCACTCTTAGTAGAACGTGGCACTCCGGGTTTTACGGTAGGACCGAATGAAGAAAATATGAGCGGTGAAATACAATGTGCTTTATATTTTGAAGATGCCCTTGTACCAAAAGAAAATGTCCTTGTAACAGATAACGCCTTCAAAAAGTTAATGGGGGTCTACAACGGTGTGCGTTTAGGGTTTTTAGCCCAAACCATAGGGATTACACAAGCTGCTTTTGATCGCACAATCGAACATGTAAAACAACGTAAACAATTTGGTAAGGAAATTTGTGAATTCCAAGGGTTGCAATGGATGATATCCGATATGTATGTCCAGCTTGAAGCTGCTCGTACTTTACTTTATCGTGCAGGTGAAGCGGCATCTGACAATAAACCTGATAAAAATGCAGTTAGTGTTGCCAAACTGTTTGTAGCTGAGGCTGCTCAAAAAATCACTGATACATGCATTCAACTTCATGGTGGCTATGGATTTTCTAAACAATATCCGCTCGAATGGTATTATCGATGTGTTCGTTCTGCCTCAATTGCGGGTGGTACGTTACAAGTTCATAAGACCATGTTAGCTTCAGATGTACTTGAAAGAAAATTCAACCAACGACAATAGTAATGTAAAAGTACTTAAATATTGAAGTCGTTGAGGGATTTCAATAAAGAAAACTAGGAGGTAAATGGGATGAGCACAGCATCTTACAACCAAATTAGTAACTCCAAAGTAGTTTCTGTTGAAGAAGCAGTTAAAAATATACCAAGTAATGCGACCATTACGATTGGTGGGTTAATCTCGATCTTATGTCCAGAAAAAGTCCTAGCTGCGCTTGAGGAACGTTTTTTAACTGAAGATGAACCTAAAAATCTATCTGTTATTACACCAGTCAGAGTAGGATGGGACCCTAAAAGAAGGACAGGACTTGAGCATTTTGCTCACAAAGGCATGTTAAAACGCCTAATAAGCGGTAGCTTTCATATTAAAGAAAATCAAAAAGTGGCAGGCATGATTCGTAACAATGAAATAGAGGCGTACAATTTTTCTATGGGGACCTTATTTCAATTAATTAGATCAATTGCAGGAGGGCATCCAGGGCTCTTGACAAAAGCTGGTTTACATACCTATGTGGACCCTAGATATGATGGAGGCAAATTAAATGAGCATACAAAAGATGAGCTTGTTCGGTTGCTTGAGATTGATGAAGATGAACATTTATTCTACCCGTCTTTCCCAATAGACGTGGCAATCATAAGAGGTACTACCGCCGATGAAAGTGGAAATATTACCTTAGAAGAAGAACCGGCGACGTTAAGTGGACTGGAAATGGCCATGGCAGCAAAGGCTAATGGGGGATATGTCATTGTTCAAGTTAAGCGTGTGACCGGAAAAAATACCCTTCACCCTCGTTCGGTAGAAATTCCCGGTATTTTAGTAGATGCCATAGTGATAGACGAAGAACAAAAGCAAAGTCTACTTCCAGATTATAACCCTAGCTGGACAGGAGAAATTAAACAGCCTATTAGTCAATTAAAAAAACACTTACCATTAGATGCTAAAAAAGTGATTCTTCGCAGAGCAGCAAAAGAAATTGTTTCAGGAGCTATCGTTAATTTAGGAGTAGGTATTCCTGTAGATTTACCTCAATTGGCTCTGGAAGGAGATTTCTTCAAGGAAATTACCTTTTCTTTAGAGCATGGGGCTATTGGTGGTGTTCCAATGGGGGTAGAAGTATTTGGAGCTCATAATAACCCAGAGGCTTTTGTAACTTCACCTCAAATCTTTGATTTTTATCAAGCCGGGGGATTATCTGCAACCTTTCTAGGATTTGCCCAAATTGATGGTAGTGGAAATGTAAACGTAAGTAAGTTTAATGGTATCTACCGGGGTTCCGGTGGATTCATCGATATTACTCATAAAACTCCAAAAATTATCTTTTGTGGGACATTAACAAGTGGAGGGTTAAAGGTATCTGTGGAAGAAGGTAAGATAAAAATCGAAAATGAGGGACGATATAAAAAATTTATCCAATCCATCGAACATATGACCTTTAACGCTAATCAAGCTTTGAAAAAAGGGCAAGAAATTCTGTATATTACGGAACGTTGTGTTTTCCGTTTAGAGGAGAAAGGCTTGGTCCTTATTGAACATGCACCCGGGATTGATGTGAAAAAAGATATTCTTTCGAATGTGGATTGTGAAATTACTATTTCTTCTAATCTAAAGTTGATGGAGCCATCGCTTTTCATGGAATCTAAAAATGAAGTTTTAATGGAAAGGGTGTAACGGAGTGTCTTACTTAAAAATTGGTCGAATCATTGAAACAGATGTATTAGTTGTGGGAGGTGGTGGAGCTGCAGCAAGAGCTGCTCTTTCTTCGGTCGAATCGGGTGTAAGTGTTCGAATCGCTGTAAAATCAAAATGGCTTGGAAGTGGCTCTACTGCAACAGCATTTTCGGAATTGTTAGCGATTGCGGCAGCCATTGGCCATGCAGATGAACGAGATCATCCTGAAATCCACTATGAAGATACGTTAGATGCTGGAAGAGGCTTTATTGATCCTGAACTTGTTTGGACACTTGCCTCGGAAGTTCCTGATCGTATTCAAGATCTTAGGAACATAGGGTTAAACTTTGATAAAGAAGAAAACGGAAAGCTAGTACAAGGTATGAGTGATTTTGCCACATATCCAAGAACATGCCGAGTAAATGGCGTAACAGCGCGTCACATTTTAGTTGCGCTAGCAAAGCAAATTAAAAAACATAACGTGCCTATTGATGAAAATATTATGGTGTTTAAATTATTAATCGATAAAAACAAAAGCATTTCAGGAGCACTTGGTATAAATAGGGATACAAAAGAGATCATTCTTTACAAAACACCGTCCATTATCCTTGCGTGTGGAGGGGCTCATCATGTTTATAAATATGGTGTAGGGACTCCAGATATGACCGGAAATGGATATGCGATGGCCTATGAACTAGGTATCCCTCTCATCAATATGGAATTTATTCAAATCGGACCAGGAGTGATTAATCCTTCCATCACATTATTATCTGGACCGGTGTGGAAGCCGAAACCTATACTCACAAACACCAAAGGAGAAAATATTCTCAAAAAGCATGTACCTCCACATGTCAAAATTGAGGATGTTTATAACCATAAAGTATTTCCATTCACCATTTCAACAGCTGCGTATTACTTAGATACTTCCATTCAGAAAGAATTGGAGTTAAATCCCACCCCTAACGGGGGAGTTTGGTGTACGATGCCTGATGGTTCTGAAGGCATTGTAGAACAAAAAATGCCTAAGACAAAAGGTGTACTGAAGTCAAAAGGGATTGATGTGTTTAAAGATCAGTTCGAGATAGCACTTGTAGCTCAGTGTATGAATGGAGGAGCCTTAATCGAAAGCCCAGATGGTACCACAAATATATCCGGTTTATTTATCGCAGGGGAAACAGCAGGAGGTGTGCGTGGTCCGGACCGTCCTGGTGGAAACTCTCTGGCTGAGGGACAAGTTTTTGGCTACCGTACTGGAAAAGCAGCAGCCGCTTATGCTGACAAAAAAGAAATTACTGAAAATCCTGAAAAAGAATCCCTAGCTGTATTAGATGATTTAAGCGAATTAATTTCAATCAGCAAAGGCGAAAAAGAACTTAATGATGCCATCCATTTACTTAAGGAAACTATGTATAAAAATTGTTTGGTTATCCGTAACGATAAGCGCTTGAATGTTGCGCTTACACTTATTGATGAACTAGAGCGTTCTATAGTAAATGGAGATTTTAATATTGATGAGAATAATCTCTTTACTGCCATTGACCTTAAACATATGCTCGTCACTTCCCGCGCAATTGTTATCTCTGCAAAAACACGTACAGAAAGTAGAAGTTGCCATTATCGAGAGGATTACCCTGAAAAAGACGATTTAAATTGGATAAACAGTATTTATGTAACTCAAATAGATGGAGAAATGCAAATAAATACTCGACAATGGCCAAAGACACGAAAAAGTGAAGTACAGCTATGATTGTGAAAGCCTCAATGTAGGGGAGTTTCATATCAATCGGATAGTATTCCTTTTAAAAGATGGCAAGGGAAACTCACAAATAATTGGAAGCTAATTATAAAGGGGAGATTAGGAAAATGAATATCGGTTTTAGAGTATTTCCAGTTGAAAATCGTGTTGATAAAAGGATAGTCGAGGAGTTCCAAAACGTTGTCACTCCTCATATCAGTGATAATATGAGCCGGCTGCAAGGTGCGATTTCTGACTTAAGACCCTATCATAAAGGGGGAAAACTTGTAGGTACAGCTGTAACAGTCAAAACAAGACCGGGGGATAACTTAATGGTCCATAAAGCAATTGATCTAGCACAACCTGGTGATGTTATTGTAGTTGATGCAGGCGGGGATACAACAAACGCAATTGTTGGGGAGATTATGCAAAGAATAGCCAAAAAAAATGGTATAGCAGGATTTGTGATTCACGGTGCTATTCGGGATTCACTAGCTTTCAAACATGATTCATTTCCTATCTATGCAAAAGGAGTAACTCATCGTGGCCCATATAAAGATGGACCAGGTGAAATCAATGTCCGCATCTCTCTTGGTGGTATGATTATCAACCCAGGTGACCTTATTGTAGGGGATGAAGATGGTCTTATAGTTGTCCCTATAGAAAATGTAGAAGAAATCCTTCAAAAAGTAAAAATTCAAGCTCAAAGAGAAGAAGAGATTTTTCAATCAATTGAGCAAGGGACAGTAGATAGAAGTTGGGTTGATAGTACTTTGAAGGAAAAGGGCTGTGAAATTTTTAGTACTTCTGAATCATTAATAAGTAGTGAGGGACATTAAATGAAGCCAAAAGTTTATATAACAAGGCGAATCCCAGAACAAATCGTAAAGAGAATTAACAAAACTTGCGAGGTACGAATGTGGGATCACGAAGATATTCCCATACCCTATGAGATTCTTGAAAAAGAAATTGGAGAGATTGATGGTTTATTATGTTTATTAACAGAAACAATAGACGATGCACTGATAAGAAAAGCAAAAAACCTTAAAATCATCGCTAATATGGCAGTTGGCTATAACAATATTGATATTAACAGTGCGACTACACATGGCATTATGGTCACGAATACACCAGATGTTTTAACAGAAACCACAGCAGATTTAACGTTTGGTCTTTTAATGGCAACAGCTCGCCGTCTAATAGAGGCATCTGATTATTTGAAAAGTGGTGAATGGAAAACATGGTCTCCTATGCAACTGACTGGACTGGACATACATGGAGCTACTTTGGGGATAATTGGCTTAGGTAGGATTGGAGAGGCATTAGTAAGAAGAGCAAAAGGGTTTGATATGAAGGTCCTGTATTCTAGTAGAAGCCGTAAATATGAACAAGAGTATGAATTAGGCATAAACTATACCTCACTTGAAAACCTTTTACTAGAATCAGATTTTGTATGTGTCATGGTTCCTTACACTACAGAAACCAAAAATCTAATTGGATCGGAGCAACTTTCATTAATGAAAGAGAATGCTGTACTTATTAATACGGCTAGAGGTGGAATTGTAAATGAAATAGCTTTATATAACGCTATAAAAAATAGAGAGATTTGGGGGGCAGGTATTGATGTGTTTGAAAATGAACCTGTTTCTTTAGATCACCCCCTTTTAACATTACCAAATGTGGTTACTCTTCCGCATATAGGTAGCGCGAGTATTGCAACTAGAACGAAAATGGCTAATCTCGCCATGACTAATTTAATGACAGCTTTACAAAATGAAAAACCTCAAAACTTGTTAAACGATATTTGTTTTAATAACTAGTTAAAAAAATTGCTACTCATTTGAAATGGGAAATTTCATGATTCATAATAAAAATCAGTTTTTTATGATGATACGGATAATACAACACATGAGCTTTAACTATATCAATCTTCCGACTTAAACAGAAGTGGGGTAGGCACTTACTTATGTGCTTCCACACCTCGCTTCTTGTATTTAGGTAATAACTATTATAACTGGAGGAGTTTGCTGAATGGAATTAAAAAGTGTAGGCTTTATCGGACTTGGAGCAATGGGAATGCCTATGGCAAAGAATGTTCTAAAAAAAGGCTATGAATTGCATGTGTCATCTCATAAAAATCGAAAACCTATAGAAGAATTAAAAAAGTATGGAGCGATTGAGCACATATCGATAGCAGATATCATTTCACATAGCCAGGTTTTGATTAGTATTCTACCTACGGACAATGAAATGGAAAATGTGCTGCTTTCTGATCAAGTGCTGAAGAGTTTCAACTCTGACAAGATATTAATTGAAATGACTTCAGGTTCTCCTGGAATGATGAAAAAGATTCATGCTGCTTATCAGGAAAAAAGGATTCGTGTTTTGGATGCACCAGTTAGCGGGGGAACATTTGGGGCTGAACAAGGAAATTTGACTGTAATAGCAGGAGGAGATTCAGAAGTACTGGAAAAAGCCAGACCAGTGTTGGAGGCAATGGCACAAAGTATTTATTTGGTAGGCTCTATTGGTGCAGGAAAAGCAATTAAAGCAATTAATCAAATGTTGGCAGGTATTCAGATGATTGCTTCGGCCGAAGCTGTGGCTTTAGCTGAACAACTAGATGTTGATATGGATATGTTGAAACAAGTGATAGGGAACAGTTCAGGGGCTTCTTGGATGTTGGTGAACAAGTTGGATAGCTTATTAAAAAGGGATTTTGCACCAGGATTTAAACTTAGCTTAATGAAAAAAGATATCCAGATTGCTGTGGACGAGGGGAAAAATAAGGAATTGCCGCTTTCTTCTTTCGCGCTTCAACTTTATAAGACTTCGGAGAAGGAGTTTGGAGAACAGGACTTCTCAGCAATTGGTAAAAACATTCTATCTTAAAAGTGTAAGGAAGTTAACGAAGATCTATTGGATATCATAAGGTACTGTTATTCAGTGTGGCTACATTCATAATCATTATGGGAAGGTGTGATTAATATGGAAAAGGATTTAGTCATAGTCTTAGCACCGGATTCATTTAAGGAAAGCATGACAGCTAAAGAGGCTTGTGAAGCAATGGAAAGAGGCATAAAAAAAGTAAATGATAAGATTACTTGCATTCATGTACCGATGGCAGATGGAGGCGAAGGTACAATGCAATCTTTGGTCGATGCTACTGGAGGAGAATTTCATTCGTTAAATGTAATTGGGCCACTTGGAAACGAAGTGGAAGCACACTATGGGATTCTAAGAGATGGGGAAACAGGAGTAATAGAGATGGCTAGCGCTAGTGGAATCCAATTAGTCCCTTTAGAAAAAAGAAATCCGCTAATTACAACAACATATGGAACGGGACAGCTTATAAAAGCCTGTTTAGATCACGGAGTTAAAAAATTATTGATAGGCATAGGAGGAAGTGCGACTAATGATGGCGGAGCAGGTGTTGTACAGGCATTAGGTGGGAAGTTGTTAGATAAAGAAGGAAAGGAACTCAGGTTTGGTGGCAGTGAGTTAGGAAAGTTAGCTAGAATAAACTTAACAGAACTTGATCCTCGTTTGAAACATGTAGTTGTCGAAATAGCCTGTGATGTGACCAATCCTCTTTGTGGAGAAAGTGGAGCATCACGTATTTTTGGACCTCAAAAGGGAGCCAATCCAGAAATGGTTGAAATACTAGAAAGTAACTTAAGAAAATATGCTAATGTCATAAAAGAACAATTGAACAAGGAAGTATTAGATATTCCCGGTGCAGGAGCAGCTGGGGGACTGGGAGCTGGACTTATTGTATTTTTAAATGGAGCTTTGAAAAAAGGCATTGATATGGTAATAGAATATACTGGTTTAGAAGAAAAAATAAAAGTCGCTGACATGGTCTGGACTGGTGAAGGAAGTATTGATTTTCAAACACAATACGGGAAAACGCCATATGGAGTTGCAACTGTGGCAAAGAAATATAATAAACGGGTAATAGCGCTGGCAGGAAGAGTAAGTGGTGATATTGATATACTATATGAAAAAGGGATTGATTCCTTATTTAGTATACTGCAAGGGGCATCTTCTTTAGAAGAAGCATTAGCTAATGGAAAAGAAAACTTAGAGAAAACGGCAGAGAGCATTATAAGGTTTTATGAAGTTATTAAAGTGAAAAATTTAATTGAAATAAACACAAAAATTTAAAGACAGTAATCCCGTTTTCGAAGTCTAAAGAAAAGCTGGTATGCGCTACTTGGTCCATATCAAAAAGGAATTTACAATCAATTAAAAGATTGTGTGTTTGTAACATTTAAAACGCTGTGTAAGTCCCTTTTTTTTTTGAAGTTTACGACATGCTACAAAAACAAAAGTAAGGTACCTGTTAAAGTAAAGCAAATCATTGTATACTTGTTTAGGAATTTACAAAAAAAGAATAGTACCTTTTCTCGTTTCTTTTTCATTTTTTGTTTCTGAGAAAGGAACCGCAATTCATTAATAGTTAGGTGGGTGTTTTATTTGAAAGATAAGTGTATTGGTATTGATATTGGTGGAACAAGCATAAAATTAGCTTTTATAAAATTAGATGGAATGACGTTAGCGAAGTGGGAAATACCGACAGATATCTCGTATAACGGCGTAAAAATCGTTGGTGACATTATTGAAACCGTTAACAAAAAAATAGTTGAACTTAATTTTGAGATGGATTCTTTTAATGGGGTTGGTGTCGGTGTTCCAGGATTTGTAGATTCAGTTACTGGATGTGTAACAAATTCCCCTAATATACCTTGGAAAGAAAACTATCCACTGAAAGAGGAATTAGAAGAGGGTTTTAGACTACCAGTGGCCATCGAAAATGATGCTAATTTAGCAGCTATAGGTGAGATGTGGATGGGTGCTGGAATAGGAAAGAAAAACATTTTAATGGTGACGCTCGGTACCGGAGTAGGTGGGGGAGTCATTGTAGACGGAGAAGTGGTAAGAGGAATAAATGGGATGGGTGGAGAGATCGGACATATATTTTCAAAGGATAATGGAATTGTTTGTGGTTGTGGAAAAGTGGGTTGCCTGGAAACAATCGCAAGTGCAACTGGTATGGTAAGGTTGGGAAATGAAATGATTGAAAATTACTCCGGTTCTACTGATTTATATGTAATTAAAGAAGATAACGGGAAAATTGAAGCCAAAGATGTATTAAATGCTGCGGAAAGCGGGGACTTTTATGCTCTTCATGTAGTTGATGAAGCAATGAAACATTTAGGGATTGCAATTAGTACCATTGTTCATACAAATAATCCTGAAATGGTGATTATTGGCGGAGGGGTTTCGAAAGCAGGAGAATTCTTGCTAGAACAATTGAAAAAGTATTTAAAACAATATACGTTACCTCGGGCCTACCATGCTTTAACATTAGAACTTGCGTCATTAGGAAATGATGCAGGTGTTGTGGGTGGAGCCTATTTATATAAGGGGGTCGACAATAAAGTATTAAATGTATAATCCATTAGGTGGTTATGAATTTGTCAATATATAGCGTCCATGGAGGATGTTATAATTATTTCATCTGTGCTTGTTAAACAGTAAGAATAATTATAAAAATCGAAGATTTTATTGATAATAGTAACGAAAAATTAAATATTTAAAATATTATTGCATTTTAAAATGTAATCGATTACAATATTGGAAGATAGTTTATCTTGAAAGGAATTTAAAATATGATAAGAATTGTTGATGTTGCAAAGGAAGCGAATGTTTCCACAGCAACAGTTTCTAGGGTGATAAGTAAATCCGGTACCGTAAAAAGTGATACAAAAGAAAGAGTCCTGAAAGCGATAGAATTATTAAACTATCAGCCTAATGTTCTTGCAAGACAGCTTCGAAGAATGGAAACAAAAACAATCCTTGTTGTTGTTCCAGATATTACGAATACTTTTTTTTCCAAGGTGTTGCGGGGGATAGAATCCGTAGCCATGGAAAGTGGATATCAAGTATTGTTGGGAGATGCTCTCAATAATGTGGATCGTGAAAGTGGATACTTAAATATTCTTCAACAAAAAAAGGCGGACGGAATGATATTGTTAACTGCAAGAATTGATGGACAAGTAGTAGAGGACATTGCAAAACAATTTCCTGTTGTCCTTGCTTGTGAATATACAGAAGGATTTGAAATTCCAACTGTATCGATTGACAATATTAGCAGTGCCAGAAAAGCAACGGAACATCTGATTAATTTAGACCACAAACGAATTGGCTTTTTATCCGGGCCATTTAATAGCGTGTTAGGTCGCGATCGTTTAAAGGGATATAATCAGGCAATGGCTCAACATAGCTTACCTATACTTTCAACAATGGTACAGGAGGGGGACTTTTCTTATGAAAGTGGTTTTAATTTAACGCTTAAATTATTAGCGAATGAAGTACCCCCGACTGCTATTTTTGCTGCTAATGATGAAATGGCAATTGGGGCGATAAAAGCGATAAAATCCAAAGGATTAAGTGTTCCAGGAGACATATCAGTCGTTGGGTTTGATGATATTAAATTTGCTTCCATTTTTGAGCCGTCATTAACTACGGTTGCTCAACCATCCTTTGACATTGGGAGGATAGCCATGGAATTACTAATTAAAATTATAAGTAAAGTTAATCTAGAGAAAAGCCAATATATTTTAGATGATAAACTGGTTGTTCGCGAATCATGCAAAAGGTTAAAATAGAAATTTTTTCTGCAATTTGTAATCGATTACAAACTATAAAATGGATAATACATGATACATACCCTCATTACATATCTTAAGGGGGTTATGTATATCACCTTTGACTGATTTTAAGAAAAAAGAGTCCTTTGAAATGTAAACGATTACACAAATTGAAGGGGGTGATTGATTTCTTTAATACAAGAGGAAATTTGGTTTATTACTTACTAAGCTTAAATAAAGCGTTAAAAAAATAACGAATGAACCAAATGGGAGGATTAATATGAAAAAGAAATCTTACATCTCTGCAATTATTATAAGTGGTGCACTTGCTCTGGCAGCTTGTGGTAACCAAGATGCTTCTACAAAGGAAGGCGGTAAAGACACTACTAAAACAGCAACTATCGCAAGCACTGGTGATTTAATGATAAATCCTAAGGTTTCGGATAAAAAAGTTATGGATAAGGGGCCATATGGTGAGGCAGCAGTTTCGGCTAAAACATTAAAGCTTACTGAAAAAGAAATTGAAAAAATTAAAGCAGGCAATTATAAAGCTGCTATTGTTATGCACTATTCTGGAACAGACTATATGACAGCCCAGGTTAATGCAATGAAAGCATCCTTCAAGAGGATGGGAATCGAAGTAGTTGCAGTGACGGACGCTCAATTCAAAGCAGAAAAACAAGTTTCAGATATTGAAACAGTATTAGCAAAAAAACCAGATGTAATGATTTCTGTTCCAGTAGACCCAGTTTCAACAGCACCGGCGTTTAAAAAGGCAGCCCAACAAGGGGTTAAGCTAGTATTTATGGATGGAGTTGCACAGGGTTTAAAACCAGGGAAGGAATATATCAGTGCCGTGTCTGGTGATAATCGCGGAAACGGTGCTGCAGCAGCTGATATTATGGCTGAAAAACTTGGTGAAAAAGGAAATGTGGGTATAGTTTTCCATGACGCTGATTTCTTTGTAACAAAAAACCGTACGGATGCTTTTGAAGAAACAATGAGAGAAAAGTATCCAAATATAGAAATCGTAGCAAGGGGGGGAATTACGGGGCCAAATGATGGAGAAAAAGTAGCTTCTGCAATGTTAACTAGAAACAAAGATATTAATGGTATCTTCGTGGTGTGGGATGTGCCTGCTGAAGGTGTCGTCGCAGCTGCTCGTACAGCAGGGAAAGATGATTTAGTAGTCACTACAACAGACTTAGGCACAAATGTTGGATTGGAAATTGCCTCTGAAGGTGTTGTAAAAGGCCTAGGCGGTCAATTACCTTTTGACCAGGGCGTAGCAGAATCTATTTTAGCAGGGTACGCACTGCTTGGGAAAGAGGCACCAGCTTATGTCGCTACACCAGCACTATCTGTAACCAAAGAAAACGTGTTGGATAGCTGGAAGCTAATCTACGGAGTGGATGCCCCGGAGATCATTCGAAATGCAGCTGAATAATATGTACTACTAATTAAATCATTAAATTATATGAAGTTATTCTGAAATGAATACCTTCTACAAATAAAGAAGGTGAATTAGCTTTGGGACAGCCAATACTTGAAATGAAGAAAATATCTAAAGCATTCAACGGTATCAAGGTTCTTGACAATGTTGATTTCTCTATCAATAAGGGAGAGATACACGCCTTAATGGGTGGAAATGGTGCTGGTAAATCTACTTTAATGAAGATTTTAACGGGTGTTTATACAGCAGACTCAGGAGAAGTTTTAATTGAAAATGAAAAAGTAACAATCAATAGCTATGAGGATGCTAGAAAAAACTTTATATCTATGATCTTTCAGGAGTTTAGTTTAATTCCTACATTAACAGTTGCACAAAATATCTTTCTCACAAGAGAAGCCAAAACTTCTGTTGGGCTGATTAATGATAAAGAACTTGTTCTAAAAGCAGAAAAAATCATAAATGAATTAGGTGTCGATATCAACCCTAATGACATTGTCCAGGAACTTGGAGTAGGGTACTGGCAAATGACAGAAATTGCTAAAGCGCTTTCTCAGGAAGCCAAAATATTAGTCATGGATGAACCGACTGCCTCGCTTACTCAAAATGAGATAGACATACTATTTATGCTTATGAATCAACTAAAAGCAAAAGGATATTCTATCATTTATATTTCACATAGAATGGATGAAATCTTCAAGATTTGCGACCGTATTACGATTTTACGAGACGGAAAGCATGTAGCTACAGATAACATTGAAAATACTGATATGGAATCTGTTATTCAGCATATTGTAGGGGTGAAATTTAATAAGGCCTTTGAATGGAAAGAAAGAAGTTATTCTAAAGTTGCCCAGCCGGTATTACAGGTAAAAAATTTATCGTCAGGACCAAAAGTCAATAATGTAAATTTAAGCATCTATCCTGGTGAGATACTTGGCGTGGCCGGACTGATGGGAAGCGGAAGAACAGAAATGGTCCGAGGCATATTTGGGGTAGACCCCAAAGATAGTGGAGAAGTCATTGTAAATGGACAAAAAGTAACCATAAAAAGTCCAACTGACGCAATAAATGCGGGTATAGCCCTTATTCCGGAAGACCGTAGGGTACAGGGATTAATCTTGGAGCACAGTGTGAAAGAGAACATGGTCTTACCAATCATTTCGAAGGTTAAAAGAGGCTTTTTGCTTGATGATAAAAAGTCCAATGAAATTACGAACAAGTTTGTTAAAAAACTTAATATCAAGACAGACAGTATCTTCAAAAAGTCAGGTTTGCTCTCAGGTGGAAACCAGCAAAAAATTGTTTTGGCCAAGTGGCTGGCGAATGATCCAACGGTGCTTATTCTCGACGAACCTACAGTAGGGGTAGACATTGGTGCAAAATCAGAAATTATTGATGTCATTCGTGAACTTGCTGACAGCGGCAAGGCTATACTTGTTATCTCTTCGGAGCTTCAAGAACTGCTGGCCATGAGTGATCGTGTGGTCATCATGCACGAAGGAGCGATCATCAAGGAGCTCAATCGAAAAGAAATCGATACAGAGGAGGATCTTCAATATGCAATACAAGGTCACTAATAAAGTTGAAAACAAACCTAGAAACAATGTAACTACATCACTTAAAGGATTTGAATGGAGAAACTATATCGTTTATATAGCTTTTATAGGAGTATTATTCTATTTCTCGGTTAGCCTTTCTGACCAAGGATTCTTGAGCTCAGATAACTTTATGAATATAGTTAGACAAACAGCTCCTATCACAATCATGGCACTAGCGATGACATTTGTTATCAGTACAGGTGAAATTGACCTTTCTGTTGGCTCTATTGCCGCTTTATCTTCATTAACAGGTGCATTGGCCATCCAGGCTGGTTATGGAGCGATAGGTGGTGTAGCAGTTGGCTTGGCGACTGGGTTACTAGTTGGATTAATTAACGGATTGCTAGTAACAAGAGTACAAATCCCTTCCTTTTTGGTTACGCTTGGAACGTTGGGAGCTATTTCAGGGGTAGCGATGTGGATAACAGACACTGCACCGGTGCCGATCGTTGATGCTTCTTTTAACTTTATCTTTGGATCCGGTGACATTGGTGCAGTTCCTATCTTATTAGTGTGGACATTAATTCTGACTATTATTGCTCATATTCTATTGAAAAAAACACCTTTTGGAAGACAAACCCTTGCCACAGGCGGGAATGAGAGTGCCGCTCGTTTCTCAGGTGTAAAAACCATGAAAATTAAACTTATAGTCTTTCTTGGGACGGGCCTAATGGCGGGTTTGGCAGGTTTGTTATATGCGGGACGTATGCATGCAGGGAGGTATACATTTGGTCAGGGCGATGAGCTATCCGTTATCGCAGCAGTCATACTTGGCGGAACAAGCTTATTTGGCGGCGTAGGAACCATCGTTGGGACTGTAGTTGGATCGTTGATGATTGGAACTATTAACAACGGATTAATAATCATGGGCTTAGATGTGAGCCAACAGATGATTGTTAAAGGAATGATCATTATCATGGCTGTAGCGTTCGGTAAAAAAGCTTTGAAAAGATAGTAAACGATTCAATACTCACTTGGTTTCAACCACTAGAGCAGGGATGAGCAGTGAACAAAAAATCAGGTGGGAAACATTGAAATG
Organism: Peribacillus sp. NPDC101481; assembly: GCF_044767165.1. Taxonomy (NCBI): domain Bacteria; kingdom Bacillati; phylum Bacillota; class Bacilli; order Caryophanales; family Bacillaceae; genus Peribacillus; species Peribacillus sp. NPDC101481. The sequence continues at coordinate 487,599 of NZ_JBIWNJ010000001.1, read as the reverse complement.
GGTTTTTATCGGGCCACTTACATTGAAGTAATTAGAAGACTTGCTTTGTTTGAGGTGGTTTCTTTGACTGAGAACGGTTTAGATTTTTCAAACGCTAAGTTTTTATTTTGATTGATAGATAATATATATATAACAATTCAAAATGTAATCGATTACATTTGATTTAATGTTTATACCTGGAAATAACAACTTCTTTAAGCATTTAAAGGATCGTTCTTGGGATTGGGTATCTCTTTATAGGAATCTGCAACAATAAAACTTGATAATTGTAGGAATACTAGCACAACCCTATAAATCGATAGCACCTCTAGGACACTAGATACCACTTACGATCAGTGAGAGTATAGAAAACTAAATGATACAGGGTTAGTTTCTCATTATTCCTTTTTAGGAGGTGATTATTATTCTAGGGTTTTAAAGAAGGCTTTTCATCAGTTCGAATTGGAGGGTAAATAATGAAATTGGGATATCATACGAATACCTGGGGTGGAGTAATTGGCCATCCTGCAGGAGTCACTTCAGTGAAGGATTTATTCTATCTAGCAAATGGGTCAACAGAGGAAGCGTTAAAAGATATAGCAGAAGCAGGCTATCAAGGTTTTGAGATCTTCGATGGAAACCTAATGGAATACAAAGATCGAGTGGAAGAATTTAAGTCTTTGATACGGGAGAATTCCTTAGATTTTATTGGTGTGTACACAGGTGGGAATTTTATCTTTCCTGACATATTAGAAGAGGAATTATCAAAAATAGAGGCGGTAGCTGCTTTGGCATCAAAAGCGGGCGCAAAACACCTTATAGTCGGGGGAGGGGCAATCCGTTCGAATGGTATCCTGGATAGCGATTACATAGCGTTAGGGAATGCTCTTAATATTGTCTCAGACATTGCTGAAAAGTATGACCTTATAGCAAGTTACCATCCACATTTAGGGACAAATGTACAGTCCCCTAAGCAACTGGATAAACTAATGCTATTAACAAAGATAAATCTCTGCCCGGATACTGCTCATATTGAAGCTGGTGGTGGAGAACCGATAGATGTTATAAAAAAGTATTCGGATCGTATTAAATACGTTCATTTAAAAGACTACCATAATGGGGATTTCTTACCTTTGGGAGAGGGTCACCAAAATTTTGACCAGATGCTGACCGTTTTGGATGAAGTGAATTATGATGGATGGGTTACTGTCGAATTAGATAGCTACCCTAATCCAAAAAAAGGGGCAGAGATTAGCCGTCATTTTCTTTCTAAGTTTGTGAAGATAAATAACGTATAGGTTAAAGGATATGAAAGTGGGGTTATTATGAAGAAGTTTTTGTCGGTTTTCCCTATGATTTTGTTGATTACCTCTTTTGGACTAGTTGGCTGCAGCCAGGAAAGTTCGAACAGCACTGAAGTTGAAAATGCCCCAGAAGCAAATTCATCGGGTCCGCTTACCATTAACACTGAATTACCGAGTGATCAGGAAATTCTTAGTAAAGGTCCTCATGGGGAAACTGCAGTTTCAGCAACAACATTAGAACTTTCAGAACAGGATATGGAAAAAATTAAAAAAGGGAAATATACTGCAGCAATTGTAATGCATTACGCGGGTAACGATTGGGCAAAGGCACAAATCGACGGTCTGAAATCATCCTTCAAAAGAATGGGCGTAGAAGTTGTAGCCGTTACGGATGCACAATTTAAACCAGAGAAGCAGGTTTCAGATATAGAAACTGTTCTAGCAAAGGATCCTGATCTTATCATAAGTATTCCAGTAGACCCTGTCTCGACTGCTGCAGCATATAAGAAAGCAGTTGAAGCTGGAGTTAAGCTTGTGTTTATGGATAATACACCTAGCGGTCTGGAAGCAGGCAAGGATTATGTGAGTATTGTTTCTGCAGATAACTATGGAAATGGCGTGGCCGCAGCAGATATTATGGCTGAAAAACTTGGTGAAAAGGGGAAGGTCGGTATGGTTTTTCATGATGCTGACTTCTTTGTAACAAAACAACGTACAGAAGCATTTGAAGCAACCCTTAAAGAAAAGTATCCCGATATGAAAATTGTTGCACGTGGAGGGATAACTGACCCGAACCAGGGAGAGAAGGTTGCATCAGGTATGCTGACAAAAAACCCCACTTTAGATGGAATCTTTGTTGTTTGGGATGTACCTGCTGAAGGAGCATTAGCGGCAGTTAGAACTGCAGGTAGAGAGGATATGGTCATAACAACAATTGATTTAGGCACAAATGTTGCTTTGGATATTGCATCAGGTGGGCCAATAAAAGGTCTAGGGGCACAGCTGCCTTATGACCAGGGTATCGCTGAAGCTATCCTTGCTGGTTATGCTTTACTTGGAAAAGAAGCACCTGCATATATAGCAGTACCAGCTTTAACAGTAAATAAAGACAATATTCTGGATGCATGGGAACTGGTTTACCATACAGAGGCACCTAATACAATCCAGAATGCAGGAAAGTAAATAATTATTGATCGCTAATTTAATAATAGGAGGAGAATAAAATGAAGAAATTGAATATAGGCATGATTGGTGGAGGATTTATGGGGAAAGCGCATGCACTTGCATATGCAGGGATGCCGATGTTTTTTTGGCCGTCACCAGCAATCCCACATCGTCATACTTTAGTTGATATTACAGATGAATTAGCTAAGGATGGTGCGCTGCGTCTAGGGTTTGAGAATTATTCTTCCGATTGGAGAGCGGTAGTAGAAAATCCAGACATTGATATTATTGATATTGTTACTCCTAATGATTCACATGCAGAAATAGCGATTGCTGCTGCTAAGGCTGGAAAGCATATTATTTCAGAAAAACCTTTAGCAAGAGATGCTAAAGAGGCAAAAACCATGTTAGAGGCTGTACGTGAGGCAGGGGTCAAGCATATGGTTGCTTTCAATTATAGAAGAACACCAGCTGTTGCATTGGCTAAAAAATATATTGAAGAAGGAAGAATTGGAAGGGTTTTGAATTTCCGGGGTACTTATCTACAAGACTGGTCTGCAGACCCTAATTCACCTTTATCATGGCGATTCCAGAAAAAAGTCGCAGGTTCTGGCGCTCTAGGAGATATAGGAACTCATGTAATCGACTTTGCACGTTACCTGGTCGGTGAAATCACTGATGTTAATGCACTTGCAAGAACATGGATTCCTGAGAGGCCAGTTCAAACAGGTGGTGTCGACAAATTAGGTACTATCAAAGGGTCTGAAGGTGTACCAAAGAGTGCTGTAGATGTAGATGATGAGTTTACTACATTGGTAAAGTTTGAGAACGGAGCAATTGGAAGTATTGAGGCTACACGCAATGCTTGGGGTCGTAACAACTTCTTAACATTCGAAATTCATGGTGACAAAGGTTCAATTTGTTTCAACTACGAGCGCCGTGATGAACTCCAAGTTTGTTTCTCTGACGACCCAGGCGATGCCAAAGGCTTCAGAACAGTTTATACTGGTCCGGCCCATCCATACGGAGAAAGTCTCTGGCCAATTCCAGCGTTAGGCATCGGCTATGGTGAAACAAAAATAATCGAAACTTATGATTTTATTAAATCAATTGCAGAAAACACAGCTGTTTCACCAGACTTTAATGATGGGTTTCAGATTGCAGTTATTTCTGATGCAATCCTTGAATCTGCTGAAAAAGGTGCATGGGTGAATCTGCAACAAAACCTTGTAAATGTAAAATAAATAAAGGGAAACTCCATCAGTAGAAGGTTATTTCATTTACACTTAAACAGGCCAGTCCTGAAATAAATTGGTAAACCTGCAGGTTTCATTATATGAGCTATGTTATTTGATAATACTTCTGTGTTTTTTATCTCTAATATATAAAAAAAGGGTGACTATTAAAACAAGTCACCCCCTTTTTATTGCATCCCTCATTAACAAACCTTAAGACTCACACAGTTTTGACCTGACTGAGTTAACTAATTTAGAAGTACATCTATTTTTGAGAAAATATAAATTTATGGGTAAAAAATGTCTATATACAATAAGTATAAAGATTATAAATTTTGTGAAAAAAGTTGCAATTATTAATGTAATCGATTACAATTATTCTTGTAAAACAGTTTAATACTTAAACAGCCTAATAAGAATAGATAGATAGCATTAATCTCTATAATATGTAATCGATTACATGTAATTATCTCTAATTCACACGAAATCAAGGAAATAAAGGAAAAAAGGAATAAAACTTTGTAATCGATTACAGATAATCATATGTTACTGGTTAAGGAGGATCACACCATGGAAAAAATTAAAGTGGGAGTCATCGGAAATGGTTTTATTGGACCTACTCATATTGAAGCTATCAGAAGGCTTGGTTTTGTGGAAGTGATCGGGCTAGCAGCTAATGGTCAGGAGGCCGCTGAAAAAAAGGCGGCTGAACTCGGGATTTCAAAAGCCTTTGGCGATTATCGCGATATGCTAAAAGATAGTGAAATCCAAGTGGTACATAACTGCACACCGAACCATCTTCACTTTACGATCAATAAAGAGATTATGTTAGCAGGAAAGCATGTTGTTTCAGAAAAGCCTCTAGCAATGTCAAGCCAAGAATCAGCTGAATTGTTAGCGCTCGCAAAAGAAAATAAAGTCGTGCATGGCGTCAACTTCAATTATAGGCAATACCCGATCATGAAACAATTGGCAGCAATGATAAAGAATGGCGAGTTGGGCAAAGTGAATCTTGTGCACGGAAGCTACTTACAAGATTGGTTATTATATGAGACAGATTTTAATTGGCGGTTGGCTTCGGATGTAGGCGGAAAATCACGAGCCATCGCGGATATCGGTTCCCACTGGTGCGATACCGTCCAATATGTGACCGGAAAACGGATTACGGAAGTATTCGCTGATTTAGCAACAGTCATTCCAGTAAGAAAGAAACAAAAACACAACGGATCCACTTTTGGAACGGAAAAAGAAGAAAATAAGAATTATGAAGATGTTTCTATCAATACAGAAGATTACGCATCCGTTCTTGTACGCTTTGAGGATGGAGCCAAAGGGGTGTTTACGGTATCTCAGGTAAGCGCTGGCCGGAAAAATAGGTTGAGCTTTGAGATCAATGGAAGTCAACATTCAGCCTTCTGGAACCAGGAGGAACCGGAGAAATTATGGATTGGCCACCGTGAAAGACCGAATGAAATCCTTCAGGCAGATCCTGCTTTGTTCTTACCGGAAGCCAAACAAGCAATCCACCATCCAGGCGGACATAATGAAGGTTGGCCGGATGCAATGAAGAATATGATGCTGAATTATTATTCCTTCATTCGTGAAGGCAAGGATCTACTAAATGAACAAGTTAATTTTGCGACATTTGAAGATGGTCATATATCCATGTGCATTACTGATGCGATTTTAGAGAGCCATGAACAACAAAAATGGGTGAAAGTCCAGGGAAGGCAGGAGTATCTATGAAACTAGGTGTATTTACCGTTCTTTATCAAAACCTTTCTTTTGAAGCGATGTTGGATAAGCTTTCCGAAATGGGGGTAGATGCGGTTGAACTGGGTACTGGAAATTATCCGGGGAACTGCCATTGCAACCCGGATGAGTTATTAAGCAGTCCTGAAAAAGTTAAAGAATTTAAACGTGCGATTGATAGTAGAGGAATGACTATCAGTGGTCTAAGCTGTCATGGGAATCCGCTTCACCCGAATCAAAAGGCTGCGAAAGAAGCACATGAAACTTGGAGAAAAACCGTTTTATTAGCGGAACGGTTAGAAGTTCCTGTCATCAATGGGTTTTCAGGCTGTCCAGGTGATCATCATGAAGCAAGGTTTCCAAACTGGGTAACATGCTCCTGGCCACCTGAATACACCGAGGTTCTAGATTGGCAATGGAACGAAGCCGTAATTCCCTATTGGAAAGAGGAAGCTCGATTTGCCAAGTCACACGGCATCAATCAAATCGCACTTGAAATGCACCCAGGGTTTGTTGTGTACAACCCGGAAACATTACTGAAGTTAAGGGAGCATGTAGGACCGATTATAGGAGCGAATTTTGATCCAAGCCATTTGATCTGGCAAGGAATAAATCCGGTTGAAGCCATTAAAAGGCTTGGAAAAGAAAATGCCATCTATCATTTTCACGCGAAAGATACGTATTTGGACCAAGCAAATATTAGTGTAAATGGCGTCCTGGATACAAAGCATTACAGTGATATCTTAAATCGCTCCTGGACATTTAGATCTGTAGGTTATGGACAAGACGAAAAAGTTTGGAAAGATATTGTAAGCGCTCTACTCGCAGTAGGATATGATTACGTTGTTTCAATCGAGCATGAAGATATGCTTGCGTCGCTAGATGAGGGTTTAGGCAAGGCCATTTCCTTATTAAAAGGGACCATGTTTAAAGAGCAATTAACTGAAATGTGGTGGGCATAAGGCTCACCATTCCTTAACTTTATAATTCGAGGTGATTAATAGTGAAAGCAATAAAAGGAACGAAACGCGGTCTCTTCGGCCTTCCTATCACCATGATTTGGGGATATTTAGCAACAATGATTTTTATGGTTGGGGACGGACTTGAGCATGGATGGCTGTCTCCATATCTTATTGAACAAGGTTTTACCGTTCAACAGTCTGCTACCTTATTTATGGCATATGGGGGAGTATTGGCTATTGCCTCCTACTTTTCCGGGGTTCTGACAGAAGCCTGGGGAGCAAGAAAAGTGATGATTTTAGGAATGATCATCTGGTTGATCGGTCACATTGCTTTTATAGAGGCTCTTCAAAGTATTAACTATTCAGTCATGTTGCCTACCTATGCTTTACGCGGATTCGGATATCCATTATTTTGTTACTCTTTCTTAGTGTGGGTCACGTATCGCAGCCCTGGTAAGGTCCTTGCGACAGCAATCGGAGTTTTCTGGGCAGCTTGGATTGCGGGGCTTTATGTAATCGGAAGTTATTTCCCAGCATTTATGCTTCCTAAAATTGGGCATGTAGGTCTTCTATGGAGTGCAGTTGCTTGGGTTTTAGTCGGTGGTTTAATTGGAATTTATGTTGTCGGACGCGATACAGGAGCTAAGAAAGGCAATCCAAAGGAAAAGTTCAAAAGCTTAATTAGTGGACTAACCATTTGCTACGAGAATCCAAAAGTAGCAATCGGTGGTATTGTTCGTACGATCAATACGACAGGTATAGGTGCACTGCCAATCTTTTTCCCGTTATATTTATCTTCCGAATACGGATTTAGCACAGAGCAATGGCTGCAAGTATGGGGAACGATGTGGTTAGCTAATATTGTTTTTGATATTGTTATCCCCTATGTCAGCGATAAATGGTTAGGCTGGAGAAATACGGTTATGTGGATTGGAAGCTTTGGTTCGGGTGTAATGACTTTGGTTTTGCTTTATACGCCACAGGTTTTCGGTGGTAATTTTTGGATGATGACTCTTGCAGGAGTATTTCTTGGAGCTGCACTCACAGGTTACGTACCAATCACTGCAATTGTAACTTCACTTGCACCGGATAAGAAAGGGTCTGCAATGGCTGTTGTAAATTTCGGAGCAGGATTATCTTACTTCATTGCACCGGCAATCGTTGGGGCATTCATCGGCAGCATCGGTGTGGAAGGTGTGATGTGGGTATTCGCCATCTTGTATTTTATTAGTGCATTCTTAATGAGATTCATGAAATTACCGCATGAAGAAAAGCAAAAACAGAAAGAAAATGCTTTTATTGACAAAGATCAAGCAAGTTAAAAGATAATAAAAACATTATATATTAAAAACTATGAAAAATAAGACCTTTATTAATAGGAGGAGAAAACCATGAAAGCAGTTATTTTTCCTGGAGACAAAAAAGTAGAAATAAGAGAAATGGAAATCCCGACACCTGGTATGGGAGAAGTTTTAATCCAAATGAAAGCATCTGCGATTTGCCGCAGTGATATGAGTTTATATTATGGAACTTCGGTTTTTGAGGGTACAAAACTTGGTTCTATTGTTCCAGGTCATGAACCTGCAGGAATCATAACAGAATTAGGAGAAGGGGTAACCACTTTTAAGACAGGAGACCGTGTTGCGGTTTATTTAGCACTAGGATGCGGGGAGTGTGCCCATTGTAAGAGTGGTTACAAAATGTTCTGTAAGGAATTCAAGTGCATAGGATTTGATTCCCACGGTGGAGACGCAGATTACATGGTTGTTCCGGCTGAAAACTGCATGAGGCTTCCCGATGATATGAGCTTTTTAACAGCTGCCGTTTCAACTGATGCTGTCGGAACGTTATTCCATGCCCAAAAAAGACTAGCGATTTCTGGAAGAGACAAACTTGTCATTTTCGGAATGGGTCCTATGGGGGCCGCCGGTGTAATGATCGGAAATGCCCTGGGTGCGACTGTAATTGCAGTCGATATGCTCGATGAGCGCTTAGAAATGGCGAAAGAATTAGGCGCTGCCTACGTAATTAATGGGAAAAATGCAAACGTACAAGAAGAAATTTCCCGCATTACAAATGGTCTTGGTGCCGATGCGGCGATCGATTGTTCAGGAAGCCCTTTTGCTCAGAATGATGCGCTGGATTGCGTTAGAGCCCATGGACGGGTTGCCTTTGTTGGTGAAAGCAAGGAAACTACGATTAAACCAAGTGCACAATTAATCCGTAAACAAATCTCTGTCATAGGGTCGTGGTATTTCCCAATCCAGGAATTTGACGAAATTACGGAATTCATTGTGAGAAAAAAACTCCCTGTTGAAAGATTGGTGACCCATAAATTCAGACTGGAAGAAGCAGAAACAGCGTTCCGACTATTTGATGAAAGAAAAACGGAAAAAGCAGTATTTGTTTGGGAATAATATTTAGCTATACAAATACTTATTAGCTCTCATTGCCGGTCCGAAGTATAGGGATAAAATAACAATCGTTAAATAATATCATTCGAAAAGAGGTTATGTATCATGAAGGGCATTTCGTTTAATACTTGGGCATACAGCAGTTTTCCATCTTGGGTTCCTTCCTATCCGCTAGAGGAAGTAATAAATAGGATTTCATCATTTGGTTATGATGCGATTGAGATTGGATGTGCAGCTCCTCATGCCTGGCCGGACTATTTATCACCGGAAAGAAGGAAGGAAATTTTAAAACTTTTAAAAGAAAAAAACTTAAAGGTATCATCGATGCTTCCTGCACCAGGAGGCGGACCGGGTAATAACCCAAGTTCACTTCTTGCTGAGGAACGAAAATTTACGATCAACCACTATAAAGAGGTTGTCCGGTTGGCACACGAGTGGGAATGCCCGACAGTTATGTGGATTGCAGGATGGGCCTCATTTGGCATGTCTCAACAGGATGCCTGGAATTACAGCTTAGAGGGGTTGGGGGAAGTTGGTAATTATGCCAAAGAGCTAGGTGTAACTATGGTTGTTGAGCCAACCCCTGCAGATAGCAACCTGATTGAAACGGCGGATGATGCTTTGTTATTAAGCGAACAAACTGGTTTATCCAATGTCAAGGTAATGTTTGATACATTCCATGCTTTGTACAGAAACGAAGTACCAAGTGATTATGTATATCGAATGAAGAATAAACTCCACCATGTGCATATTTCGGACAATGACCGTCTCCCTCCTGGCCAAGGAAGAGGCGATTTTACGGCCGTACTTAAAGCATTAAAAGAAATCAATTATGATGGGTATTTATCAATGGAAGTAGGATTTCATACAAGACAAGCAGAACCAGATTGGTACGCAAGGACTTCGATTGAATACTTGAAAGCTAAATTAAGTGAGATTGATTATTTATAAAAGGTATTGTTATGAAATATCATATTTGAAGTTATATACCTATGATTTCTGAGAAGAAAAGGATACTAGAAAAAGTTGCTAAGGTTTGGAAACTGATTAGAAAAATTATAAAGAATAGAGGCATAGTCGATTGCTATGCCTCTATTCTTTATATATATAAACCTAGTAGCTACCTAATACTGTTGTTTTAGGATTCTTTTTGGTTATTAGTAATTCAAAGTGATCTTACATTCATCCTGTAATATTTAACAAGGATAAAAACACTTGAACAGTCATTCAATATCAACATTTTTCTTTAACAGAGCCAATTATTAAAAATAAAGGCTATAGAGAGGAGAGGAGAGAGAAATAACCTATGGCAATTACAATAAAAGATGTGGAAAAACTGGCGAATGTTGCTACTTTTATAATTTCTCAATTGAATGCAGATGATACTCGAATAAGTGAAAAAACGAAGGTTCGTGTTCGTAAGGCAATGCAAAAGTTAGGATACCATCCTAACTTCATTAAAAAGGTTTGACAGAAAATGATGATACACTAATAAGCAAACTGTTTAACAAAAGGAGAGTTGGGTTAATGTATGGACCGGTTTAAATGAGTATCCTGAATTAAATATAAAATTGAGGGGAGCATTAGAGTTTAAACTCCATTCGATGATTTAAGAGAGCCTTTTGGCTCTTTTTATTTTGAAAAAGTTTTAACTTTGTAAATTTGTGTTTGCTGTCCTACCCTATCCCTACAGGAATTATTTCTATTAGGATCATGGTCCTTTGCTTACTCTAAGCTATATTTATATTATGTAAACTGGAGAGGATAAAGTTTTCAATTATTATAAAACGAATTTACATAAATTTGGGGATGACTTTACATAATATAGAAGGATATGAATTCCATTGTAATAGGGAGGTGATTAGATGTTCTTCAAAAAACGAAAGATTAGAAATAATAAAGACAAACAGGCCGTCACTGAGAATTCACAAGATATTGGCCAGCTGTTTGCTAAGGTTAAAAAATCCAGTGATTTTAAACAATTTCCACTTACAGATGAATCGGGACATTTAATCATTTCTTACTACAATACACTGGTCGATCAACAACAACTCCAACAGAAAATTTTAATGATTTTCCGAGAGACCCCTTTTGAACTAGACAGGCTAGAGAAAATTGATGACATAAAAAAAATCATCGCAATAGAAGATATTGTAATAACGGATAATCGGAACGAAGCTGAATCAAAGTTACTTAAAGGGTATGCGATACTTCAAATGAAGGAAAATGATCAAAGGGTTGCTTTAATTCTCTTATCTAATGATAAAGCTGGATTGCGTGAACAAAATAACGTTGAAAATGAGTTTAGTGTGGTGGGGCCACAAATTGGGTTTCTTGAGAATATTGATGTAAATATACATTTATTAAGACAACAAATAAATACAACTGATCTAATTACGAAGGAAGTAAACATTGGTTCAACTTCAAATACTCGAGTTATTATTGCTCATATTGATGGGATTACGAGTGAGCAGCATGTTAATACCATGACCCAACGGCTTCAAGATATTGATTTTGATGTCATTTTTGATACTTCTCAGCTGCATCAATTTATAGAAGATAATTCCCTTACACCGTTTCCTTTGCTTCTTCCAACTGAACGTGTGGATAGGACGGTTCAAGCTCTTATTAACGGACAAGTAGCTGTTTTAAGTAGTGGGTCGCCATATGTCATTACAGGTCCTTCTACGATCATTGATTATTTTATTTCACCTGAAGATTACTTTCTCCCATGGATTCTTGGATCTTTTTTTCGTTTAATACGGGTATGCAGTGTCCTTTTCTCCATTTTTGGAACATCTATTTATATAGCCGTTATCACTTACCATTACGAGATGATTCCAAACGATTTATTCGGTTCACTTAGTATTTCTCGTTATAATGTCCCGTTTCCGCCGGTATTAGAGGTGATTTTTCTGGAATTCACGATTGAACTATTACGTGAAGCGGGAGTCCGGTTACCTACAAAGGTAGGACAAACATTAGGAATAGTGGGCGGTATTGTTATCGGCCAAGCGTCAGTTGAGGCGTCCCTTACAAGTAATGTCTTACTCATTATAGTCGCCTTATCTGCCTTAGCTTCCTTTACTACCCCAATTTATAAAATGTCGAACACTATACGTTTTTTGCGTTTTCCTTTAATTCTCTTCGCATCTATTTGGGGGGGATTAGGTATCGTTATCGGGATTGCCTTTTTACTCATTCACCTTACACGGTTAGAATCTTTAGGAACACCCTATACCGTTCCATTTTATCCTTTTAGGCCAGAGGATTTAACGGACAGCCTGATCCGTTCCTCTTATAGTAAAACATCCAAAAGGCCAAATTATTTACGTCCTAAATCAATTTTGAGATACCACCCACATAATCACAAAAAAAAGAAAAGTGATTTTGATGAATAATCAGGAAAGGATCATAAAGGTGAAGTAAATGAAATTATGTTTTCTGATAACTTTTAGCTTAACTTTCTTTTTATCAGGGTGTGGTATACATGAGAGGATCATTGATGAAGTTCAGATAATTGAAGCTCTAGGATATGATCGGGAAGAAGGCAAAGTTAAAGGAATTGCTCTTTATCCTACTTTCGCAGAAAAGGATAATATCAAATTGAAGATTTATAAAACGGTGTCTGATTCAAATGAAGACATACTCCCGAGAATGAATGCAAAATCAGCCTATCCTATTGAGACAGGAAAATTAGATTTTATATTGTTCGGCAAGGAATATGCCAGACAAGGGATCGAAGATGTTATCACTAATTTTGCCCGAAATCCAAGAACGGCGAGTCGAATGCAGTTGGGCATTGCTGAAAACAAAGCCGAAGATATACTTCAATCCAGTAAACATGTGAATCTTTCATTCCATTTAAGTGAAAAAATCAATCAAAACATTGAAAGTGGTAATTTGCCAAAAATGAATCTGCACATGTTTTTGAAAAATTTTCATCAAGAAGGGAGGGATCAAATTTTACCTTACTTTATCCTAGAGGAAAATCAAATTAAAATTGACGGGTTAGCTTTATTAAAAAACGGGAAGTACATAAATCATATTAATTTAAGACAGTCCTTAATTCTAAAAACATTAATTGACGGGTCTCAAAATGGACAATATAAAACCAAAATCACGCAAAATAAAAAGGAAGGTTTTATACTCTTGAAAAACCTGGATGCAAAAACTACATATACGGTTGAGAAAAGCGAAAGCATTCCCAGTATATTCATCGATATAACCATCCATGCAGAGATTGAAAAAGCATCATCCTGGTTTGATTTGAAAAAAGATAAAGATATTGTAAAATTGGAACGAATTTTAAATGAACACTTTAAGGAAGAGGTCCAACGTTTAATTTCACTGGTACAAGGATACAATGTAGATCCCATTGGGTTGGGAGAAAAGGTTAGAGCCACCTCAAGAAATTGGGACTATCAACGGTTTATGGATATATACCCAGAAGTAAAAACCACTGTACACACAAATATTGACATCCTAAATACAGGTACTGAAGATTAAGTCTGCATGATAAGAGGAGGAACCACGTGAAATCATTACTAGACGAACGACATTTAGTATCTTCTTTTTACGTTTTCTTTCTGATCTACACGAATATTATTGGCATAGGAATCATGAGTTTTCAACGAGGTATAACGAAGGACGCAGGTTATGATGCATGGATTTCCATCATTTTATCAAGTATAAGCATTCATATACTAGTTTGGATGGTCTATCGTATTCTTGGAATTGCTAATAATGATGTCATACATGTTCACAAATTTTGCTTTGGAAAATGGATTGGCGGACTGTTCAACATTTTTATGATTTTCTACTTTCTTATATTAGCGTTAATTGTTTTCCGTGTTTATATTGAAGTTGTTCAAGTTTGGCTGTTTCCCTTAATGAAGACCTGGCAAATAAGCCTCATTCTTCTAGTCCTCATTTATTACGTTGTATCCGGTGGATTCCGCGTTATTACTGGAATGTGTTTCTGGGGAACTATCATACCCTTTATTATCCTGTTTCCCCTTAATTTTTTTTCATTGGAATTTGCCAATTTTCACAATTTATTACCCGTCTTTAACCACTCTGTGAAGGAAATCGTATCATCCTCTAAAGCTATGTTGTTTCAGTATGTTGGCTTTGAGACCTTATTCATGTTCTACCCATTAATTAAAAATCCAGACAAATCACAAAAATGGGCCCATTTTGGACTTTTGTTCTCAAGCTTACTTTATCTAATAATAGCACTCATCACATTTGTCTTCTTTAGTGAAGGACAATTAAACCATACAATATGGCCAACATTAGCTCAAATGAAAATTGCGAAATTCCCTCTAATAGAAAGAGTCGAATTTATCGTTGTTTCGATTTGGTTACTTCTCATATTACCCAATATCAGTGTGAAAATATGGGCAGGTTGTCGTGCTATTAAGAAAGTAATAAATGTGAAACAACGTATAAGTCTGTTCATTGTACTGATCCTATTCTTTATTATAGCTAATGTGCTCAAAGAGAGGAGTCAAATAGAGCGATTAAATGAAATGTATTCAAACATTGCTTTTTACTTTGTGTATCTATATATCCCTTTTCTCTTTTTGTACATTCATATTAAGCATAAAATAACTAAGTAGGATAGAAAGCTTCTAGAAACTTATAATACAAACTGGGCAGATCGTTTTGTAAGGATTCAACAGAAAAGGTCTGTAGTTACATTTGAGAAGGTGAACCATTCCAAATCACAGATTTTAAAATGGATAATCCTAAACTAAGTGAGGTTTTAGTTCGCCTTATTGCGTCGGGGATTTTGTCACACTGATGTTCTAACACAAATCAAGCTTACCATTATATAATTCTCCATTGGTTTTTGTAAATTTAGGTATCATAACGCATTTTGGTGGTTGAAGTTAATTAGGGGGTTTGTAGGAATGGGAATAAGTAGGGTAGGTGCAATTATATTTGGAATAAGCCGAAGAATCTTAGTTTTAATATTAATTACAGATTTAAATTAGAAAAGAAAATTGAAGAGAATAATTTGATTGATTAATGATGTGTACTTCTTAAACTAAGAGTGCGATACTTCAATAAGAGGTATCGTATTTTCTAATTGAGCTCCCATAAAAATTAAAAAAGCTCAAAATCCAGAAAAAACCACAGCAAAATAGACACAGTAAAAATGCTTTTTAAAAATAGGCTGAGCCTTATGAGTGATCTAATTGAGTTTGGTAAACCGTTAAATAAAAACCTCCAATCATTGCAAATTAAGTAAAGGCTAGCGCGACGATCAAAAAAGGATTAATCTCCCCATGAGTGCTACCCATAAAGGGCGCGACAGTCGGTAGTACACCGTAGTCGTCGGAGTCAGACTAACGGATGGGCTCAAAGGCACCATAGTTCAACGACGTTCTTCGCCAGCCATTAAAACATTATCGACACAGAGACCAATTTTCATTCTCTGTGGTGAAACGCTGATTTTTGCGCTTTATAGATGGTAACGGGTGCGTTAGCTGAAAACAGGAGCTGTTTTTAAGGCAGCACATTCTTTGTATACCGGGCATTTTGGTTGAAGAAAAAAATGAATTAATTAGTGTTGAATTAAATACTAAATACCCTAATTATTGCTTATACCAAGGCGTAACTGCCGGGCAGGAACAAATAATTAGACAGTTGGTCAGAATATATTGAATAAGAAAAAAGAGTCGGCAAAGCGACTCTCCTCTAAAATTCTCCGTGTTTAACTTAATAAGAATTTATTCAATGCTTGTTGTAAAGTTCCTAATGTTTGTGCTTTTTCATTTAATCTTATTCCTAAGTTTATCATACTTCTAACCACTTCAGCTCTTAACCCGGTAATCACAGTGGTACATCCCATTAATGAAGTGCCGTCTATAATCTTCATTAAATGATCAATTACTTCGGCCTCGATTTCCATAATTCCAGATAAGTCCATAATCAATGTTTGAATACGCAATTTTCCAATCTCCATTAAAACTTTTTCCTCGAGGATATTCGTTCGGTAAAGATCAACCGCACCAATAAGAGGCAAAATACATATAGTAGGTGTTATTGGGATTATGGGCACCGAAAGATTTTCAACCAATTCTTTTTGAGCCATTATCAACGAATCTTTGTACTGAGAATATGTGATAAAAAAAACATTTAAAAATCTGTCTACCTGATTATTAACTTGTTTTTCTACCGAAAAAAATTCTTCAGTAATAACCTTATTAATTACCTTGTTATATTCTTGTAGGAACCTCCACAAGGTCCTTCGAATTGCTTGCACCCACTCTAATTTGAAAGTTAATGGAATTGCGTGTGTCGCCCAAGCTATACCTTCTTGTGTAGCAAATGATTGAAGCTCCTGTTCTTTAGCCTCAATAATGTATTGAATCAGCCTATGGGCATTATTTACCAGGTCAATATTACCGACCGTTAAAATTTCTTCAATTTTTTCTTTTACATTAGATGCTTCGTTTAATAATGAATTTTCAAAATCCGTTTTATTTTCTTGGATGAATTCCAGTAATTTATATGTATCTAGTGACTCCTTCATAATATAATCCCCCTATTTTTTATATACCAAAACTTTAATTACCCTGTAATTATAATTCCTAAACCCGTTTACACTATAAGCTTCTACTTTAAAGGGAAAATGGATGTATTTATGTTAATTAATCTTGTTAAGATTTTCACTTAAGTACTGTCAGTAATAGCGTACTAAAGAAGAGGAAAGTTTTGTTTGACAGATTTATTTTGAAATAAGAAAAGTAAGATTTTAAAAGACTGATATATATTAATTGATTATTCTGTTATTAGGGAAGGTTAACTCTACTTCAAATCTTTATAAGATTTTCCTTACCTTTACTTGTAAACGCTTTCTTTTTTTAGGGGGATTTGATTCATAAAATAGGAGGGATGACAACGTGGACGATAAAAGGAAAACGTAAATCTCTGGCCACTATTTCGTTAGCTAATACCAAAAGTAATAGTATTCCGTTTTAGATTCCGTCCTAGGAGTTGGCCAGAGACAGAATCTTTTTCTATCCAATGAGATGATAAAAAAGGAGGTTTCCAAAATGAGTATCGAAAGAGGTACAGACGTTAGGAAAAACATTATGGATTTTTTCGGTAATTTAACTCCCGCTGCTCTTGGAACTGGTTTGGTTGCTGCATTGTTTAGCATTATGGGGCCAGGTTTAATTGTAATGAATTCAGCTAAAGAAGGTAACCTTTCTGTTGAGCAGGCAATTTCTTGGTTGTTTATTATTTATACGGCGGGAGGTATATTTACGATTTTCTTGTCACTCCGCTATCGTATACCCATTGTGGTGGCCTATAGCATACCTGGTGCAATATTAATAGGCAATGCGTTAAAGCATATACCCTTTAATGAGGCAATTGGTGCATCTATTGTTGCTGGAATAGTAGTTACAATTCTTGGATTGTCAGGGGTAATCAAGAAGGTAATAGAATTAATTCCTCTTCCGGTTATGCTAGGAATGATTGCTGGTGTCCTTCTATCTTTTGGTATCAAAGCAATACAGGCTGTGGTAGAGGCACCAGCAGTTGCAGGGAGTTCTTTTGCAGTCTTCTTCCTCTTAATGGCGATGAAAAAATTCTCAAGAAAATTCCCGCCTATTCTAGGAGCAATAATAATAGGAGGGATAATCGCAACAGCCCTTGGGCAAACGAACTGGGGGTCGATACAACCTTCATTTGCTCATCCTATATTTGTAGTACCTCATTTTAGTATTCAAGCTACATTAGAACTAACGTTGCCCTTAATTATATTGATAATTGGTGTTCAGAATATGCAGGCTGTCGGGGTGCTATTTGCTACAGGATATAAACCTCCTATCAATGCTATGTTTACTATTCCAGGTATTGGTACAATCGTTAACTCTCTTTTTGGAGGACACCCAACTGTTATAGCTGGACCAAGTACTGCAATGGTTTCTAGCGATGCAGCAGGTGAGGATAAAAATTTGAGATATGTAGCGGCAACTTTTGATGGATTACTTTGGATATGTTTTGGTTTAGTAGCGGGGATGGTTATTGCAGTTTCGACGGTGGTTCCTGGTCAATTGCTTTCTGTGCTCGGTGGTCTTGCTATTTTTAACGTGTTTATAAGTACATTTGCCGGGGCTTTCAACGGGAAATTTAAAAATGGAGCCATGGTAGCATTTCTTATAGCCATTTCTAATGTAACAGTATTTACTGTTGGTTCCGCTTTCTGGGCTCTATTGGTAGGATTTGTCGTTTCATTATTACTTGATCGAGAGGACTACAGCAAAGCAAAAAGTAAAATGGATTCAAAAAAAGATGGAGCAAAGATTGCATAGTAATATAAAGGGTTTGGGATTTATGAAACTCCCCTTTGGACTATATCCCTTATATGGGGCAAATTAAAAAGGGGTACTCTATCAGAATAATTGAACTGGAGTCTTTCTTTAATTACCATTGGTTTCTCTCAAATAATAATCGTATTTAAATTGTCTGCCTTCGATGTATTTCATTAACTTTTCACGTGACTTATGATCTCTTTAAGATGACAAAATAATTACTAGTTGAATTATCCTAATATTCTTTTTTGAGACATTGATTATGTTACCTTTAGTTTTTTAAAAGAGGAGGATGTAATGGAAGCCAATGGAGAAATAGAAAATGATATTAGGGTGAAATTGTTATACTAAGCATCTTTCCATTTAAACAGTGAGTAAAAAAATGGAATTACCTAATAGATGACCATATTAATTTATCAGTCAACATATTTGAAGGAATGGGAACATATTGGCATAGTAAGTAACTTTGGCGTAAATTGTATTCTCCAAGGTTATATTAAGCAAAAAAAAGTTAAAAGCCTGTGCAGAATTTCAGAAAGTGAATATTGAATATTCAAAATAATAGGAAATATTTTAAGTGATTTAAACAAGATTTTGAAAATGGAAAGTAAGTTTATAGATTATTATGCTAGTAATGGAAGGTGAAATCACAATTAAAACAATCCATATTATTAATGCAATACTTTTTTTTCATTTATTATTTATCATTATTTGAAACCGTTTTCTTGAAAATGTTGTTAAAGATAGGATAGGAGGAGTTTATGATGGAAGGTAAAGGGAGTTTGAATTTGCCAGCAGGAATTGAAAAGTCTTGGGATGTGTTACTAGATTCAGAGGTGCTTAAGAGATGCATCATGGGGTGCAAAAAATTGGAGTTAGTTGAAGAAAATAAATATGAAGCTGATATATCAATGGGTGTTGCATCAGTGAAAGGTGATTACTCTACAACAATTGAATTAGCGAATATTAATAAACCGATATCTTATCAAATGATCGTTAAAGGTGAGGGGGGACCTGGAAGCATTGAAGCCGTCGCAGATATTACTCTTGAATCAGTAGATGAAAACAACACTGTTCTCTCTTACAGCTTTGAAGCAGAAGTGGGAGGAAAAGTTGCGATGGTCGGTCAACGAATGCTAGGAGGCGTATCTAAACTGGTTATTAAAGACTTCTTCAAAAAATTTGGGAAAGAATTAAAAAACGCTGAAGTTACCAATTAAATAAGTAATGAACCATCAAGGGGAGAAAGGAGAGATTTTTTATGAATTTAGGTACATTATTGGATTTTGCGGTGGAACGCTATCCAAATCAAATCGCTCTCGTTCAAGGCCTGAAATCTTATACTTATGCCCAATTACAAAAGGAAGTAGAAAAAGTTGCTGCCTCTCTGCAGCGTTTAGGCATTCAAAAACAGGACCGTGTTGTTGTCATCTTAAAGAACAGACAGGAAAATGTTATGGTTTACTGGGCAATACAACAGATTGGTGCAATCTATACTCCAATAAACCACCGCTTATCCGCCAAAGAGGTCGAGTATTGTGTAAACGATTCTGAAGCGAAGGCTATCATCTTTGAATCAACCAGTCAAAGTGCTGTGTCAGGTGCGAACTTTCTCGAAAGACCAATCTTGATTGGTGTTGATAATGATAATGGTGTGGATATTTCTTATCCGGAACTAGTAAACAGAAGCCCAGGAAGCTATCAAAGGCCAATTCTAGATGAGAATGATATATCGATAATGCTATACACATCCGGTACAACAGGACGTCCAAAGGGAGTACCACGAACGCATAGGAATGAATATGCTTCGGCTATGGCACATATCGTCCAAAACCAGTACCAGTTGTGGGAAAGTACATTAGGAGTAATGCCACTTTATCATACAATGGGTGTTCGTTCGTTGCTCTCTATGACTTTTTTAAATGGAAAGTTTGCTCTTTTATCAAACTTAGACTTTGATGCAGGTGAGGCGCTTGAAATTGTAGAAAGAGAAAAAATTTCATCCCTTTATTTAGTTCCGACGCTTTTTCATGATATGTTATCATACCCGGATTTTGGCAGGTATAACCTTACCAAGCTTGAAAAAATCGGTTATGCTGGTGCCGCAATGACCACTACATTAGTAAATCAATGTGTGGAGTTACTTAAACCAAAACTGTTTGTAAATCATTACGGCAGTACGGAGGTATATACGTTTACCATCTGCCCTGATGTACATAAAAAGCCAGGCAGTGCAGGTAAACCGGGGATTCATCAAAATATTCGCCTGGTAAAAGCAGATCCAGACGGTCATTCTACTCCTGATGATATTGTTGGGAGAGGAGAAGTCGGCGAAATTATTGCGAATCTGAAGTCCGTTGAAGCCTTTAAAGGGTATTGGAATCGACCGGAGGCGACGGATAAAACTATTCGAGATGGCTGGTATTTTACAGGAGATATTGGCTTTATTGATAAAGACGGTGACTTATTCGTTGTTGGCCGGGTTGACGATATGATTATCTCTGGGGGAGAAAACATTCATCCATTAGAAGTCGAGGATTGTCTGACTCAACATCCAAAAGTTAGGGAAGCTACCGTAATTGGGGAGCTTGATGAGCGATGGGGGCAGATTGTTACCGCTTATATTGTTGCTAAAGACGAATCTGTTACAGAGCAGGAACTGGATGAATTTTGCAAGAATATACCCAGTTTATCAAATTTCAAAAGGCCTCGTAAGTATACGTTTGTAAAAGAGATTCCAAAAAGTCCTGTAGGGAAAATTCTTCGCCGTAAATTGCGCGAGGGTGATATTGAGGCACCTCACAATGAAAGTGAAGCTATCAGCCAATAAAAATTTAAAAATAGAAAAGGGGAAATAACAAATGACTATAACAGAGCAAACGTATGACCATATTCGGGTAGAGAAAAATGCAGAAAAACAAACGGCAACAATCGTGTTTGATCGTCCAGAGAAAATGAATTATATCAGTATGCTCGGCAGAGAACAGCTGACAGAGATTTTTGATGGTTTGAATCAAGATGATGAAGTGCGTGTCATTATCCTCAAAGGAGCAGGAGATGTATGCTTCAGTGCAGGAGGAAGCATCCCGGAATTTATGGAGACCCATCAAGAAAAGCTTTCCCATTTAGCCGAAAACGTGGCTGCTCCTGAACGCTCTCCAAAACCTGTCATCGCTCAGCTGCAGGGATATACGTTCGGTGTAGGCCTAGAACTTGCGATGGCCTGTGATTTCAGGATTGCACGGGAAGATACCCTGCTTGCCCTTCCGGAAATGAACCTAGGAATGATTCCTGGTAGTGGAGGTACACAGAGAATTGCAAAGATTGTGGGCTTAACAAGAGCAAAGGACATGATCATGCGTGCCAGAAAAATCCCTGCAAATGAAGCATATCAATGGGGTCTATTAACACAAGTAGTGCCTAAAGGGGACCTTCAACAAACAGTGGATTCGTTAGTTGAGGAGCTTGTTCAATTTTCTCCGCTTGCTCAGCGTGTTGCAAAAGAAGTGTTGAACGCTTCTGAAGAAAGTCCGCTGGGAGTCGGATTGAAAATGGAAGGGAAAGCCTACGGCCTCCTTCGCACAACAGAAGACTTTAAAGAAGGCGTAGATGCGTTCGTAGAAAAGAGAAAACCAGTTTTTACAGGGAAGTAATAAAATGAGAGTCACCGGCAGCCTCTGCCGGTGATTCTCATTTTAGATCAAGAAAAGTCGCTTTAAATCATGTTTGATTCAGGGAAGTTAATAGAACGATATGGGAAGGATTGAAGGTATGCAGCTAAAAAAAGGTTCTGAAAACAAGAAAGGTTTATTAAGTCATTTAAATGTAAGAACGGTTAGTGCAGGAGCGCTGGCAGCAATTTTTGGCTGTACTGGCCCGTCGCTAATTATAATAAACGGAGCATCAAATGGCGAATTAACTCAAACACAAGTGATTTCTTGGTTATTTGCCATATATTTTTTTGGTGGGATATTAGGAATACTCATCTCCGTAAGAAATAAGCAGCCGATTGCTGGCGCTTATTCAATTCCAGGTGCAGTACTTGTTGTAGGTTCACTGTCAAACTATTCTTTAAATGAAGCTGCTGGTGCTTATTTGGCAGCAGGTCTCATTGTCTTTATGTTAGGGATAGCAGGGGTTATTGGTAAAGTTATGGACTGGATTCCGGTTCCAATTGTTATGTCGATGGTCGTTGGAACAATGATTAGTTTTGGGACTGAGATGATTGCATCCCTCGAAAAAGCACCAATAATTGCAGGTTCATCCATCCTCGTGTATCTTCTCTCATTCCGTTATATAAAAAAATTTCCACCTATTTTAATATCATTTGCTGTTGCTATCATTTTATCGGTTTGGATGGGAGAATTCCAAGTGAAAGATGTGAGTTCCGTTTTTGTCGTTCCTCAACTAGTGACTCCATCATTCAATATAGACGCGATTATTTCAATGGGCATCCCACTTGCACTTTTAGTAATTGGTGCTGAAAACGCCCAGGCTACAGGTGTGTTAAACACCCAAGGATATAAACCACCGGTTAACGAGATGACGATTTTAAGCGGAATTGGCGGGGTTATTACGTCTTTTTTTGGAGGTCATAATGCGAATATTGCGGGGTCAATGACAGCAATCTGCGCATCAAAAGAAGCTGGTCGAATGGAAGGGAGATATGCAGCAGTGGTTGTATGTGGTGTGTTATTTTCTACCTTTGGATTGTTTGCAGGTATAGTCATGCCTTTTGTAGCTGCAATGCCGAAAGTATTAATCAGCACTGTTGCAGGACTGGCAATGATGGGAGTGCTTTTAAGTTCATTACAGGAAGCGTTTTCTAAACCCCAATTCCAATTTGGTTCATTTTTTGCCCTTATCATTGCAATGTCAGGAGTCCATTTTTATGATATAAGCTCTCCATTCTGGGCGATATTGGGTGGTGTTGCTGTTTCTCTAATTATTGAAAAGCCTGATTTTAAAACCATCATTGTTCAACAAAGTAAAAAAAGTACAGATTCTAACGTTTCTCAAGGAGTTTGAAATAAATAATAAACATTCACCTCTAATAAAAGCCCTCTCGATTAAGAGAAGGGCTTTTGGCTTTTTACATTAAACAATCATAGTTGGTTATCCTTTTACTTCATTATTTTATTGGTACCGGCTTGGAATCAAGTACTATTACGCAGTTCACAAGGTGTGACAGTAAAATGAATGCTACTCAGATCTGTGTCGACGTTTAAAGAGGAAGAGCAAACGTTTTTTTGTTTATTTGAAATTTGCCATCCAGTAAGGTTCGAGCCTTACCCTAGTCTTCAAGAAATGCGGAACTGCAGGGGTTCCAGTTGTAACGTCATTCGTTCCAGTTGGATGGTTAATGGGTAGGAAAGAGTGAATTTTAAACAGTTTATTAATGGCATGAAACTTGCAAATATAAAAGGTGAATATTGAAAGTTGAAAGGGGGGGAACTTTGAAAAGCGTGCAGTTAACAAAAGTGGATTGATTACCCGCTTCAAAGTGCATGATCCAAAAAATCGTTTTCAAATGTAGGAGGAAACAGAGTGAAAAAAATTGTTATAGGTATATCAGGGGCAAGTGGATCCATTTACGGTATTAGATGTCTTGAGACATTAAACAAACTTCAAATTGAAAGTCATGTAATTATTAGTTCCTCTGCTGAAAAAACCATCGAATATGAAACAGAATACTCGGTGGAACAAGTAAAATCACTGTGCAGTTTTGTATATGACTCAAATGATATAGGTGCAAGCATCTCAAGTGGTTCCTTTCATGTTGACGGGATGATCATTGCTCCGTGTTCTATTAAAACTCTATCATCTATCGCAAACAGTTTTAATGATAATTTAATCACTAGAGCTGCTGATGTAACTTTGAAGGAACAAAGGAAGTTGGTTCTAATGGTCCGTGAAACACCATTGCATTTAGGGCATTTGCGGCTAATGCAATCAGCTGCAGAGAATGGTGCGGTAATCCTCCCTCCTGTTCCTAGTTTTTATCATAAGCCAACATCATTAGATGATATTGTTAATCAAAGTGTCGGAAAGGCGTTAGATCAGTTTGGTATTGATGCTCGACTGTTTGACAGGTGGTCGGGACTCAAGAAAGATGAAATAATAACCAATCTATAATCATTATCTTTTTAGGTATTAAAAACTATTTTCCGGTTTAACATGACTCAGAACATGATATGAAAAAATGGAGGTCCTCTAATGTCTAATGTAGTCGCTCATTCTGAACAAGAAAATGTAATCGTTAACAGACGTCAGGTTGTCTCTGCAATGACAGCATCACTATTAGGGTGGTCTTTTGATCTTTATGATCTTTTTCTTCTACTTTTTGTGGCTCCCACAATTAGTGTACTATTTTTCCCTACAACCAGCCCTACGCTTTCTTTAGCTGCTGTTTATGCTTCTTTTGGGGTAACGCTTTTGATGCGGCCTCTTGGGTCGGCAATATTTGGATCTTATGCAGATAAAAACGGGCGAAAGAAAGCAATGATTGTTTCTGTGGTAGGGGTTGGTGTTAGTACAGCTGCCTTTGGTCTTTTGCCTACTGTCCCGCAAATTGGTGTGACGGCTGCAATCCTTTTTTTAATTCTACGATTAGTTCAAGGGGTCTTTGTCGGCGGTGTCGTGGCATCTACACATACAATTGGAACAGAATCTGCGTCGCCTAAATGGCGCGGATTGATGTCTGGTCTTATAGGTGGGGGAGGAGCCGGGTTAGGAGCATTATTCGCTTCACTAACGTTTACCATCGTTTCTGCTTTTTTTCCTGGTGAAGCGTTTAATGAGTGGGGTTGGCGAGTCATGTTCTTTACAGGGATTTTAGGTGCAGTAGCTGGTCTACTTGTATTTAGAACACTTAACGAGTCTCCGCTTTGGGCACAATTACGTAAAGAAAATGAAGAAAAAGGGCAAGAGGATGTAATACCGCAGTCTCCTATTAAGACCCTATTTACAAAATATTTCCGAGTTATAGCTGTGAATCTAATGATTGTTATTGGTGGCGGTTCAGGTTATTACCTTACAGCTGGTTTTATTCCCACATTTCTAAAAGTAGTTAACAATGTATCTTCAGAAGTTTTATCAGGTGTTCTCATTGTCTCAAGTATTGTCACGATAATTTCGGCTTTACTGTTCGGACAACTTAGTGAAATTATTGGAAGAAAAAGGACCTTTTTAGTTATTGGATGTTTAAATATCGTCGGACTTCCATATTTTTATCTAGCATTAGCCGATTCTGTTACAACGACTTCGATTTATTTGAATACGATGGGTCTGGTGTTTTTAGGAAATGCTGCTTATGCACCTGTGTTAATTTTTCTTAATGAACGCTTTCCTACATCAATACGGTCTACGGGTACAGGACTGTCATGGAATATGGGATTTGCAATTGGCGGTATGATGCCAACTTTCGTAACATTAGCAAGCGGTTCGATTGAAAATATCCCGTACACACTTATGTATTTTGTGATTGTGATTTTTCTTGTCTACATTATTGGAAGCCTCATCGTTCCAGAAACAAAAGGCAATCTCAAATAGAAACTAGGAGGGTAAATAGTGATTACAAAATTAGAGATTACTAGAAATTATATTAATGGCGATTGGCAAGAAGCCAAAACTGGGGAAACGATGACATCCGTAAATCCTGCTACAGGTGAGATCGTTGGAGAGTCACAGAAATCGGGATTAGAAGATATTAAATTGGCAATTAAATTGGCGAAGGCAGCATTTCATACATCCGACTGGCGTTCAAATTCTTCGCGACGTTCTGATGCTTTAATGCAATGGGCTTATAAATTGAAGGAAAATAGAGAAGAAATTGCTAGAATTTTAACCATAGAGAACGGAAAGCCGATAAAGGAGTCTCGTATAGAATTGGACGCCTGTATTGATACGTTAAAATATTTTGCAGGTATGGCTCGAAGTATATTCGGTAGGTCGATAAATCTTTCCCCCACGTCATATGGCATCATTGACAAAGAGCCGATTGGAGTAGTGGGGATTATTTCACCTTGGAACTGGCCGGCTATGCTAATGATTCGAGAGGTTGCTCCAGCCCTTGCTGCAGGAAACGCAGTGGTTTTAAAACCGGCAAGTCGGACCCCACTTATCAGCACTGCCATTGTCAAATTAATTGAGGATAATAGCGACTTTCCACCAGGAATTGTGAATATCGTGTCTGGTCCGGGAAAGGTTATTGGAGATGAAATGACTACAAATCCCGATGTTAATGCCATCAGCTTTACAGGTGACACGACTACTGGCAAAAACTTAATGAAAAAAGCAGCAGAAAAGGTGAAGAAACTTGCTCTTGAACTGGGGGGGAAATCTCCTAATATAATATTTCCTGATGCAAACCTAAACAAAGCGATTCAAGCCGTTGCAAAATCAGCCTTTATTACTGCCGGCCAAATGTGTTTTGCTGGATCAAGAGTGATTGTTCATGAGTCGATTCATGAAGAAGTGGTGGAAGGATTGCGTAAACAGGCTGAAAAATTGAAAGTTGGTAACGGGTTAAATGAAACAACCGATATGGGACCTGTCATCTCGGAAGAACAGCTTAATAAAATTTTGGAATATTGCGAGATTGGAAGACAAGATGCAAAACTTATTACGGGTGGTAATAGGTTGACCGGTGGAGATTACGATAAAGGATATTATATTGAGCCAACCATTTTTGATCAGGTGCCAATTGAATCAAGAATAGCACAAGAAGAGATTTTTGGGCCCGTGCTGGCCATACAAGTTTTTAGGGACGAGAAAGAAGCGATCTCACTTGCTAATGGAACAATTTTCGGTTTAGCTG
The DNA here is from genome assembly GCF_044767165.1 of Peribacillus sp. NPDC101481. Classification (NCBI taxonomy): domain Bacteria; kingdom Bacillati; phylum Bacillota; class Bacilli; order Caryophanales; family Bacillaceae; genus Peribacillus; species Peribacillus sp. NPDC101481. The sequence goes on along the minus strand of NZ_JBIWNJ010000001.1, from coordinate 460,636 downwards.
CTGGCGTTTGGACAAAGGATGTCAACAGAGCTGTGAGAATTGCGAAAAAGGTGGAGGCCGGAACGGTTTGGATTAATACCTATAACAAAAATTACCCACAGGCAGAATTTGGGGGTTATAAAGAGAGCGGAATTGGGCGTACAAGGGGAATTGAAGGATTAATGGAATATACCGAAACAAAACATATTAATATCGAAATAGAAGAATAGGGGGGAATCTATCTATTATGTATCGATCATTTGAGTTTCATCTTCCCACAAAGATTTATTTTGGATATAACAAAATAAACGAACTTAACAATATACCTTTTAAAGTAAAACGTGCCTTTATCGTTACTGATAACGGTGTCTTAAAATCAGGGTTAATCGAAAATGTAACCAAAATCTTAGAGGACAATCACATTTCTTATGTGATTTATGATGATGTGGAACCGGATCCGAGCGTTGAAACCGTTGACAAAGCAGCTCACGGGTTTCAACAGGAAGAATGCGATGCTTTAATCGCCATTGGCGGGGGCAGTCCGATCGATACAGCCAAAGGTGTTCGTGTAATAGCTGGAAATGGAGGGAGTATTCGTGATTATACTGGAGTAAATCTTATCAAGCAATCATCCAATATTCCTCTCATTGCAATCCCTACGACATCCGGCACCGGAAGTGAAGTGACCATGTTTGCTGTTTTTTCGGATTGGGAGGAGAATCGAAAAGTTACGGTAACGAGCCCATTCATCGCACCGGATATAAGTATAGTGGACCCTAAAATGACGATGACTGCACCAACGAAAATTACAGCAGCCTCAGGATTTGATGCCTTTGCACATGGGGCAGAGTCATTTGTGTCACGGATATCCCAGCCTGCCAGTGACGCACTTGCATTATCAGCCATGCGAACTGTTAGCAAATACCTTCGTCGGGCCGTATTTAATGGAAATGATGTAGAGGCAAGGATCAAAATGGCAGAAGCTAGTCTCTTGGCCGGTATGGCATTCAATCAATCATTTCTCGGATTGACACATGCCATTGGTAGTGCGTTAAGCGGATATGCCTATGTTAGTCACGGAGTGGCAATAGGTCTGCTTTTACCGGAGGTTATCCGCCGTAATTCGATATCCCTGGTCGATAAGCATGTTGAAATGGCGAGCGTTTTTCGAGTAACTGATCCATCGTTACCTGGTTGGAAGATTACAGATCAATTAATAGAAGATGTGACTAAATTACGAAACGATATCGGGCTTCCACAGAAATTGCAGCAGGTGGGGGTTAAAGAAGAGCACCTTAAGGGGATCGCACACGACTCCGTGAAAAGTGGAATGTGGAAATTTAATCCTTGGCTAGCAACAGAAGAAGAGATTTTGGATCTACTGAAAGAACTGTTTTAAAGTTGGATTTTTTTATTAAAGACTATTAATTCTATTATAAAATTGGAGGTAATTGTAATGACAGAAAATATCGATAAAACTGAAGAGCTAATCCCTAGTATTGATAAGACGACGGATGAAGTGGCGTGGGACTTATATCGAAAAGCGATTCGTTTTGGGACTTGGGATCCTGCTGCTATCGATCTTAGCCAGGATAAAAGGGATTTTGAAGCGCTTGATGAAGACCTTAAAGGATATCTTATTCATTTTTGTACAGGATTTCTCGATGCTGAAGAAAATGTTGCCTTAAAGTTTTGTCCCTGGATCATGTTAGGCTCCTCTACAGAACAACAGGCATTCCTTAGTACTCAATTGCTCGAGGAATTTAAACATACTGAGTTTTTTATGCGCTATTTTAAAGAAGTAATTGGTCGTGAGCGAATTCCTTCAGTGAAAAATATGGTTCAGCAGAAACTTGATAATCGTGTAAAAGTAATGCTGAATTCTCTTGAACAAGGAGAAGAGGAACGTGAGGCTGCACTTGTAGAAGGGTTAACCCATTACCAAGGAATAATAGAAGGTGTTCAAGCGATGACTGGATATGATGTGTTTCGAGGTGTATACGGAAGTAAGGGCCTATTGCCTGGTTTGAGTGAAGGATTTGCCCGAATCAAGGAAGACGAAGGACGGCATGTAGGCTTTGGACTTCGTATGCTAAAGCTGTTTGCCCGTAAACCAGAACATGCCAAGAGAATTCGTGCGTTATACGAAGAATACCTTCCTCTTATCTTGGTTCGATATGATCAACCTGTCATTGTAGATGGTAGGGAATACCCAACTCCACCTGAAGTTCGAGGCCGTGAAAGAGTGTCTAAAATGTTAGAACGCAGACTAAAGGATATATTAGGAACTTCAGTTGCTATATAAGGAGGAGATCTTTTTTTATGAAAGCTAAGACATTTCGCACCTGGATTGAGCATCTGCAAGCAACTCATCGGTTGGCGGTAATTGACCGAAAAGTTAGCTTACAGTATGAAATCGCAAAAATAGCTAAGAAATTAGATGGCAAAAAAGCAACATACTTTACTAGTGTAGAAGATTATCAGGTTCCGGTTGTATCAGGAATTTGTTCAACACGTGAAGATTTTGCAGAGGCGTTGGAAACAGACCAATATGGCGTTATTTCAAAATTTACCGAAGCAGTTGCATCTCCCGTTCCTTGTCGAGCACTAAACAAACAACAAGCGCCAATTAAAGAAAATATTATTCTGGATAATATCGATTTGATGAAGATGTTACCAATTCCGGTACACCATGAGAAAGATTCAGGTAATTACATCACCGCTGGATTGTTTATTGTTAGGGATCCAGTTACTCGGAAGCAGAACGTTTCAATTCATCGTCTCCAAATTTCTGGGAAAAATAAGATAGGAGCCTTAATTTTGCCTCGCCATACTTTTCATTTGTATAAGCAGGCTGAAGAGGCGGGGAGACCACTGGAGTGTGCGATAGTCATTGGGGTCGATCCGGTGACGTTACTGGCGTCACAAGCAAGTACTCCGTTCGGGGTAGATGAACTGGAAATCTCAAGCGCCCTTCGGGGGGAACCGTTGGAAGTCGTTCGTTGTGAGACGGTGGATATCGATGTACCGGCATACGCGGAAATAGTGTTAGAAGGAAAAATTCTTCCACATGTTCGAGAGCCTGAAGGCCCTTTTGGAGAATTCCCAAAATACTATGGACCACGCAGTGATAAAGAGGTGATTGAGATTACGGCTGTCACTCACCGTAACAACCCGATTTTTTATACCATTGTCCCTGCGGGTTACGAACATCTTTTGCTTGGTGGCATCCCTCGTGAGGCAAGTCTCTTCCAGAGCATTCGACAGACCGTTCCATCCGTAAAAGCGGTTCATATGAGCCCTGGTGGTACATGTCGGTATCATGCCATTGTTTCCATTAATAAAAGAAATGAGGGTGAAGCCAAAAATGCAATTTTAGCAGCACTTGCTAACAGTTTTGATATTAAGCATGTCGTCGTAACGGATGAAGAGGTTGATATTTTTAATATGGAAGAGGTGGAATGGGCAATCGCAACCCGCTTTCAAGCAGACAGGGACTTAGTGGTAGTTCATGAAGCACAAAGTTCGAAGCTTGACCCGTCAACACGCGATGGAGTGGGCTCGAAGGTGGGATTTGACTGTACAATCCCCTTAGACAGTGAAGAAATGCAATACTTGAGAGTTCAAATTCCCGGCTACAATGAATGTAATCTAGATGATTACATAAATCCTGATAAATTGATTCAATCAGTTCATCTTGAAGGAGATATAGACTTCTAAAAAATATGAAAAAATTGTGGCTGACTCAAAAGGCTTAGTGCTAGACCTTTTGGTGTCAGCCTTTTCAACATGGGTAATCAAAAAAACAACTCGCTCATTTCCTACAAGTTATCATTCATAATCTCCTCTATTCAAAGTGATTGTAAGCAAACCTGTACACAAAGTATGAGTCAAACTTTTGAATTCATGTTGAACAGTATGCCTTTGATTCACTGGGTAAAAAAGACCTGCAAAGTCTCTTGAAAAATAAATGGCTTCATGCTTTATTTTTTTCCTTTAAAACCACTATCAAAACAACTAAACTACCTTTTCCAGATGGGGTTATAAGGAATTGGAAGCCTAGGTTTTTTTATAAATGAACCTTGGCTTGTTTTTTGCAGTTATAATAGATTCAATATAGGTACATTGTTAGTACTAGAAAATATTGATATGAGGAAAGTGTAATATTGAATACAAAAAGTAAGTTATCGATTATTATGTCTATTAATAAATTTAAACATGCATTCTTCATTTTAAAATCATTTTTTGAAACATCACTCTTCTATCATATGTTATTTTAGTAAAGTAAAATAAAGCGTGGGGTATTCATGATGGAAGGTATAGGGAGTTTAAAATTGTCAGCAGAAATTGAACAGTCTAGGGAGTAGATTCAGAGGTGTTTAAAATATGCATCATGGGGTGCAAAAAAATAGAGCTTGTTAAAGTAAATAGAAAATATGTATTAAGCTGATATTTCTATAGTTGTGTAGCAGTGAAGGGTGACTGCTCGATTGTAAACCTATATCTTATCGAATAATCGTAATGGGTGTGGGGGGCCTTGGAATCAACTGACTCAAGGATAATACCCGCAACAGCCTCCATGCTAAAAAACCACAACTGGCCTTTCTTAGAATTAAAAAACGAATCAAAAAGTGATTTAGATAAGATAAGCATAACTCAAGGGGAAAAGGAGAGATGTAAAATGAATTTAGGTACATTATTCGATTTTGCAGTTGGGCGCTACCCAAACCATATCGCTTTAGTTCAAGACCAAAAACGCTATACTTATGTCCAATTACAACAGGAAATAGAAAAAATTGCAGCCTCTTTGCAGCGTCTAGGCATTCAGAAGCAGGATCGTGTTGTAGTCATCTTAAAGAACCGAGTTGAAAATGTAATCATTTATTGGGCATTACAAAAACTTGGTGCGATCTATACGCCGCTTAATGACCGATTATCCACTAAAGAGGTCGAGTATTGTGTAAACGATGCTGAAGCGAAAGCTGTCGTCTATGAATCAGCCAGTCAAAATGCCGTATTAGGATCGAACTTTTCTGAAAGGCCAATTTTGATAGGTGATGAGAATTATATTGGTGTAGATATTTCTTATCCTGAACTAGTAGACCGAAGCCCAGGTAGCTATCAAAAGCCTACTTTAGATGAAAATGATATTTCGATCATGTTATACACGTCAGGAACAACAGGACGTCCAAAGGGAGTACCACGTACCCATAGGAATGAATATGCCTCAGCGATGGCACATATCGTCCAAAACCAGTACCACTTGTGGGAAAGTACACTAGGAGTAATGCCGCTATATTATACAATGGGCGTTCGTTCACTGCTTACCATGGCGCTATTAAATGGAAAAATTGTTATTTTGCCAGACTTTGATTCTGGAGATGCTCTTGAGATTATTTACAGAGAAAGAATCTCTTCCCTTTATTTAATCCCTACGCTTTATCATGATATGCTAACACATCCAGACTTCAATAAATATGACCTATCCAAGCTTGAAAAAGTTGGATATGCAGGTGCTGCAATGACCACTTCATTAGTAAATCAATGTGTGAAGTTACTTAAACCAAAGGTATTTGTAAATCATTACGGCAGTACAGAAGTATATACGTTTTCTATTTGTCCTAATGTATCTGAAAAGCCAGGCAGTGTAGGTAAACCAGGTATTCACCAAAATCTTCGTGTTGTAAAGGCAGATCCCGACGGTCGTTCTACTCCCGAAGATATAGTTGGGAAAGAAGAAATTGGTGAAATAATTTCAAATTTAGATTCCGATGAAGCATTTAAGGGGTATTGGAATCGCCCGGATGCTACTGTTAAAGCGATGCGCAATGGTTGGTATTTTACAGGAGATATTGGTTTTCTTGATGAAGACGGCGATTTATTCGTTGTTGGTAGGCTTGACGATATGATTATCTCTGAGGGAGAAAATATTCATCCATTAGAAATTGAAGATTGTCTGTCACAACATCCAAACGTTTTGGAAGCTATCGTTATTGGAGAGCAGGATGATCGATTGGGACAAATTGTATCCGCCTATATTGTCTCTAAAAACGAAACGGTAACAGCACAAGAGTTAGATGAGTTTTGTAAAAGGTATCCTAACATGTCGAACTATAAAAGACCAAGAAAGTATACATTTGTTAAGGAAATGCCAAAAAGCCCCGTTGGGAAAATCCTACGCCGAAAATTACGTGAGGGTGATTTTGAGGCACTACAAAATCAAAGCGATTCTGTAGGCTGATATAAAATAAATCTCTCCGCTGAGAGTGTTGAAAAGATGTATTTTCTAACTCTAGTGAAAGTGGTTAAATTTTTATAACTCTCATCTTAAAAAATTAAAACTAATTATTTCTGAATATTTTTATAATAAATTTACATAGAAGTAAAGAGGTGTCCTATGGCAGAGCTGCTAATTGTTGATACAGACCAAAGCTGTATAAGCAATATTCGTCATATTGTTGAAAATAGCGACTATAACTTTCTTCGTATTTATGAAGCTAATAACGCACAACGGGCTATGATGATGCTTAAACAATCCCGTCCAAGTGCGCTTATAATGGATGTTTCACTTCCGAACATGGATGGCATAGATTTTGGGAAAAACGTACTACTTATCTATCCAGACTTACCCATCATTGCAATTACAGGGTTAAAAATGTTTGAAATCGTCCAATCAGCCATTAATGCGGGTTTTTCAGCTTATTTATTGAAACCGCTTACTAAAAACCAGCTATTAAACATATTCGATCGTGTTTTAAAACCAATAATTAAAATGGAAATAAGTCAGACGGTTAAAAATGAAGGTGAATTCGAATTAGATTTAAGAAAACCGATTCAAAGTGCCGTACAATACATTCAGTTACATTACAATGAATGTCTTACTCTTAAAAATATTGCTGATAGGGTTTATTTAAGCCCATCCTACTTTAGTAAATCCTTTAAGGAAGAAATAGGGATGACATTTGTAGAATACTTATCTTGGATTCGTGTTCAGAAGGCAAAAAATATGTTAAGAATGATTTCACTACCAATTGATGTTATTGCTAATAACACCGGTTTTGCAAATTCCAGTTACTTTGCAACAACATTCAAGAAAATAGAAGGAAAAACTCCAACTCAGTATCGAGAGCATTTTTTCTGGGAAAGAAAAAAAGATATCAATTGAAAAAAATATTTTTTCACTTTGGGAGGGGTGGTTATGATTACCATAATAAATGAGATGGACAGGTGTGTCAGAGAAAAGAAAAGAGGAATTCTGGCCACTGTCATACGTGTCGAAGGTTCAACCTACCAGAAAGAAGGGGCAAAATGTTTTTTTGCTGAAGATGGAGAGTTAATAGGCTTGTTAAGTGGAGGATGTGTGGAAGGTGATGTCCTTGAGCACGGAAAAGAAGTTTTACAGACAGGAAAACCCAAAATAATCCATTACGATTTCAGGGGCGAAGAAGACCAAATTTGGGGCTTGGGTGTAGGGTGTAATGGAGCCATTGAGATTTTTATAGAGCTATTTGATCCTGTTGGTCACCATGAAAGAAGCAAGTTAATGAGAGAGGCTTTTACAACAAGTCAGCCCATTATCATAGCAACCATAACTCGTGATGAAGAAGAATCTAAGATCGGTGAGAGATGGGTTCACTCCAATTTACAAATTGGGAAACCAGTGGATCTCAAGATGAAAGATAACAGTGAAGTCTTCTATGACCATATTACGCCGGTTCCTACCCTATACATATTTGGTGCAGGACCAGACGCTGGTCCATTGGTGAAGACGGTTAAAAATTTAGGCTGGACTGTAAATGTATTAGATCACCGACCGGGCTTTGTAAATAAAAGAAATTTTCCCTTAGCCGATGAATTAATATGCTATGAACGGGACCACCCCGCTTCCGTTCCATTAAGTGAACATAGTTATGCTATTGTGATGAGCCACAATTTTACTCAAGACCAATTGGTTCTAAAATCGTTGTTACATTCATCGGTACCCTATATCGGAGTGTTAGGACCAACAACCAGAACAAACCAGTTGCTCCAACCGATAATGGACGGTTTCACTATTGATGAAATACAGTTAAACCGTATTTATAGTCCTATAGGCCTTGATATTGGTGCAAAAACTCCTGAGGAAATTGCTATCAGTATTGCTGCAGAATTGGTTAATGTTCATCGTGGTGGTAATTCGATTCATTTAAAACAAACGAAGGGTAAGGAACTTTTGTACACCTCTAGAGATCATAGGAGAGTGATTGCTTATCAATGATAAGAATCATGAAGTCTGGGGGATCATTTTAGCTTCGGGCTTATCAACCAGAATGGGTACTCCAAAAATGCTTTTGCCCTATCAACAAAAAACACTAGTTCTTCATGTGATCGAAACGTGTTTACACTCAGTACTTGATGGGGTGGTTGTTGTGATAAATCCAAAAGTGAATGGGTTGGTAGAGGCGGTATCTGTTCCTGGTATAAAACATGTGGTAGAGAATCATGATTCACATTTAGGTATGTCTACTTCGATTAAAGTCGGACTGGAAGCTTTACCCCAACAAGTAGAGGCCATGGTTATTCTTTTAGGCGATCAGCCTGAAATGGATGAAGGCTCAATAAACAGAATTGTTGAAACCTACCAAGTAAAGAATAGGCCATCCATCGTTCAGTCGGTTTTTTTTAACAACGAGAAGGGGCATCCTGTTTTATTCAAACGAGATATGTTTCATCATCTTTTACAGGTAGAAGGAGATAGTGGTGGAAAGTCCGTCATTCAAAAGTTTAGCAGGGAAGTTGTATATGCACCAATGAATCAGCACATTATTCCGGATGTTGACACAATAGACGATTATCAAAGATTGATTAAAAAGAGGGGGGTTGTACATGACAAAGGTAATAGGTAAGTCTGCTACGAGGGTGGAGGACAAACGGCTACTAACCGGTCAAGGAACTTATATTGATGATCTTGGTAACACAACAAATACAGGCTATGCGGCAATTTTACGTAGTCCACATCCTCATGCTTATATAATTTCCATAGACGCAACCGAAGCGGTAAAAATGCAGGGAGTAAAGGGAGTAGTAACCGGTCAAGACATAAAAGACCATGTAAAACCATTTAGTGTTGGGGTTACGGCACCAGTTAAGTATTTTCCTCTTGCCATCGAAAAGGTGAGGTATGTTGGAGAACCTGTTGCCATTGTAGTTGCCAAGGATCGTTATACTGCCGAAGACGCAATGGAAAAGATTAAAGTTTCTTATAAACAGTTACCAGCCATTGTAGATATTGAGAAAACGGTACAAGAGGATGCACCGATCTTACATGAAAATGTTGGGTCGAATATCGCCAATCATCGTCAATTCCATTATGGAGATGTAGACAAAGCCTTTAAAGAAGCAGATCATATCGTCAAGCATAAATATAAGTTTCCGAAATATACGGCTACCCCTGTTGAAACATATGGTGTGGTTGCAAACTATGATTCTGCTCATAATCAGTATAATGTTCATGCTAATTTTCATGGACCCTTTATTATTCAGGCAATCATGGCTCAATCCTTACAAGTCCCCAGCAATAAATTAAGACTGATCATTCCAAAGGATATTGGGGGAAGTTATGGAATAAAGGCAGGGCTTTTCCCATATATCGTTCTTTGTTCCATCACAAGTAAACTTCTCGGCTGTCCAGTTAAATGGATAGAAGATCGACAGGAACATCTTTCATCAAGTGCGAGCGGAACAGATCGCGTGACCTACATTGAAGCCGCCGTCAAAAATGATGGCAAGGTCACCGGTTTAAGAATGAAATTGATGGATAATGTTGGTGCTTATATTCGCGCACCAGAACCAGCCTGCTTATACCGTAACCATGCCAACTCAACCGGGGCATACGATATACCAAATTTAAATATTGAAGCGTTTGCAGTCATGACAAACAAGTCACCTACCGGGTTAATCCGTGGTTACGGGGGACAGGAGCAGTACTTTGCCCTCGAAAGAATTATGCAGCTTATTGCAAAAGAACTTTCTTTGGACCACTCTGAAGTGATTAGAAAAAACCTGATTAAAAAACAACAATTTCCATTCACAACAGCATCAGGTGGAATTTACGACAGTGGGGATTATGAGAATTCATTTGAACTCGCCCTTTTAACGGGGAAATATGAGAACTTTAGAAAAAAACAAGCAGAAGCGCGTAAAAGCGGAAAAATTTTAGGCGTCGGCCTTGCATGTATCGTCGAACCATCCGGATCAAATATGGGATATATCACGGTTGCCTTAACACCAGAAGAAAGAGCGAAATCCTTACCGAAGTCAGGTGCATCAGAAGCGGCTACTGTTTCAATGGATCCCTTAGGAAGTGTAAACGTGAGAATTAGCACTGCACCAACAGGTCAAGGACACGAAACCGTGGCAGCCCAAATTGTATCTGAAGTTTTAGGGATACCAAGGGAACAAATAAATATAATCGCTGAACTTGATACAGCGACTAGTCCTTGGTCCATCGCTTCAGGAAGCTATTCAAGTCGGTTTGCCTCGTTAGGTTCAAGCGCTATTTATTATGCAGCCCAAAAGGTAAGGAAAAAACTTTTTAACATTACTGCCTCTCAACTTGGTGTAGAGGTCACTGAACTCGAGCTGGGAGAGGGTTTCATTTACGTAAGGGATAATCCTGCTAAAAAGTTTCCTATCAAGCGCCTTGCAGGTCTAGCACATTGGAATCCGCTTGCATTACCTGAAGGAATGGAACCAGGAATCTATGAAACTCATTATTATACACCACAGGCTGCAGAACCACCGGATGATAACGACCTGATCAATTCCTCTGTCACATACGGATTTGTTGCGGATATGGTGACCGTGGAAATTGATCCGGATACAGCAGAAGTGAAAATAATAGATTATTTCACCGTTCATGATGCTGGAAAGCTTTTAAATCCGTTGATTGCTGATGGACAAATCATGGGTGGTCTGGCTCATGGTGTTGGTGGCGCTTTATACGAGGAATTAGCTTATGACAAGAATGGACAGTTCTTAACGGGGTCATTTATGGATTATTTATGCCCAACTGCTCCAGAAATCCCTAATGTAACGATTAAACATACGGAGTCTCCGTCCCCTCTTACTCCTTTAGGAGCCAAAGGCCTGGGTGAAGGGAATACCATGAGTGCACCGGTGGCGATTGCCAATGCCGTAAGTGATGCCTTAGCCCATTTAGATATTATGATCGATGAGCTACCATTAAGTCCTAATCGCATTTGGAAGTTACTCAGTGAGGCAAAGGAAAAAGTGACAGCTCCTTAAACAAATATTCTGAATCTCATAAAAATAGGATTACCGAAGGGGAGGGGAATTATGAAACCACCAAAGTTTGATTACTATAAACCTACCACACTAAATGAAGCATTGAATCTTTTAGAAGAAGCCGGTGAAGATGGAAAGATCATTGCCGGTGGGCAAAGCTTAGTTCCCATTATGAATATGCGACTTGCCTCACCCAAGTGCTTAATTGATATTAATGGCTTAACAGAACTAGATTATATTAAAAATGATGAAAATCAAAATCTACTTCAAATAGGCACTTTAACAAGACAAAGTAAAGTAGAAGAATCTGAAATGGTAGCCAATACTTGCGGTCTATTAACCGACGCAATTACCCAAATTGGACATGTGCAAACAAGGAATAGGGGAACTATAGGCGGAAGCATTGTTCATGCCGATCCAAGTGCCGAGCTCCCGCTTGCCTTGCTAACACTGAACGGTTCAGTGCAAATTGCATCAAAGGATGAGGTTCGAAACGTTAGTGCAGAAGATTTCTTTGTTACTTATTTGACGACAGATATTATGCCTACAGAAATCTTAACGGAGATTAATATTCCAATCATTGGAGGTAGACGAGGATATTCGTTTCAGGAAATTGCCAGGAGGCATGGGGACTTCGCGTTAGTTGCTGCTTCTTGCTATATGACAGTTGATGATCATGACAAGATTTCATCCATAAGATTAGCCCTTGGCGGAGTTGAGGCCATTCCTTTGTTAATAGAGGATGCAGAAGACTTCATGATAGGGGAAACACTGTCCGATTCTTTGCTAGGAAAAATAGTTGAAAGTGTAGAATTAGCAGTTGAGCCCGAATCAGATCTTCATGCTTCAGCAGAGTATCGAACACATCTTGCTAAAGTTTTAACGAAGCGTACGTTAACACAAGCCTTTGAAAGGGCAAGGAGGTAGAGAAATGGGACGTCATCAAGTGGAAGTAACTATTAATGGCAAAGTCTATCAAGAAGAAGTGGAATCACGAATGCTATTAAGTGATTTTATCCGAGATGTATGCGGACTGACTGGAACACATGTTGGATGTGAACACGGTGTTTGTGGTGCTTGTACCGTACACGTAAATGGCACAGCTGTGAGAAGTTGTCTCATGTTTGCTGTACAAATAGATGGAGACGAAATTAAAACCGTTGAAGGGTTAGCAAATAATGGTGAGTTGACAGATCTACAGAAAAACTTTGTCGAATGCCACGGTCTTCAATGTGGATTTTGTACACCTGGTATCTTAATGTCTACAACAGATTATCTTGAAAAAAAGCCAGATCCCTCTACCAAGGAAATCAAAGAAATGCTTTCTGGCCACTTATGCCGCTGCACGGGATATGACGGTATCATTAATGCCATCGAGAAAACGATTGTAAATAAAAAAACAGCGATCTCATCTTAAATAGAAAAGGGGAAATAACATATGACTATAACAGAACAAACGTATGACCATATTCGGGTAGAGAAAAATGCAGAAAAACAAACGGCCACAATCGTGTTTGATCGTCCAGAGAAAATGAATTATATCAGTATGCTCGGCAGAGAACAGCTGACAGAGATTTTTGATGGTTTGAATCAAGATGATGAAGTGCGTGTCATTATCCTCAAAGGAGCAGGAGATGTATGCTTCAGTGCAGGAGGAAGCATCCCGGAATTTATGGCGACCCATCAAGAAAAGCTTTCCCATTTAGCCGAAAACGTGGCTGCTCCTGAACGCTCTCCAAAACCTGTCATCGCTCAGCTGCAGGGATATACGTTCGGTGTAGGCCTAGAACTTGCGATGGCCTGTGATTTCAGGATTGCACGGGAAGATACCCTGCTTGCCCTTCCGGAAATGAACCTAGGAATGATTCCTGGTAGTGGAGGTACACAGAGAATTGCAAAGATTGTGGGCTTAACAAGAGCAAAGGACATGATCATGCGTGCCAGAAAAATTCCTGCAAATGAAGCATATCAATGGGGTCTATTAACACAAGTAGTGTCCAAAGGGGACCTTCAACAAACAGTGGATTCGTTAGTTGAGGAGCTTGTTCAATTTTCTCCGCTTGCTCAGCGTGTTGCAAAAGAAGTGTTGAACGCTTCTGAAGAAAGTCCGCTGGGAGTCGGATTGAAAATGGAAGGGAAAGCCTACGGCCTCCTTCGCACAACAGAAGACTTTAAAGAAGGCGTAGATGCGTTCGTAGAAAAGAGAAAACCTATTTTTAAAGGAAAGTAAATAATGGATAGTAAGTCAACTGAGGTGTTGAGAAACCCCTGAATCCGTTCTTTCCCAGCTTGTAGAGAAAGCGTGGTATTACTCTCTCTACAAGCTTTTTTTGTTCCTTTTGACTTCCTTACAAGGACTTATACCTTTGGATATTTAAAATAATCAAATAGAAAAATCTTCTATCCTTAGTTGACCAATGAACTATCGAATGGTATACAGTTATACCTATTTGAAGAGTAATAATATTATTGTTTTAAGAGGTTGTTTACTCTACTTATATTATTCACGATGGCGTTTATTAGGTTAATTTTCATATCCGTCCTCATATATAAGAGCTTCATTTCTACACATCTGTTTAACAAGAAACAATTCCAAATATCTTAATCTGTTCGAAAAGAATGAAAAAAGGTGATATACATGAACTGGTTAGATCGTATTGAACAAAATGTTCCTGTCGTTCAAAGTGCAGATCCTATCTGGAAAGCGGCTGAATACATGAAGTCTTCACAATTAAATGAGATCCCTGTTTTGTCGGGTCAAAATTTCATAGGAATAATTCATGCAAGGGATTTACTAAATACTGATTCAAACCGAATCGTCGAAGAGTACATTGATAAAGACTGTGTTTCAGTCGACGGGACTGAAGCGATTTACGGCTTACCGTGTTCCAACACCCACCAAATTATTCCTATTGTAAAGGATGGAATTTATTACGGCAGTATCAAATGGAATGAGATTCAGCGTTGCCTGCAGGATGAATTAAATCAGTTGATGCTCGTTATAGACAATTCTTATGATGGAATATTGATAACAGATGAGACAGGTTATATTCTGCATATCAATAAGGAGTTTGAACAGATCACTTTACTAAACAAGGAGGTAATGGTCGGGGCGCACATGAACGATATGGTGGATAAAGGCCTATTTCTGAATGATTCTGTGGTGATGAAGACGCTACAATCAGGAAGATCATATACAAACGTTCAGAAGTATAAAAATACTGGAATATATACTCTGGTTACAGCTACGCCGGTTTGTAACCAAAAAGGAGAATTGATCCGGGTTCTGGCAAACGTCAGGGACGTCTCGGACTTAACTAGACTTCAGGAGCAACTTGCTGAATCCAAGAATTTACCTTCGCGCTACCAAACCGAGCTCAAACAGGTGCGCATTCAAAATATAAAAAGTTCAGGAGAAGTGATAGCCTATAGCCAAGAAATGCTAGATGTCCTTGATCTTGTCTATCATGTTGCATCTTCCGATTCTACTATATTATTGCTGGGGGAATCTGGAGTTGGGAAAGAGGTCATTGGCAAAGTGCTACATGAAAACAGCTTGCGTTTTGAAAAAGGATTATTCGTGAAAGTAAACTGTGGAGCGATTCCTCCTAATCTATTAGAGGCAGAGTTGTTCGGATATGAACAGGGTGCTTTTACAGGGGCAAAAAAGGCAGGTAAGCAGGGTATTTTTGAATTGGCCAATAACGGAACTCTTTTCCTTGACGAAATCGGAGAGTTGCCATTAGACATGCAGGTAAAATTCCTGCGGGTTCTTCAGGAACAGGAACTTATCCGAGTTGGAGGAACACAAACGATCAAAATTAATGTAAGGGTTATTGCTGCAACCAATCGAAACTTGGAAAGAATGGTGGAGGAAGGAACATTTCGGCTAGATCTCTATTATAGGTTGAATATCATACCAATAACAATTCCGCCACTAAGGGAAAGAAAGGATGATATTACTCCGCTACTTGGTTATTTTTTGAAGAAATTTAATGAGAAACATCAATATTCAAAACGCTTATCAAAAGAAGTTGTGGATCAATTGTTAATGTATAAATTTCCCGGGAATGTTCGGGAGTTATCCAATATAGTGGAACGACTAGTACTTACCTGCCGTGCCAAGGTCATTAAATTGAAGCATCTTCCAAATATAGTAAGTGGATGTAACGAGATAGAAAATAAACTGAAGATTCAAGAAGGTAAACCTGACGTAGACTTGCAAATCCTCAAGCTGTCTTGTTACGGTCCTGCAGAAGGAGGCAACCTGGTCGATCTGGAAAAGGAAGCGCTAATCCAAGCCCTGAAAAAATATGGATCAGTGCGAAAAGCTGGTAAGGCCATAGGTGTCACTCATACAATGGTTCTCAAAAAGATGAAAGAGTTTGGGGTTACCCTCAATGCGGTACGCTAAAGATCTATGTACATTACTATTCTAATTATTGTTCGTTTTGGATCCGGTTATATATTGAGATTCATATTTGTTCTGCTTGTAGTACATGTCTTTTGTACTGTATAGAGAAGCCGTTTCAGAAAGGGTTAACAGGTGACACATAAGCGTAACTGGAAATGGTTTATAACTATACAATTTGGATCGTAGGAGGAGCACATGGAGTTTACGGGGATACCTGATTTAGAATTATATCGGACAATTGTGGAGAATTTTCATGATGGAATTTTGGCGATGAATCAGGAAGGGAAAATTCTATTGGTCAATCAGTCCATGCTTAAATTAAGTGGTTTACCTCGCGAAGCTTATGCTGGGCGGAATATAAGGGATATTGTGGAAAGTGGAATCTTCCAAAAAGAATCAGTCACATTGAGGGCTATTCAGGAAAAACAAACGGTGACCGATTTCCAACAGTATCAGAACGGAAGGACTGTCTTGGTTACTGCAATTCCTATCTTTGATGGAGGAAACCGTTTGATTCGGGTGTTATCCATTACCCATGATATAACCGATCAGATAATTATGAAGAAAAAGGTAGAAGAAATAGAGAGGCTTTCAGCAAAATATTATATGGAACTTTTATCACTTCGACAGCACCATTCCAAAAGGGGAATCATCACCTCTAACCGGATGATGAAGGAAATTATCGACCTTATTCACCATATCGGTCCAACTGACTCAACAGTACTTCTGTTGGGTGAATCTGGAGTAGGAAAAGATGTCTTGGCTAGGGAAATTCATGAAACAAGTAAGCGGAAAGATTCCGGAGCCTTCATCAAAGTGAACTGTGGGGCCATCCCTAAGGATCTCTTGGAATCTGAGTTCTTTGGCTATGATACCGGTGCCTTCACCGGTGCAAAGAAGGATGGGAAGCCAGGATTATTTGAACTTGCTGATCAAGGAACCTTATTTTTGGATGAAATCGGGGAGTTCCCCTTATATCTTCAGGCAAAACTTTTAAGTGTGCTACAAGACCAGCAGTTTACCCGGGTCGGTGGAACGAAGGTGATTCAGGTCAATGTAAGAATTGTGGCAGCGACAAATAGGGATTTAGAATCTATGGTCCTGAGAGGGGAATTTCGGGAAGACCTATATTACCGATTGAATGTCATCCCAATCCAGACTCCAGCATTGAGGGAACGAAAGGATGATATCCCCTTGTTAATCGGCCATTTTCTCCAAAATTTTAATGAGGAATATAATAAGAATAAATCATTTACGATGGATGCTATGGATATTCTTTGCGCATATCACTGGCCAGGCAACATCCGAGAATTGTCAAACATTACTGAACGACTTGTCCTAACCACTAAAAGCGATGTAATAGAACCGAAGGATTTGCCTATTGCAAAACAACATACGGGAGTCAGTCTATCAAAACTCTTAAGAAATGAGGATACCAAAAGTAACTTATTTAAGTCTGTGGAGAAAAATCTAATCCAGAGCATGATTCAGCGGGAAGGGAGTATTCGCAAGGCTGCCAAGGTATTGGGCGTTTCGCATACGACCTTAATCCGCAAAATGAAAAAACATGGTCTATAACATCTACTCATAGGGGGAAAGTCTCATCTTCTCCAGGGTCTAAGATGGAAAAGATAGTCGTTGTACACTCTCAGCTAGATGAAGTCCCTAAAGTGTTGAGTGTTGAGTATCATCGTAGGGCTATTGAACAGGGTGATTTTACTATCTGAAGAAATTCTAGAGGAAAAAAAGGAATATGACACCATAATTATTTATGACTACGAAGATTATCCTGACCTCGTTAGTGGTCGCTATGACAATTGCGGTAACACTTAGTTTGAAAGTTCGGTTAAATATATTCGTAAATGCAGAGAGTGTGGCATGAAGAAATCGATTTAATCCCTATTGAAGTAAAATTAGTTAAAACACAACAGCTTATAGATTGGATCATCTACATTACCATTATTCCCCTGTTTTGCTAAGGACTTTCTATAATATCCCCCTAAAAAAAGCAATGTATCTCAAGTTCGAGAAATTCATTGCTTTTTTTCCATTTGCCCGTACCTCTGTGTAATCTGTCTGTTTTCACATCCATGAGTTGACTTTATTGTTGAGGAAGGTTTAGGGCTGTATTTGCTGTATTTAAATCAACTTGTAATTGTTCACTTAAATCATGTGGATGATAGTAACCTTTTGAAATCATATAGTTACTTATCTCTCCGTGTCTTTCTACAGCAACACGAAGCTGTTCTCTTAAGGCTGCTTTCAATTCAGGTGTTTTTGTTTCTGTAATGGCAAAAGCAAGATTTCTAATTCCAGATTTTGCGGATATTAAGAAGTCCGTTGCAATCACCTGATCAGTCATGCCACCCATACCTGCCATATTTTGCAAAAAATTTGTCATTGCTGTTCCCCCCGATTCGTCAGAATTTCCTGCAGTATTTGAATATCTTGTGTCCCAGTCCTCGAGTCTTTTAATAGAATATTTTGTAGTTCTGTATCCTGCACTAAACTGCTCATTGTAGAGGACTTTGTTAGACAAAGACTCTTGAAAGTTAAAATTTCGTGCACCTCTAAAGTCTCATGCAGTCCTAAATTTTTCGTCATGATTTTTCACTCCATTTCTTTGGGAATTTACTTCAATATCTTTCGTAATATAAAAGTTTTTATACATCATCATTTGCAAAGGTAACGTGTACTTTGCGAAATAAACTACCTATCGGTCAATATTCCGTATAACAAACAGATGAACTGGGAAAGGTATGTCTGTTATAAAGATTAGGGAGGTGAGCGTATGGAAAATGAAAGCTTGGCATTTCATGAAACCATGGAAACGCATGAAATTTTGAATTTAAAAACAATAGGTTTAATGAGATCAAAATTAATGCAAGGCATTTGCTTTGACAATGACTTAAAAGCATTAATGGAAAAAGACGTACAACAATCTATAGCTGCTATAAACGAGCTAAAGGATTTTTATACAGAAGCCCGAACAAACTATGAAAAATGAGGTGAAATTTAAATGGAAATGGATTTTTTAGATCCTCAAGGTGCTGAACATATGCCGGAAATGGCTGATTCCTCTTTCGCGCTAGATTTTCTACTCTCGATCAAAAGTGGGATTCATACTTATGGTATTGCATTATCTGAAACAGCGAATCCTGCATTGAGAAAAGCATTGTACCAGCAAATGGAGCAATCTATTGACTTACATGGTGAGTTATCCGATTTAATGATCAGGAAGGGTTGGCTTTATCCGAACGATGTAGGTAAACAGGTGGAATTAGATTTGAAATCAGCCGATATGGCGGTTAGTATCGCTGGAATGAATCTTTTCCCGAATGATACTGACAGACTCGGCATGTTCGCAACGCCGAATAAATAAAGGAGGAAAAGCATCATGAAAGCCGTAACTTACCAGGGCAATAAAAATGTACAGGTTAAAGAAGTTAAAGACCCTAACATCAAAAATTCGGATGATATTATTGTAAAAGTCACTACTTCAGCGATTTGCGGCTCCGATTTGCACTTAATTCATCAATTAATTCCCAATATGCCTACAGATTATGTCATTGGTCATGAGCCGATGGGAGTTGTTGAGGAAGTTGGACCAGGGGTAACTAAGGTAAAGAAGGGAGACCGGGTCATTATCCCCTTTAACGTTAGCTGCGGGAGCTGCTGGTATTGCGACCACGACCTTACAAGTCAGTGCGATAATTCAAATCCTCATGGGGAAATGGGTGGTTTTTTTGGATACTCAGAAACAACTGGTGGGTATGCGGGCGGGCAAGCTGAATTTATGCGTGTTCCTTATGGAAACTTCACCCCTTTCAAAATCCCAGAAGACTGCGAGGTAGAAGATGAAAAATTGGTGTTGCTCGCTGATGCAGCATCCACAGCATTCTGGAGTGTTGATCACGCAGGTGTTAAATCTGGCGATACGGTTATAGTTTTAGGCTGCGGTCCTGTAGGTCTACTTACTCAAAAATTCGCTTGGTTTAAAGGGGCGAAAAGAGTGATTGCTGTCGACCATCTCGACTATCGTTTAGAGCATGCAAAAAGGACGAATAAAGTCGAAACCGTAAATTTTGCACAATATGAAAACACTGGCGAATACCTTAAAGAAATCACTAAAGGTGGTGCAGATATCGTTATTGACTGTTCCGGGATGAGTGGCAAAATGACTCCGATGGAATATCTTGCATCGGGTCTTAAATTACATGGGGGAGCCATGGGAGGGATTGTAATTGCGTCCCAAGCCGTGCGTAAGGCGGGAACCATACAAATAACAGGCGTTTATGGCGGCCGTTATAATGGATTCCCCCTAGGAGATATTTTCCAAAGAAACGTGGATATTAAAACCGGTCAGGCTCCTGTTATTCCTTATATGCCCTACCTTTATAAACTAATATCAGAAGGAAAAGTAGATCCTGGCGATGTTGTAACCCATGTACTTCCAATTGACCAAGCAAAGCATGGGTATGAAGTATTTGATACAAGGACAGATGGATGTATTAAAGTGGTCCTTAAGCCATAAAGATGGTTGTTTTCATTTGGAAAAATAGATTTGCAATTATGGAAATGGACTATGAGTAAGAAGGGAAGATATCAAACCCTTTTTGGAGTAATTTTTACTTTTGGATGAAATACGAATAGAAGAAGATTTTAGAAAAGTGAACTCCCTAACTTGAGAGCTACATTTACCTTATTCAAATTAAGCACCAGAAAAGACGATTTTGCCCACGTTAAGGGAAAATCGTTTTTTTTGTGCTCTAAGCTTTCTTTTTTTCATTAAGTAAAACCCACGACCTACAAAAACTATAAAGGGCAAATTAGTTATAGGGTTTTTGTTATTTTTTACTTTTTTCGTTTGGATTTATCACATATACTTTTTCTTTTCTTTGGAGAACAATATCAGAAAAGGTTATAGCAGTAAGTGAATTCATTCAGCGAATCATTCGGCATATACTCTTTCATAGTAAAATCCCTATCAATTGTAATAGGGATTTTAGTTTGTTATTTTGATTTAGCAATTATTTTTTGCAAATTCAAATCCAATCGATCCATCATCTTTCAAAACAAGAGAAGCATCAAAAGGCTTCTCTTGTTTTGCCTTTGGTTTCATCCCTTTGATCACACTTGTTTTCTTCTTGGTGCATAAATCTTTCACATGTTTTTCTGTCACTTTCTTTAATGCATTTGAGATGGGAATGTTGTTTACACCCACTTGCATATTCCGGAAATTTGATCAAAGCGATTACGATGACTGATATCCGAAGAAGGTTATCCTCAATAGCTTCCAAGTATTATCTTTTTGTCCTTTCCAATAAACGATCTATGGAATCCTGTATGTGGCTGGAGATCGCAATCTCGGCTCTGTATACATCCCTAGTCCGGATGGCCTCAATGATTTCCATATGTTCCGATGGTGCGTCTTTTTGGTCGATCTCACCTTTGACATGATAAAACCGGCCTATATGAAGATGACAGTGCATGCCTTTATATGCTTCAAATAAAAACGGGTTTCCTCCAGCGTTCATGATGGCATGATGAAATTGTTGATCTAAATGAGTAAAATCTAGTATTTTTTTGTTGGAAGCACCTGTGTTTGTGGAAAACATTTCATCTGTAAGCGCGGCCATTTCTTCCGTCACGCTTACATTATTTAAGCGGATAATATTCCTGACCGCATGCGTCTCCAGTAATATCCGGGCCTCCAACATTTTCGCCATATTTTCAGTATCTAATATGTCACTGACCCGATACCCCTTATTTGGTTCTAAGATGACTAAGTTCTCAGAGTTCAGACGAGATAATGCTTCTCTGAGAGGTATGGCGCTAATGTTGATTTCCCGGGTTAAATGGCTGATATTGATTTTTTGTCCCGGCGATAAATCCCATTCAAAAATCTTTTCCTTTAATAAATTATAGACATATTCCGTTGTCTCCCCGCGTTCTTTTTCCTTTATCATCGAGATGCCCCTAACTTAAAAAAATTTCTATGAGAACGAGTGTTATTTCATATAGATGTAACAACTTAAATTATTACTGAAGTAGCTTTCTTCTTGTTGCCCCTATCAATAAGATAAGGCGAAACCATATTGATATCAAGAATAGAGAGCTTATAAGGAGACCTATAGTTTGCTGGATAGCTACAAAAAAATATCCTCATTACTGATAATTATATATTATATTTGTGAGTTTTGTAAAAAATTATATATAAAATAATTCAAATTAACATGAATTAATTAATCTATCGATATTATTTAAATCTACAAATCCTTTATTAGTAAGGTTTTATTCAAAAAAACAGAATCTTTTTAATTTTAAATATTTACATAATCATATATTATGTGATATATTTTCGGAAATGATTACATACTATTTTGAGCAGGATTCTATAGACAACAATTAAAGAGTATTGATGGGCAGTCAAAATCTTAAGTTTAAAATGGAAGCGCTTTATGCTTGCCTTTTTCTTGATTGAAATTTGTTGAATTAGCAGAAATAACTGTGAAGTGAAAAAATGTGATCGTTATTTTTCAAAGGAGGAATCTTCAATGGGCACATCGCTAAGTAGAAAAAATGCATTTTATGGCCATTTCATAAATGGGCAATGGATATCCGATCAACATACTATCGCTGTTATGAACAAATATAACAAAGAAGAAATTGCTCAGATTGGCAGGGCATCCCGCGAAATTGTTTCTGAAGCGGTGACCAATGCATTGGAAACCTTTAATACGAGAAAGCTAGATTCCAATCAACGCTACGAGATTCTAATGCGTGCAGCGGATATCGCGAAAGAGAGAAAAGAAGAACTGGCGATGATTCTGGTTCAGGAAGTCGGTAAAGTATTGAAGGATGCCAGAGGGGAAATCGATAGAGGAATCCAAACGATGATAGCTTCAGCGGAAGAAGCAAAAAGGATTGCCGGTACAGGCGTTCCTTTGGGCCAGTCTGGAAACGACAATAAGATGGCTTTCACCATCAGGGTTCCTGTTGGGGTTATCGGTGCGATCACCCCGTTTAACTTCCCGTTCAATCTCACCATCCACAAGGTAGCTCCTGCGTTGGCGGCGGGAAATACAATCGTGTTGAAGCCAGCTGAAATGACGCCACTCATTGCATGCAAGATTGCAGAAATTTTTTCTGAAGCTGGATTGCCTGCAGGTTTTCTGAATGTGGTTAACGGGTTTGGGCAGGAAACAGGTCAATACCTTTTGGAGGATGAACGAATTGCGATGTTCACTTTTACAGGGAGTCCCGGCGTAGGCCGACACATTAAGAGCAGTACGGGAATTCGTAAGGTTACCTTGGAATTAGGGAATAACTCCCCAAATATCATTCACAAGGATGTCCCTGATTTAGACAGAGCAGTTGAGCTCTGTGTCACGCGGGGGTATGTGAATGCAGGGCAAGCCTGCATCTCTGTGCAGCGCATCTACGTTCATAGAGATATTTGCGATGTGTTTGTGGAGAAGGCAGTTAAGGTGGCACAGGGCTTGAAGGTCGGAAATCCTGCAGATCCTTCCACGGACATTGGTCCTATGATTTCCGAGAAGGAAGCAAGGCGTGCGGAAGAATGGATCCAGGAGGCTGGGCGTCTTGGGGCCAAAGTGCTATATGGAGGGAAAAGGCGGGATTCGATTCTGGAACCTACTATATTAATAGATGTGAAACCGGAAATGAAGGTAGTCTGCCAGGAAGTGTTCGCACCGGTGATCAGCATCATTCCTTTCGATAGCATCGAGGAGGCTTTCTGTCAGGCCAATGATACGAAGTTCGGCTTACAAGTTGGTTTATTTACATCCGATATCACTTTAGCCATGCGGGCAACACAGGAACTTCATTTTGGCGGTGTGATCATCAATGATGTTTCTACATACCGTGCTGACATCATGCCGTATGGCGGCGTGAAGGACAGCGGAATTGGCAAAGAAGGACCGCATTATGCCATGCAAGAAATGACAGACGAAAAACTTGTCGTCATCAATCTTTAGACTTTGGAGGTAAGGAATATGAGAAACACATGGGACTTTTATTCTACCGAAAGAATCGTATTTGGAAACGGGGCAATCGGGCAATTGGATTCAATCCTGCAAAGATTAAAGGCGAAAAACATCTTGCTCGTTACTGACCCAGGGATCAAAAATGCAGGAATCGTTGACAGAATTTCATCGTTGTTGGAACATGCAAATTACGAAACAGTTATCTATGACCAGGTCGTACCGGAGCCTCCGGTAGATTCGGCGATGGACTGTTATAAGTTTGCTAAATCTCAAATGGATATTGATGCAGTAATTGGCCTTGGAGGAGGAAGCAGCATTGATATGGCGAAGATTGCTGCTTTGCTGGTCGCCCATGGCGGACATCCCCTGGACTATTATGGCGGAGAAAACCAGGTTCCTGGACCAATCGCCCCTCTTGTAGCGATTCCGACGACGGCTGGAACCGGTTCAGAAGTGACATCAGTGGCGGTATTGACCGATGTGGAAAATAACCTGAAAGTTGGTATCTCGGATAACTACCTAAGACCAACCGTTGCTCTGCTTGATCCAGAATTAACGTTAGGGCTTCCCGCTTATGTAACAGCTTGTTCCGGAATTGATGCTCTGTCACATGCGATAGAGGCATACACAGCCAAACCTTCTGCATATATCCAGGCAGAAGGAAGCATTTTATTCCAAGGTTCAATCCCCATAAGCGATGCACTCGCCTACAGAGCTATTGAATTGATTGCAAAAAACCTGCCGCTTGCGGTGCAGCAAGGGAGCAATCTCGAGGCACGTTCCAATATGCTAATGGGTAGCCTGCTTGCTGGAATGTCCTTTTCAAATGCAGGTACAGCAGCAGCCCATGCATTGGCTTACCCAATTGGAGGGCTTGTGAAGTCGCCGCATGGAGAGGTGACCGGGCTCTTGCTTCCATATGTCATGGAATATAATGCAGCTGTAGAAACAGAAAAAATGGTGAGGATTTCCCAGGCATTCAATGTGAACTCGGATGGCCTCTCCGATAAGGAAGCCGCTTTGGCTGCTTCAAAAGCTGTGCTTACCCTGCTTGGGGAAATTGGACTGCCTACAAAGCTGACGGAGATTGGGATCAAAGAAGAGGATATTCCCGAAATTGCTGAGAAAACCCTCCAAATCGATCGCCTGATTCGGAATAACCCAAGAATGCCAACCCAGCACAGTTTAGAAGAATTACTTAGAAAGGCTTTATAGATTGCTTGTAAAGGAACGGTGTCCCTGGAAGGTTAAGCATCATAACCATTCATGATGGATCTGCAGACCGGGGCTGAAAGGATTTCACCATCTAATAGAATATAAATGGAGAGGAAGATGAAAATGTCTCTTATGCCTTTTACATATAGTATGCCGACACGGGTGGAGTGCGGTAACGGAATATCTGGAAAAACAGGGGAGCTAATTAGGGATTTAGGTGTATCGAGTGTGCTGATCGTAACAGATAAAGGGGTTAGAGGAGCAGGTCTCTTACAAGGCATTGAAAAATCCCTTGCTTCGGCAAATCTTTATTTTGAGATTTACGATGAGGTGGAGCCTAATCCATCAGCTCAAACAATCCAACAGGGGACAGTGTATCTTAGGCAACAAAAGATGGAGGCGGTTCTGGCTGTAGGCGGAGGAAGCAGCATTGACACTGCCAAGGGCATCGCGGCAATGGCTACTAATCCCGGCCATATCCTGGATTATGAAGGGGTTGGAAAAATTTCCAATCCCCCGCTCCCGATCATAGCAATCCCGACGACGGCTGGAACTGGCAGTGAAGCTACTAATTCGACAGTGGTAACGAATAAGGAAACCTCTTTTAAATTAGGTGTACTTAGTTCACTTCTGTTTCCAAAGCTAGCTATATTGGATCCTGCCCTTACATTGAATTTGCCTCAAGAGATTACTGCAGCTACTGGTATGGATGCTCTTACTCATGCAATTGAATCTTACACCTCCAAATCTGCCAACCCTGTCAGCAAGGCTTTCGCGATGCAGGCCATTAAGATGATCGGTGAAAATTTAACACGATCGTACTTTGTGGGAACGGATATGGAAAGCAGGGAAAACATGCTTGTAGCCGCCCTGTTAGCGGGTGCAGCCTTTTCACAATCCCGACTGGGTAATGTACACGCCATTTCCCATACATTTGGAGGAGTCTTTAATATCCCGCATGGCATCGCAAATGCAGCACTATTGCCATTCGTCATGAGATTCAATTTGCCGGCATGTGAGGATCAGTATAGAGAAATTGCAATAGCTTTAGGAATGGATGTAAGCGGTTTATCCAATGCACAAGCAGCCGAAAAAGCAATCGAAACCATCATCGAAATGAATCGGAGCATGAATATTCCTCTAAATATTAAAGAGCTTGGAGTCTCATTGGACGTTTTACCGAAATTAGTGGAAGATTCCATGCGAAGCGGTAACGTGGTCGTTAATCCAAGGCTGACGAAGGCATCGGATATCCAACTGATTATAGAGAAGGCTTATGAGGGGGATTTTGAAGGTTTTAATAATGGAAATCGAAGTGCAAGCGGTGCAAAAAATTCAGAAACGGCCATAGTGAATGTATAAAAACCATACAATTTGAAAATCACCTGGGATTTCGAATCAGTTTCCCCTTTTCAACTCGGACATATGGATTTCCCGCAGCATTTTTCTACCTGAATATAATTATCTAATGAGGTGACGTATGAAAAAGACCAATGGAAGATGGCTTGTAGTGGTACTCCTTTTCGTCGCAACAACAATCAATTATATGGATAGAGCAATTCTTGGCATTGCAGGACCCTCGATGATGAAGGATCTTTCGCTTTCGGCAGTCGAATTCGGGATATTGGGGTCAGCGTTCTTTTGGTCGTATGCCTTAATGCAGATCCCGGTCGGGGTAATCGTTGATAAATTGGGGGCACGCTTAACGTATTCGATTGCCATCGTATGGTGGTCGCTCTGTACGGTGTTTACTGGAATGGGACGTTCACTTGGCGGACTGATCGGTATCCGCGTTTTAATGGGAATCGGAGAGGCACCAGCGTTTCCGACCAATACGCGCGTTATTTCAGACTGGCTGCCGTCACACGAACGGGGCATTGCGAACGGGATCTTTAATTCAGGTACAGCTATCGGGATTGGGATAACGACACCCATTTTAGCATGGATCATCCAGACTTGGGGATGGCAAGCATCCTTTGTGGTCATTGGATCCATCGGTTTTGTATGGCTGGCATTCTGGTTATTCTTTTTCAAAAACCATCCAGAGCAAAGTAAGATTGCAAACGAGGCCGAAGTAGCCTATATCAAAGAGGAGCAAACTCAAACCGAAAAAGCGGCGACACTAAGCATCTCGCCATTTAAATTCTTCAAATTCAAAAGTGTTTACCCTATGTTATATGGCTTGTTTGCCCATAACTATCTTACTTATTTAATGATGACCTGGCTTCCCACTTACCTTGTAGTCGAAAGGCAAATGACTCTTTTAAAAGCCGGATTTTTCACGATGCTGCCTTGGATCATGTCCTTTCTGGGAAATATTCTAGGAGGGGTGTTGTCGGATTTCTTGATTAAAAAAGGCTGGAATTCCATCAAAGCAAGAAAAACTGTTTTAACCATAGGCATGCTTTTTCCATTAGCCATAATCCCGACGATCTATACAGACAGCGCCATAATGGCACTTACGTATATCTCCATAGCAATCGGCGGTGAAGGATTGGCTGCGGGCATTCTCTGGGCCACTGTTTCGGATGTTGCTCCAAAGGGTGCGGAAGGAAAGCTTGCCGGGCTGCAAAACTTCGTGGGGAACCTCGCTGGCTGGATTGCTCCAGTCGCAACAGGGGTCTTAGTAGCGAAGTTCAATAATTTCAATATAGCTCTGATCATACCTGTAGTCATTTGCCTAATTGCTGCTGTGGGGTATACCTTCGTTCTTAAAAATGAAAGGATTTCCATTAACACGGACATTGACGGAGGAACTAAAGTTTCAGGACTCTAATCTTTTTGTGTATATAATGAAGCACTTTGCAAATCCAACAAAAAAGGAGACATATTCATGCTGAAAACTAGTGGATTAGTCAATTTATCTGAACTGAAAATGTATGTAAACGGTGAATGGACTGCAGCACATAACCGAGAAACTTTACCAGTAACAAATCCATCAACAGGGAAAGTGGTGGCAAGGATTCCAAATGGGGGACGCCAAGAAACACATGCGGCCATTGCAGCTGCTGAGGAAGCGTTTAAATCCTGGTCAAAACTGACGGCACAGGAGCGCAGTAAATATCTAAAGAAATTGCATGACCTTATGCATGAATATAAAGATGAATTAGCAGAAATCATGAGTATGGAAATGGGCAAGCCCTTAACGGAAGCCCGGGGCGAAGTGGATTTTGCTGCAAGCTACCTGGAATGGTTTGCTGAAGAAGGCCGCCGGATTTATGGGGAAACGATCCCTGCTTCTGCTGTAAATAAACGGCTATCGGTGATTCGCCAGCCGATTGGAGTGGTTGCTTCCATTACCCCTTGGAATTTCCCTTTGGCCATGATGACGCGGAAAGTGGGACCTGCCATGGCCGCTGGATGTACAGTCATTGTCAAGCCTGCAAAACAATCTCCTATTAGTGCGTTAGCGTTTGGTAAATTGGTGGAAATGGCGGGAGTGCCTGCTGGAGTGGTAAGTATCGTAACAGGGAGTGCCGGACCTATCTCGGATGAAATTTTTGAAAACCCGGTAGTAAGGAAAATTTCTTTTACCGGATCTACTGAAGTAGGCAAATTGTTGGTTACCAAGTCAGCCCCGCAGCTCAAGAGACTTTCCCTTGAGCTTGGAGGGCACGCGCCGTTCATCGTCTTTGAGGATGCTGATTTGGAAGCCGCAGCAGCTGGTGCCGTTGCAAGCAAATTCAGGAACACCGGACAAACGTGCGTATGCGCCAATCGCATTTACGTCCACCGTTCTGTCATCGATAAATTCTCTGCACTTTTTGTTGAAAAGGTACAAGCTCTAAAAGTCGGAAATAGCATCGATCCAACGGTTGAAGTCGGTCCTCTTGTAAGCAGTGATGGCCTGGAAAAGGTAGAGGAACATGTACAAGATGCCCTGGCAAAAGGTGCCAGCCTTCTTTGTGGCGGAAAAAGAGTTGAAGGGGAATTGGCTGATGGATTATTCTATGAACCGACCGTTCTAGGTGGAGTGAACAAGGATATGCTCATCACATACCAGGAAACATTTGGACCGGTCGCGCCAATCATTCCGTTTGATACAGAAGAAGAGGTGATCGAGCATGCCAACAATACAGAGTACGGGCTGGCCGCTTATTTTTACACACAGAATATAAGCAGGGGAGTCAGGGTATCCGAAGCTCTGGAGTTTGGCATCATCGGCTACAACGACGCCATTCCCACCGTTGCACAAGCCCCATTTGGCGGCATGAAAGAAAGCGGCATGGGGAGGGAAGGTGGCCATCAAGGCCTTGAAGAATATTTAGAAGAAAAATATATATCGATGGGTTTTTAAAATAGGGCAAGAAAAGGCTTAAGGTGAAGTAGAATCCTTAAGCCTTTCCTTATTTACCTCATAAAAAGTCTAAATTCAAACACACGCTCCCCGTTGATTAACAAACCTCAGTTACAGAACCTAAGGCTAGGTTGCTTTACATCCTAAGACAAATAAAAAATATCCTGAAATTTTGAATTGGTAACGTGCAAATTCGCTTAATTGTGACAAAGGAAGGTGCAAAGATGAATGTTTCAAATATAAAATTGACAAGTTTACCGAAGAGTTTATAGATAAAGGTAATTTAGAAAAGACTTTGTGGAAATAATTGAAACAGAACCGGAACTTGATTCAAATGTATTAACGGAGAAAGAGGATTTTACTATGATGCAGAAGAAGAGAAAATATTAGACCCATATGGATGCGATCATCCCTAACTTGATAAGCCTTTCCTGTTTGCTATAATTACCCTGTTCGTAAACGTACACTTAACGGCAGTTGCTGCAGAAACAGTAATTCCATTACCGGTTCCTTTAGTTGTTAATACAAGTCCAGTACGACAAATATTTGCATTTATACCGCTAGTTTTAGTGGGTTGGCGAATAAACTTTTTACTATTTCTATTTCGATATGGTATCCAGAGGGATTTGACTTTTCCAAGATAGGATTAGATTTGTTTGGGAAAGTAGATCTTGCGACAGTAACAGGTATTTGGTCTGTCGAACTAGCTCTAGTATTAGGTATTATTGCAACAGTTGCTTACGATTGGGGACGTGTTACAACGGGGTTTCAACAAGGCATTAATGCCAGTATTGGTGGAGCGTTACTAGCAGCTATGAATACTGCTTCTGAATTTGGTGGGGTCATTGCTTCATTACCAGGATTCGCAACTGTACGTGATGGTATTTCACACACTTTTACGAATCCACTTGTAAATGGGGCCGTTACAACAAACGAGTTATCTGGTATTACTGGTTCTTCGTCTGGTGGAATGGGAATTGCGCTTAGTGCGATGGGAGATAAGTATATACAAGCTATTAATCAATATAATATTCCTCCCGATGTAATGCACCATGTCATAGCGATAGCATCAAGCGGGATGGATTCGTTACCTCATAACGGCGCTGTTATTACCTTACTTGCGGTTACAGGCTTAACACACAAACAATCATATGGAGATATCTTTGTGATTACAATTTTTAAGACACTAGCAGCATTTGTAATTATTTTAGTCTACAGCTCAACTGGATTAGTCTAATAATAAAAAGGAATTAGAAGACCATGATAAATTGTACTTAAAGTAACGATATTTTACTTCAATACTAGAAGCTGATTAGCAGCTCTTTTTTGTATGAAAACAAATAAGCCCTCCATAATCAAATTTTTGAATTAGGAATGGAAACGTTGCCATCCCTTTATGATTGAGGAGAACTTGCTGTTTGTCACCCGCCTATGAATGACATTTCGATTTTATCCTGTTTTTTCACTGTTCCCGCTGACCGCTCATCCGAATAGCGGTCGTCCCTCTGGTTCCAAAGTGAAATGATGAAGCAAGTCAATTCTTCATCTGACATCTTGGAACGGAGCAATGACTTTAAGTCATGCCCCTTTCCATTAAACAGGCATGTATATAAACTTCCGTTAGCAGAAAGACGAGCACGAGTGCAACTGGAACAAAAAGACTCAGACATGGATGTTATAAACCCCAATTCGGTTGTAGTTCCCTTATACCGGAAGCGTTTTGCCACTTCTCCAAAATAATCTTCTTCAACTGGTTCAAGATCGAATTTTGCTTGGAGAATCTCGAGTAACTCTTTTTTTGTAAGTACATTCTTCATCTGCCAGCCATTTGTATGTCCGACGTCCATGAATTCTATATAGCGTAATTGAATACCTTCTTCTCTACAAAATTGTGCCATTGGAAGTATTTGGGATTGATTGATTTCTTTTTTCACTACCATATTCACTTTAACTCCAAGGCCTGCTTCTTTGGCAGCAGCTATACCTTCTATGACAGGCTTTATCCCTATACCCCTGCCGTTCATCTGCTTAAAAAGTTCATCATCCAGGCTATCTAAACTGATATTCACCCTCTTTAATCCCGCTGATTTCAAATTCCCGGCTTGTTTTTTCAGAAAAACACCATTTGTAGTCAAACCGATATCTTCTATACCTTCAATTTTGACGAGCTTTGAAATAAGAGTTGTAAGGTCTTTCCGCAGTAAAGGTTCCCCGCCTGTCAATCTTAGTTTTATAACTCCCAAGCTTGCAAATATTTTAGAAAGCCTTACGATTTCCTTAAATGACAAGAGCTCACTTTTAGGCAAAAATTGAAAATTATCATGAAAAATTTCAGCAGGCATACAATACTGGCAGCGAAAGTTACACCGATCTATGACGGAAATCCTTAAATCCCTTAGTGGTCTGTCCAATGAATCTTTTATATGACGGTTCACTTAACCACTCCCAGCCCAAAGTATTAGAAAAAACAGATCATAAAAAGTGGCGCCATGGTCTAAAGCTTTTTGGCGTTCACTTTCAGTTAAAGAGCCCATGAATAGTTTTCTACTTCCAAAAAGGTTATTAATGTATATGCATCTAACATCAAATAATTAAGAGTATCAGTAAAATTTTTAACAGATTCCTCAAACTCTTTGCTTCTTTGCTTATTCTTAGCCCTTTTAAAACACTCATTAACTTAAATTGTTTAGGTTTTCTGACAGACCACTGGAAGTTAATGGACTAGCTTAAGGTAATCAAAGATACATCAGAAGGACCCCATCAAGATGGGGCCATTTTACCGTTTAAAAAGGGAGAAAAAACACTTTACTCTGGGAAATAATTAGAGAAGTGGGGACAGTCCCCCATTATGGCAGCATGTAAATGGTGTTGTGCGGTGGCTGTTCCAGTTTTGATTGTCGGAGGCGTCCTTCTTGTACAAGTTCCTGCAATCCTTTTTCGATATGGGAGATGGAGGTTTCTAGGAGGTCTGCAACTTTCACCGTAGAGATGCTCATGTATTTTGGTTTCTTTGATGAGGACATGATCATTGATTGAACTAGTTGTAAAAGAATTTCTTTTTCCATAGCTTCGGTTCGCCTGCCTTCAGTTAAATTTCTTTATATATGTAGACTCGATTCGCTATCAACAAATCATCTTATAAACTTGCCAAAAAAGAAAGGATTAATACACAGAGGCTTTAGAATAATTTTTAAGGCTGTAAAAATATAATTTATTTTATTCATATCCTTTTTGGGAATACTAGGATGAATCAACAGCATTTGCTGGTGTATGGCTTAATTTATAAAATAATTCAGCTTAACGGCAGCAAGATAGGAGGAATCACATGTCTGACCATTCTTTTTCCATCCGAATCAACGAAAAGGAATTAACAGCACAGCCAGGTCAAACGATATTGCAAGTCGCCCAAAGTCATGAATTGTA
Source organism: Peribacillus sp. NPDC101481 (assembly GCF_044767165.1). Taxonomy (NCBI): domain Bacteria; kingdom Bacillati; phylum Bacillota; class Bacilli; order Caryophanales; family Bacillaceae; genus Peribacillus; species Peribacillus sp. NPDC101481. Next base: position 428,013 of record NZ_JBIWNJ010000001.1, on the reverse strand, counting down.
CATTCCAAGCATTTGTTATCATCCCGATCTGGGGACAATCCAAACCTGTGATACATGTTTTGTGCAGGTGGGTGGGGAATTAGTCCGTGCTTGCTCGACAAAGGCTGTTCCAGGTTTGACGGTTGATACAATGTCAAAGTCTGTTAAGGATGCCCAGTATGAAGCGATGTCACGGATCCTAGAAAATCATGAACTGTATTGTACTGTTTGTGATAATAATAACGGCAATTGTACCGTCCATAATACTGCTGAATACCTAGAGATTGAGCATCAGAAATATGAATTTAGAGAAAAACCCTACCCTCCGGATAATTCCCATCCATTCTATAGGTATGAACCGGATCAATGTATTTTGTGCGGCCGGTGTGTTGAAGCCTGTCAGGATTTACAGGTCAATGAAACCTTAGCGATTGATTGGGGAAGAGAAAGACCAAGGGTTATCTGGGATAATGATGTTCCAATCGATGAGTCTTCTTGTGTATCCTGTGGACACTGTGTGAACGTGTGTCCTTGTAACGCTTTAATGGAGAAATCCATGCTCGGTGAAGCAGGCTTCTTAACAAAGCTGCCGGCTCCAATTTTAGAGCCTATGGTTGATTTAATTAAAGAAGTGGAGCCTGGATATAAAGAAATTTTTGCGATATCAGAAGTGGAAGCTGCCATGAGGAAAGCACGGATTAAGAGGACTAAGACGGTTTGTACATATTGCGGTGTTGGCTGCAGCTTTGAAGTATGGACAAAGGACAGGCAGATTTTAAAAATCGAGCCTACCCATGAAGCTCCCGTTAACGGCATTTCAACCTGTGTTAAAGGAAAATGGGGCTGGGATTTTGTTAACAGTGACCAGCGCTTAACCAAGCCTTTAATTCGTAAAAACGGAGAGTTTGAAGAAGCAACCTGGGATGAAGCGTTAAATCTGATTTCAAGTAAGCTTACGGAAATAAAGGAAGAGCATGGCTCGGAGTCCATTGGAGTGATCGCTTCTTCCAAGTGCTCCAATGAAGAAAACTTCTTGGCGCAAAAATTTGCACGTGCGGTTATCGGAACAAACAATATCGACAACTGCTCTAGATACTGCCAATCTCCGGCTACTGCAGGGCTCTTAAGGACAGTAGGGTTGGGAGGCGATTCTGGAACTATCCAGGATATTGAAACTACAGACTTGGTTATTGTAATTGGAGCAAATCCAGCAGAATCACATCCAGTCCTCGCTACACGCGTAAAACGGGCTCATAAGCTATTTGGACAAAAATTAATAGTAGCTGATATAAGAGAGCATGAGCTAGCACAGCGTGCGGATTTCCTCATGCATCCTAAGCCTAGTTCTGATTTAATCTGGATTTCTGCCGTAACGAAATACATCATCGATCAAGGTTGGCATGATAAAGAGTTCCTGGCAAATCGTGTATCAGGCGTAGAAGGGTATATTAAAACACTGGATAAATTCACCTTAAGCTACGCAGAAGAGATGACAGGACTTTCGCAGGAGGAATTAATCAAGGCAGCTACAATGATTCATGAAGCTAATTCAGCCTGTATCCTCTGGGCTATGGGAATTACCCAGCATTCCGGCGCTACAGACGCAAGCACAGCCATTTCGAATTTATTGCTGATTACGGGAAATTATGGCCGTCCAGGTACAGGTGCCTATCCGTTAAGAGGCCACAATAACGTACAGGGAGCCTGTGATTTCGGTACAATGCCATCATGGTTTCCAGGTTATGAGCCAGTCGGAAATGCCGAGGTTAGAGAAAAGTATGAAAAAGCATGGGGTGTTGAAATTCCAAAAGATCCTGGAATGGACAACCACCACATGGTAGAGGCCATCCACAAAGGAAAATTAAAATCCCTGTATCTATTTGGAGAAGAAATGGGGCTTGTGGATGCAAACTCGAACCATGTTCAGAGTGCATTTGAAAAATTAGATTTCTTTGTCGTACAGGACATTTTCTTCTCAAAAACTGCTCAATTTGCCGATGTTGTATTACCGGCATCGCCTTCACTAGAAAAAGATGGGACATTTGTAAATACGGAACGTCGCATTCAAAGGTTCTATAAAGTGTTTGATCCTCTGGGCGAATCGAAACCTGACTGGCAGATTTTCCAGGAAGTGGCCAACCGGATGGGTGCCAATTGGAATTATTCGCATCCAAGTGAAATTATGGATGAAGCAGCTAGTCTTGCTGTCCTATTTGCCGGTGTGAGCTATGACCGTCTTGAAGGCTTTAACAGCCAGGTTTGGCCGGTTCATAAAGATGGAACGGACACACCTCTATTATATGAAGACAAATTTGCCTTTGCGGATGGAAAGGCAAGGCTGTTCGCTGTTGACTGGACTCCTCCATATATGGCAGGAGAAGAATATGATCTCCATTTAAACAATGGGCGTTTACTTGAGCACTTCCATGAAGGAAATATGACGTACCGGACAGAAGGACTTATCCATAAGGTACCTGGCACATGGCTCGAAGTATCGCACGAATTGGCGGAGGAACGCAATCTCAGTGACGGTACATTAGTTAGATTAAGTTCACCATATGGACAGGTTAAAGTAAGGACGCTTGTTACGGACCGGGTGAAAGGCAAGGAAATTTACCTCACGATGAACAGCTTTGAGGACGATGAAGCAGTCAATTACCTGACAAGCAGCTATCATGATCTAGTTACACATACTCCTGCATATAAGGAAATTGGTGTTAAAATGGAGATTTTAGAAGCAACGGGTGAACCGCCATTGCCTAAGCATAACCACCGATTCGGCAACAGGAATCCGCAGATCAGCGTTCGAGTAGAGGAAAAATGGCAGCGTGACGATTTTCAAGCGATAGAAGAGTTATTTGGAAATGGGGGGGAAGCAAATGGCGAAAGCAATCAGGCAAATTAATAAACATGTGCCAAATACGATGGAAGAACAAGCTCAGTCAATCGGGGAAATATTAAAAGCCCTTGCTGATAACAAAGAAGGGATTCTTTCCGCACTCGCTATTTTAAAGAATCTGCAGGAAATCGGGATTCTCGATGCGCTTCATGCCATTTTGGAAAATCGTACAGACGTCGGGGTTATTGCCATGCAGCAAGTTAACCAGCCTGGTATGCATAACACGATCAAAAATGCCATTTACCTTTTCAATTTCATGGGCACCTTAAAACCGGACCAGCTGCAATCTATGCTGGGCGGTGTTACAAAAGGCCTTGACCATATGGGCGAAAGCATCAAAAACCATGAAAAACACAGCTTATGGAAATTAGGTAAAAGCTTGAGAGATCCAGAAATCAAAGCGGCGATGACAACCATGGTTGAATTCCTTCATGGCATGGGTGAATCATTTACACAGCATCCTTCACAGGAACTTCATCCAGAAGGAGGACAAGGGTAATGGAAGAACAAGGTGTTATCAAGATTCATGGACCGCTATCGGAAAAAGATTCCGACGAAATCATTCGGTCATTAAACGATGTATGGGGCATTCTCCGGGCGGATGTAAATAAAGAAAGCGGAGAAGCAAGAATTGGCTATGATAAAAATGCCGCTTCATTCCAGGATTTTCAACAGGCCATCAGAGACTCAGGCTATGATATAAAAACGGAAAACCAAAAATCACCTCATTTAGAGGAGGAAGATTATGCAGATTTGTGAATTATGCGGCAGTGAGCAGGAAATGGAAACCGAAGAAACAGAATCAGAAAGAACCAGAATTCTTCATATCTGTGAAAACTGCCAGAACGACAGAGCGTTCAACTATTTTGACAATTAAAAGAAGACGTGAGAAAAGGGAATCCGATTATGGAATTCCCTTTTTTTATAGCTTGCAAGGCGGAGCCAGCAATTAGAAACACAACGATTTACGACTTTCTTTTACTTTCTGATAAGCACTTACAGCGCTCCAATTTTTTCTCGCAGTACAAAAGAAGGTGTCTTTCAGCTATGGATTCCGTTGGGTTTTATATTAGGTTTCTTTTACTTGTTTCGCAGTAAAAGAAACCATCCATCTAAAATGAAAGCGTGTATTTTAGGACCTTGCATAGCCTTATATCAGTTAATTCTTCAATATGTTAGGTAGTTTTGGTATTCCACTAACGGGTGCTTTTGCTGAAGATCTGAGCTGTCTTTAAGGCAGCTAGTAGAATGAAAAAATAATTCCCCTAATACACCGAGTGGTGCAAACTGTTGATACGTCAATGTTTATAGAGGGAGGTTAGTTTAACTAGGAAACAGTTCATTTAAAGTTATAATCATAAAAAATTAGGGGGGGTAGGTTGGATTGTCTTTCAAAGAAAAGCGAAGTATTACTTGATGAAGAAATTGAAAAGCAGGAATTTGTTAAAATAAAAATTCAATTTACAAAAAGGAATGTTATATTTATGCCCTATTCAATTATTATGCGAAATTGCACATGTAGCAAGAAGCGGATTCTACAAATGGTTAAAACGTAAAATATCCGCTTCTGAAAAGCAACTGGATGATGAAGAGATTAAGAAAAAAATTATAGGATGCTAAAATAAACTCAAAGGAATCTATGGGTATCGAAGGGGAAAAGGTATGGCTGGATTAAACCTACGGTTTAAACCTGAACCACAAGCGTGTCCAGCGTCTTATGCGGGAGCTAGGGTTAAAGTCTTGATTCGGAAAAGGAAACCTTATTACGGGAAGAGAGAAGCATATGTCATTTCTAAAAACCTTCTTAATAGGGATTTTCATGCATCCAGATCTAAGGAGAAATGGGTGACTGACATTACATATTTGATTTTTAATACACAGAGACTTTTCCTATCCGCCATGAGACCTCTTTAACAATGAAATCATTTCTTATCAAGTCAGCCGGAGAAACGACTTAAAACAAAACTTGTAATAGATAACAATAAAAAAAAGCAAAGAAAAAACGGAATGTTAAAGGAATTCTTCTGCATTGCGACCAGGGGTACCAATAAACTTCCCACCAATACAATAACCTATTTAAAAAAATATAAAATGCAATCCAGTATGTCAAGAAAGGGAAACTGCTGGGATAACGCTTGTATGGAGAATTTCTTCAGCCACTTTAAATCGGAGTGTTTCTATATGAACTCTTCCGGTACCTCTGAAGAGGTTCGAGGTGCTGTAAGTATGTATATTCGATTCTATAACCATCATCGCTTCCAGAAAAATTAAACAACCTGAGTCCATATCAATATAGAACTCAGGTTGTTTAATTGGTCTTTTTTATTTCTGTCTATTTGACTGGGGTCACTCCACAATACAGAGATCATCTTCTTTAGGCTGCCTAATCCCTTTTTTTAAAATGTCCTTTACAAAGGGTACACTTTACAACTAGCCTACTTCTTAACCAATAGACAAGAAGAGGCGATCGCTTCTCAATTAAGGATTAGTTGACCATAATCCCGAAGTCTTTACTAGGACTCTTGGATGAAGCTTTAACCCGGCTACAAGCAGCTCTGCTAAATCCTCTGATTGCATAACATTTTCAGGATTTCCACTAATAAGATTGGTTTCAATGGCCAAATCAGTTGCAACTGTACTTGGTGTTAAAGCCGTTACACGGATATTATGCTTTCTTACCTCTAGCATGAGTGATTCCGTTAGTCCTAAAACAGCAAATTTAGAAGCGCTGTAAGCACTTGTAACAGGTGCTCCTTTTTGGCCCGCAGTTGAGGAGATATTCACAATATCTCCTGATTTTCTTTCAATCATCTCAGGTAAAACGGCTCTTGTTACATTATATACACCCATCAAGTTTACTTGGATGATGTTTTCCCATTCTTCAGGAGTTAAATCAAGAAAACCTCCAAATTTAGCTATACCTGCATTGTTGATTAAAATATCAATAGAACCTAGGTCTGATTTGATGTGTTCAACAGCTTGATGAACTGCTTCAAGATTGGCTACATCTGCTGTTGCTGCTGAAACGTTCACATCATATTGCTCTAGTTCCGCAGTTACCTTTTCAAGATTTGACATCGTTAATCCAATCAATCCTAAATGAACTCCTTCTTTTGCTAAAGCAATCGCAGTAGCACGCCCGATTCCTCTGCCTGCCCCAGTAATTAAAGCAGTTTTTCCTTTTAATGAAATCATGCTATCATTCCTTTTAAAAATATTTTAGAATAATTGTTAATAATAACAAAATAATGTTTTAAAGACTAACCAAAAGACCGCAAAGTTTCTTTAATATGTCTGCGGTCTTTTGGTTATTACATTCTTAGGACCATGTTTTATTCAAGATTGGCATGTCTGCCATACATCTTATTGGTATCTAATCCCTTTTTCTCCATGAATCTCAAGATGACGGCATCATAAAAAAGTAAAAGGGTCTGCTCAAATAGTGAGCCCATTGGTTGGATGGTTTTATAATCGCCCTCTGATTGGTCTTTCGGGGATCCAGGCAATTTAATGGTGATATCTGCGAACTGTCCAATAGTGGAATCAGGGAATATCGTGACAGTTGCAATTTTACCACCAATGCTTTTTGCTTTTTCAGCCATGGAGACTAAGCTTTTTGTTTCCCCGGATCCGGATCCGATGATTAAGATATCCTCTTTTTCAAAGTTGGGAGTTACAGTATCACCGATTACATAAGAATCAATTCCCATATGCATCATCCGCATGGCGAAGGATTTGGCCATGAATCCTGATCTGCCTGCACCGGCGACAAAAACCTTTTTCGATTCAAGTATCCCGTTGACGAGTTTTTCAGCTTCTTCATCTGCGATTAAGTCAGCTGAATGATTAAGCTCTTTTAAGATTTCTGCTAAATACTGAGTAGTCTGCATCTTAGGATTAACCTGCTGTAACCGTTTGTTCTTTAATCATTTGTTGCATTTTGGCAGCAGCTGCTTTTTTATCAGCTTGTCCAGTAATCCCGCCGCCTACAATAACAAGGTCTGGATTTACTTTAATGACTTCTGGAAGTGTTTCTAATTTAATGCCGCCGGCGATGGCCGTTTTAGCATTTTTAACCACACTTTTGATAGTTTGTAGATCTTCAAAAGAATTTTTTCCGACTGCTTGAAGATCGTAGCCAGTGTGGACACAAATATAATCCACGCCCATAGTATCCACTTCTTTAGCACGTCCAGCAAGGTCTTTTACCGCAATCATATCGACAAGGACTTTTTTACCTTGTTTTTTCGCTTCTTCTACAGCACCTTTAATCGACATATCTTCAGCCGTTCCAAGAATAGTGATGATATCAGCACCTGCTTCGGAAGCTTTCATCACTTCATAACCAGCAGCATCCATAATTTTCAGGTCTGCTAATACTTTTAAGTTAGGGAATGCTTCTTTTACTGCCTTTACCGCATGGAGACCTTCGTTGATCACAACTGGTGTTCCGATTTCTACGATATCAATATGCTCCTCTACTTCTTTTACCAATTCGATTGCTTCTGGAATGTTGACTAAATCTAATGCTAATTGTAATTCCATCTATGCTTCACTCCTCATAATTTTTTAATTTTGTTGCACAGTAGTAGTAATGCCCATTGTTCACTTTCATTTCTCCTGGCAACCGTAACTAATGCTCTTTTTAACAATGGTACAGTGTTAGTATAATGTGTATATTGAAAGTGTGAAAGTACGCACTTTTTTTTTACATAGTGTTAAAAAGTATACTATGAGTTATTCTATATAGAAGTGGAGGTGAAACAAATGTCACGTATGCAGGACAAAATGTTTAACTGTGAAAAAGAATTAACGCTTTATGTTATTGGCGGTAAATGGAAAATGCTGATTTTGTGGCATTTAGGAAAAGAGGGAACGAAGCGATTTGGTGAGTTGAAGGCTCTTATGCCGGGCATTACTCAACGAATGCTTGTTAACCAATTACGCGAGCTAGAAGAAGACCTCATTGTTGAACGAAAAGTCTATCCTGTTGTTCCGCCAAAAGTAGAATATTCATTGACCGAACAAGGAAAAAGCTTAATGCCAATACTCGATTCCATGTATGAATGGGGTAAAAACTATATGGAGAATGTGATGGATACTCCTGCCAATAAAAGTGCGTCTATTAAATAGCAATCATTCTAAAAAGAGGGGATTAAAAACCACAAGTAGACTTTTAATAAGTCAAGACTTGTGGTTTTTTTATTTGCAATGATCCAGTTCATAAAGGAAATAAAGGTGTACATTCTGGAAAAAGGTAAATAATATTCCTGTGTTGTAAAGGATTTTAGCTGAACTATTTTATAGTAAGGAATCAAGAATAATACATATTTTCAGGTGAGATGATGAAAAAATTTGTTGAGTATGTTTTTTTTACTTTGGGGGCGTCAATCGTTGCTATGGGATTAGAAACGATGTTAGCACCAAACGGGCTAGTAGATGGTGGTGTAACAGCGTTATCGATTATGGGCAATGCTTTTTGGGGAATCCCAATTTATGTTGTATTTTTCGGCTTAAATATTCCTATCTTAATTTTTACAGCTAAAGAAGTGGGTAAAACCTTTGTCATTAGAACTCTATAGAAGTATCTGTAGAGGATATGAAAAAAATCTACATCGCGGCTTACAACGGAGATAAAATCAACTTCTAATGAAGATAATCACAGCATGGCACAGAAATGAATATTTTTACTTCTGTTTTGTCATTGAAAGGAGGTGAATGAGCATGAGTAAAAAATTGCTACACTTATAACAAACCTATTTGAAGATGTGGAGTACATTGGACCAGCACAAGCCTTTAAAGAAGCTGGTCATGAAGTTATCACGATTGACAAACAATCAGGTAACCAAAACTGGTAAAAAAGGCACAACCGTAAAAATTGATAAATCCATTGATGAAGTTCATCCTGCAGACTTTGATGCGTTGCTTATCCCTGGTGGATTCTCTCCCGATTTATTGCGTGAAGACGATCGTTTTGGTGAATTTGCAAAAGCATTTATACAAGATGGAAAACCTGTTTTTGCTATTTGTCATGGACCACAAGTGTTAATCGATACAGACCTTTTAAAAGGTGTCGACATCACTGGCTATAAATCCATTCGAAACGATTTGAAAAATGCTGGTGCAAATTTTAAAGACGAAGAAGTTGTCATCAGCAAAAATATTGTAACAGGTCGAGAACCAAAAGATATTCCAGCATTTAATCGTGAATCACTTAAACTTTTAGCTAAATAATGCTGATGTAAAAACGTAAATATTTCTGACTTGCGGATTCTTTAATCAGAATCCACAAGTTGGTTAAACAAACGTATGAATAAAGGAGGAATTGCGTTGTCATTAAAAGGAAAAAGAGTGGTTGTTTTAGGAGGTACATCTGGTATTGGTTTAGCCGCTGCTAGGGCGTTTATCGATGAATCCGCTCAAGTTATTATTGCTAGCCGTTCTGCTTCAAAATTATCTGACGCAAAAGTGAAGCTTGGTGGTAACGTAGAGGGCTATGAAATCGACTTTCGCAGCGAGGAAAAGGTTGCAGACTTTTTCAAGAAGGTTGGGAAATTTGATCACCTGGTGGTTACTGCAGGTGAAGGCGCCATGGGTCACTTTAGCGAACTGCCTGTTGCAACCGTGAGAGAGGCTTTTGATAGTAAGTTCTGGGGGCAGTATATTTCGGTTCGCGCTGCTCTTCCATACTTGAATAATGAAAGTTCTATTACATTAACTTCTGGTGTATATGGTGTGCGTCCTCCTCAAGGTGCAACGACGCTAGCTTCCATTAATTCAGCAATCGATGGATTAGTACGAGGACTTTCAGTAGATCTGGCACCCATCAGAGTAAACGTAGTATCACCTGGTATCGTTGACACTCCTCTTTACGGCGGAATGCCAGAAGATCAAAGACAAGATATGTACCATGGGATTGCTAAGCAATTACCTGTCGGACGTGTTGCTCAACCTAGAGATATTGCTGAAACCTATGTTTACCTAGTGAAAAATGGGTTTACAACTGGCACATCGGTTCTTATTGATGGAGGAGCTCATCTGATCTAATCCATTTGATATCAAAGTCGATTGATAAATTGATTTAGAATAGATGAGGATGACTCAAAGTGTCAGACACTTATAGGCCATCCTCACTTATTTGTTTTTTGCACAGACGGAAGCAGAAATGGCCATATCATGCAACAAAGAAGGGCTTTTTTGGTTGCGGAAATTTTAAATATATGCGTACTTTATACGAAGAGACGTTAACATTCTACTTCTATGATACCCAAATACATAAAAGAAAGGGTCGAGCCTAATGGAAGAAAAGAAAAGAGCGGAAATTAAAAATGCTTTAGACAAACACGTGGTAACCCTGCCTGACGGCACTTCTTTACCTAGTCTAGGACAAGGAACATGGTACATGGGGGAAAATCCCCAAGTGAGAGACAAAGAAATAAAAGCCTTGCAGCTCGGCTTAGAATTGGGTATGAAACTTATTGACACTGCTGAAATGTACGGAAATGGAGACTCTGAACGCTTAGTTGGCAAAGCCATTAAAGGGCGCAGAAATGAAGTCTTTTTAGTCTCAAAAGTGTATCCCCATCATGCAGGTTTAGATAAGATTTCAAAAGCATGTGAAAACAGCTTAAAACGACTAGGAACAGACCACTTGGACTTATATCTTCTCCACTGGAGAGGACGTGTTCCTTTAGAGGATACAATTGAAGGAATGGAAAAACTACGTGAAGAAGGGAAAATTTTAAGATGGGGCGTCTCTAATTTTGACACGGTTGATATGGAAGAACTATGGAACACTAAGCATGGAAAAAATTGTGTGACGAACCAAGTGCTATACCATTTAGGTTCAAGAGGAATCGACTTCGATCTCTTACCATGGCAGCGTGAACATAACATGCCAATCATGGCCTATAGTCCCCTTGCTCAAGGAGGCTCTTTAAGAAGACAGCTTTTAAACGATCCAGCTATTCATGATATTGCTGACAAATACAATGTCCAACCATTACAAATCGCTCTTGCTTGGACCATCCGTTCGAATAACGTCATCTCTATTCCAAAGGCGGTTCAAGATGAACATGTTTTAGCAAATGCTGAAGCAGCAGCAATTGAGTTTACTGAAGAAGATCTCAGTAGAATAGATCAAGTATTTCCTAAACCTACTAGGAAAATGCCATTGGATATTATTTGAAAATTCACTTTAAAGAGGGAATATTGTTTGAGTTGCTGACAATCTAATAGGAATTTCAAAAAAACTGTGTAGAATTTATTCCATACAGTTTTTTTATCGGGGAAGTTTAATATCCTTTTCGAATTATTCCCGCATAACGTAGTAGTGCTAATTGGACGGCAAAGCCTAATCGATTGTAGTCCCGCGATGACAATGAATCGTCGATAAAAGGTATTTGGCTTTAAATCAAGACGCTTCATTCCTTCTGTCGAAGTAATAAATCCAGATTTCCACTCATCATACACCTGAATGAAATCAGCATTGATCTTGTACTTACGTCGCCCGAATTTCACTCCCTTATTCTTTGCTACTTCAATTCCTTCAGCCTGCCGTTGTCTATTTTTTTTACGTTCTTGCTCAGCGACATAAGAAAGTAGACTAAAAATTGGTCCTCCATTAACTTCCCAAGATCACCATTCCCCGGAATTTCCGGCTATCAAAAAGCGTCTCATTCTCTAATACCACAATATCTGCGTTTAACTTTCGAGTAATATACTTCCACTCTCGAATAATACCATCATAATCCGTTAAACTACTTTTTGTACCGACTGGTAGGTACTGATTAAAACGTAAAAAAATGTTCTTCTTGTCTTTTAACGAAGTGATTGCGATACCCATCGAGTAAAAACATACGTGAATAGGCAAGATATATATGCAATTAATATATTGAAGGAGTGTTAATTATGGGTGATATGAAAATAAATGTGAATGCAATTTGGGATGGTGGGGTAACAGGGAATGGAACCCTTAAAGCGGAGTATCTTGATACAAAAATCGCTATTCCAACATCATTAGGAGGTAGTGGTAACGGAGCAAATCCAAAAGAGGTTCTCGTTGCTTCTGTAACAACTTGTTATGCAGCAACACTGACATTTGTGCTTGAAAGCAGAAAACTTCCTGTAGCGGAACTTACAGTGAACTCTGAGGCAAGTATATCTGATAATGAGTTTAAAATTATCCATTATCCTCACATCGTTTTATCTGCTGGCGCGACAGAAGAACAAATTCAATCTGCACAAAGAGCGACAGAAGCAGCAGATAAAGGGTGCGATGTCGGAAATATATTGAAAAAAGCAGATGTTAAAATTGAAGTTCAAGGTAAAGTTTCTGTGAAATGATATGATTCACCCAAAGATGTAGAAATAATCACTTTTTTGTTCAAATTTATCGATCTTCCACAATGGAGGCATTATCTTCAGTATGGAAAAAAGCCCTATTTCTCAATTTAATGCTGAGAAATTGGGCTTTTTAATATTGGTATTTCCTTAACGTTGTAAATTTGCGTTTTGCTGGTGGTACCCCTTTGAAAAAAATAAAAAGGAGCTAGTGTTATGCAGTTACCTGAAGACTTTAAAAATTTTTTAGGCATAAACCAAGCTACTATCCCCATGTGCATCATTCGCATGGGAAAGGATTTACCCATAAGCCCGGATCTTCCTGCACCCGCTACAAAAACTTTCTTTGATTCAAGAATCCTATTAACCAGTTTTTCAGCTTCTTCGTCAGCTATTAAGTCTACTGAACGATTTAGCTCTTTTATGAATTCAGCTAAATATTGAGAAGTCTGCATGATGGATATTAGCCTTGTTTTACTAATTTTTGTATTTGGGCAGCTGTCCCTTTAATATCAGCTTGTCCAGTGATACCTCCACCAACAATAACAAGGTCAGGTTGTGCTTTAATGACTTCCGGAAGTGTATCTAATTTTATGCCGCCTGCTACAGCAGTTTTTGCATTTTTTACAACACGTTTAATGGTTTGAAGGTCCTCAAAAGAATTTTTTCCAACAGCTTGAAGATCGTAGCCAGTGTGCACACAGATGTAGTCGACGCCAAATGCATCCACTTCTTTAGCACGAGTTTCAAGATCTTTCACAGCGATCATATCAACAAGGATTTTTTTGCCTTGTTTTCTAGCTTCTTCAACAGCCCCTTTGATGGACATATCTTCAGCTGCACCAAGAATCGTGATGATATCAGCGCCAGCTTCAGATGCCTTCATCACTTCATAACCGGCTGCATCCATAATTTTTAGGTCAGCTAATACTTTTAAAGAAGGGAAAGCTTCTTTCATTTCTTTAACAGCCCTAAGCCCTTCATTAATAACCACAGGAGTACCGATTTCTACGATATCAACATATTCCTCCACTTGTTTAACCAATTCAATACCTTCTTGAATGTTTACTAAATCCAGTGCCAATTGTAATTCCATTTATACTTCACTCCTAATAGTATGTTTTAGTTTGTTGCACAGTAAGTATGTCCTCTGGCAATCAATCATTGCGCAGCAAGAAATCATATCGACTGTACAATGTATCGTATACTAAGTATAATATTTTTGTAAGTACGCACTTTAATTTTACATAGTGTTAAAAAGTATACTATGTGATTTAGGATTTATATTTGGAGTTGATTTGAATGACAAGGCTACAGAATAAAACATTCAATTGTGAGAAAGAATTGACCCTTTCTGTTATTGGGGGGAAATGGAAGATGCTTGTTTTATGGCACCTAGGCAAGCAGGGGACCAAGCGTTTTGGTGAACTGAAGGCTCTTATGCCGGGCATCACTCAAAGAATGCTCGTTAACCAGCTTCGAGAGCTGGAAGAAGATCTTATTGTTCATCGCGAAGTCTATCCAATTGTACCTCCCAAAGTGGAATATTCTCTGACAGAACAAGGAGAAAGCCTGATGCCGATTCTTGATTCGATGTATAATTGGGGTAAAAATTATATGGAGAATGTCGTTGGGGGCCAAGTAAAAAGAAAAGAGGATATCAAGTAGAAAAACTATCCCCTCTTTCTTATTCAAAGATGTTTTCTCCTTTTTCTTTACCTTGATATGGTCACGTATCAAATTAAGGTAGAGAAAAGCACAACATTTAATAATCAGTTATTAAAAGCCAAGGTTAGCGATTTTTCTATAGTCGCTGACCTTGGCTTTTTCACATGCACCCGGCATTGGTGCAAATCTCTAGCCATGGTGGTGTACGGTTTGCTTAATGAAGGAGTGTCTACTCAGAGGGGAAAACCTTTTCGTTTTTAGGAATATTATACAAAGACCCAGTAATTGGTATATTTATTACACAATTTTACTGATACTATTTAATTATAAAGTGCGTACTTACACAAAAAATATACGTAATATACTAATTTTAGCAATTGTAAGTTAAGGGAAGGCTATAACAAGCATGAAAAAAACTCATGAGAACATCAAAAGTCTGTCAATGGTGATAGATCTTTAAATAAATCAGTATCTCCATAATTAACTTCTATAATGAAATGAAAATAGATGAATCTTAATAAAAGGGCTTGGAACAAAAGGTACTGTTACATGAAGTGATTAATTTTCATGTAACAGTGCCTTTTGTATGCTGTTGCGTTAACAAAACTTATAAAGAGAGGAGGTACCCATGGAAATGTTCAAAACAAATCAACGAAGGGTTTGTGAAAGATGTTTAACAATCACTACAGATTAATGAAAAATGTCCAAAATGTGGCCATGCTCAATTAAGGCTGTCATCTTTACCCTACAAGCTGGGAGAATTAAACTAGTCTTACATTCAAAAGTAGGATAATGCATAAAGGGGTTCCGGTAGCAAAACGCGGAAAACATACGCTAAGCAAAATTCGACATCAAAAAAGCCGATTTTCCTACTCTAAGGAAGTTCGGCTGTTACTTTTGGATTTACCGTTATATATTGCTTGATATAATCTGGTTACGCCTTCTTTTACTTCTTCATTTTTTGATGCCCAAACCCTAAAATAATTCGATTAGGATGTTTCCATTTTTCTATAGTATTATCTTCTGCTGGAAAAATTCAATTCCAAACTTTTCGATTTCTTCAAGTAACTTTAAAAAATGGGAATCTTTCCATTCAACAATTAGGTGTAAACATGTTAAATAACCAAAATAATCCTTCTTTCTTTGCCACCTGTTCTCTAAGCTGATTTGTGTAGTTCCTTTAAAGCCGTTTCCTAGCCCTGTCTAAAGCATAAAATTTGATTTTGGGTATAAAGGAAAATAATATAGAGATATCGCAAATTATCAATTTCCTTTTGTTCGATTAGTTTATACTCATTCCAAGCAAAATAGATTTTAAGATCAGAAAGGGGCGGGCAACGTTGAATCGGGAATCAAATATGATAAATGACGAACAGGCAGTTGAAATTTTCAAGGCTCTGTCAAATCAAATAAGAGTAAATATTCTGCAAATGTTGAAAGAACCTGATAATAACTTTTCCCCGCAGGCCCATATCATCAAAGAAAAAGGCTTTGATGGCGGGGTTTGTGTTAGTGATATTCGCAGCAAAGTAGGACTATCACAGTCCACTACCTCCCAGTATTTATCTATCCTATTGCAAAGCGGTTTGGTGGAAATGAAACGAATCGGTCAATGGACTTATTATCGACGGAATGAAGAAACCATTAAACAGTTTGAAAAGTATATAGGCTTAAAAATATAACCTTTTAAGGAGGACCAAGAGTGAGTTTTCAAAATCATCGTGCCTATAACAGCATGTACCAGAAAGACAAAATGACACTCGGATTTATCCTCCCGACTGCCAGGATGTCTAAAAATCCGATTATGGAGAATCAGCTGGAGCTTGCCCGTAAAATTGAGGAATATGGCTTTGCTTCATTATGGCTCCGTGATATTACGATGCAGGATTTGAATATTGATGATAACGGCCAAAAGTTCGATTTATGGATTTATTTGACGTATCTTGCTGCCTATACGAAGCACATTGCGTTAGTGACAGGAAGTGTAGTTCTACCTTTGCGCCACCCCGTCAGGGTAGCCAAGGAAGCTGCATCAATTGATCAATTGTTTCCAGGTCGATTGATTATGGGAGTGGCATCAGGGGACAGGGAAAAAGACTTTACAGCTTTAGGGATATCTAAGCAAGAAAGCGGTCCGTTATTTAAAGAAAATTTCGAAATTCTCGACCGGCTGTTAAAAGAAGATCAGCCGACAATCCACAGCCACGCCGGACTTATCGATGGTACAGATATGAGGTTAATCCCAAAGCCTGTATCTTCGATTCCGACCATGGTGACTGGATTTAGCAATCAGTCTATCAATTGGATAGCCAGGAATGGGGATGGGTGGCTTCAATACCCAAGAAGCATTACTCAACAGGCGCAGCTTATCCAGGATTATCGTGCTTTAACTGAAGTTCATGCTCCAGGAGATTTTAAACCCTTCTCTCAAAGCTTGTTCATCAATTTATTGGAAAATCCCGATGAAATGCCTGTCCCCATACCCTTAGGCTATTCCGTAGGAAGAAACCGTTTAGTTGATCTACTTCATCAATTTCAAGCGATTGGTGTCAACCATTTGGCGTTTGTTCTGTATTTTTCCAAGCGCCCTCCAGAGGAAGTAATCCAGGAACTTGGAGAATTTGTTTTACCCTACTTTCCAACCCATAGAGGTACAGGCCAGTTTTAAAAAATTTAATTGTATAAAAGGAGGAAGAATTATGACAAAGAAAATAGAACTTTCAGTGCTAGAACCCTCCCCAATTGTCGAGGGAGGATCAGCCGACTTTCCCTTCAAACACGCTTGATCTAGCAAAGAAAACAGAGCAGTGGGGATATAAACGGTTTGGGTTGCTGAACATCATAATTGGGCAGGAATGGCGAGTTCAGCATCCCCGATCGTAATTGGACGAGTAGTCTCTGTCACGGAAAAAATGCGTATTGGATCAGGTGCAATGCTGCATTCCCATTATTCTCCTCTTTCCGTGGCTGAGCAATTGGGAACATTAGAAACCTTCTTCCCTGGCCGAATCGACCTTGGATTGGGGCGGGCACCTGGCACCGACCAATATTCAGCAAATGTATTGCGGCATAGGGTTGCTGGTGAACCTGAATTTGATGCCCCACTTGAGGAGCTTATCGCATATCTTTATGGTACAGGAACAGCCACTAAGAATGGTTCATTTAGCATTCACGCCATTCCCGGCGAAAAAAAAATGTGCCAATTTGGCTGTTAGGTTCAGGGTTTTATAGTGCACAATTGTCTGGAATGCTTGGGTTACCATTCTCTTTTGCGGGACATTTTGCTCCAGGTAACATGATGGAGGCCATAAAACTGTAGCGGGATTATTTTCGTCCGTCTCAATTTTTGGAGGAGCCTTATGTACTGTTAGCCGTTCAAGTGGTGGCTGCTGATGAGAAACAGGAGGCACAAAGGCTTGCCACTTCGATGTATCAAAAATTTCTTTTGTTAACCCGCGGACAGCCTTCGCTCATTTTGGCACCTGTTGATAATATGGTCAAACTTTGGAACGATAATGAACGCAGGGCGGTTGAAGAACAGCTTTTCACTTCCATCATCGGGGACCCTGCAGGTGTGAAGCAGCAGCTCCATGAGTTAATAGAAAAGACTGACGCTGATGAAATTATGAATCATACAGAGATTTTTGATCGTAAGGCACGGCTGCGCTCTTATGAAATTTTGGCTCAGGCTGCAGTAAATTAAACATTATTGTCTAGTCTAATAAAGGATGTATTTTCTGCAGATATTAAATCAGTTAAATTAATGTGATTTAGATTGAAGCAGTATAAGAAGACAAAGAAAACAACCTGTAAATTCTTTTATAGGTTTGAAACGAAATTTTTAAAGAAAGAAGATGAGCATATGCCTGAAAATGATAAAAAACAAATTACGGATATTCCATTCTCGGTCCTGGATCTCTCTCCAATTGCAGATGGAAGGACGCCGGCTGATTCTTTTCGCAATACTTTGGAGCTGGCCCGGCTCGCTGAAAAGCTGGGGTATAACCGATATTGGCTCGCTGAGCATCATAATATGCCATTTATCGCCAGCTCTGCAACATCGGTAGTCATTTCCCATGTTGCAGCAGGTACATCAAAAATCCGGGTAGGTTCAGGCGGCATTATGCTGCCGAATCATGCACCTCTTGTTATTGCTGAGCAATTTGGTACTCTGGAATCATTATATCCAGGACGTATTGATCTTGGCTTGGGCCGTGCACCAGGCACTGATCAGCTTACGGCACGTGCATTAAGACGTGACTTGAGAAGTTCAGGAGAAGATTTCCCTGAGCAGCTGGCTGAGCTCCGGAATTACTTTGACCCTTCCCTGGCACAAGGATATAGTCATGTTAAAGCAATTCCAGGTGAAGGATTAAACATACCTATTTGGCTGTTAGGTTCGAGCGGATACAGTGCCCAGCTGGCAGGAGAGCTTGGACTGCCGTTTGCATTTGCGAGCCATTTCTCGCCGCATAACACACTGCCGGCTATCCAGCTGTACCGCCGTTCGTTTAAGCCTTCTAAAGTACTGGACAAGCCGCATGCAATGGTAGGGCTAAACATCATTGCGGCCGATACAGATCAAGAAGCTGAGCGGCTCGCTACAACATTGCAGCAGCAGTTCTTGAATTTGATGCGCGGGAAGGAAGTCCCATTGCAGCCGCCAGTGGATAATATTAATGATATAGCTAGCGACTATGAAATAGCTGCCCTTGAGAATCAATTAGGAACTTCGATTGTCGGCAGTCCTCAAATCGTAAAAGAAAAGCTGGAAAAGGTTCTGGATGAAAGTCAAGCCGATGAAATTATGGCAATCGCCCAGGTTTACGATCATAAGGCACGTCTCCATTCCTATGAAATATTGGCAGAAATTACTCAGCTAAAATAGGTCAAAACTGGCATCACCATAGAAGAAACGTTGCAATTAGTGGACAAGTTAGCAGACCAGGACCTGGATTATCTCCATATTTCTGTCGGCGGCTTTTGGAACGGATTAATCCATGAAGATAACAATCAGACATCCCGAGTTGTTATGTTCCATGAGCGTGTCGGCGGTCGTGTTCCTGTGATGGGTGTTGGAATGCTGCGGACACCCGATGAAGTGATGAAAGCATTTGAAATAGGTGTACCTTTAATCGCTTTAGGGAGGGAATTGATAATGGAACCTCAGTGGTATAAGAATATACCTTATACTAAACAAGACGGTACATTTTAAAGGGAAACCATCTTATTGGTTTCCCTCCTTTTTTGAGTATTAGAGCAGAAAATCAGCCATAGTTTATTTGTTTATGACTAGATGTTATTGTTAATATGTAATCAACAATAGACACCCATAGAAAGGATTGGATCTAAAGTGAACCTGGGATTAAAAGATAAAACGGCAGTCGTGACAGGCGGCAGTAAGGGTATTGGAAAAGCAATTGCCGTCGCGTTTGCCAAGGAAGGCACCAACCAATGTTGTAATTTGTGGACGTGGTGAAGAAGCATTAAAAGAAGCAGCAGCAGAAAGTGAAAAGCTGGGAGGCAATAGGTTTTAATATGGAGAATGGGTGAATCTTTCGATTCCAAGCTATCAAAGGCTTTATCCTGCATTTTGGAAACGAGGATGAACAGGCCGAGATTCGATATTATAGGCGATGATTTCTCCATTAAACAGGTCAAGAATAGTCGATAAGTTAAGTCTTTCCCCAGCTAGATGGAATTCCGTGACGTCGGTAACCCATTTTTCATTGGACTTTGCCGCCTTGAAATCACGTGCTAGAATGTTGGGCGCAACCTTGCCGATTTTCCCTTTGTACGAACGGTATTTATTCATGCGAACCAATGACTTCAATCCTAGTTCATTCATCAATCGGAGAACTATTTTATGATTGATGTGAGCACCTCGGTACGTAATTCTAGGGTAATAAGCCGATACCCATTATGCCCTTTATGCGTATGGAAAATCTCTTTGATAAGGGATTTAATTTCTGTGTATTTATTCTCACGCCCGATGGCGTTTACCCAATAATAGTACGTACTCCGTGATTTTTAATCTATCGTATATTTAGTCAAAAAAACTGCACCTCCAATTGTTCGATGTTGTCTAACAATTGGGGTGCAGTTAAGTATCATGGTGCTCTTTGATGTGGAAATTCTACAGTTCATCATTTACTTCAGAAAATATATATACTTTTTCCCTTTAAGAAATAGTGTTAAATATACTGATGATTTTTAATTATCAGGTCATTTGTGAAATAAGGAATTAAAAACGGCAGAACTTATAATTTTCCCAATAAACACAATGAAATCAAGAAAGGACATCCTGGTTTTGCATTATCCATTGTTATTAGATAAACCTTCATTTTTAGTATTCCGCCCGAGCTTTCTATAAATTGTGCTTCTATGAATGCCAAGTTTTTTTGCAGCCGCTGTAACATTGCCATTTGCCTCATTAAGTACCATAAGAATCATATGCAATTCTTGCTGCTTTAAAGAGATTGGATAACTCACTGATTCTTCGTGGGATGAGGAAGGATTAGTAAGTATTAATGGCTGTTCTTTATTATTCAATTTTTGATGTGTATGATCTGTCGCTGAATAATTTATTATCCTTTTAGTTAGTCCGATTTCTTTTGGGAAATCACTGTTTGTGATTATATTGCCATTTGCCTTTATGGCCACTTTGTAGGCAAAATTCCTTAATTCACGTACATTCCCAGGCCATCCATACTGCTCTAAGACAAACATGTCTTGGTCGCCTATTTTAAGTGGTGGTCTCCTAATTTCTGCACATGTTTTTGTCAAAAAATGATTTAATAATAAGGGGACATCCCCTGTTCTTTCGCGCAGTGGGGGGACTTCCAAGGAAAGGATATTAAGTCTGTAGTAAAGGTCTTTACGAAAAGTGCCTTCCTCGCAGGCTTTTTTTAAATTACAATTTGTTGCCGCAATTACCCGTACATTTAATTTTATCGGTTCTCTTCCACCCATTCGTACAATTTCTCCTTCTTCAAGCACGCGTAAAAACATGGCCTGTAAATCTAGTGGCATCTCGCCAACTTCATCTAAAAAAATTGTTCCTCCTTCAGCCTGTTGGAATTTTCCGGAACGGCCACCTTTTATACTTCCTGTGAAGGTGCCTTCCTCATAACCGAATAATTCGCTTGCTGCGAGTTCTTTTGGAATTGCCCCGCAATTAACAGCTACAAAAGCAGCTTCAGATCGATGACTATAAGCGTGTATGGATTGGGCGAATAACTCTTTGCCAGTACCGCTCTCTCCCTCAATTAAAACGGGTAAATCCAGATTGGCCATTGTATGCGCCTCATCGATAACAGATTGGAATTCCGGAGATTTCCCAATCATATTTGTGAAGGAGTACTTTGTACTAAATCCCGTTTTATTTAAAGGTTTGACTTTTGAAATCGCATGTATCATAAAACCAATAGGGAATCCTTGATGATATAAAGGGACTGACTCAAAAATCCAGCCGTCTTTCATGCCTTCTGTGCCACTGCAAACTGATAATGAATTTATTAATCGGTTATTGTAATCAATCCAACCTTTGTCATACCATGGGGTGGAGGCTTTAATGACTTGATGTCCACGATCGAGCACAGCCACTATTTTACTGGGGCTTTTACGAGTTGTTTCATTATAATGTTCAAGTAGCAAAAAGTGCTCAAATTTGAGCTGGCTTTGGAGCTTTTCTTCGATTGTTTGAGTGATAGAAACAACAGCGGATAGAGAGAGGGGATGTACCACGTCCCAAATACCGGTTAAGTTGACCGCTCCAAGAACCTTTTGTGTTGCAGGATCTTTAATCGGCGAGGCTGAGCATACCCAATTGTGAACAGGTTGGCAGAAATGTTCTCCCGCGAAGACTTGCATGGGGACTCCTGTAGCCAAAGAAGTGCCCATAGCATTTGTCCCTACATAGCTCTCTGACCATGAAGTCCCTGCTGCAAAATTTATATTTTCGGCTTTCTTTTTGAGAGAGGCATCTCCATCTAGATATAATAATTCGCCTTTATGATTAGAAATCACAATTAAGTGACCTGAATCTATTGCTGATTCTTTAAGTTTTGGTAGAAGGGATTCTGAAATAGAAAAGAACGTGTGGGTTGTTTGATATTCTTGTATTTCATCTTGTGACAGAACCAGTGGGGCTCTCCCTTTGGTGGGGTGTACTCCATGACGAATAGAGCGCTCCCAAGATTGATAAGTTAAGGATCTCACTTCAGATACTAAATTTTGGCCTGATATAAAATTCTCCCAGGCTCTTTCGATTCTATCCTTTTCAGTCTTCGGTGAAGAGAAAATATCCAACGAAATATATGGGTTCTTCATACCGGTACCTTCCTTTTAATGTAAGTACGTGCCATGTTTCTGAAATCACCCTGACCTTTCAGTAAACGCTTACAATATTTTTAAGTGATTGATAATAAAAAGTTCTCCATCACGTTGGTAATATAGTTACACATATTATATACCAATTATCTAAATTATCAATCTTGTTAGTCTCCACTATGCTTTCCCACTCTCAAATATAATCTACTATTCTTAATCAAACTTATAAGTTAGGTGTGTCGCACTTTGCTTAATTACGATTGTCACTTTTAGATACAGTGTCGCTTAATGCACCATATATCATTAGAAAAAAATACAGAACTTTCAATATTTTTATTTAAATCTATAGTTATCATTCCAAATTTCCAATTATTTAGAACCTGATAAATAACGGAATAGAGGTACTCTTGCTTGTATTAAAGAAACATTTAATAATTTTTGATAGTAAAGAAGGAAGATTTGGCACAGTATTTGCAATGAAGTAAAGAGAAAGGCAAAACTTGAAGGGGTGATAATGTTGTATAAAACGAAAAGCGGGGAAGAAATTTTTGTTATTGATTCTCATGTGGCAATTTGGGATGGAAGCAAGGAAAACCAGCTAAACATACATGGTGAACAGTTTATTAGTTGTTTCTATGATTATCATAAGAACTTGAGTCCTGAAGAATATTTTTGGCCAAGGGAAAAATTCGAGAAATATGGCTCTGAAACGTTGGTACAGGATGTCATTGTAAAAGGATATGCTGATATGGCTATTTTTCAACCGGTATACCTTAAGGAGTTTTACAAAAACGGGTTTGGAGATTTTGATGTGAATGATGCCCTTTCAAAAAAATATCCAAATCGTTTTATATGTAATGGGACGCTTGATCCTCGACATGGTGAGCGCGGGTTAGAAAATCTAGAAGCGATGAAATTGAAATACGGTTGGCAAGGTATAAAACTTTATACAGCTGATTGGTATGGCGATTCTAAAGGGTATAAGCTGTCTGATCCGTGGTCTCAGCGTTATCTGCAAAAATGCCTTGATCTGGGAATAAAAAATATTCATATCCATAAAGGTCCAACGGTCACACCGCTTAATCGCGACGCTTTTGATGTAGCGGACGTTGATGATGCTGCAAGTACTTTTCCAGAACTGAATTTTATCGTAGAGCATGTCGGGTTGCCTAGACTGGAAGATTTTTGTTGGATTGCAACACAAGAGAAAAATGTATACGGGGGATTAGCTGTAGCCATATCACTTATCCATCAACGTCCTCGTTATTTTGCAGAAATCATAAGTGAGTTATTGTACTGGCTGGATGAGGATCGCATCCTTTTCGGGAGTGATTATGGAATATGGGAACCAAAATGGCTTATCGAAAAATTCGTAGATTTTGAGCTTCCTGAAGATATCCAACAGGAAACAGGCGTAACTTTTGATTTGAATGTAAAAAAGAAAATTTTAGGTGGTAATGCAGCCAGACTCTATAATATTGATATCGAGGCTCAAAAAGCGAAGTTACAAAAGTGCGAACTAGCTTCACATATAATGGTTTAATCTCAATCAATAGACCAGTTGAGTCGTGTTAAAGTTTTGTATCAATCATTGAAAAAGAGAGGTGCATCGAACTTTATGAACAAAGAAAAACAGGTTTATAGCATGCTTGATAAAGTTTATGATCCAGAATTAGACCAGCCTTTAACTGAATTAGGATTTATCGATCACACGGTAATAAAAGAAAACGATGTCGAAGTAGTTTTTCGATTACCAACTTACTGGTGTTCACCTAACTTCGCATATATCATGGCCGAAGATATACTGAAGTATGTGGCTGAATTAGACTGGGTAAATGAAGTTAAAGTAACTTTATTAGATCACTGTGCTTCGGTTGAAATCAACCAAGGAGCAACTTCAGGTAAATCCTTTAGCGAATCCTTTAGTAGTTTATCTGATGGAGATCTTAATGAATTACGTAAGACTTTCCAGATAAAAGCTTTCTATGCAAGGCAAGAGAAACTTATAAGATATTTACTTCAAAATGGGATGTCAAAGAAAGAAATCCTCAATATATCTATCCAAGAGCTATATGAACTGCCTTTATCTGTAGAAGGGAAGTTACTTAGGGAAAAATACCTGGAAAAGAAAAAAACGTCGAATTACTTAAATCAATTAGCCATAACCACTCCTGAAGATAAAGAGATAACTGAAGAAGGGTTTGCTGATTATCTGCGAGGTGCTAAAGGGTCACGAATGAATATGGAGTTTAATGCTCATTATTGTCGCGGTTTATTAGAGGCTCGATATAATTTGCCTTCCGCTGATGAAAGTACATTGACGGAAATATAATTTTAAGTATGCTTAGGAATTTTTAAAAATTTCAGAAAAGGAATGTGATGAAAAATGAGTAAAAACGTTCTTATTATAACTGGTGACGCTGTAGAGGCATTGGAAGTATTTTATCCATATTATAGATGTATCGAAGAAAATATTAATTGCACAATTGCCTCACCTGTGAAAAAAAGTCTCCAGACAGTTGTTCATGATTTTTTGCCTGAAATGGAAACGTTTACAGAGAAATGGGGATATAAAATTGAATCTCATGCCTCGGTTGAAGAGATTGAACCTACTGATTATGACGCACTTATTATTCCTGGGGGCCGTGCTCCTGAATATATTCGTATGAATAAAAAAGTACAAGATATAACCGCCCATTTTTTAAAAGAAAATAAACCACTTGGAGTTATCTGTCACGGACAACTGGTATTAACAACGATAAGAGAATATATAAAGGGCAGGGAGATGACAGCTTATAACGCATGTAGACCCGAAATAGAAGCTGCAGGAGCTACATACGTGGAAGAAATGCTTCATGTTGATGGCAATATCGTGTCAGGGCATGCTTGGCCAGATCTCCCAGGTTTTATGAAAGAATTCTTTAAATTGCTAAATGTTAAAAAAGAAGCTTCTGTTTAAATAAGTCAAAAGGACTGAAACATTCCCTCCTTATTTTCAAGCTAATATGGGTGATATTACTAATATTGAGAAAAAAGGGTTGCCACTGGCAATCCTTTTTAAATTGGACAATATTTATGGCTGAATTTATTAAAACGGCTTCCAAATAGTTTTCTTAAAAAGTATTAGGCAACTTTGAGTTTTTGTGACATCGAATAATCATAGACAACCTAAGATATCAAAGACCGTTTTCTTGTTATAACGATGACATTTCCGTCCGTTTTTCTCCAAAAGGTAAAACAGATGGAGAAAAGTCTTTGATAGTTCTTGGGTGTCCTTTAGTAATCCTTGATAAAACAATAAATAATAGTCTTTTATCATATAGATAGATTTATATTCACTTAACTCCTTCTATGTCTAAAAGTAACTGACGCATTTTAAACATGGTAGAGGAACAGAGTAAAATGCTAATCAGTTGCCCATATAAGTGACACTCTAAGCGTTCCCTTTTGATCTCTTTGCACTTGTCAATTTGAAAGAAAGATTTCCAGTTCTTAAATAGAATTTCAATCTGCCAACGTAACGAATACAGGTCATGGATATGTTCCGTTGGAACGTCTTCTAAAGGAAGATTTGTAATATATACGTTCATTCCACTTAATCGTTTGCTTCGGTCTTTATAGGTAATGCCCTTCTTCTATTCTTTTTTTGCTTGTTCTTTCAATCTTTTCTCTTTTTGTGCCTCAGTTAGTCGATGAATAACCACTCGGGCGGGTAGTTTTTGATACAGGCCAATGTATGCTACTGAAATTTCGAGTGTTTGTCCAGGTCGTAATTGATTCATAAGCTCTTCCGTGTCTAACTGAATAAAGAGAGTACCTTTCTTCACAGTCCCATTTCGAAAAAACTCTGGTTTATCGTTCTTACGATAGATACGAGAATTTAACTTCAAACGTGAGACATAGTAAGCACCTTCATCATTTATTTTCTGTAAGTCATGTAAGTCGAAATACCCTAAATCCCTTATGTATAAGTCTTTCGGTTGAATGATTTGTAGACTCGTTGAACCGAAGGTTTTATCATTTTCTCTCCCTTCTCCTACATAAACTTGAAGGAACTTCCCACTCAATAATTCATATTCAAGTTGGATTTTAACACCTGCGGTATGGCTGCTTCCGTCAGAAACTTGATAATGTGAGGCAAACTTATCTGGAAGTTGAAATGTTGTAGAATCTAGGATACGAATACGTTTAAAAGTCGTGGAGTAGGGGTGAAGTATTTCTTGTGTTGAATGAATTCTTTGAGTGAGAAGATTAGCTAGAACTTGTTGAAGAAACTGTACGGCTGAACCATTAAATCGTTGATTAAGCCCTTCGGGGCTCATGAGGACACCTGTAGATGCTACGAGATGGCTACACAATTGTGCGAGTGGCGTACTCGCGACCTGTTGACTAAGCCATACACATAAAGCAATTAATTCTTGTGCTTGATATTTACTTTTACGGGAACAAAACCAACTTCTTTAGCTAATTGTTGTAGAGAAGACGGAGATAAGTAGTTTTGAAGTTCTTGAGAAAAGAAATTCATTTCGTCTAAAACAGAAAAACTCATAGAAAACGCTATCCTTCCTGTAAATTTCTACAAATAGAATAGCGTTTTTTTCGTTATGATGATACAAATTCACTTTAGCTTAATGGCCATGCGGTGGGACCCCTAAAATAGTAAAATATCGACTAATGTCTCATTATGGATGATATACTATTATTTTAATAATCTTCCAAATTATGAGGAGGTTTTTCAATGAAAAAGGTACGGAATGGAATATGGATGTTTGTTACACTCGTTCTCATGCTATCTTTACTTCCAGAAATGTCTGTTAAGGCGGCAGCCGATCCGATCATTAAGGTTAAATTAAAAGGCTATCTTGGTAATAAATCCGAGATTACTGTCGAACCGGAAGTCACGTACACTACGAATCTAGCAAATGTAAAACTAGAATCGAACAAGAAGTATACGTTGAGGGTCAGCGGTACGGACATTGTTGTTCTGACAGATTCAAAAGAGATAGGCAAAGCTTCTGAGATTGAAGTGAAACCTGAAACAGGGAACGGTCCACTTTCGATTAATGGGCGTACATACTTAGGTAATTTACGTTTTATTATGGAAGATGGAAAATTCATCCGTCCATATAACTCAATTGGTCTTGAAGATTATTTAAAAGGGGTTGTTCCAGCTGAAATGCCGGCTTTATGGAATCAGGAAGCCTTAAAGGCACAGGCTGTTGCGGCAAGAACCTATGCGATGAGCTACATCAACAGAACGCCCGACGACACAATGAGTTACCAGGTATACGGTGGCTACACTTGGCACGAAAACTCAACAAAAGCTGTTAAAGCAACAGAAGGTCAGGTCATCGGTTATGGTGAAAAACAACATATAGGTTCAGATGCTCTTTTTTCCTCTAGCAATGGAGGGAAAACCGAGTCCAACAATAATGTTTGGATTGGTACAGAGTTACCATATTTAATGGTCAAAGACGATCCATATGATCCGCAAACTGTGTGGAGTTTTAGTGTAAAAAAGCAACAAATAGACCTTACAAATTTAGATTTGACAAAAGCAGATACATGGTGGGCTAATACCAAGGAAGTTGAACAAACACCAGTAATTTCTAATATAAGAGCATGGCTACAGAAATATGGATATACCGGCAAAGACATTAAAATAACGGCTGTCCCTCACCTATCCCTTCACGCACTAACAAGTGGCAGCAGGGTGAGTAAAGGAAGTATAAAGATTGAATTTATGGTGAAAGAAAAAGGGAAAGCGTTACAGCAAAGTGTAATATTAGAAGATGTATCGGCTTCGAAAATTAGAGACATTATCGGTCTGAGCATCATGAAAAGCTTTTTAGTAGACAAAGTGGATACAGCAAGGGATGTGATTAACGTTTCAGGCAAGGGATACGGCCATGGTGTCGGACTAAGTCAGTATGGCGCGAAAAAGGCTGGCGAAAAGGGAAATACGTATCGCGAGATTCTTGCTTTCTATTATGAAGGGACAAGCTTAAAACAAGCTTATAAGCCCGAGCCTGAAGAAGTAGAACCAGTCAAGCCAGAACCGGCACCTATCATTCCAACGCCAATTCCAACACCAGCTCCGGATCCCGCACCTAAAGATGAAACAGCACCAATGATTAATAGTTTAAAGACCCATTACGATTCTAAAACAAACCAAGTCAAAATAACCTTTGATACAAGTGAACAAGCGAATGTGACAGTGGAAGTTAAGGATGAAAAAGAGCAAATCATCGCTTCTCTTGTCAAAGGGGATCAAAAGCCGTCAGGATCGCAATTAGCCATTTGGGATGCATCAGAGGTAAGTAACGGTTCATACACCTTTGAAATTAGAGCGATTGATAGTAGTAATAATGCAAGTTCAGCATCTGTTCCATTTTCATTAACAAAGCCTGACACAGTGGCTCCAGTTATTAAAAATACAAATACCTCATATGACTCAAAAACAAATAAAGTTTTCCTGAAGTATGAGATCAATGAAAAATCAAAGGTTACCGTGCAAGTAAAAGACGCAAAAGGAAAAATCGAAGCTACTCCGATCATTAATGAAGAGAAAAATGCCGGTGTCCAATGGACATCGTGGAATGTATCGAAGGTTATGAACGGTAAATACTCATTTGAAATTGCAACGATCGACAGCAATCAAAATAAAAGCTCAGCAACGGTTCCATTTACTTTAACGAAACCCGATATAACGGCACCTTCCATTAATAATATAAAAACCTCATATGATTCAAAAACGAGTAATGTTGCTTTGAAGTATGAGATTAATGAAAGGGCGAAGGTAACCGTTCAAGTAAAAGATGCAAAAGACAAAATCGTGGCGACACTAACCAATAATGCTACAAATAATGCCGGTATCCAAAGTGCATCATGGAATGTATCAAAGGTTTCGAACGGAAAGTATACGTTTACCATTACAGCAATTGATCCAAGCCAGAACAAACGTACAACGACGACTTCCTACACTTTAAACAAACCGGCAGTGAAGAATATGACTGGTATGGTCAATGCTACAAAGTTGAATGTCCGTTCCAAACCAACCACATCTGGGAAAGTTCTTGGCTCTTTGAAGAAAAACCAAATCGTTACCGTAATTAATAAGAGTAGCTCTTGGTACAAAATTCAGTACGGTAAGGGAACAGGTTATGTGCACGCAAAATACCTAACGAACGTCCGATAACGAAATCAATCAGTGAAAAGCCGTAATCAAAATTTGGTGAGCACTGAAAAAGACCATGAATTCTTATAAGTCATGGTCTTTTTCTATATATTTCATTTCCGATAGTAAATTCAGTCTGAAACAGCCTCTTATTGGGGTCCCCACCGCATCGCCATCAAGATAAAAAATATTAAACACTCCAAAACGAAAAAAGAGCTACTTTTTCTGTAAAATCAATCAATAGAAAATAGAATTTTTTCGTTATGGGGATACAAATATATCTTAGCTTGATGGGAATGTGGAGGTACCCTTAATGAACTAACGGGGCAGGATAGTTCTACAAGCACAGTGTTTTCGAACTATGATGAACCTCTAAAGGAATTTTTTGAAACTTGTTGAATTTCTATAGGTAAGGCTCAATGAAAGGTGGAAAACAATGAAAATAACCAGTTCTCCTATTAATAGTAGAATAAACAATGTTTTTATCCATGTTAGAGATTTAAAGAAATCAGTTGAATGGTATTGCAATCTCCTTGGCATCTCGCGAAATAATGACTCTGTAGAATCACCTGTTTACAATATTCCTGTAACAAGTGAAACTGGATTATCTTTAGATGACCATACGTTTGATCCTAATTTTATATTTAAGCCATCCAATAATGTCTTATTTAATTTCTACGCAAAAGATATAGACGAAGCTTACCAATTTATCAAGAGTAATAACATAGCCATTGTTAAAGAAATAGAGCGTATTGGAAATTTTGCTTATTTTAACTTTCAAGACCCAGATGGTAATGTACTTATGATTTGTAATGGTTAATGTTCTTAGGAAGTAGCCGGCTCACTACTCCCTTTACTTAAGTTTTTTCGCACTTCCTTTTAACTTCACAGTTTGTGTCAACTCTACAATAAGGCAGGTTGCTGAAGCTGCCTTTTCTTATGGCAGGAGACAGATTTATTTTCTAACCAGGCTGCTGGACGGGAGCAAATCATAATAGTATGTATGTTAGTTCTAAAATTGACTGCAAACGTAAATTCAGATGCTCTCATTCCCCGTCTTTGAAGAGCCAGTGGAAGTTTGAATCACTTTATCGAAACTCCCATGTTTCTCCTGGACTAATAAACCCACAGCATCCATCACGATTGAAAAATTTATCAAGAACCAGGCACTACAAAAAATTTTCATCATATATAGGTGATATCCGTTAGGATTTGATGAGGAGGATATCATGCAACCTATGTTACCTATGGAAAAATATTTTGGGCAGTTTGAACTGGTGCATGCTTTTTATGGGGCTATGCCTACAGGTGTCAGCGTTTCCGAAACCGGTCGTATTTTTGTATGCTTTCCGAAATGGGGAGACGACGTTCAATTTACTGTGGCGGAAATTGTTGAGGGTGAATTGCAGCCTTATCCCAGTGTAGAAACCAATTTAGTTAATACTGGGAATATTACGATGTCTTTCGTCAGTGTCCAAAGTATCGTTGCTGATGGAAGAGGGACACTTTGGGTACTAGATACAGGGGCACCAAATTTTTCTGAACCTATTCAAGGGGGAGCAAAATTAGTTGCTGTTGATTTAAGCACGAATACAATAAGGAGAGTATATACCTTTACAGAAGATGTTGTATTGCCAACAACTTATCTGAATGATGTCCGTTTGGATTTTCGGGTTGGAAGAGCAGGCTATGCATATATAACGGATTCTTCTTCCAGAGGGCCAGGGGCTATTATCGTCGTAGATTTAGAAAATGGGAACGCGTTTAGACGGTTAAATGGGGCAATATCAACTTCACCTGATCCCTATTTTTTACCGAAAGTAGAAGGTGAAATTTTGATGAATCGAAACCCGGACGGCTCGACTTTCCCATTTAGATTGGCTTCCGATAGTTTAGCGATTTCTCCTGATGGAAAGGTTTTATTTTATGCTCCGCTAACCAGCCGTCAGCTGTTCTCGATCTCAACAGAAGCCCTAAGAGACAGAAGGATACAGGACCTGAATTTATCCCAATATGTGCAGTATTGGGGGGAAAAAGGTGCGTCTGATGGAATGATCACCGGCGCAAAAGGAACCGTTTATGCGGGAGACTATGAAAACAATAGTATCCGGAAGATATTGCCGAATGGCGCAATGGAAACCATCGCACATGACCCCAGAATTTTATGGCCGGATACTTTTTCGATTGGCCCCGATCAATACTTATATGTCATTGTGAATCAATTACATCGGCAGGCGAGATTTCATTATGGAAGAGACCTGCGGGAAAAACCATATAGTTTACTTCGTATGAGAATTGATGAATTCCCTGCTCCTACCTTTTCATAGTAATCGTAAACGAAGGTAGCTATCCCCCATCAGGGAGCTGCCTTTTTTGTCAGATATTCCCGCAACTGTCCTATGATAAAGAAGTGACTTAACTCAAATTGAAAGCCTGCTTCATCTTAGACTTAAAAAAATAAATAAACACCATAGGCATGATGCTACATAAGTATCAACTTACGGTAAGAGGAAAAATTTTGAACAAAACTAGGAGGTAATCAAGGGAAAATTAGTTCACCTCGAAATTCTTGTGGATGACATGGAACGGGCAAAGAATTTTAAGGTGAGGTATTTGGATGGTCATTTCAAGATTGGAGTGATTTCGCAGGAATGCCTTACTTGGGAGCGTGACTGGCGATGAGAATGAACCTGGGAAATGGTGCTTTGATGCAGCGTCAAAGTCCTCCGCCGGAAGCTGGCCAAGCTCTTAATGGAGATGCTTGTACAATGGGTGTCGATAATTATTACGAAGCGGAAGCCAAAATTCTTGAGATTGGCGGCAAGGTCGCATTGCCCAAATATGCACTGCCTGGAATGGCGTGGCAAGGATACTATATTGATACCGAAGGGAATATATTCGGAATTCATCAAGCTGATGAGAATGCAAAATAGGATCCATGTTTGGTGAATAAAGATTGATCGGGAACCACCCTTTTGTTTCCTACGCGGGGTGGTTTTCTTTGCTGAGAAAGAGATATGAGATTGCCTGGAAACAATCCCTTTCACACTTCTTTTAGAAATTCCACGATAATCACCCAAATTTCCAGAATGGAGACAAGAGAAACTTCTAACCACCAAATGGAGATGAAACTTTCTTTATTAATAAAAAGTGACAGTGCATTGCGCCCATAGAAG
The DNA here is from genome assembly GCF_044767165.1 of Peribacillus sp. NPDC101481. Taxonomy (NCBI): domain Bacteria; kingdom Bacillati; phylum Bacillota; class Bacilli; order Caryophanales; family Bacillaceae; genus Peribacillus; species Peribacillus sp. NPDC101481. The sequence goes on along the minus strand of NZ_JBIWNJ010000001.1, from coordinate 395,441 downwards.
TAGACATGTATTAATTTGGGAAAACCTGCCCACCAAGTTTTTATATTCGTTCTCGGGCGCGATTCTTGAATAAGGTTCGCTTTTCTTATAGAACTAACAGGCTAAAATCGGAGCTGTCTTTAAGGCAGCTCTTTCTTTATGCAGAATAGCATTCCTGAAATGATTTAAATTAGCAGCAAGGTTTGTGGAGAATTCTACGGGAGCGTTTTTCGGACTCAGATTAGACGTAATTAATTATTAGTATATGCAAAAAATTACAGTGAATAGAATTAGACGTATTATTTTGCATAATTACTTTTTTAAAATTAAACAACTAAAAATATAATTTAAGATCTCTTTAGTGGTTCTTTTTTATATCTTACATAATGTTCAAATTGTTTCCGGATAGCCTCGCAGGATCTAGCTAAAATGGGACTCATCATCGTATCGTTCACGATTAAAGATGTTCGGGATAAAAATGGATATCTTGAATCGCTCGGAATGCCAAGGATTACCCAGGTGAAGAGGGATGCCGATATAGCGACCGCCGAGGCAGAGAAAGAAACGCGAATCAAGGTAGCGATTCTGATCCGCGCCTGGCTGCTGCTTCTGGCAGATACCATCGAAAGAAACATCCTTGAACCCGAAGGCATACCTGCGGGAATTATGATCGTTTAATAGGGGCTCCTTATTTTATGTATTTGTTGATGAAGAAGTAGGAGAAAAAGCATAATTTTTGTAAAAGCTGAAGATGTCTTCAGCTTTTTTGTTTGCCTTATCATCTTCAAATCTCTGGGGCAGGGCAGATTGGAACATAATAAAAGCCCGAACTGCAAAATATAAGGATACATGCCCTTACACGAATCCTACTTAAGCATGATTGACTTGGTTTTTTCATTTGATATAGTTTTAGGATGCTAAAGTGAGAAGATAAGATCAGACAAAAAAAGAGCCTTCTGCGAAAGGGGGTGCCTCCTGTGAAAAGCATACAAAGCCGTTTATTGATCATGCTGCTGTTTTTCATCGTTCTGCCCTATTTCCTGTCCGTTTTTTTCATCTACACTTATACAAAAAACAGTGTGGAGCAGCATGAACTTGAAAACAGTCGGGAGCAGCTTCAGAAGAATGCGGATGAACTGGAGCAGTATTTTGACGACATGATTGATTTTCCATATATTCTGTACCGCAACCCTGATCTGTTTCGGATTTTTAATAACGGCTTCGAAGACTCCATTTATTTCAGCCCCATGACCACGGAAAAGAGTCTCGAAACCTTTTATCTAATGAGAAACGAATTCCGGCAGATCCGTTTCTATATTGCTAAAAACAATGAGTCATTTACTGTCTATAATGCAATGATCAGCACACACAGGTATCAGCCGAATTTTCTGAACCAGGACCCGATCAAACAGCTGTATACATCTGACTCACAATATTTGATTGAGCCGCCCCACCCTCTTGAGAATTACAATAATGCAGCCATTGTTCCAAAATCGGACAAAACGATGGTGATGACTTTTCACCACAAGATTATAGACGTTCTTTCTAAAAAGTTTCTTGGGATGATTACAATCGACATTGATTTGGGCGAGTATGCCCGCATTTGCAATAACCTTGTCCAGGGAGACGCTTCTTCTGTTTTGCTTATTGATTCAAAAGATCGCGTCATGTATGCAAATGATCATGCCCTGATTGGAAAACCTCTTCCTACCGATCAAAAGCAACTTCTTGACGGGAATAGAAGCCGGCATGATGACGATATTCTCTTATCAAAGGAGTTATCAGGGTCACTGAACGGCTGGAAATTGATTAAGATCATGTCGAGTCAGGCTTTATATGAAGATGTCAGGAAAACCGCCTATACCAATATCCTGGTCGGCATCGGCGTAGGAATACTGGGTTTGCTGATGATAGGCATTATCTCAAATAGGATTACCCGTCCCATTACGAGGCTGAGCAGCAAAGTCCGCTCCATTGAAGGCGGAAATATGAATGTCCCTTTTGATGATACCAAAAGCGATGAAATTGGCCATTTGGAGTCACACATGAAGGACATGATGAACCGGATCAATTCCCACATTGACCGTGAATATAAGCTTGAAATTGAAAACAGGAAGAACCAGTTCAGGGCGCTAAAATCACAGGTCAATCCTCATTTTCTGTTTAACGCTTTACAATCCATCGGTGCTGTTGCCCTCAGGTCGAATGCACCAAAGGTCTATCAATTGCTGACTTCGCTGTCCAAAATGATGCGCTACTCAATGCAGGCAGATCAATGGGTACGGGTTCGGGATGAAGCTGAGTATACAAAAGCGTACCTCTCCCTTCAAACAGAGCGTTTTGGTGAAAATGTAAGTTACTCGATCAATATCGATGAGTCCATTTTGGACATGACTATTCCAAGTATGATTCTGCAGCCCCTAGCAGAGAATTTCTTTAAACACACGTATGAGGAAGGTTACAGCAACGCTCATTTGTCCATTAACGGGGAAAAACAAGGAAACGATCTGTGCTTTACTGTAGAGAATGATGGTCCGGGTCTGACGGAAGAAGAGCTTCAGAGTCTACGGGAACATATCTATACACCCCCTTACGAAGGGACTTATTCGCATGAACATATAGGCCTGAAGAATATTCGTGACAGGCTGCTTCTAGGGTATGGACCAAGTGCAGAAATGAAAGTAGATTCGAATGACGGAGAGGGGGTTTCCGTCAGTATGAGGATCCCGATAAAGACCGCCCTTGGGAATGATAAAGACTTACTTCAGGAAAGGAGATGAATACGGTGAAAGCACTGATTGTCGATGATGAATTCAATGTGCGGGACGTCATACGCCATTTAGGCCAGTGGGAAACTTACGGTTTCACCAAGCTATTGGAAGCCAAAAATGGCCATGAGGCAAAATCACTGATTGAGGAAGAACGCCCGGAGATTATCTTTACAGACGTGAAAATGCCCGGTATGGGCGGAATCGAACTGATTGAGTGGCTGGATTCCATTTCCTATCCAGGGAAAGTTATTTTCATTACTGGATATAACGATTATTCCTATATGCGTAAAGCCATTCAGCACAGCAGCTTTGATTACCTGCTGAAGCCGATTGAGTATGAGGCTTTCAATCATACACTGGAAAAATCGGTACAGGCCTGGAAGGATGACTTTGAACATGCTGAAGTGCTGGAAGATGTGAAAAAACTGCGGAGAAACCAGTTAGCCACTGCGATATGTCTGGGGGACCGTTCAGATCCAATCAGCCTTGCCGAGTTTCTTCCTGAATCGGAGGGCTATAAGCTGACCCTGCTCTCCTTTTACCAGATGCACAATCCGGATCACTATATCCAAAAGCTTTCAGATGAGCTTACGGACCGCAAATTAGGAAATGCGTTTTCCCTGCAGACGGACCTTAACCTCTGCCTTGTTATCACCATTCGCGATCAATGGCTCTCCGTTGAGGAATGGATCAGCCAGGAGTTCGATATTCCTGTAAGGCTTGTAACTGAAGAGCAGGTCAAAACTTTATCGGATATCAGGACATCGTTTCAGGCTCTGCAGAAAAAGCTCGAGGAACAAAACTTCCGATCCATCCACCGTCTGGATGAAATAGATGCCGCCCGCCGCATGGAAGACATGGTTTCCTATGTTGACATGTATTATATGGAGGATTTGAGTCTTGAAAAGCTGTCGAATGTCTTCTTTTTAAGTCGTGAGCATATCTCAAGAAAGTATAAGCAAGAAACCGGGATGACCCTGTCCAAATACATCACGGAGCTTAGAATCAGCCAGGCAAAATCGTGGCTGAAAGAAAAAGACAAAAGCATTTACTCCATCTCGACCATGCTTGGCTATCAAGATGAAATCTACTTTTCAAAGCTATTTAAAAAGGTCGTCGGCATGACGCCTTTTGAGTTCAGGAACAAGAACGATCAACATGAATCTAAAGGGGTGACATGATGAAAAACAGGTTTTTATCCCTTTTGTTAATCGGAGCCGTCAGCCTGCCTCTTTCTGCATGTCAGGACGAAGCCCCACCAGAAAAAACGGAAAAGACAGAGCGGAAAATCACGCTGGATTTAAGGAATCCGAAAGTGGAAATCTCCACTCAATTTGAAGAAATGACGCGTGCTTATGAACGGGAAAATCCCCACGTCAATATCAGGGTACATACAGTTGGAGGCGCAATGGATGACCTCGCCGACCTAAAAGCCGAAATGGCGACCGGCACTGGTCCGGATATCTTTACCAACAGCGGCTATGAAAATGCCAAGCTGTGGCGGAACTATCTGGAGGATCTCTCAGGGGAGCCCTGGATTAATCAAGCATACAAAGAAGCACTGACGCCGGTCACATTGGACGGGAAAATTTACGGAATGCCGGTTAACCTTGAAGGGTATGGCTTTATCTATAATAAGGATCTATTTAAACAAGCAGGCATTACTGAACAGCCCGCCACTCTTTCTGAACTGACAGCAGCTACCGAAAAGCTGCAGAATGCAGGCATTACTCCCTTTGCAACAGGCTACTATGAAGACTGGAAATTGGGCGACCATCTGATGAATGTTGCTTTTGCCCAGCAAAAGGATACTGATGCTTTTATAAGAAATTTAAATAACGGAACGGAAAAAATCAGTACCAATCAAACATTTAAGGATCTCCTTGCCCTGCTGGATCTCACCATAAAGTACGGAAACGATAATCCACTGTCAACGGACTATACAATGGAAGTGAATCTGTTTACCTCCGAAAAAGCAGCCATCATTCAGCAAGGCAACTGGATTCAGCCGATGATCGATCAAGCTTCGCCTGACATGAACATCGGTTTTATGCCGATTCCGATTAATGACCGACCTTTAAAGGAAGCCCTTGTCGTCAGCGTTCCAAATTATTGGGCCGTAAATAAACAGTCCATTCCTGAAAAGAAAAAAGAAGCCAAGAAGTTTTTAAATTGGATGGTGTTGTCAGAACAAGGAAAACGCTTCATGACGGAAGAATTCAAATTCATTCCTGCGTTTAAGAACATTAAAACTGATGATATAGGGCCGCTCGCAGAAGAAACTCTTCGAAATTACAAAGATGGGAACACCATCCCATCTAACTGGTTTCACTTCCCTGTTGGAATTAGAGAAGAATTCGGAGCCGCGACTCAGCTCTATGTCGGGAAACAGCTGAACCGCAATCAGCTGCTCAATGAATATCAGAAGTCCTGGGAGAGGTTTTCGAAGGAATAGCCTCTTGCCGGGGCTTTTTTTGCCTTCCACAATTGCGATATCAATATACGACTAAATTTCAATCAATATGTGGCATACCTCTCTTTTCAGGAATCGCCTATAATTCTACTGTACTAGCAAACAACGAGGAGGAAGAACTTATGAACTTTAGCAGGCTTGCCAAACAGGCAACAGCAGGAATACTCAGTACTGGCATTCTATTAGGCGGTACTGTTACCCAATCATTTGCAGCTCCAAAGGATCCGGCAGATTACAAAGAAACGTACGATACTTCACAAATCACTCGATCAGCTATGAAAGAGATGATTAATCAGCACGGTGATACTAGATATGCCGTTCCTAAGTTTGACGAATCCACAATTAAAAACATCCCTTCTGCCAAAAAAGTAACAGAATCAGGCGAAACCATTGATTTAGATGTGTGGGATACATGGCCATTGCAAAACGCTGATGGAACTGTTGCAGAGTACAAAGGATATCATATCGTTTTTGGATTAGCAGGCGATCCTAAAAACGCGAGTGATACGTTCATCTACATATTCTACAAAAAAGTGGGCGACGACTCCCTTGATGCTTGGAAGAATGCTGGAAGAGTATTTGATGACAATGATAAAAACGTTCCAAATGATCCTTACCTAAAAGAGCAAGCAGAAGAGTGGTCAGGTTCTGCAACCTTCACTGAGGACGGGGAAGTTCGCTTATTCTATACAAACCGTGAACCGTATATACCTGAGTCAGGAAATTATGGGAAACAAACGTTAACAACCGCTCAAGTAAATGTTTCAGAGCCAGATTCTGAAACATTAAAAGTGGATGGTGTTGAGGATTACAAATCCATCTATGAAGGCAAAGACAGCAAGTACTATCAAACTGTAGATAAATTTGTAGAGGACGGAAATTCCGCTGATAATCATACCTTCAGAGACCCTCACTATGTAGAAGACAACGGCCGCAAATACCTTGTATTTGAAGCAAATACGGGTACAGAATATGGCTACCAAGGCGAAGAATCGCTATACAATAGAGCTTATTATGGCAACAGCAATAAATTCTTCCAGAGTGAAAAAAACAAACTTATGCAAAGCCCTAAAAAAGAGTTAGCTGAACTTGCAAACGGTGCAATTGGAATTATTGAAGTAAACGACGATTATACATTGAAAAAAGAAATGAAGCCATTGATTGTTTCAAATACGGTCACAGATGAAATCGAACGTCCAAACATCTTTAAAAAGGACGGCAAGTGGTATTTATTCACAAGTTCAAGAGGGTCAAAAATGACCATTGATGGAATCGATAATCAAGATATTTACATGTTAGGTTACACGTCAAATTCCTTAACTGGCCCATATAAACCATTAAATAAAACGGGCATCGTCCTGCATCAGGATCTAAATCCATATGACATCACTTGGAATTATGCACACTATGCAATCCCGCAGGCAGGCAGTGATAATGTTGTAGTGACTAGCTACATGACAAACAGAGGTTATTTTGAAGACAATAAATCTACCTTTGCCCCAAGCTTCCAGCTTAACATTAAAGGGAATAAAACATCGGTAGTAAAAGACAGTATTCTTGAACAAGGCCAGATTACGGTTAAGTAGTTACCAGTGAAAAGAAAAAGAAAATGTCAGGAAAACTTGGCATTTTCTTTTTTCTATTTTAAAAGAAAAAAAGTGGTGAGTTTAAGTGAACAAAAAGAAATATAAGATGGTTGGATTATTCGTTCTTGGATTATGGATGGTTATTAGTACAGGAATTTTGATTCATTCATTTTATAAAACAAAAGAAGCTAATCCGCCAAATAAGGTAGAAAAGCACTCATATCGGGCTGCCTATCATTTTACTTCTGCTGATCATTGGAAAAACGATCCACAGAAGCCCGTTTACTATGAAGGAAATTATCATTATTTTTACCTCTATAATGGAGATTACCCGGATGGCAATGGTACAGAATGGCGACATGTTACCTCTAAAGATTTGATTCACTGGAAGGATGAAGGAATTGCCATTCCAAAATATACAAATCAAAATGGGGATCCATGGACAGGGTCAGTCGTTGTAGACAAGGAAAATACAGCTGGGTTCGGGAAAGACGCTTTTGTGGCGATCGCAACACAACCCTCTAAGGATGGCCAGAAACAAGAACAATTTCTATGGTACAGTACGGACAAAGGAAAGACGTTTACCTCTTACAGTGACGAGCCTATTATGAAAAATCCAGGAACGAAGGATTTTAGAGATCCAAAAATCATCTGGGATAACACGAATCAAAAATGGGTCATGACCATGGCCGAAGGATCGAAAATAGGATTTTATGAGTCTGATAACCTGAAAGATTGGCGCTATACGAGCAGTTTTTCCACTAAGAACATTGGAGTTTTAGAGTGCCCTGACCTTTACCAGATCCGCGCTGATGACGGGACAGTAAAGTGGGTGTTGGGCGTCAGTGCAAACGGAAAAGCAGCAGGGAAACCCAACACCTATGCATACTGGACAGGAACGTTTAATGGAACAGAATTTCTTTCAGTTAACAATGAACCGCAATGGCTAGACTACGGTTTCGATTGGTATGGCGGAGTAACGTTTGAAGATGGCAAGGCCAGTGACAAATTAGACAAACGCTATGCCCTCGCTTGGATGAATAACTGGGCCTACGCCGACAATACGCCGACATTAAAAGAAGGGTTTAACGGAATGGATTCGATTGTCCGTCAAATTGAACTAAAGCGTGAAGGCGAGAACAAGTATTATCTTTCTTCACAGCCTTCAGAAGCATTAAAAGAATTGACAAGCTCAACGAATTCTTTTGATAAAATCGAAGTGGATGGCTCGGAAACACTTGATGTTAAAGGAGATGCCTATCAAATAGAGGCAGATCTCTCATGGTCGGATTTTAAGAATGCAGGATTTAGGCTCAGGGAGTCAGATGATCAAAAACGCCACGTTGACGTAGGCATTTCTGCAGAAGGAAATTACTCTTATGTCAATCGATTATTCACAGAACAACCTGACGAAACCAATCAGTTCGTTGAAAGTACTGCACCATTTGATGTCAGTAAGAAGAAGGTTCATTTAAAGATTCTCGTCGATAAAACGAGTATTGAAGTTTTTGTGGATGATGGAAAGGCTGCTTATTCAAACTTAATATTCCCTCATGCTGAAGATAAAGGAATTACTCTCTTCTCCGAGGGCGGCAAAGCGATCTTTAAGAATGTGAAGGTTACACATTTTGATTCGATTAATTGAACCTCATCTTGGCAGATACCTTTCATATGATTACACATACATTCTTTTATAAGAAATGACTCTTTTATTCAGAATCTACATTTTCCGAATAGGTAAAGTACCTACCATTAGTTTATACGATACTGATTATTGATCCACAAAAAAACTCTTTATTTGTTTCGAATAAAATTCTAGTGTTTTTATGAGTCCAGTTCATCTTGAATCATCCTATAAACCTGGTGCCTCACATGCTGGTATTAATATAGGAGTAATCAATTCCTACACAGCTCCTCATCAAATGGTGTAAGCATTTCCTCTGTGGATAGTTATTGGAAGTAAGATATTTAGGAACAAAAAGAATGTAATAGAGAAAGAGGCTTTTGAACAGTTTGGGCAAGCGGCCGTAATATACATGAATTTGAAAATGCCGGAGTATGCAAAACAAGTCGCAAGCCCGCTTAGTAATATCGACAAGATCACTGTAGTGGATACAGGTGACGCGAAAGTGATTGGATATGCTACGGATTTAATGGCATCATTGCAGGAGTCATTAAAGGCATCCTCGGGAATTTTATGTCAAAGACCTGCTTGAGAATTTCTCAGGAAAGCAAAATTTACCGTTTACCACAATCAACCAGGAGAATGTCGAAGCGAATATGAATATGGGAGCAGGCAAGGAAGAATAACAGTGAATAATAAAGTGAAGAAAGGTAAGAGCACATATTTGCTCTTACCTTTTTTTGAATAGTTTGGCTTATAAAAGGCATGATCAGTATATCTAACAAATATGTACGAAAAACTCGGTTTTCATGTAATTCATCATGATATAACTTGGATAACAAGTACAACATCAGTAAAAAAGGGAGCTTGTTTTTAAAACAAACTCCCACTTATAAAAGATTATTGGTGCTTCAAGGTTGTGTTAGTTTTTTTTGCAGGAAATCCTCGGTCGAAATTACATTGGCATACATACCGTTAAGTGCACTGACAAACGAATAATGAACCTGTTCAGCTGGAACGACCTTATCTTGATAAGATAAGTCTCTTGTCGCACATGCATCTTCAATAAGTGTAGTTTCAAAGCCTAGTTCCACTGCAGCTCTGACTGTGGCATCAATACACATATGCGTCATCATACCTACAATCACTAGCTTTGTTACTCCTTTATCTTTTAATCTGCTTTCTAATTCAGTCTGTAAAAAACTGTTAGGGAAATGTTTTATGATAATGCTTTCGTGTTCTAATGGTAGAACAGCTTCATTTAGTTTAACTCCCTCCGTATTCGGAAGAAAGAAGCCTAACCCTGGATCACTTGCGACATGCTGGACATGAAAAATATTATCTTTGTTATTCTGTCTAAACCATTCAAGAACTTTAGCAGCATTAGCCGCTGCTTTTTCAGGGTTGCTTAATTCCATCTTTCCATTTGGAAAATAGTCATTTTGAATATCGACAATGATTAAAGCTGTGCTCATTTTTTCCACCTCTTTAAAAAATTTTAGTACAATATAATGATAAATGATATATTGAAATCTATCGATACTTTGATGAAATACTTTTATATCAATGCATTTCATGGTGAAAGGAGTTTATTATGGAACTTGATAACATTGATTTTCAGATCCTTCGGTTATTATCCGAAAATTCACGTATTCAATGGAAAGACTTAGGTGAACAAATTCATATGACGGGACAAGCAGTAGGAAATCGTATTAAAAAACTTGAGGAAAATGGTGTAATTAAAGCCTATTCTCTAATAGTCGATGAAATGAAATTAGGACTTTCTTATACAGCATTTGTCATTATTTATATGAAAACAGCAAACCATGATTCATTTATACGTTTTATTAATGATAGAAATGAGATAGTTGAAGCTCACCGAGTATCGGGAGAAGGCTGTTACCATTTAAAAATAAAAGTTAACTCTCAAGAACTATTGAATCTTTTTCTTAATAAAATTCTCGATTATGGGAACTATTCTATATATCTATCAATACAAGAGATTAAGCAACATAATCCGTTGACTGCCACAATATAATATATTTTTTTATTCTTAGGAGGATAATGTATCCCAATCGTCTTGAATCGTTCCAAGTAGGGTGCTGGAACAGTAGCTATGGGAATTGTCTTTTTACGTATCGTAGATCCAGAAGGGAAAAGTAAAACGCTAGTTGATTATGCGCTTGCTTATGTTGGTGTTGGAATGGTTGATATCGTAATTGTTAGTTTAGCTCCTGTTTTGATGATGACAGGCCAACATGAATTGTTTACGTTAGTTACCGTAGTAGCAGGATCTGCTATCATATTATTCACAAAATGTCGAGGAATGCGGGTAAAACCAGAAATCCGCCAGCAAAGAGGTGGCAAAGAGATATAGTGTAGACTTAAACAAGGGGAAAGATTGTTAAAGAAGATGGTCAATGAACTTAATCTAACAACATGAAACCACCAAACCAAGGTGGAAGTTTATTAATGTATTGAGGAAATATTGACAAATTACTGTTCTTTTAAGCTGGTTACAGAAACACTCTGTTTTTTATTTGGATAATCAACGGAATGGATTGTAGCTGTTGTAGCTGTTCCATTTTGTTCATCTACGTGCTCAATGTAGATACTTTTCTCATTGTAGGTTACATTAGCCATAATTGGCGAAGAAGCAATTTCTTCTGTTCGTTTAGCCACCTCATTTGGTTTGGAACAGTTATAATATTTGTTCCAATTTCCTTAGATGATACTTGTTTTATTAAAATACTTCCAAGAACCCATACACCCTTACTGAACTAATAGGGGTGCATACTTCAAAAAGGGAGGTTGCTGAGGCAGCCTTTTTCTTATGGAACAGGCTAGCATTCCTGAAGTTCGTTATTTTTCAGCTTTGAAAAAAATAGGGCTCCTCAGTAAGATATGAGTAAGACATCACACTAACCCAAAACCCTAGGAGGAAGCCTAATATGAAGTTTAAAATGCAAGATAAACAAAATCAACTAAACGATAGAATTTCCATTGGGGTGGATATTGCCCAACAATTACATGTGGCTAGGGCAGTGAATTCCCGTGGAATTGTAATCGTAGACCCATTAGCAATTGAAAATAATGAAGATGGATTTGCTGGTTTAATAAAATGGATGGAGGCAGCCATTGTGGGAGTGGAGCCTATAGGCATCGCACACTAAGGTTATTGTATTTCTAACTCTTTGACAGTTTCGCCTTCAATTAACACTGGTTGATAATAGGTTTCGTTTGGTAAATCCTTCTTTCCTTGTAATTTCTTAATGACCCAATCAGCTGCATCATGTCCCATTTGTTCTTGTGGGTGTGTCAATGTCGTTAGTTTGATATTAGCATTTTTCGCAATATAAGAATTGTCCTGGCCAATAATCGATAATTGTTCGGGAATAGAAATATCAAGTTGTCTGCATACATTTGCTACTTCCAACCCTACCTCGTCGTTATAGCAAACAATGGCAGTCAACACCTCTCTATTTTCATTTAGGAACTCTTTCAAGTTTGTGTATAGGTCTAGCTTCGTTTCTGTAGTATACGAAAGCAATTGCTCTGGTTGAAAGCGTAATTTGGCTTCTCCAAGTGCTTTTATATATCCCTTCATTCGATACTTTCCTTGTAAATCATCCATTTTCGAAATGATTCCAATTTGGGTGTGTCCTTTCGAAATCAGTTCTTTTGTTGCGAGGTAGCTTGACTGCACATCATCCAGGCAAAAGAAAGGAACCTCTAATTCTTCATAATAGGCGTTGATCATGATGAATGGAACCTCTTGTTCCTTAAACAATAGGTAGTAAGCGATGTTGGGATTGTATAGATTGCTTTTTGTAGGTTCAATGATCAAACCATCCACGCCAAATGACAACATCATTTCCAAGGCTTTTTTTTCTTGTTCGACATCATTATTTGTACTGGCTAATAGTAACGAATAATTATCTTCATTCAATCTTCTTTCAATTCCGCGGATAATAGAAGGGAAAATGTAATCAGAAATGTAGGTCGTGATAACACCGATCGTTTTATTTTTGGAATTGCCACCAGATGATTGATATTGGTTACTAACATATGTGCCAGATCCTTTTTCACTTCTCAAGAATCCCTCGTTTGATAATTCTAAAATGGACTTTCGTACTGTGTGTCGGCTAACGTTGTACATTTCTTGCATGACGGATTCAGTAGGAATTTGTTCGCCTACACTATATTCACCTGTAAGGATTTTATTTTTTAAATCATCAATGATTACCTGATACTTTGGTTTCATTAAACCTCACTTCTTTCATAGTTGTTTGCATTCTAATTTATGCGCTTAAAATATTTGTGCGGACATATTTTAACATAATTTTGAATGAATTAAAACAAATCATCTTATTTTTTGTATAAAGTTATAAATTCCCCCTATTTACCCTTAGATTTCATGTCGTATAACTTCCTTATTACAAATTGATGACTTTAAGGTGAGGATGGAGTATTTCGTCTTAAAGTTGTAAGTATAAATAATATAAACCGTTGACAAATGTACGTACAAAAAATATAATATGGTTGTTAATACATTTAAGCGCCTCCTTTTATTGAAAGCGCTGACAGAAGGGGGATTAACGTGCAAACGAATATATTAAAAATTAAACAAGCGATTACCGGGGGAGAAACTTCACTTGGAATCGAATTTGGATCCACTCGTATTAAAGCGGTGTTGATTGATAATCAACATGAAACTATCGCATCTGGAAGTTATGAGTGGGAGAACCTATTGGAAGATGGAATTTGGACGTACAACTTAGTGGATATTATCACAGGTCTTCAAACAGCTTATAGTGAAATGAAGCAAGAAGTTGAACGGAATTACGGAATTACCATTCGAAAAATAGGTTCTATTGGATTTTCTGCAATGATGCACGGGTATATGGCTTTTGACAGTACAGGGGAGCTACTGGTTCCGTTTCGAACTTGGCGTAACTCAACAACAGGTGTTGCAGCAAAAGAACTAACTGATCAATTTCAATTTAATATTCCTGAACGATGGAGTATTGCTCACCTTTATCAAGCAATATTAAATGAAGAGAAACATTTGCCTCGCATTGATTGTATTACGACTTTGGCTGGTTACATTCACTGGTTATTGACTGGTAATAAAGCAATTGGCATTGGAGATGCTTCAGGCATGTTCCCAATTGATGAATCAACGCAAGATTACAATGAATCAATGGTCAAGCAGTTTGACGATTTAATTGCGACGAAAGGTTATCCTTGGAAGCTAAAAGAGATTCTTCCTAAAGTCTACATTTCGGGCGAGCAGGCGGGTGAATTAACTGAAATTGGAGCGAAAATCCTGGATAGATCAAGAAATTTACAACCAGGCACTCCAATTTGTCCACCGGAAGGCGATGCGGGGACAGGAATGGTTGCTACGAATAGTGTGAGGAAACGTACCGGAAACATCTCAGTAGGAACTTCCGTTTTTGCGATGATTGTACTAGAGAAAGAACTTTCAAAAGTTTATCCAGAAATTGATCTGGTAACTACACCAAACGGAAGTCTCGTTGGAATGGTTCACGCGAATAACTGTTCAAGTGATCTGAATGCTTGGCTGGGATTGTTCCGTGAATTTTCTGAGGCAATGGGACAAAAGGTTGATATAAATAAATTATTTGAAGTAATGTTGAATAAAGCTTTGGAAGCGGATCCAGATGGTGGCGGTTTGCTTAGCTACGGTTATTTCTCAGGTGAAAATATCACAGGATTAGAAAAAGGGCGACCATTATTTGTTCGCTCGCCTGAGAGTCAATTCAATTTAGCAAACTTTATGCGGACTCACCTTTTTACTGCTTTCGGTGCTTTGAAAATCGGAATGGGTATTTTGACAAAAGAAGAAAATGTTGCAATTGATCGTATTTTGGCTCACGGTGGTTTATTTAAAACCCCTCTTGTTGGACAAAAAATTGTTGCGGCTGCAATGAATACTCCAGTATCAGTTATGTCAACAGCAGGAGAAGGCGGCGCGTGGGGAATGGCGATTCTTGCATCTTACATGATGAATAAAGATCAAAAAGAAAGTTTAGAAGACTTCCTCGACAAAAAAGTATTCGAAGAGGTTGATGGACAAGAAATTTATCCTGATCAAGTAGATGTTAAAGGATTTGAAGCATTTATTGAAAGATACAGGAAGGGTTTAGTGATTGAGCAGGCCGCTGTAGACAATTTGATGTTATGAGTGGAAAACTGGAGGGATTGACGTGTTAGAACAACTGAAAGAAGAGGTATTTCAAGCAAATTTGGACTTGCCTAAATATGGACTTGTGAAATATACATGGGGAAATGCAAGTGCCATTGATCGTGAAAGCGGTTTATTTGTTATCAAACCTAGTGGTGTTGATTACGAAACGATGAAAGCCAGTGATATGGTCGTTGTTGATTTAGATGGCAATGTTGTTGAAGGAGAGTTGAGGCCTTCATCAGATACAGCGACTCACGCAGTACTTTATAAGTATTACCAAGAAATCGGGGGCATTGTACATACTCATTCAACTTGGGCGACAATCTGGGCTCAAGCAGGCCTTGATGTTCCAGCGATGGGGACCACTCATGCAGACACATTTTACGGATCCGTCCCATGTGCCCGCTACCTAACACAAGAGGAGATTGATCGTGGGTACGAAGTGGAGACTGGGAAGTTAATCATCGAAACATTTGAAGAGCGTGGGTTAGACATTTTAGCCGTTCCTGGTGTCTTACTTCATGGTCATGGTCCGTTTACTTGGGGCAAAGATGCAAAATCCGCCGTAATGAATAGTGTGGTGTTGGATGAAGTTTCGAAAATGAATTTATTTACACGGGATTTAAATCATTTTGCAAAAGAATTACCACAAAATATTTTGGATAAACACTATTTACGAAAACATGGAAAATATGCTTATTACGGTCAAAAGTAAGATCAACTCTATTAAATTATCAAACCATTAGAATTAAGAAAAGAGGATTATTATGTTAACAACAGAAAAAAAGGAATTTTGGTTCGTCGTAGGATCACAACATCTATATGGGGAAGAAGCGTTAGCAGAGGTCAAGGCGCATGCACAAACGATAACCGACGCATTAAATGAAAGCGGTATTTTACCTTATCCACTTGTATTGCAAGATTTAGCTGTTAGTGCAGATAGAATCACAAGCATCATGAAAGAAGTCAATTATCGTGACGAAGTTGCCGGTGTCATCACTTGGATGCATACTTTCTCACCTGCAAAAATGTGGATTCGTGGAACAAAACTATTACAAAAACCATTGCTTCATTTAGCTACACAATTCAATGAAAGCATTCCTTGGGCAACGATTGATATGGACTTTATGAACCTGAACCAATCCGCTCATGGTGACCGTGAATATGGTTTTATCAATGCCCGTTTGAAAAAACAAAATAAAGTTGTTGTAGGTTATTGGGAGCGCCCTGAAGTGCAAAAGCAAATTGCACAATGGATGGACGTAGCGGTTGCTTATAACGAAAGCTTCAACATTAAGGTGGCTCGCTTTGGAGACAACATGCGTAACGTTGGAGTAACCGAAGGGGATAAGGTTGAAGCGCAAATCCAATTTGGGTGGACAGTTGACTATTTTGGAATCGGAGACCTTGTTCAATATGTAAATGCGGTTACTGATGAAGAAATTGATGCTTTATTTTCAGAATACGAAGGCCTTTATGAATTTGATTATGGTACAAACAGTAGGGAAGATTGGGAGAAAAGCGTAAAGGTACAGGTAAGCTATGAAATTGCGATTAAACGTTTCCTTGATGATGGTGGTTACACGGCCTTCACAACGAACTTCGAAGATTTATATGGGATGAAACAACTTCCTGGTCTTGCCGTCCAACGTTTGATGGCACAAGGATATGGCTTTGCGGGTGAAGGAGATTGGAAGACTGCAGCACTCGATCGCTTACTGAAAGTGATGAGCCATAACCAATCAACTGGCTTTATGGAAGATTACACATATGAATTAGCTGCTGGACAAGAATCAATCCTTCAATCACATATGCTTGAAGTCGACCCATCTTTAGCAAGTAACAAACCAAAAATTGTCGTATCTCCATTAGGTATAGGTGATCGTGAAGATCCAGCACGTTTAGTATTCGACGGCAAAGCAGGAGACGGTGTCGTTGTTTCCATGGCTGACTTTGGTACAAACTATAAACTTTTGATTAATGAAGTTTCTGCATTTGAGCCAACTGTTCCAGCACCAAACCTTCCAGTGGCCCGTGTACTTTGGGAAGTGAAGCCAAACTTCCAAGATGGAGTGAAAGCTTGGCTTGAGAATGGTGGCGGTCACCATACAGTTGTTTCATTGAACTTAACAACAGACCAAATCATAACCTATGCAAAACTTGTTGGCTTGGAATACGTAGTTATTAAGTAATGTTTCTTCCCTCCAAGGAGGCTCTGCTTCCTTGGAGGGAAGAAATAGGTACTCCAGAGGTTGTAGTCTGGAAATAGTAACCATTAGTATGATCACTTTTTTTGTAAGCGTGTTCGTAGTTTTCCGGAAAAAGATGAAAGCGTTTTAATAGCACAATAACGACACAGAATTCATCCTAATCAATAATTTTTAAGATGATTCTACTAGCATATATTTGTAGATTGAAAACACTATTATTATTTTCTTTAAAGCAATCAATATTTTTAGTAGTGGGATTTTTAAAAAAAAATTTTAAAACCTTGAGGAGGGAATTTTAATGGTTAATGAAAAGAAAATCTCAAGTGGATTCATTTATTTTTTTGGGGCTTTTGGAGGCATTCTCTTCGGTTATGATATCGGCGTTATGACGGGTGCTTTACCTTTTCTGCAACATGATTGGAACCTTCAAAACAACCCTGGTGCCATTGGCTGGATTACCTCTTCGTTGATGTTTGGAGCTATTTTTGGAGGTGCCCTGGCCGGACAACTTTCCGATCGTTTAGGACGGCGCAAAATGATTTTAATATCTTCTATCATTTTTGCTGTTGGCTCCATTTTGGCAGGAATATCCCCTCATAAAGGGCTCCTTTTTATGATTGTTGCCCGGATTTTATTAGGGTTGGCTGTAGGTGCTGCTTCTGCGTTGGTCCCAGCCTATATGTCGGAAATGGCGCCGGCACGTTTACGTGGACGTCTGTCAGGAATTAATCAAACAATGATTGTCTCTGGAATGTTACTTTCGTACATTGTCGCTTATTTATTGAAAGACTTACCAGGAACTATGGCATGGCGGTTGATGCTTAGTTTGGCTGCCGTACCTGCTTTGATCTTATTTATTGGAGTGTCAAGGTTACCCGAATCACCACGTTTTTTAATTAAGAACAATAAAATTGATGAAGCTCGTAAGGTGTTGGGCTTTATTCGCTCTAACAAAGAACAAATTGACTCTGAAATAATACAAATTCAAGAAACTGTTAAAGAGGAAGCAAAGGTAAATCAAAAAGCATCTTGGGGTACACTTTTAAGTAATAAATACCGTTATTTAGTAATTGCTGGTGTGGGTGTTGCTGCGTTTCAACAATTCCAGGGCGCAAACGCAATTTTTTATTATATACCTATGATTGTGGAAAAAGCAACAGGGCATGAAGCCAGCTCAGTATTGATGTGGCCAATTATTCAAGGGGTTATTCTCGTACTAGGTTCATTAATATTCCTTATGATTGCTGATAAATTTAATCGCCGTACTTTATTAACAATAGGCGGAACTATTATGGGACTATCCTTTATTTTGCCGGCAATATTGAATATATTAATTCCTAATGCAAATCCGATGATGATGGTTGTTTTTTTAAGTATCTATGTAGCACTTTATTCATTCACGTGGGCTCCTTTAACCTGGGTCATAGTTGGAGAAATTTTCCCGCTGGTAATTCGCGGGCGTGCATCAGGAATAGCTTCATCATTTAACTGGATTGGTTCTTTCTTGGTTGGATTGCTATTTCCAATCATGACCGCTTCGATGTCTCAAGAAGCTGTTTTTGCAATCTTTGGTGCTATTTGTTTACTTGGTGTTTTATTTATCCGGACATGCGTTCCTGAAACTCGAGGTCATACTTTGGAGGAAATTGAAAAAATTGGAGAAAGCAAACAAGCTAAGGGAAAAAGTGCTTAAATTAGACCTATGAGATTTGGAGCAGAATTCAAAGAAGCTATTCGCAAATAGGATAGTTAAGCATGCATTTTAAATCAGGGGGTCATAAGGGAAAATACTTCTGTTATTATGATCTACACACACATCATGAACATGTTGATTTACTCATATGATTCCCTTATCTTAAGGCCGAAGTTGCTACTTCGGCTTTTCACCATTAAAATGTTTGCTGAACTTTTTGTGCAATTCATGGTGTTTTAGCTTTTATTTATATGAAGGAATTTAATAGGGAAGGAGCCGGAAAAATGAAAACATCACAAAGCTCGTTTGGAAATGAAGTCTTGCTGTTTACAATAGAAAATGAACATGGAGTAAGAATGGAAGTTACAAACTTTGGTGCAAGAATCGTCAATCTGTTCGTCCTAACGGAAACGGGTCGTAATAATATCGTATTGGGATTTGACTCGATTGAGGATTACAAAAAAGAAACATATTATGGAGCAACAATAGGAAGAGTCGCTGGAAGAATAAAAAATGGCCAATTTTCGATTGGTGAATCACGTTACCAAACATCTGTAAATCAATTAGGGAATACCTTACACGGTGGCAGCCCTGGATTCGATGAAAAAATCTGGGATTATGAAGTGAAGGAGAACGATGAAAGTGCATCAATCATCTTTTCAACCCACTCACCTGATGGCGAGAATGGTTTTCCGGGGAATTTGAAAGTAAGTGTGACTTACACATTAGACAACTTAAATATTTGGTCAGTCAGCTATCAAGCAACTAGTGATAAAGACACAATTTTTAATCCGACCAATCACGTCTATTTTAACTTAACAGGGCATCCCAGCAATCCAATCGATGATCATTTCTTACAAATGTTTTCTGAAGAATTTGCACCAGTAAATGACGATACCACGGTTACTGGGGAAAAGCGAAGCACAATTGGCACGCCTTATGATTTTCGAACCCCAAAGAAATTAAAATCAACCTTTGAAGCAATTGACGCAGAAGTTAAAAAGGTTCAAGGAATCGATCATCCATTTTTCCTAACGTGCTCAGGACTTCATCAAACTGCAGCAAAATTAATTAGTCCTGACCAGAAAATATCAGTCGAGGTATACACAGAAGAGCCTGCGGTTGTAATTTACACTGCAAACTTTGTGGAAGGTGTGCCACTCATGCACGGAGAAAAATTAATTCAACACGGCGGGATAACGTTTGAAACCCAAGCTGCACCAGGAGCAATTGAATTTGAGGATTTTGGAGATATTCTTCTTTTAGCAGGCGAAAATTATACTTCCCAAACAAAATACAAAATTGAGGTCAGGACCCGACTCAGCTGAAGTTTCCAGTTAGTGTGTTAAAGTGTCGGATAGGTGGATTTGGTTTCGATATTTTCACATCGATTCGGCTGCTAGTTAGGGTCGGCATCCGGTGCCTGTCAGAGCGTTCGAGCATAGGTTGTTACATATATAGGGTGGGATTCCCGCCGAATAAGAGTTAACCACTCACTCGAACTGAGTTTTGGAGGAGAGAGGATAACTTATATCTAAGCGTAAACACTTGGATGGTGGGTCGCAAACTATGGTTAAAGGAAAGCCACCATTTAAACAGCGCCTATTAAATACGTAGCACCTCCTGGTACGATACTTGTATCAATAAAAGGAGGTGCTTATCCTATGCCGCAACAAAAATTAACGATTGTCCCCGTTACATTATATGAAGGAATTTAATAACCGTTGAATCTCCTGTTGCTACTAACTTCCTACCACGATTCGCTGTTACGTTGTGCGTTTTTGTACCCTATTCTTTCCATGGTGAATGCAAAATACAATCACAGAAATTTTTATTTTTAAATTCAGGTCTAAAATATTCAATAATATCTTCCTTCATATTGCCAAAAGTAGTTTCTGGCTTATGCTTAAAGCCCTCATAAAACGCTGGAATAATGACCTTCTTGAAATTGTTACGTGGGAAGGCTTTTATAATTTCTTCACGCAAGTCGTCAGGGAATTGTTCAAATCCATCTCCCATCACATCTAAACCAACACCTGAAAAGAGTAGTGCCACTTCGGACTCTTTATGTTCTGCAACGCCAGGTGTCGTATGTAACGCAATAGCATCCCATACAAGACGAATCGACTCATCTGGAATTTGATACTGCTGTAAAAAGCTTCTCGCTGCATTTGCACCGTCTACTTCAAATCGTAAATCTGGACTGCTGAATTTTTTTGTTAAGCCTAAATCATGGAATAATGCACTAACATATAGCAACTCTAAATCATAATTATGATTCGTTTTTTTTCCGTTGACTGCACCAAATAAAAATACACGATTTGAATGATTCCACAACAAGTCGTCCCCATGCTCGCGTAAAAGATCTGCTGCTTCTTTAGCCAATCGGGAATCTGGAATTTTAATACCTGCTACTTCTTGAAACATAATTGAAAATCCCCTTTACAATTTGATAGTTCTCATTCTCATGAACTTGTATTCATTGTAAAGTGGAATTTATCATTTATCTATTCATTCATTTCTATGATAATAATAGATAAAAACTATAATATAGAACTTTTCAAAGAAGCTATCTCATCTTTTTCTGTATGAAAACGCAGCCTTTCGATTTCACATAGTAATAACTTAATATACTTACGTGCTGCATAATTGATAAAACGATTCTTTTTCATCACGAGATAAACAGATCTAGTCAAAGTTGGTTTTTCAATACGCTGGAAAAATAAATCCTCTGTATCATAAAATTCATATAATGTACGCGAAACAAAACTGCGTCCAACCCCATTTCGAACAAGCTTCAAGATAGATTCAATGCTAGACGTTTCGACAATAGGTTCTATCTGCCTGCCAACCTCAAGACTCGTTTTATCAAGTATTTTTCTGCATTGATGGATATTTGGAAATAAAATAAGAGAACTGTCTAAAACATCGGAAAATGAAACCTTCTGCTCTCCATTACTTTGATTACTAATCAGGTAAAATTCTTCATCATATAACTTCGTCACCATCAACATATCATTCCGATTGAATTCAAAACCAATACCAAAATCAGCTTGATTCTCTAAAACAGCCTTTTCCACTTCATCCGTACTTTGAACAAACACTTTTATGTTCGGATACAATTGGTTAAATTTAATACATAAAGTAGATACCAAATCCGTTATTTCTCCTGGTAACACAGCAATTTTCAATTCCCCGATTTCTACTTTTGTAAGTGCTTTAATTTGAGAAGAAATACTTTGTAAGGAATTTTGAATATTCAATGCTTCTTGTTGTACAATTTCTCCCACCTTAGTAAGTTCAATCTTTTTACCAATACGGTTAAAAAGTGCATAGCCTATATCTTGTTCAAGCATTTTAATTTGATGGCTTAAAGTTGGTTGCGAAATTCCTAATTTTTCAGCTGCTTTTGTAAAATGAAGTTCTTTACTGACCATTAAAAAATATTCTAAATGTCTTAATTCGATACTATTTCAATCCTTTCTAATGAAAATAATTATTGGTTATCTGTATGCTTGCAATTTTTATAATCTAGTTATTAAGTTACTTTATTTTAAGGGATTATTCCATAATTTGGACTGATTGCTGGATAAAATTAAAAAACACCATTAGCTATCTGTTATTTTGGTTCATAATTAACTCACTATGATGTTGGATAACCTGTCGGGCCCGGTATCTTATACAGGCTATATCCGCGGAGAAGGTCCAAAAGGGTCCTCAGCTATGACATGTACAATTATTAATAATTGTACCTTTTAAGATGTCAGTTTACATAATAAAATATCTCATATAATACTAAGATTTTTAAAAATTGGAGATAGCCGCAAATTACAAAGGCCTTATCAAGGAGGAGGTAAATCATGTATATACCTAAACATTTTCACCTCAAGGATGAAGAAATAATTTATGATTTTATCGAAAAGTACAGCTTTGCGACTTTATTTTCTCAACACAATGGAGAACCGTACGCTACCCATCTTCCACTCATATTAAATAAAGGTGAAAGTGCTTTATATGGTCATTTTGCCCTTCCAAACGAACAATGGAAGGATATGGAATACCAACAAGTTATTGCGGTTTTCCAAGGTCCTCACTGTTATATATCTCCGTCTTGGTATGAAACAACGATGGCAGTTCCTACTTGGAATTATGTGTCTATCCATTTATATGGAAATATGGAGATTGTCGAAGATCAAAAAGTCATATTCGATTCTCTAAATGATATGGTAAACAAATATGAAAGTCCAGATAGCCCATACAATTTAAACGATGTAGATTCCAGATTTATCGAAGGAATGAGTAAAGGGATTGTAGCATTTAAAATAAAAATCACAAAAATTGAAGCGAAAGCTAAATTAAGTCAAAATCACCCTTTGGAACGCCAAGAATTAATTATTAAGCATCTAGAAAACACTTCTCAACAAGATAATATACAAGTAGCATCTCTTATGAAGAAAAATCTACAAAATTAAAAGATATCCGACTTTGTCTTATAAAATACTGTGGTAGATTTGTTAAAAAATTAAGCCTAATTTCAGATGGAAATTAGGCTTAAAATTATCCTTCAATTTATCTATTAAGAAACAAGTTTTAGACCTAAAGTAGCATTTAATGTCTTCCTAATAAAAACTAACTATTCCAATATTCGGATTATCCGTATAAAATCATTTCAAATGATGCTCTACCTGCCGCACCAATTCCCGTCCATATTCATAAGCTGTCCCCATAGGAAGTTTGTCCATTGCATAGGATAAAAATGTGAAGCTCGCTTCAAATCCAATAACTAATAATGCTAGAAAGGTTCCTATGAAGATTATTTTTGCAACACCAAACATTCAAATAAAATAGCTACAATTGTTTATTCAAAGAATTATCGAGTTATTCTTTTATCCATGCCTTCTTTAAGAGTTTCACACCCACATCAATTTCATCGTCAGAAAGATTACTGAAACCTAGTTTAACCATTGGTCCGTCGGTGTTATTTTTAATGAAGTAGAGAGACGTAGGATACACAGTAACGCCATGAAAGGAAGCTTGTTGAATTAACCATTCTTCTGAATGCTTCAGATGTACCTTGACTAATACATACAAACCGGATTGTTCACCAATAATTGATATATTTTGAGCGAATTGCTCTTTTAATGCGGATACTAAGTGCTGCATTTTTCTTTTATAAACAAGGCGCATTCGTTTAATATGTCGACTCCATTCTCCCTCTTCCATAAGTTTAGCCATTGTAAGCTGGCTAAGCAGGGAGGTGGTAGCTTCAAAATGAAGAAACTGATTTTTAAAACGATTTAATAATGGCTGTGGCAAGACCATATAACTTAAACGAATTCCTGGAAGAAAGGACTTCGAGAAATTCCCTAAATAAATGACTCTTGCTAAATCAATTGAGGCAAGAGCAGGAAATGGTTTTTGTGTATAGCGAAATTCACTATCATAATCGTCTTCAATAATATATCCACGAATCTTGTTAACCCAATGAATAAGCATTTGCCGTTGTTGAATAGACATGCTTACTCCAATTGGACTTTGATGGGAAGGGGTTACATAGATTAATCGTGATTTCATTTGTTCTAATTGGGAAAGTTCAGCACCTGTTTCATAAACCGGCAAAGTTTCAAGCATAAATCGATGGAATTGAAAAGCTTCCCTAGCACCGTCGTAACCAGGGTCTTCAACTATAATACTCTGGAATTCATCCTTCAGTATATGCCCAAGGTATACAAGCATTTGTTGGGTACTGCTTCCGATAATAATTGCATTTGCATTTGTTTTCACTCCGCGTGATTGGAATAAATATGTGGAGATTTGTTCGCGCAGGCATTCTTCCCCAAATGGTTCCCCGTATCGAAAGCTATCCTGTAATGTTAATACTTGGTTAGCAATTCTCCTCCAAATTTTCAGTGGGAAATGTGTTTGATCAACGGCATCTGCCCTGAAACTAACTACCGGAGGTTTCTTGGACTCAGACTGCTTATTATTATAAGAGATTAATGGCTCCTGAAATATTAGGGGTTCTAACTCATTTGCAAAATAACCTTTTCTGCCCTCTCCACGAATATACCCTTCAGCAACAAGTTGTTCATATGCCAGTAAAGTTGTATTACGGCTTACATGTAAGGAATCTGCAAGTTGACGAATGGAGGGTAATTGCTCATTCGCCAAAATGTCTCCTTGTTCAATATATGATTTGAATTTATCGTAGATTTGTTTGTATTTTGGGGAGTTATCATTAAAAGTAAAAATGGTATTATTCATTTGCATTCCCTCTGACATGTATATTTGTTTATTATTGTACCTTTTTTCATGTCAATTTGTATAATACTATTTTTTTATCGGATATTCATTTTTAAAAACTCAAGTTGAAAGGATGATTAATGTGTACATTCCTAAGCAATATCGTATGAAAAATGAAGAGGCTGTTCAAATTATGAAGTCTAACCCGTTTGCCTTATTGATTACTGTTGATGAACATCGTCCCATGGCTACGCATATTCCTTTGGAAATTCGGGAAGATGGAGGGAAAATCTATGCGACTGGCCACATTGCATACGGAAACATGCAGAAAAAAACTTTAGACAATAATAGTGATGTGTTACTGATTTTTCAAGGGCAGCACGCTTACATTTCATCAAGTTGGTATAAGTGCGAAGAGGTTCCTACATGGGACTATCTAGCTGTACATGCGTATGGATCAGCTCGTGTAATCACTGAAGACGAGCTGATTTCCTCCTTGGATACTATGCTTAATCACTATGAGTCGCATCGAGAAAATGGTCGGACCTGGGAAACGTTTGATCCAGAATTGCTTAAGAGTGAAATGAAAGGAATAGTTGGCTTTGAAATTGAAATCACATCTATTCAAGCTGCAGCCAAAATGAGTCAAAATCGTAATGACACTGATTACAAAGCGATTATTACAGAGCTTGAAAAATCAAATGAACAAGGGGAAATTCAGGTTGCGCAATGGATGCGTGAGCAACGGAAAGGGTTAATTGAATGATTGGCATATTACTAGGGTTTGCTGGTGGCACCCCTAAAAGCAAAAATGGTGTTTATCACTTTTTAAGGGAAAGCAAAGGTAAGTCAAAGCCATTCCTTACAGACAAGAGCTCATTTTAAAACAGTTTGAACAGATTCCTTTTCTAAATGAGCAACAAATTGCCTCCTTGATGAAAGCGAACCTTAAAAAAAGTGTAAACTAGCTTTCACCAATCAAGGAGGAGCCCAATAAAGCGTGTGCAAAAATACAACAAGGAGTTGCTTTTTATGGAGCTTTCAAATATTTGGCTATTTGTAATTACTGCTGCTACATTGTTAATAATACCTGGACCGGCTGTGTTGTATATTATGGCAAGAAGCATTGATCAAGGGAAGAAAGCGGGCATAGTATCAGTTCTGGGTGTATCTCTTGGTGGTTCTGTTCACGTTTTAGCTGGAGCAATAGGAGTTTCGGCAATCCTTATGACATCAGCAACAGCCTTTAATATCGTTAAATACTTAGGTGCTGCATATCTTATCTATCTGGGGTGTAAGACTTTACTTTCTACATCCGATCGAACGACATCAGAAATTCTAAAAGCCCCTCGCAAAAGGTTATTAAAGATATTTTACGAATCAGCGCTCGTAGAAGTAATGAATCCTAAGACAGCACTCTTTTTTTTAGCCTTCTTTCCGCAATTCATATCACCTTCTGCTGGATCAGTCACAATTCAATTTTTGCATTTAGGAATTATATTTATTATCCTAGCTTTTATTAGTGATGGTCTGTATGCAGTTCTTGCAGCAAGTATTAGAAAGCGGATTCTGGGTAGTGAAGTGAATTCTAAGTTGCAGAATCGGATAACTGGTTATTTATATATTGTTCTAGGGGTATTCTCCGCCTTTGCGAGCCCCTCCAAAACATAAGAGTATAGATAACGGTTAATGATATGACTATGAACTCCTATGACTTCTAGAGCATTCGTGAGATAGTTTTTAGTTTATTGAGGGAGTTTTATTTGCATAAGGAACCAGATAGCTATAAAAAAGCAAACTTGCCAAAACTGAGCGAGTTTGCTTTTTTATTTGAAAACGATCTTTCATATGGGTTCGTAATTTCAAAAAAACACATCAAAAATGCACCCTTTATAAATAAGTGACTTTTTTTATTCTACTCATTAAGTCTCCTTTTTTAAAATTTTTCTAAGGAAATAAATCTAAAAGATCTTTAATCTTTATATGTAGAAGAATTACAATTTCTTGACTTAGAGTAAACTCTAAGTATTATCCTTTCTTTATAACACAAGTTAAAAAAGAAGAAATAGACATATCAGTTTTAATGGAGGGGTTATATTGACATATACTATTGGAGAATTTTCTAAAATAGTTGGGCTAAGCGAACATACATTGAGGTTTTATGAAAAAGAAGGGTTAATAAAAGTAAATAGAGACGATAACAATGTCAGAATTTACTCGGATGAAAATAAATTATGGATTGAATCATTGCTCCACCTAAAAAATACAGGGATGTCACTAAAAGACATGAAACGATTTGCCATGTGGGGGCATATGGGGGATAAAACCATAGAAGAAAGATTAGCTCTGCTTAAAAAGCATCGAAAAAAAGTAGTGGAAGAATTGGAGAAAATCCATCAAAGTTTAGAGCATTTGGATAATAAAATACATTTTTATGAAAATGAAGTAGGAGACTGTTTCTCTTAGAAATCAAGCATCTGGTTGGTTTTTCTTTTACATCTTTTGGGTAACCCTCGTACAGACAGCTTTCTACATCGTGTTTTTCTCGAAAATAAAAAACACTTGCGTTAGAGTGCTCTCTAGGGAGTAACCTATTCTTGCACCATTTAATAAAAGAAGGGTTAATCAACCCTCTACAAAATACGACAAACTAACAATGTTTGATTAATATTATTGGAGAAAGAGGTTAAAGAATGAACGAAAAATATAGCAACTTTTTTAAATCTTTTACATTTAAAAACGGGATTACCCTTAATAATAGAGTGGTTATGGCACCAATGACAACTTGGTCCAGTAATGATGATTACACGGTTTCAGATGAGGAATTAACCTATTACAAAAAAAGAGTAAACGGAGTAGGACTTGTGATTACAGGTTGTACACATGTGACTCGAAACGGGATAGGTTTTACAAATGAATTTGCAGCTTATGACGATAAATTTACGCCGGGCTTACGTAAATTAGCTGAAACCGCGAAAAGTGGCGGAGCTGCTGCTATCCTTCAAATTTTCCATGCAGGTAACAAAGCACTACCGGATTTGACACCAAATGGAGAGGTTGTTAGTTCCAGCGCTTTAGTGACTGAAGCTACTGGATTTGCACCTTCAGTACTACCTAAAGAGCTTTCTCGTGTCGAAATAATGGAAGTGATTCATGCATTTGGAGAAACAACTAGAAGAGCAATTGAAGCAGGTTTTGACGGCGTGGAACTTCATGGTGCACATGGTTTTTTAATGCAAAACTTCTTTTCACCTTTCTTCAACAGACGAGAAGATCAATGGGGAGGATCATTGGAAAATCGCATGCGTTTCCCACTGGCAATCGTTCAAGAAGTGAAAAAGGTGATTGAAAAGCATGCAACAAAACCTTTTATTTTAGGATACAGGATATCTCCTGACGAACACCAAGAAGGCGGTTTGAGAATGAAGGATACCTATGTATTGATTGAACGCCTGATTGAAGATGATGTTGATTATGTGCATGCTTCATTGGCTGATACTCTTTCTTCAAAGCCAGTCGACAGTCAAGATGAAAAGACATATCTTGAGTTGGTTGTTGACCATGTAAACGGACGAGTTCCTGTACTGGCTGCTGGTTCTATGGTAACTCCGGATGATGTTGCTAAAGCATTAGATAAGGGACTTACCCTAGCTGCAATTGGCCACGCGTTAATCATGAATCCAGACTGGCTTGAAAAGGTTCAAAATGGACAAGAGTCTGAGATCCAAACAGTGTTAAAGGCTTCAAAGGTTAATGAGCTTGGCCTTCCAGAAAAACTTTGGGGCGTCATTCAAGCTTCAGGCACATGGTTTAAGATTGAGGAATAATCTAGAACAAACGGTGGATTAACTAAAGGGGCAAGGGAGGTTTGCAAGGGAGATGTCTTCAGTTGCAGCATCTCTCGTCAAAAAAGCAGCCTTGGCCCAACTTGACAAAGGCTTACACGTATGGACGGACTTGTTAAAAGGGATAGCAGAGGCAGAAGCCAAGTAGAAGATTGCTGAAGCTTTTGAATAGTTTGGGCATGCGGCTGTAATGGATAAGACTTTGAAAATGCTGCCAAAATATGCAAAACAAGTGGCAAGCCCGCTTAGTATTATTGACAAGATCACTATAGTGGATACAGGCAGAAGAGGTGTGAATGGCGAGGCTAATAAAGTGACTGAGTATGCAACGGATTTTAATGGCCCCAATTTTACGAACCAACTGGTTCGCAGGCACAAGTTGATCTAAAGTAATCATTTTAAGTTGATCTCGCTGAATAGAATCATGTTTAGAAAGCATCCTCATTACACAAGTTTTAATAATTCTATTTTAAAACAATAAAGACTTTAGTCAAAAGGTTCTATCTAGTAGTTAAACCAATTGATTGGAGCGGGTGTGTGTGACCCCGCAGGCGTATAGGCGCCGAGGGCGGGCAGCCCGTGGAAAGCGAGTTTCTGGAGCGGAAATCAACGTCTAAATTATAACTCAAAAAAAACTGTAGGCAAACTCGATTTTCATCGAGTTTGCCTACAGTCCGAGGTAAGAGCTACTTGTATGCTCTTACCTTTTTTGAATGGTTTTCGCTAATAAGAGGCAGGATCAGTTTATCTGGACTTTTATACTTAACAAATATGTTCGTCATACTCGGTTTTCAAGTAATTCATCATCCTTTGTTTTTGGTGGGAATAATGAAAGCAATTAAAGTAATAGGAAAAGTCGTCAAAAAAGAGAGGGTTTTTATCATCGAAGCCATAAGAATTTAAAAAATCCGAGATTACTTTTTCTTGTTCCACTACATCGAACAATCCGGATATATAAAAATGATAACTGAATTTATCATATAAAAAAAGGTATCCTGTATCATCAAAAATATTTTTCACAGTATGACCATCCAATTCTAACTCACTCCTTCCTTACCAATATACCTTTTTATCGATGAAATTATTCAGTGCTCATCTTTCAGGGAATATTATTATATTTATTGCAGCGTGTTTTTTATACCTTCAATACATTAAAGGTATGAAATAAATGCAGGCAGCAAGAATCGGGAACGAAAAAAGCACATCCAATAAGGATGTGCTTTCATAAAGGTATTATTTGTACATTTCAGCCACTTGTTTTTGCAATTCGCCATTTTCAAGGTACTCATCATAACTCATTTGCTTATCGACTGTACCTTTTGGAGTAAGTTCAATGATTCGGTTCGCTATAGTTTGGATGAACTGATGATCATGTGAAGAGAAGATCATAGATCCTTTAAAGCTGATTAAACCGTTGTTTAATGCCGTAATCGACTCTAAGTCCAGATGGTTAGTAGGTTCATCAAGCATCAGGACGTTCGAACCGCTTAACATCATTTTGGAAAGCATACAGCGGACTTTTTCGCCCCCTGAAAGTACACTTGCCTTTTTCGTGACTTCATCGCCAGAGAATAACATTCTGCCCAAGAAACCGCGCAGGAAGCTTTCGCTCTGGTCATTAGGAGAATATTGACGGAGCCAATCGACAAGATTTAAATCGACACCTTCAAAGAATTCAGCATTATCCTTAGGGAAGTATGCCTGAGAGGTCGTAACGCCCCATTTGAATGAGCCGCTATCCGGTTCAATTTCACCTGCCAAGATTTTGAACATTGTTGTTTTAGCAATCTCATCTTTACCGACAAATGCAATTTTGTCGCCTTTATTCATCGTGAAGCTGACATTATCCAATATTTTTACGCCATCGACCGTTTTCGAGATTCCATCTACACGAAGCAGGTCGTTCCCGATTTCACGTTCAGGGGTAAAGCCGACATATGGATAGCGGCGTGAAGAAGGCTCGATGTCATCCAAGCTGATTTTGTCCAATAATTTCTTACGGGATGTCGCCTGGCTCGATTTGGATGCATTGGCACTGAAACGCGCGATGAAATTTTGAAGCTCTTTGATTTTTTCTTCTTTTTTCTTATTGGCATCTTGAGTCAGTTTAAGGGCAAGCTGGCTTGATTCATACCAGAAGTCATAGTTACCGATATAAACTTTGATTTTACCGAAATCAAGATCCGCGATATGTGTACAAACTTTGTTAAGGAAGTAACGGTCATGGGAAACTACGATAACAGTGTTTTCAAAGTTGATTAGGAATTCTTCCAGCCATTTGATCGCTTTTAAGTCCAAGTGGTTGGTAGGCTCATCCAATAAAAGAACATCCGGTTTACCGAATAATGCCTGGGCAAGCAATACTTTAACTTTGTCGCCACCGTTTAATTCAGCCATTTTCTTTGTATGCAGGTCTTCCGTGATGCCAAGGCCTTTTAAGAGGATTGAAGCTTCAGGTTCAGCTTCCCAGCCGTTTAATTCGGCAAATTCTCCTTCAAGTTCGGCCGCTTTCATTCCGTCCTCGTCGGTGAAGTTTTCCTTCATATAGATGGCATCTTTTTCTTGCATGACTTCATATAATCTTTCATGTCCCATAATGACAACTTTAAGGACTTCTTCCTCTTCATAAGCGAAGTGATCTTGCTTTAGAACGGCAAGGCGTTCGCCAGGACCCATATGGACATCACCGGATTGCGCTTCAATTTCACCTGAAAGGATTTTTAAGAAAGTGGATTTACCCGCACCATTCGCACCAATCAGGCCATAGCAGTTACCAGGAGTGAATTTTATATTAACATCTTCAAACAGTTTACGATCGCCATAACGTAAACCAACATTATTTACTGTAATCATTTATTTACATTCCTCCAAAATACTTTTGTTTCAACGTGTCCAACACTTTGTTTCATTAGTTTTACGCTGATTCATACAAACAGCAGTTTACAATCTTGTATGTTTTAAACTGTGCATCATTTAAATTGTATCTTATTTCTTAGGAAAATTAAAGGCAGATTAGCAAAAACAAACGTTTATAAGCAAAAATTACACAGAGATTTAATTTTGCTTATAATTTGTCACCAATTATGTAAGTTTTATTTTTTTGTTAAAGAATTCGGCGGGTACAAAGACTCATTACGCACCATCCTTATTATTGGTAATATAGGTAACTGTAACTAACACAACAGGAGGATTTTAAATGAGCGATTCAGTAGGTTTTTGGAAACGTCTTTTTGCAGCATTTTTGGATGGCATAATAGTGTCTTTTCCATTAGCGATTATTTTCGGGTTGATTACCGGTGATTGGGAAAATGAAAACTTTTCAACGTTTTTCAACTTTCTTTACATGCTGATTGTCCCGATATTATGGTATGGCTATACAGTGGGTAAAAGGATTATGGGAATACGCATTGTACGGGTGGACGGAAGGAAATTAGGCATAGGCACAATGCTATTAAGGTATTTAGTTGCTGCTTTGGTTTATGCCATTACATTTGGGATAGGGTTTATTGTCAGTGCGTTCATGGTTGGCATAAGGAAAGATCATAGAGCGATACATGATTTCATAGCAGGTACGTACGTGACATCTAATAAACCATGATTAATTGTTAAGCAGTTTAATAGCTGCTTTTTTTTTATGAAAATCTACAATTCCGAATAAGAAATGATTTTTCGGCGGGGAAATTACAAATTAAGATACAAATATTACATTGGAAACCACGTTAGAATATCTATTCCATTAATACAGTGGCAGTTAGGAACCAAAAAGCACTTAACCTCTATGGTCAAGTGCTTTTGTTATTCAGAACCTCTTTATTTTGATTAATGATGATTTTATTTCTTAAGATCATTTCCTTATTATTAAGTCCAACATTGAGTTCTTTGGTATTATTCACTTTTTCCAGCAATGATACTACAGATATTTCCAATAATTCAGAAACAGGCATATTTGTTTTGGATGATAAAATTTCAAGTTCATGGATTAATTTAGGGGATAGCATTGGTTGTTTTTCATTTATTTCCATGACAGTACCCACTTTCTTAAGCAAATTATGTAATTGTAATTTAAGTATATAATGTGAGTTTCGGATAAAACATTAAATTAGCATTATTTATGTTAAGAATTGATGACAATAGCAGCAGTTCATAAGTCAACGTATTATTTCTAAATCAATGTAATATATAGTGTATTCTTCGAATTATATGAAATATAAGGGAAGGGGTAAATTTCAACTATATAATTCTATGTCTCCAGATTTGTCAACCATTGGCTTTTCTGATAGTATAAATGTCCATTTCGTATTAGCATCGGCATTTTAAGTTTGATAAATACACAAGGAAGGGGAATGATTTTATTGGGAAATCACCCTGATTTTGAAAAGGAACGACAGCGGCTGGATTTTACGAAACGTTATATCGATGTAGTCATCAAAACATCAGAAACAAGCAAAGATCAATTTCAGAGGAATATGCAAGAAGCTTTTGGCGATGCCGATTGGTCTGAATCAGCCTTATATTCACAGCTGCTGACGACGGCCAACTTTTTTGAGATGTCCAAAACCGAACTTGAAAGTTTACGCAAAGCAAGTAAAAAACCCTACTTTGCTAGAGTGGATTTTGAAAGGAATGACGGTGATAGAGGCGAAGTCCTTTATTTCGGAAAAGCATCGCTTTATCAGAGGGAAAGCCAGGAACAGATTATTGTCGATTGGCGTTCACCGATTGCAAACCTGTATTATGAGGGACGGATTGGTGAAATAGAATATGAAGCGGAAGGGGAGACATTCAGCGGGAACATTACTTTAAAAAGACAGCTAATGATAGAAGAAGGTATCCTGGAGGAGATTAGGGACATTGATTTGACAACAACCGATGAATTGTTGCAGGAATCCCTTTCCAAAAGTTCCAGCAATCGATTGACAGATATCATTACCACGATCCAGGAAGAACAAAATAAAATCATTCGGGCAGATTTGAATAAACCTATCATTGTTCAAGGCGCAGCGGGCAGTGGTAAAACCACAATTGCTTTACATAGGATCTCCTATTTCATTTATCACTATAAAGACTTGTTCGATCCGCGTCAATTGATGATTCTTGCTCCGAGCCGGGTTTTCATTGATTACATATCTGAAGCTTTACCTGAATTGGGAGTCGAAAAGGTAAAACAATTTACATTTTCGGAATATGTTCAGGCAGCGATAGGAAAGCAAGTGAAGCTTATCGCGGATGATAAATTAACTCGATTGCTGGAAAATGATGATGAAGAAATTAATTCAGCCGTCTGGATATCAGGACTGAAGGGTTCCCCTGCCTTTAAATATATATTGGACGAATATGTAAAGGATATTTTCAGGGGCTTTCATCCAGATGCTGATTTTTATTGTGATAAATATCGCCTCTATTCCGCTAAGAAGTTCATTAGATTATTGGAAGAGGATTATTGGTATTTACCGTTATACAGCAGGCTGGACAAACTGAAGGCCATACTACAAAATGAAGTGAAATTGAAAAAGAAAACAATCCTTGAACGTGTAGTTGATTTTTATGATGCCAAAATTGAGAAAGCTCTTTATAAGAATATCGATCCAGTCATTCGCAAGGACTTTGTTACAAAATGCCTCGATAAGAAAGAGGAAAGGATGGGGCAGGTCCAAAAGGCGATACGTACGTCGGTAAGAGGGTATTTTAAGCAATTCAAAAGTAAAGATCTCCTGGATTACTATCAGGAATTATACCAAGATCCCGAGCGTCTCGCCTCGTACAGTAACGGTAAACTTACTGTTGAAGATGCCAGTGTTTTATGTGAGTATAATCATAAATTATTCTCTGCTAAAAGTTATGAGATGGAGGACTTAGGAGCATTATTATATCTTCATGAGCGGCTTTTTGGTGTCGATAAAGAAAACAAAGCAAAAAATGTCGTCATTGATGAGGCACAGGATTATAGCTTCATGCAGTTACAGGCATTAAAGACGGCAGTGGATACCGATATGTTCACACTAGTAGGAGATCTTGCGCAAGGCATCCATTCGTATCGCGGACTTCAAACGTGGGACGAGGTTCACAGTCGTATTTTCCCTCGGGCGACTTATACTGAATTACAAAAAAGCTACAGAACAACTGTTGAAATAATGAAAAGAGCTAATGGAATACTTCAGATGTTAACATACGATTTCCCGGAAGTTGAACCTGTAGTTCGTCATGGCAAGGAACCAGAATTCATTTCCATTGAAAAGGAAGGTTGGGAAGAAGATCTGATCGATCTTATCGCAAGCCTTAAAGGAGAAGGTTTTAAAACGTTTGCCGTTATTGCCAAAACGATGAAAGATTGCAAACTGGCAAACGAGAAACTAAGTGGATTTCATCAAGGCTTTCATTTAATAGATGAAGCGGGAAACATCCCAAAAGATAAAACGTTGATTGTTCCATCCTATCAAGCCAAAGGTCTCGAATTCGATGTCGTATTTGCAATATCCCTCGAAGAAATGTATTGCCATGGAAATGAACTTGATATCAAATTGCTGTACGTAACAATGACAAGGCCATTGCACCGGCTTTATTTTTTAGGTAATGAGAAAAAAGCCTTCCTTATCGAGACATGAGAGGGGGAGGGTGGAGAGTAACCACGCTCCTCGGGAATGCTTACAAATGCATAAGGATACCATGAATATCTTCCCACCCGAAACCGACTTCGATAAGCTCGATGCCTGCCATTTTAACGGTTTTTTCAGCTATCACTTGACCGCCAAGTGCTCTGTAAAAACCGCAAGAAGGATTATCCTTTAATGCCCATATTATTAAATTCTGATGTTCCATTTTCATAAGCTCATGTATGACCGCTTTTATCATTTTTCGGCCGAGTCCCTGTCGTTGATATTCTTGTAAAAAATAAATGGCATATACTTCACCTTGAATATGCGGATCATTCGTTTGTTCAGGGCCGCCAGCAGCGAAACCGATGATTTCCCCATTGGCGTTTTCCGCTACAAAGGTGGCATTATGCAGCATCTTTAAATTTCTAAGCCAGTTTTTCTTTTTGGCTTCCAGATTCATGGAAGACAAATATTGATCCGGGAGGATTCCTTTATAAGTCGTTTTCCAGCTGTTTATATGTACATTTGCTATTCCACGTACATCTTGTTCCATGGCTTTCCTTATCTTCATAAAAACACCTTCTGAATTTCGTATTTTCCCCTAGAATATCATGGAAAAAGCGAATAAGCATTTTATTTATGTTTATAAATGCATGAGAAAGGATATGAAATAAAAGAGTGATTCAACCAGACGAAGGGAAGGATGAGAAAGATGAAATTGAAAGTTGGCTTTTATTTTCCGGGAGGCAAAGAACTAGAGCATGAGGTAGAAGGCGATGACTCAACTCAAATGATTTCAAACATTCAAAAGCACCGTTATTATAATCTAGTTAAAGGCGATTGCCATTATGTAGTAGATACGGAAAAAGCAGCTTATTTTTCTGTAACGGAAATATTGGATTGAGATAAACCGCATTGGACTTTTGTTCCATTGCGGTTTATTCTTTTTGTTGTAAGGAAACAGGAAAAGGAGTATCGATAATGAAAATCAATTTTACCAAGAAACAGTATGAAACATTATTCAAAATGGTTCAGTACGGATATTGGGTTGCTTCCGATATTGAAGATAATAAAGAAGAATTTAGTGAGATGGAACAGTATATTAATTCCTTTGCCAAAGATTTCGGCGTGGAAGGAGTACAGTTTGTGAAGGAATATGAAATTTATGATTTGACTCGGGAATTGGAGGATCAACTTCAAACAGTCATCAATGAGTATGAAGAAGGAGTGTTCAGGGATAAGCTTGCCTATCATTTGGCTAGAAAAGAGTTTGCCGAGGAGTCGGAAAACCAAGAATATAATCAGGAGGAAGCGTTTATCCGTATCATGGAGCTCGAGGAAAAATACCATCTACATATTGAAGAACGCGGGTTAGGGAAATTGAAAATGGAAGAATAAAAAGAGAGGACTTTATTTGTCCCCTCTTCAGACTGTAGACAAATTGGATAATTATTATGATTGCCTACATTTTTTTGAGGGAGTGTCAGAATATGAACGTTGATTTCCACTCCAGGCACTCGCTTTCCGCGGGCGGTCCGGGAGCCTCCTCGGCGCTCTTGGCGCCTGTGGGGTCTCCCTTGGACGCGCTTTTCCCGCAGGAGTCTCGTACCTTCCGTTCTAATCAACTTTGTTTAATAATTCAGATGGAAGCCCTTTTGTCTACAAGAGAGAGGAATTAATTTGTCCTCTCTATTCTCAATCCGAGAAGTCATGATTTCCGTGTTCACCACGTATGCCATCATTACGGAACGGTTTTATACACCAGGATTATGGCCTAAATTTTTAACTGTGTATTGGAAAAATGCGATTAAGTCATTTTGTGATGTAAAACCTGCTTGTGCAGTCTGTTCGTTCCCTCCGCCTTTCCCATTATACGAACTGAGTTCAGCTTTAAAATATTGTCCGCAATGAAAGGGGATGTCCCCACTGTGTGAAAGGATGACCTTTTGCTCCTTACGTGATGCTAATAATACGGTAACCTTTTCCTTTTTTACAATCGTACTTGCAAGGTAAAGCAGTTCTTTCATTGAGCTATCTTCGAAAATATGAGAGATGAATCCCCCTCCATTTTCTGCAAGCAGGGAGTCAGCAAGAAAATTTGCATTTTCAAGTTTTAAGTTTTCGTTTGCCAATAGCAGCTGCTTATAGTCATTTTCCAATTTTTCCACCCTATTCAGTATCTCTGTACGTCCGGTATTGAACTTATTCGATAATGCTGAAAGAATTCCTAGGCTTTCGGAATAATCGTTCAATGCCCTGTTGCCGCACTTAAAATAGAGACGGGTATGTTCTTTCTGCCTCTCAGCTTTGAAAATTTTTATTAAGCCAATCTCACCAGTACGCCCTACATGGGTTCCGCCGCAAGGGTTATATTCAATCCCTTCTATCTCAACTATACGGATATTCTCTGAAACTTTAGGCATTTTGACGACAGGAAGTGTCTGTAATTGCTCGTTTGTCACGTAATAGATAAGTATTTCGCGATTCTCGATAATATATTGATTAACTAGCTTTTCAGCAGCAGCCGTATGTACTTCAGTCCATTGAAATCCTGTCATTATATCGATCGTTATATATTCCTTCCCAAGGTGAAAGCTGACTGTATTAGAGTCGAACAGTTCCCTGCAGACGGCAGAGAGTAAATGCTGGCCGCTATGCTGTTGCATATGATCAAAGCGGCGGGACCAATCAAGTTCACAGTGAACGATCTCTGATTCTGGCCGTCTCTCCACCTTATGAAGAATCTTTCCATCATTGTCTTTTATAACGTCAAGAACGGTGATTCCTTCTATTTTACCAGTATCTGCAGGCTGACCGCCCCCTTCGGGATAAAAAGCGGTTTCTTCAAGAGTGATATAGTAAAAGCCATTTTCTTCAATGGTCTCCCGAATTTTGGTATCCCATTGGGAAGTCTTGGTGGACGTGTAATACAATTTTTTTGTCATGTATGATTTCATTTTCCTTTCAGTTGATCCTTAAATTATATCACCGAAATACCAGAGTTTGAAATCGCGGGTTTAGAAGATTAGTTAAGTAAATAAGTAAACTTTATGACAAATCCTAAATAAATTGTGCAAGATGGCAATTATCCATGTTGATTTTATTGAAAGATTTATTGGAGGATAAGGGGTGGATGGTCATAATGAATGCCGACCCCGTCAAAGCGTCAAATCAATATTCTGAAATGCAGCCGGATTGCCTTATTCTTGATATTCAGTTGCCTGCAAAGGATGGTTTTCAAATCTTCAGGAGATTCATCTTAATAACGAAAAATATGTCATACCGAAGATCATGAACAGTATTCAGAACGATAAACATAAACGGATAAAAGCATTCAGGATGGGTGCGGATGATTTTATTGGTAAGCCGATTGATATCGATGAGTTTATTGTAAAGATAGTAAGGCATATACAGCGGAAGAAAATCTTGATAAATCGGTCCTTATTGATGAGTTGACACAGGTATATAATAGAAGATTTCTTGAAGATACACTGAAGCGGTCAGGGCGTCATTTTACGATAAGCATCATTGATCTTGAACACTTTAAAAGGGTGAATGATCAATACGGACACTCGGTGGGGGATCTTGTACTTGTTGAGTTTGCACAATTCAATAAAAGCAATATCAGCAGTTCTGACGTAATCAGCTAAAAAGCTCACCTCCTGATGCCATTGTACTGGATATCCTTCTTGAAGAGGGAGAGATGGACGGCTGGACGAACTTGAGGGAATTAAAAGGTTCCGCTGACTTGAATGAGATTCCCGTTTTTGTATCGACCGCACTTGACGAAAGGGAGAAGGGAATTTCATTGGGAGCAAAGGATTATTTAGTTAAACCGTATAAACCGAGCCAATTATCCAAAGTGATCATGCATACTTTATTAAGTAACGGTAAACAAGGGCATATTCTGGTTCCGCAGGCATTCCATGAAGAAAGCAAGTGTTAAAAAATAAAAAACCGTAATAGGTATACAGAACAACAAAAAAATGATAAATTCAAATATGTTGGAAATATAAATAATTGGGTACAATTGTAGGTAAAGGTAAGTTACAGGAGGATTTTTATACATGCAAAAAATTCAGGCCGGTATGGCTGTAGAGTTAGAAGTGGAACGTAAGGCTGATTTCGGATGGTTTTTAACAGATGGTTCAGAAGATGTCTTACTTCATCATAATGAAATGAATGAAGGAACGGAACTTGAGATTGGCGATGAAGTAACTGTGTTCATCTACCATGACAAACAAGCAAGGCTAACAGCGACAATGAAGATACCCGAAATCCAGATTGATCAGTATGGCTGGGCGGAAGTTGTCAATGTGAAAAGGAAACTGGGTGTTTTTGTTGACATCGGTCTTTCCAAAGATATTCTTGTATCACTGGACGACCTTCCGAATATAGATCGATTATGGCCCGAGGTTGGTGATCGTCTATATGTATCCCTGAAGACAGATCGTAATGACCGCCTGTTTGGTAAACTTGCAACGGAAGATGTAATTCAGGAGATTGCAGTGCCAGCTCCTTTAAAAGG
Organism: Peribacillus sp. NPDC101481; assembly: GCF_044767165.1. Classification (NCBI taxonomy): domain Bacteria; kingdom Bacillati; phylum Bacillota; class Bacilli; order Caryophanales; family Bacillaceae; genus Peribacillus; species Peribacillus sp. NPDC101481. The sequence continues at coordinate 355,682 of NZ_JBIWNJ010000001.1, read as the reverse complement.
AGTACGAAACACCAGTATTAAGGGAAATGTCTATCGTTTGCTTATGGTTGGGTCTTTCTTTATTTCACAAGAAGGGTACCGCTGTTTCATTCACGAAAGTGAACGCAATGAAGAGCCCCGTCTTGGTGAATTAGTTGAAGGGCGCGTCATTGATAGTAAAGAAGATGGAACGCTTAACGTTTCTTTAATCCCCTTTAAACAAGATTTAATGGGGGAAGATGCCGATGTCATTTTCAAATATTTAATGAATCGCGGCGGTGCAATGCCTTATGGTGACAAAACGCCACCTGATGATATCAAGTTTCACTTCGGTTTAAGCAAGGGAGCGTTCAAGCGTGCTCTCGGTAAACTGATGAAAGAAGAAAAGATTTATCAGGAAGATGGTTGGACATATTCTTCAGATCGTAAATGAAAAAGGCAGCGGATTTTCTCCGCTGCTTTTTTTATGTGAATTTCATTAAAAAAACTTCTTTTTACCTTTTTCTTCTTTTAAAATCTCCACAGCTTCTCTGAACCTCATCGAATGGATAATTTCCCTCTCACGCAAAAACCTGAGTGAATCATTGATATCAGGATCATCCGAGATATCGATCAACCATTGGTAGGTTGCTCTGGCCTTCTCTTCAGCGGCGATGTCTTCATATAAATCTGCAATGGGGTCGCCTTTGGCTTGGATATATGTGGCAGTAAATGGATTTCCTGCTGCGTCATGATAAAAAAGGGCACTATCATGATTGGCATAATGGTCACCTAGGCCAGCTGCAGCCATCTGCTGAGGGGTGGCGTCTTTTGTAAGCTTATAAATCATCGTGGCGATCATTTCGAGATGGGCAAATTCTTCCGTTCCGATATCCGTAAGCAGGCCAATCACTTTATCAGGAATTGTATATCGTTGATTTAAGTATCGGAGTGCTGCAGCCAACTCGCCATCAGCACCCCCGTATTGTTCTATTAAATATTTTGCCAATTGAGGATTACAGTCTCTTACTTTAACTGGATATTGCAGCTTCTTTTCATAAACCCACATAGATATCTCTCCTTATACCTGCCATGGCCAAGGGCCTTGGCCCCATTCCCATTTATTTTCACCGCCTGGACTGTTTCCAAAACCCAATAATGGACCATATTTAGGCTCAAAAACCGATTTCAATTGTTTGGAGTATTCATGAAATTGATTGAATTGCTGTAATGCTTGCTGATCATTAGGATGTGTATCCAAATAAAGAGTCAACTCGACAAGTACGAAATCCGCAGCCTGTATTTGTTCAAGCAACTGATAATATTCATCATCCAGTTTCTTATTCATTTATGTCTCCCTTTCCCGATATGGATTATCATAAAAATCATAAAAGAATTTCCAAAGTGTACCGTATTTCAAAGCTTCTTCCGGTGTGAACTGCTCCAAATTCGGCGGTTGGAAATTAATATACAAATTAGGAGGTGTCCTGTAGTACTTTCTCCCAATAGGCGGGCACGGATCGAATTTACTATGGAAAGGTTTATATGATTTAACTAAGGTAAAAGTCTTTTCGCGAGTCAAAAAAATACCTCCTTTGTAAAGATATAGCCTTTAAATTTTTATGCCTGGGTAATGCATAATATGACTTCCCTGGTCTGGAAAGGAAATTATCTGGAAAATGATGTTTTTTCAGAATATTATAAAATCTTGTTATGGTCCCGTTATCTTACTGTGATGTTTGTCATCTATTCTTTATCTGTTTGTTCTTTGTATAGAAAAAAACTATGTTAAGATTTAACTCGTAGCTTATAAAGCAGCTCACAAGGAGGTAACAACATATGAAAAAATCAATCTTATCGTTAGCGGCAGCCGCTGCAATATCCGGTGCATTTACAATTCCGGTACAAGCAGAGGATGTCAAAGTGAAAGATGGAGACACATTATGGGGGATATCTCAAACATATAAAGTATCAATAGAAGATATTAAGTCTTGGAACGATTTGTCTTCTGACGCTATTTATGCCGGAGAAACCATACATATTTCTCAAGAAAAGCATTATAAAGTAAAGTCAGGGGACACATTATCGGGAATTGCACACAAATATGATGTAGCAGTAAATGATATTAAATCTTGGAACGGTTTAAATTCAGATACAATCCATCCTGATCAAGAGCTGGTCATTAAACCAGCAGCTAACAAAGTCGAAGCTGCAAGTGTAGAGCCTGCACAGAAATCAGAGCAAGCTCCACAATCAGAGCAAGCTGCACCAGCAGAACAATCCAAGCCAGCAGAACAAACGAAGCCGGTTGAACAATCGGAACCAGTTGAACAATCGGAACCAGCAGACACAAACAATGAATCCCAAGATCAAGCAGAAGCTGGAAAAGAGATTACTGTTAGTGCAACAGCCTATACGGCTGATTGTCAAGGCTGCAGCGGAACAACAGCCACAGGAGTGGACTTGAAAGCTAATCCTGATGCAAAGGTAATTGCCGTGGACCCTTCAGTCATTCCACTAGGATCAAAGGTTTATGTTGAAGGTTATGGCTATGCAACGGCAGCCGATACAGGCAGTGCCATCAAAGGGAATAGAGTGGACATATTTGTTCCAAACCAACAGGATGCAGTGAATTGGGGCGTTAAAAACGTTAAAGTGCAAATCCTGAATTAATTTAACCATGCAAAACATGTTTATATATTTAAAAAGCAGACACAGGCATAATGTGTCTGCTTTTTTTGTCCTTTAGGTTGTCGGGAAAAGCAGGTACAATGGAAGAAGTAGATCCTTATAAATCCTTAGAAGGTAAATAGGAGGAATAGTGAATTGATGGAAAAAGCACGTGAATATTTACAAGAGTACTTTGGTTATGAGTCATTCCGAAAAGGTCAGGAACAGATTATCGAACAGGTATTGGGAGGAATAAACACGGCGGGAATCATGCCTACCGGCGGAGGTAAATCAATATGTTACCAAATTCCAGCCCTTCTGTTACCAGGTGTAACACTCGTTATATCCCCACTAATTTCCTTGATGAAGGATCAAGTAGATGCCCTCGAACAAACTGGGATTGATGCCACGTTTCTTAATAGCTCCATTTCTGGGTTGGAATCATCCAATAGAATGAACGATATTAAACACGGAAGATATAAGTTGGTTTATTTGGCGCCGGAACGATTGGAAAATCCTGCATTCCAACAGGATTTATTTAATGTGGATATTTCATTGGTAGCCATCGATGAGGCCCACTGTATATCTCAATGGGGTCATGACTTCAGACCAAGCTATTTAAAAATCAAAACCTTATTGAAAAACATGCCATCAGCTCCGACAGTACTGGCATTAACCGCAACAGCCACGCCGCATGTGACGGAAGATATATGTCAGTCGCTCGGAATAACAGAGGAGCATACAATATCAACTGGATTTTCCAGAGATAACCTGTTCTTTTCCGTAGTGAAAGAAGAAAATCGCGGCCGGTTTTTAATGCGCTATTTAGAGAAAAACAAAAATGAATCGGGTATCATCTATGCAGCCACTAGGAAAGAAGTCGATTCCTTGTATGCGAAGCTTATCAAAGCGGGATTCAAAACAGGTCGATACCATGCTGGAATGAATGAAAAAGACCGTTCGGAACAGCAAGATCAATTCATTCGTGATGACATACCCTTGATGGTAGCGACATCTGCCTTTGGTATGGGGATCGATAAATCGAATGTTAGATACGTCATCCATTACCAGACTCCAAAGAACATGGAGAGTTATTACCAGGAAGCGGGCCGTGCAGGGAGGGATGGTTTGGATAGTGAATGTATCCTTTTATATTCCCCTCAAGATATGCAGATACAGCGTTTCTTGATTGATCAATCAAATCCCTCGCAGGAGTGGCAAGCCCAGGAATTGAAGAAATTGAACAGAATGAAGGATTATTGTTTTACCGAAGGGTGTTTGCAAGCCTTCATTCTGCGATACTTTGGAGAAGAAAACCCGGAAGATTGCGGTCATTGCGAAAATTGTACAGATAAACGTGACTCTGTTGAAGTAACTATACAGGCACAGATGGTCCTTTCATGCATGTTGAGAATGGGTGAGCGATTCGGTAAAACGATGATTTCCCAAGTTCTTACGGGATCACGCAATAAGAAAATTGAAGAGTTCGGATTCCAGAAGCTCTCAACCTATGGAATCATCAATGATCAATCAGCGAAGGATGTTGGTGATTTCATTGATTTCCTGACAGCAAAACAGTATATCGAAATGACGGGCGGACAGTTTCCGGTTCTTAAAGTTACCAATGCTGGCAGGGAAGTGCTTTTGGGACAGAAAAAAGTACTGCGTAAAGAAATAAAAAAAGTAAGCAGCATCAGTGCTGATCATGGGCTGTTTGAAGAGTTGAGGCAGTTAAGAAAAGAATTGGCAAGTACGGAAAATGTACCTCCATTCATTATTTTTTCCGATGCATCCCTGAAAGATATGGCCGTCAAACTGCCGAAGACGGAAGAGGAATTCCTAGAAGTGAAAGGGGTGGGGGTGCAGAAATTCGAACGCTTCGGAGCTGCGTTTTTACAAGTGATTTCCCAGTATGTACAGGCACATCCTGAATTAGAAACGAATACTATGGTTACAAAGGAAACGGTAAAAAGAGCAACTAAACCATCTCACTTAGAAAGCTATCGCTTATATCAGGAAGGTAAATCAATCAAGGAAATAGGGACATTGAGAGGATTGTCTGCCATTTCAATTGAAAATCATTTATTAAAGTGTGCAGAAGAACACTTGGATATCAATTGGGATGAGATTTTCTTGGAGAAAGATTTTAATCTTGTTTTGGAAACTGCGAAACAATTGGATTCTGACAAATTGAAACCATTAAAAGAAGCGCTGCCTGAGCATATTTCCTACTTTATGATTAAGGCAATCTTGGTTAAAGCAGGACTGGAAAACGAAATGTGTTAAGGTTTTTTGGATAATTTTTTCATTGAATAAATAAGAATATGGTTTAATGCGTATACTAGGAATGATAAAAAGGTGAAATTTCGCGCCTTTAATCAGATTCTTTATATAAAAAAGAGGAGGTTGCTCATGTATTTTGGTAAAAAGAATTCAGAGGAACCAGAAATCGTTATGGAAGATACGATAGTATATGCGTGCGGATCAGCAGATTGTAATGGTTGGATGAGAAAAGATTTTGCCTCGGAAAACTATGATTGCCCAATGTGTGGAAGTCAATTAGTTGAGGAAGTCAGGGAACTTCCTAAAATTGAAAATGAATATAATGCGTTTAAATAAAAGAGGTGAATCTTAGCCTCTTTATTTTTTATTTTAAAAATGAAGTAGGGCGGAGTGGTTTTATTCTGGATTAATGCTTTACATATAAAAATATGTGTGGTATCATTAAATTTCAGTGTTATGAAAAGGAAGCACTGGAGGGTAATTTAAAGTAACATTTTTATTAATAAAATAATTTTTCATCATTTTCATGATGAAGTAGAATCAAGTTAAACATATCTAGAAAAAAGAAATACATGTAATCACCAAGTATTTTCCTCGATCCATTTCTGTTCTTCATTAACTTACTTCTATGTACCATTTGTCTTTTGGAATTTAATCTACCCAATTGGAATTACGGACGGTTTTAATTAATAAACATGTACTTACAAGCTTTTATCTGATTCTCGCAGGCACGGTCTAGGAACCGTATGGATGGGAGAGAGGCAGGGCTTTCATTGTTTTAGGTTTTGGCATTAAAAATTACTCTCATGCTCGATGTTCCATCGAACGAGCAGGAAGAACCATATGAAATGGATTCTTAAACAGCGCAGTCTCGATTATCTTGAAGGGTAAGTCAGGGACTGTGTTTCATTTTGGGGACTACTTTCTTTTTTAGAATCTTTCCTCAAATATATAAAGCATATATATGTTATAATGGATATGAGATATGAAAAATTCATGTCGTAATCTCAAGTTCTTACCATTCAAAAAGTTTGGTTGAAAGAACAATGATCATACTTAGATTTGCGAATGGGTATTTACTCACAATTTAGATTAAACGCCATCTATTCTTCTTTTATCTTTATGGCTTGTGATCTGTTAAGCAGGACGGAGTCAATTCAATTCTAAGGAGTGAGATATATGTATAGAAGAAATAATACGGAAGAAATCATTCCTGAAGAAACAAAGGTGTGGGAATGTACATCAGAAGATTGCAAAGGTTGGATTCGCGATAACTTTACAAGTAATGATGAACACGTTTGTCCGTTATGTAGCAGCGAGATGAAACCCGGCACCAGAATGCTTCAAGCAATCAACAATCCAAGAAACTATTAAGGTCATAAAAAAAGCTGAAGGGGATTCTCCCTTCAGCTTTTTTTATCTTTTTGCCAATTGGATCAAGCAAAAAGCAGGTGAATGATTAGTGGATATCTTTTTTCTTGAATCGACCGCCTCGAACTTCCGCGATATCCCCAACGGCAAGAAATGCAGATGGATCGAAACTTTTGACTATCTCTTTAAGTTTAGCTTCCTCAAGCCTGTTTATTACACAAAAGATGACTTTTTTATCATCACCAGAATATGCACCTTCACCAGCTAAAAAGGTTACGCCCCGTCCAAGGCGATTCATTATGGCATCACCGATATCATTAAATTCATCACTGATAATCCAAACAAATTTGGATTCGTCCAAACCTGCGATGACGATATCCATCGTTTTATATGCCACGAAGTAAGCAATGATCGAATACATGGCACGATCCCACGAGAATACGAAGCCCGCACTGCCAAGGATGAATAAATTAAAAAACATGACGATCTCCCCAACGGAAAAAGGGAGCTTCTTGCTAGCGAGTATGGCAAGTATTTCTGTACCATCCAATGAGCCGCCATATCGAATGACCATTCCAACACCAATGCCAAGAATCATTCCGCCGAAAGCGGACGCTAGGAGGATATCTTGAGTGAAAGCTGGTACATGATGAAGCAATGTAGTGGTAATGGAAAGGACTAAAATTCCATAAAGGGTAGATAATGCGAAGGTTTTGCCGATTTGTTTATAACCGATAAAAAAGAAAGGAAGATTCAAAATGAATAGAAAGATTCCGAGCTTCCATCCAGTAATGTAAGATAACATAATCGATATACCCGTTATGCCCCCGTCGATTACGTTATTCGGCACTAAAAAAATCTCGAGGCCGACAGCCATTAAAACTGCACCAATTGTAATTAGTAGACCTCTTTGTAAAACTTGTCTCAGTGTTAATTTTTTATGCTGGGTCTTCTTATGCATAATTTCTGTTGTACTTGCACCTGCCAGGTCTGACATAATCATGCCCCCCACTCCTTCTCTCTATATAGGTTCTATTTAATTATAAACCTATAGGTATAATTAAATAAAGAAATTAACATTCTTGATTAATATATTCTCGAATAATTATTTTTGTTATTGATAATGTCCTGCAATGATGAAGCAGGGTTGAAAATGCTTGTCAATACCATGTAATCCTATTCTACTCCTTACAAAACAATAGTATTTCTAATTTTTATGATTTTATGATGGAATCCAGCATTTTCTTGAGATATAAGGAGCGCCGAAATAGTCAGTGTGTAAATATATAGGAGTAAGGAAATAAAAAACCTTTGAGGTACTATGGATTTCCATTACAATATAGGAGAATAGAACGTTTGAGGTGGTCAAGTAAAAAAATGGAACAATCAATTGTGGCATCAAATCCTGTCCTCTTTATGATTGCAGTACTTTTGATAATAATGGCGTGCTATACGGCGTTGGATTTACTGACAACATTACTGACGATAGAGAAATATAAACGCCTGGTGTATATTGGGAGCAGCTGCTCTATGGGAGTGGCTATTTGGACGCTTAATTTTGTGGTCATATTCACCCTTGATAATTCAGGAATGGCAGCATACAACATTGCTACAATAATTTTTTCGTTAGCATTGGCGATAGCTCTCGCAGGAGTTGGGTTATTGGCCATATCGTATAAGACACAAGTGTTGCAAATCGTTTTTTGCGGCTTCATGTTTACGATGGCCATTTTATCCAATTATATAATGGGAACATCTTCTTTAAACCATTCTTTGCACTTTAGCCCATTGTCGGTCTTCAGTACGCTTTTAAGTATCTTTAGTTTATTTGTAGCAGCACTTGCAATATTATTTTATTTTAATAAATTAAGTCAATCCTCGCTAAAGCCAATCAGTACTCTCTTGATGAGCGGGGCAATCATTGAAGGCTATTATCTTTTTTTAAGAGTGTTACCGATGAACACGAAAAATGAAACGGGTGAATTTGTTCCACTCACCCCATTTATGCTTTATCTTACATGCTTCGTTTCATTATTCATCCTTGCCAGCTTGATCGCTTCAAGTACGATAGTTGGCAGGCGGTTGGCAAAAAGCGACAATACTGTGAGCGATATCCGTTCTGCTTTAGATCAATCGGCGATAGTCGCCATCACGGATGCAAAAGGAATCATTACATATGTTAACGAAAAATTCCTGGAAATATCACAATATGAAAAACATGAACTAGTAGGGAAAAATCATTCCATCATCAATTCTGGTTATCATACAAAAGAATTTTTCGCTGACCTATGGCTAACGATCAGCCAAGGGAAAACATGGCATGGTGAAATATGCAACCGGGCTAAAGACGGTAATGTTTATTGGGTGGATACAACTATCGTTCCCTTTATGAAAAAAGGTAAGCCATATCAATATATTTCGATCCGTTCAGATATTTCCAGTCGTAAAAAAGCAGAAAATGCACTAAAGGGGTCAATCAAGGAACTGGAGGATATGCAATATGCAATCAACCAATCCTTGATTGTGGCGATTACCGATGATAAAGGAGTCATTATCGAAGTGAATGATAAGTTCTCCGAGGTTTCCGGTTATGGAAGAGATGAACTGCTAGGCCATACACATAAGATAGTTAATTCTGGATACCATTCAAAGGAATTCTTTGAACATATGTGGAAAACCGTCCATGAACGGAAAGTTTGGCATGGTGAAATTAGAAACAAGGCGAAAGACGGCAGTTTTTATTGGGTCGATACAACAATTGTTCCATTTTTCAGCGAAGAAGGAAAGCCATTTCAGTTTCTGGCACTTAGATATGATATAACTGAGCGTAAACAATCGGAAGAGATGCTCCATCGGCAGGATAAATTAGCCGCTGTCGGTCAGCTTGCTGCTGGAGTGGCACATGAAATACGAAATCCGCTGACCTCCATGAAAGGGTATACGGAATTTTTGCAATTAGATGAAACGGACGAAAATAAACTGGAATATCTGGAAATAATCATGGACGAAATCAATCGTGTGAATGAGATAGTTGAAGAGTTCTTGCAATTGGCCAAACCACAGGCCTTGATATTAGAATCGAAGAATCTTGTGCCGGTCATTCAAAACGTCGTATCTTTGACGGATTTTGAAGCCAGGAAGAAGAACATCACGCTAATTTCGGATTTCAATGAAGAAGAGATCCTCGTTCGTTGTGATGAGAATCGATTAAAACAAGTCATTTTGAACTTCATTAAAAATGGTATGGAGGCTATGCCTGACGGTGGGTTCATAAAAGTCATGACTGAACTTAAAGAGGATAAAGTGCATATATCCATTACCGACACAGGAATTGGGATGCCGCCAGAGCAGCTTAAGAGACTGGGAGAACCATTCTTCACAACGAAAAAAACTGGTAATGGGTTAGGTCTCATGATCAGCTTTAAAATCATAGAAAGCCATTTGGGAAATGTCTTTGTCGAGAGTGAGGTCAATAAAGGTACAGTCTTTAATATCGTGCTCCCTATTTAATATCAATAATAGGAAGCAATGATTGAAATCAACAACTTTAAGAAGCTGTCTGCGTGGGGGAACTGGATTTGGATAAACAAAAGCATGTCAATATTATTAGCTTGAAGGTATTTTACTTATTTTCTTTTTTTGCAGTGGGAAGTTTAACACCGTTATTAAGCGTTTATTTGGCCAATGAGGCTGGCTTGTCCGGTATTGAAATAGGTACGATCATGTCTGTTGGACCGATAGTGATGATCGTTTTTCAACCTTTTTGGGGAATTGTCTGTGATTGGAGCGGGAGACCAGCAAAAATACTGGCAATTACATCGTTGCTTGCTGGTGTATTCGGTTTAGGCTACCTACTGTTCGAGCACTATTTACTAATCGTATCCGTCGCAATCGCTTTGGCTATCTTTCAAAGTGCGATAATACCGGTTTCAGATAGCATCACCCTTCAATATACAACAAAAATCAAATCGAATTATGGGAAAATCCGTTTATTCGGTTCACTTGGTTACGGTGTGGCCGTTTTTGTAATGGGAAGGCTATCTGAATCCTTCATGGGTCCTTCAGTGATATTTTATGCCTTTTTCTTCGGTCTTTTGATTGCGGCTAGTCTAGCTCTTCGTTTGCCTGAAGAGACACCTGGTGAAAAGGTGAAGCTTTTCGGTGGAATGAAAGAATTGATCACCATGAAACGGTTTCTTATCTTTCTTGCCATAACGTTCCTGCTATTTGGTCCTAATCTCGCAAATAATGTATACTATGGTTTGTTTGTAGAGGCAAGGGGAGGGACATATACAGGAATTGGCATTGCTTTCCTTTTAGCTGTATTATCGGAAATCCCCTTTATGAGAATCGCAGGTACCTGGATTCATAAAATAGGCCTGCTGCCAATTACCTTACTGGCTGGAACGGCCTCATTGGTCCGCTGGGTTTTGTACTTCACCGAACCAAGTTTGGCTACCGTATATGTGACTTCGATCATTCAAGGGTTTTCACTTGGCTTATTCATTCCTGCAGCTTTACAATATATCAGGGAAGTTGTCCCTGCACGAATAACAGTAACAGCAATAACGCTTTATTCCGCCATTGGCAATGGATTGGGTAACTGGTTCAGTACCTTCAGCGGCGGGATAATATTGGAGAAATCTGGAATATATGCTGTCTATTTATTTTATGGTTTACTCACGCTGATCGGGATGCTGCTTACAATATGGCTCATGAGGTTAGATATAAAATTAAAAGTATTGGGAAAACCCATAGGTAAAATAGAAAAATGATGGAAAATATACCGAGGGACCTCTTAACCTTTCATGGTGAAGAGGTCTTTTTTACTTGTCTCTCAACAAGTTTGAGAGAATGCCTGCTAAATGATCAAGCAGAAAACGCGAATGGGATTCATCCAATCCCTCAGACTGTATGCAAACTTGATTAAAAGTTTTTTAAGGATTTTTAACCGTTGATAGGAACCTAGGGCACTCGCTCCAATCACCTTTCTTATAAAATTTAGATAGAATCCCTTTTGTAACCCCTTTCAGCCTTTTTTAAAAAGGAAAGGCTTTTATTAATTGGAATTTTTACCCATAACAATCAGTTTTTTGTTTTTGGAAATAATATGATTTAATGGAAGGTAGAGAATGAATGGAAGGATGAGTGTTTTGAGCAAACCAAAAGTGTTGGCTGCTACCATCGTATCAGCTCTTATCGGCCTGTTTTTTTTATTTTGCCTTGGATGGGCGATTACTGACCATTACGGAAAAGGAACTTCCGATAGAGAAGTAATGGAAGAAACCCCCATTAAAAATGATCTTCCTGATGATTTTACGGTAGTGGCATTAGGCGATTCATTGACACGCGGCACAGGTGATGAAACAGGGAAAGGCTACGTTGGACTTGTTGTTGAAGATTTGAAGAGCGAGTACAATAGAAAACCAATCATTCATAACCTCGGAATTAATGGACAAGTGTCTAAAGAATTGGTGCAGCAAGTGAAACAACCGGAAGTGAAGCGCCAAATCCAGGCAGCTGATGTTATTTTAGTTACAATCGGGGGTAACGATTTATTTCAAAAAGGCCAGACCCTGCTTGAATATGATCGTGAAGCTATATCTTTATCACAAAAGAATTTCTTGGGAAATTTAGATGAAATTTTTAAAGATATCAATAAAGCCAATGATACAGCTACCATTTTATTGCTTGGGCTATATAATCCGTTTATAGATTTGGATGAAGACTTTGATACGAACCGCATTGTTCGTGACTGGAATAATGAAACGGCAGAAGTTGTGGCTCTTTATAAAAATGCAATTTTCGTTCCAACATTTGATTTATTTCAATTGTCGGTAAATGAGTATTTGTATTCGGATAAATTTCACCCTAATAAGAAGGGGTACCGTTTAATTGCTGATAGAGTTGCTCCTTTAATAAAATGGGAGGATGTGAAACGATGAAACAGGTGACATTGTCTGTCAGGGACTTGAGAAAAAGGATTGGCAAAAGGGAAATTATTAAAGGAATAGATTTTGAGCTGAATGAAGGTGAGGTTTTCGGCTTTTTAGGACCGAACGGAGCAGGCAAGACGACGACGATCCGCATGTTGGTCGGTTTGATTAAGCCATCCTCAGGTTCCATCCATATATGCGGATATGATGTCCGTCAGGAATTTACGAAGGCTATGAAGCAAATGGGCTGCATCGTTGAAAATCCAGAGTTGTATCCTTTTTTGAGCGGATGGGATAATTTGCTCCACTTTGCAAGAATGTTACCTGAAGTTGATGAAACAAGAATGATCGAGGTTGTTGAACTCGTCGGTCTGCAAGCGAGAATTCACGATAAAGTGAAGACTTATTCGTTAGGTATGAGGCAGCGCTTAGGAATCGCGCAGGCAATGCTGAACAGCCCTAAGCTCTTGATTTTGGATGAACCGACCAACGGTCTAGATCCTGCCGGAATCCGTGAAATGCGGCAATTCATCAGAAAGTTGGCTGAAGAAGAAGGTATGAGCGTTCTGGTTTCTTCACACTTATTAGGTGAAATACAGCAACTTTGTGACCGGGTTGCAATTATTAAAGGGGGGGAAATTATTAAAACGGATACGGTGGAAAGCTTATTATCCACGCAGGAGCGGATATTTTGGCGGGTGGAACCTATACAAAAGGGAGCGGAAATTCTTAGCAGCTTCACCGAAATTACCATAGATCAAAAATATATCATTACAGCCTATGATGAACTCAGAACACCCGAATGGAATGCTGCACTTAACCAAGCAGGGGTGAGGGTGCATGAAATGAATCGAAAGCTCCCGGGATTGGAAGAATTGTTTTTGCAAGTTACCGGTGTCGGAGGTGCAGGCATTGAATAACTTGATTCAAAATGAAATGATGAAGTTGTTGGCAAAGAAACGATTAATCATAATCGGTATCATCGTGGGAATTTTAGTGCTGATGTTTACATATGCCCAATACAAACAAGTGGAAGAGCAGCGGAAGAAGTTGGGAACTGATGATTGGCGTTCAGCTCTTCAGCAGCAAATCATTGATACTCAAAATCGTTTGGGCTCGAATAGGATGCTCGATGAGTGGCGTGAACAGCTGCAAGTTAGTCTGAAGCAGCAGCAATATTATCTAGATCATGATATCAATCCCTCAGAACCAGGCGCAGCCACCTTTACACGCATGTTTTTGGAAAATGCAATCGATTTGTTCATTCCGCTGTTGATCATGATTGTGGCTAGTGATATGGTTTCCTCCGAAAGCAGTCAAGGGACAATCAAGCTTTTGTTGACCAGGCCAGTGGAGCGCTGGAAAATCTTATTGAGCAAATATGTAACATTATTATTATCAGTTTCGATTATCGTCGCGATGACAGCCTTATTATCTTACCTTTTATCAGGTATCGTTTTCGGATATCAAGGATGGGGGGCTCCTGTAATAACCGGATTCGAATTGAATGGGGCTGACGTGGATGTCAGTCAAGTAAGGTTAGTGGAACAATGGAAATTCCTATTGATGGATTTGGGACTTGTCTGGCTGGTGGCGGTTGTTGTAGGAACCCTTTCTTTCATGCTTTCGGTTTTAGTGAGAAGCACCCCTGCAGGCATGGGCATCATGCTGGCTGCATTAATTTCCGGGGCTATATTGAACAATATGGTTTCATCATGGGAATCAGCGAAATACTTTTTTATGGTGAATTTGAAATTGACCGCTTACATCAGCGGTACGGCTCCACCGATTGAAGGGATGACTTTATTATCCTCCGTCATTACTCTGCTCGTTTGGTGGGCGCTTGCTTTAATCGTATCTTTTACAGTATTTACCCGGCGGGATGTATACTGAGAAACAGCCTAACAAATTATAGGTTGTTTCAGTTTGTTGACATAGATGGTTCGGGAGTTTCGCACCCCGAACATGATTATAAAAGAAGACTCGGTTTAACTGGCTAGCCGAGACCCCCTATAGATGCTTGGAACACAGTCGGCGGAAAGGGAGCGGATTTAAAGCGGGGACCGCAAAATAACGGCTCCAGAGTCCGAATAATGAAGTGAGGTCGAAAAAATTCGTGGACGGTCGAATAAAGTGCAGGGAAGGTCGAATAAAGTGCAGGGAAGGTTGAATAACTGCGTGGACGGTCGAATAAAGTGCGGTGAAGGTTGAATAACTTACGTGGACGGTCGAATAAAGTGCGGTGAAGGTCGAATAACTGAGTGAACGGTTGAAAAAAGTGCGGTGAAGGCCGAAAAACTGCATGATCGGTCGAAAAAAGGTGCCTTGACTGTCGAAAAAAGTCATCTGTAACTTTTTTAAAGAACTGTAGGCAAACTCGCTTTCGAATCTTTCTTACTGTCTGTAACAGCCTATATAAATTATAGGTTGTTTTTTATTTTCTCGTACAGGGTATCCTTTAAAAAACAGTATGTTCAAATTAGGAGGATTATAAATGGATGATAATCATTTGAATAAAAAATTCATGCCAATGACTTCAGTTTCCAGTGGAGATGTACAGATTATAAATGATGAAATATATTGTCTGTCCGTCCAAATAGTTAATGTAATTTTTATAGGGTCATCCAAAGATGATGAATGGGTATTGATAGATGCAGGGATGCCGCGTTCAGCAGAGGTAATAAAGAAAACTGCTGAAGAAATATACGGACCGCAAAATCCACCTGCCGCGATTATTTTGACACATGGACATTTCGATCATGTTGGTGCATTGATTGAGTTAATGGAGTATTGGAATGCTCCTGTCTATGCCCACATTAAAGAAATGCCTTATTTAACGGGACAGGAAAATTACCCCGAACCTGATCCTACTGTTGAAGGGGGAATGGTCGCTAAAATTTCATGGGTATTTCCGAATGAGGGAATCAACCTTGATGAAAAAGTTCAGCCATTGCCTGATGATCATAGTGTTCCCGGGCTTCACGATTGGAAATGGGTTCACACCCCTGGCCATTCGAAAGGACATATATCACTTTTCCGTGAAAGTGACCGAAGTTTGATTGCAGGAGATGCTTTTGTGAATGTCAGGCAAGATTCCCTATACAAGGTTATCACTCAGGAGAAAGAAATAGCAGGCCCGCCGCGGTATTTGACAACCGATTGGGAGGCTGCCAAGGAATCGGTAAGGTTATTGGAAAGTCTGAAGCCGACTGTTGCCATAACGGGACATGGTTATCCTGTAGAAGGGAAAGAACTGGAAATGGGTTTAGCGAAGCTTGCAAAGGAATTCGATTCATTAGCTAAACCGGATCACGGGAAATATGTGGAATGAAGCGTGAACGAGTTCCATGAATAATTTCTCTTCAGAAGTCAAAAATAAACAAGCAACTTATGAAAAATGGAGGGATTTCCGTGACTAATTTAAGAGATATCATGACAACAGACGTGGACTGTTGCACTGCGGAAGATAATATATATGAAGCAGCAGTCAAAATGAAGAATGATGATGTTGGTGTCATTCCTGTTTTGGAGAATAACCATTTAATTGGTGTTATAACAGACAGGGATATTGTCATTCGCTGTGTTGCCGAGAAAAAGCCGAATTCGACTAGAATTACCGATGTCATTACCACCAATCTTGTAACAGGCACGCCTGATATG
The DNA here is from genome assembly GCF_044767165.1 of Peribacillus sp. NPDC101481. Classification (NCBI taxonomy): domain Bacteria; kingdom Bacillati; phylum Bacillota; class Bacilli; order Caryophanales; family Bacillaceae; genus Peribacillus; species Peribacillus sp. NPDC101481. The sequence goes on along the minus strand of NZ_JBIWNJ010000001.1, from coordinate 339,804 downwards.
TCCGTGGAGGAAGCTGAGGATTTAATGGCTACCGAACAAATCAGAAGGCTCCCTATCATTGAGAATGACAAGCTGGTCGGAGTCGTGGCATTAGGTGATCTTGCTGTACACCAACAGTCAAATTCAATGGCTGGAAATGCTTTAAGTTCAATTTCCGAAGACAGAGACCAAATTCAACACTAAAAACAAAAACTCTGTTAGCTTTTGCTAACAGAGTTTTTATTATTAAAGATATTTATTGAACCATCCTTTGATTTCCTCAACATGTTGCAAGCGCATTTTTGGAGATCCGCTTCGGGATACTTCATGAGTTTCATCTGGGAAAGAAACAAGTACCGCTTCTTTATTTTGACGTTTTAAGGCGACAAAGAATTGCTCGCTCTGTTCAATGGGACAGCGGAAGTCCTTATCACCGTGAAGTAAAAGTAAAGGGGTATTCACATTGGAGACATATTTTAATGGCGAGTGCTGCCATAATTTTTCAGCAGAGTTAACGATATCGCCGCCAACTTCCCACTCTGTAAAATAATAGCCAATGTCACTGACGCCATAAAAACTTAGCCAGTTACTTATGCAACGCTGAGTCACAGCGGCCTTGAAGCGGTTGGTATGTCCGATGATCCAATTTGTCATGAACCCTCCATAACTTCCTCCGGATACCCCTAAATTTTCATGGTCTATAAAATCATACGTAGCTAAAACGTGATCAACTCCTGCCATTAAGTCTTTATAATCCATGCCTCCATAATCTCCCCGGCAGGCATTTACAAAGTCTTGGCCATATCCTATACTCCCGCGCGGGTTAGTGAACAATACAGTATACCCTTCATTAGCCAAGGTCTGGAATTCATGAACATAGGTATTGGCATACATCATATGCGGTCCGCCGTGGATTTCTAAAATGAGCGGATATTTTTGATTTCCATCAAAATCGGTCGGTCTCATGATCCAGCCGTGGATGGTAAGTCCATCAACGGATTGGAATGTTATTGGTTCAGCCGTGGACAAATGTTTATCCTTCAAAAAATCCTCATTAACAAAACTGATTTGTTCCTTATCACCATTGGTAAGGTTATAGGCAAAGAGATCGCCGGGATGAACAGGTGTGCTGATGGCCACGACGGCACGGTGGCTTTCGGGATCTATAGTCAGGCCGTATATATGCTGCGGGTCAAGGATTGATGGATACATGGCTCCTTCAATCGAACCATAATATACCCCGGTATTTCCATAATCACTTATTAAAAAGTAAAAACCTTGGCTATCGTTTGTCCACAATATACCTGGGTCGACGGCTCCGATTTGGAAATCCCCAATTGCGGAATCGCCTATTTGGACGTCCCATCCATCGGTCAAACATTGAGTCGTTTGATCGAAAATGGAATATAACCAGATATTTGAAAAGGTGGCACCGGCAAATTCTTTATTATGGCCAATGAAAGATAGATGCTCGCCATTTGGAGACCATTTCGGATCTCTAAAGAAACCTGTACTATCCGTTATCTTCTCTAAAGATTTCGTTTCAAGGTCCATGATGAAAATATCGGAAAAAAGTTCATCATCACTTCTTTCTGCATCCCCGCTTATGAATGCAATATGCTGTCCGTCTGGGGACCATGCATTCGGTTGATGATCCACATTGTTTTCCGTTAGCAGTGTGGATTCTCCCTTAAAAATGTCCACTATAACCAGCTGCTGATATAACTGATCAAAATAGCCTCTTCCATCCGATTTATACTTAATCCGGTCATACCTATTAACTTTTTTGGTCAAATCATTTTCCTTATCCGTATTAAGGTTTTCGTCTTCCTTTAACCCGGTAGAAAGCAGTAACTTGGTGGAACAAGGAGACCAAATAGGTTTTGATGCGCCGTTAACGAAATGGGTCAACTGGCGAGCTTCCCCACCAATGCTCCCAATAATGTGGACTTGTTTTTTCCCTGATCTGTCTGAAATAAAGGCGATATGCTTTCCGTCTGGGGACCAGGCTGGTGATGTATCACGATTATCCCCAAACGTCCATTGCTTTGTTTCATTCGTAATCAGGCTGAACATAAACAGATTGGAAATGTATTTTTCCGTTTTTTCATCGATTCTGGTTTGGACATAAACCGCCATACTGCCATCCGGTGATAGCTTTGGATCGGTCACTGATTTCAAGTGAAATAAGTCTCTTGCTGTTATACCTATTTTGTTCATCCTTTTCACCCTTTCATTTCTCATAGTTATGTATTTCGCTAAAGAGAAATATAAATCCTTTAGTAAATGGTAAACGCGTAAGGTTTATTTATCAAGGACGAAAGAAATGAAAAAAATCCGGCCTTTTCGTCAGGTCGGATCATCAGGATATATAGGCGAAAAACTTACAATTACTTATGCATGTGTCGTGTATGTGGGCGGTGCGGCGGTATTTGGAAATTATGTTCTTCCATCATTTTATAATGTTGTTCAAAATGTGAAACCATTTTATCGGCTTCTTCTTTTGATAGCGCGCCATACTCAACATATTTTTGGATCAATATCTTTTTGTCAGCGAGTATCTGCTTTTGGATCTTGGCGATTTCAGATTTTTGAGCATCAGTGAATTGTACACGTTCCGTTTTTGCTTTATTTTCCTCTGCAGCTGGGTGATTCAGGTTGACTAAGAATAGGGAACAGGCTGTTAAACAGATGACTAAAAACTTTTTCATGAATGAACGACTCCTTCTTTTGTTTTTTTGCCTTATGAAGAATTGAAGAGCATTTAAAACCTGAAAGTCTCTTCCTTGTAAATGTTTTTCTTTATGGAAGATTCCTTATTCTTTTATTATCATTTACAGCATTTAGAGTTTTATGTAAAAAAATAGGTAAGGGTTTGTTAAAGAAAGATATGGGTAATTTAAATGTAAGCACAAAATTTTGATGTAACTTCGAAGAAAGGGGGGGATTATGATCTGGACGATTATTGGTGTAATAATATTATTATGGGTTCTTGGTCTGGTTTTTAAAGTGGCTGCAGGCTTTATACATATCTTGCTTATCATCGCGGTCATTCTCATTTTGGTTAAAGTTTTTAAGGGAAGGAATCGAGTGTAGATATGTATCAAAGGCTAACGTGGAAAAGTTTAAAACAACAATTTGAAAGGCGGCCTGGTGAGCAGGCCGCCTTTTAATTTTCCGTTATGCTGTCAATCGTAAGGAAGTGGCTGGCCTAACAGCCTCTTATGAATCCATATCGCTGCTTGGGTGCCATCCCCCATTGAAATGGTGACTTGTTCTGAATGGGCAACGAGGTCACCGCCTGCCCAGACTCCTTTAATATTCGTTTCTTTAGTCCGGGGATGAATCAAGACATGTTTGTTTTCATTGACTTGCACACCTAATTGTAGGGCTAGGTCATTATTTAGTTTGTTCCCTTTAAACGCCGTGAATGCTTTTTCAGCCTCGATTATTTTACCGGAGACCAATTCTATGCCCGTTAGCTGCTGTTTGTCGTCGACATGAACCTCACAAACTTCTTCTTCGATTACGGGAATCTGATTTTCCTTCAATTTTTCCTTATAATCATCATCAATTTTTGATTTCAAATGATTTACGTAAATGATATCCTTTGACCAATATAAAAGTGTAAGGGCCATGCCCGCACCAGTATTTCCGCCTCCAAGAACAACGGTTTGCTTATCCATGATCTCATACCCATCACAGTCAGGGCATATATATGTGGATGTCCCAAGAGTTGGATAGATGTTTTTGATTGGAGGAATGTTATCGGTAATGCCGGTACCGAGAAAAATCATTTTTGCTTGATATTGCCTGTCATTCTTTGTTTGGATAAAAAACTTGTCCTGTTTTTTTTCTAGAGCTGTCACTGTATCATCCAAGAATTCGACACCGAATTTTTCAGCGTGCTGTCTGCCAAGCGTCCTTAATTGTTTACCGCTTACCCCATCCGGCCATCCAAGAATGTTATGGTAAGCCTTGGCAATGGAGGAGCGGCCTTGAGAAGAATCAATGACGATAATATTATGTTTATATCTTCCGAGCTGTATAGCTGCCTGAATACCGGCTATACCTCCACCAATAATAATGCAATCTGCTTGTTTCATGAATTCACCGCCCATAAATTTGGAATAAACCTAGTGTTATTCTATCTGTAAAAAATATACCACTAGTCGCTGGCGCCTAAACAAAAAAGGAGGAAGTCCGCCAGCTGGCGGACCTTCCTCCTTTTCAGTTAATGCCTGTATCATTGTTCCTGTATTGGTTCGAGCCATTCTTGTGCCCAATTTTGAATTTCGTTCATTACCGGTGCAAGAGCCTTGCCTTTTTCAGTTAAAGAATATTCAATCCTGACCGGTGTCTCTGGATATACATCCCTTTTAACAATACCTTCAATTTCCAAGTCCTTTAAACGTTCGGAAAGAATCCTGCCGCTTATCGGGAATGCAGATTCAATATTACAAAACCGTTGAGGGCCATTAAGTAATTGATTGACAATCAATCCAGTCCAGCGTTTACTCAAGATTTGCATTCCTTTTTCAAATCGTGGACAAAGTGTCGTATTATTCATCTTATCACCTCATTATTAATATATTATAATGCATTTACCTCATATGTAACAACTTTACCGATAATTATTTAGTTACTAGAGATGTTAAAGTATAAGAAAATTATGAGCTTACTTTAAGTATCATGAAAAGAAATTCGCCTCATAATTGCCACATTTTAAAAAAATGCGCTTTTAAAAAATGTGTTCTTTAGGGATACCGAGAAAAATATGTTATTTTAATATTGAAGTCAAAGTTTTACAAATGGAAGGGTTCGTGGGAAAGATGAGTGATTTACTGCAAGAGGCCGTATCCTTTATCAGGACAAGTTATCCGGAAATATCGAAAACGGAAGAGGACATGGATGGCAGGATTGAACAAATCAAAAAGGAAATAGATGAAACAGGCAGATATGAACATACATATGAAGAATTGGTTTATGGTGCTAAATTAGCTTGGCGTAATAGCAATCGTTGCATAGGGCGCTTTTTTTGGGAGTCGCTGAGGGTGATTGATAAAAGGATGATTCAAAGCGAAGAAGAAATTGTATCGGCACTCTTTGAGCATATCGAATATGCAACGAATAATGGGAGCATCAGACCCGTGATTACAATTTTCAAACAAAAAGATCATGATCGAAAAGTGGATATTTGGAATCATCAGCTTATTCGATATGCAGGATATGAGACGGAGCATGGCGTAATCGGCGATTCAAGTTCAATAGCATTCACCAAGCAATGTATGGCAATGGGATGGGAAGGGAAATTCGGACGTTTCGATATTTTACCCCTTGTAGTCCAATTGGACAGAAAAACCCCTAGTTTACATGTCATACCTGAAAGCCTCGTTAAAGAAGTTCAAATCACCCACCCTAAACTGACATGGTTCAAAGATCTTCAAATCAAATGGTATGCAGTTCCAATCATATCTGGAATGAGGCTGGAAATTGGCGGTATTACGTATTCAGCTGCACCATTTAATGGGTGGTACATGGGAACGGAAATCGGTGCCAGGAACCTTGCTGATGAAGAACGCTACAATATGCTACCGGTAATCGGGGAGAGGATGGGCTTGGATATTAAACGTGATTCAAGTTTATGGAAAGATCGAGCCCTTATCGAACTGAATGAAGCAGTCCTTTATTCGTATAAAAAACACGGAGTCAGCATTGTTGATCACCATACAGCAGCTAAACAATTCAAGAAATTCGAAGAAAAAGAAACCACTTGTAACCGGAAAGTTACGGGGGACTGGACCTGGTTAATTCCGCCTGTTTCTCCAGCCACAACCCACGTTTTTCATCAGCCATATAATAATGAAATAATGAAACCTAATTTCTTTTATCAAATTCCTCCATATAAATAAAGGTTTACATTTATTGGCGTTGGGTATATATATAGCAAGCCAATAAATAAGGGGGAAGGTAATGATGGCATTAGGAAGAAACGTGGTATTACTAGGAGTCGGAGTTGCCGGAGTCTCATTTTTATCGAATAAAACGAACAGAGGAAAAGTGAAGGACATATGGTCCAATGCAAAAACAAAAACATTAGGCTTTTGGAATAGGACGGCTTCAGAGCTAGATCCTGTAATTGAAAAGGCAGGTCACCCTGATCCATATGATCATGACGATAATAAAATGGTGGATGAAGGCGCCATGTATGGTGTTCACTATTATAATAATGCTAAGCATGGATAAAGTTATCAGACGCTTGGGGAAACCTAAGCGTTTTTTTGTGGTAGTTTTTATTATATTTTCCAACCTTTAAAAACTGATAATTGCGAATTTAAAACAGGGAACCAAGGTATTAAATTCGTTATTGTGCTTTAAAAGAATAAGGATTAAGATTAAAGAATCGAAAGGAAGTGGATACGAGTGAGCAGCAGTTCTTATGATCCTGAACCCAGAAAGCAAGAGGAAGCCAATATGATGCTAGAAGTCGAGACTGTTATTCTCCCTGAGTATCTGCTCGAAGAAGGTAAATAAGGCTTTCTCTATAGAAGAGGAGGTCAAGAAATGATTGAAATCTACAAGACGGATGAAAACCGACACCTAAACAAGATCGAGGAAATGACAAAAGGTTCCTGGGTGAACATTGTCGCGCCCACAGAATCTGAAATAGATTATATATGCACGACTTTGAAGTTACCGATCAATTTCATGAAAGATCCGTTGGATGATGAGGAAAGGCCTCGAATTGAAAAAGAGGATGATAATGTTTTAATTATTGTCGACTTCCCATATTTGACAAGGGACGAAGCCGACTTACCGATTTTTGAAACAATACCTATAGGGATGATTTTTACCAAAGACTGTTTCATTACGGTATCTTTGAAAGAAACACCGATATTGGCGAATTTCAAAAACAATAAGATAAAAGGATTTTTCACCAATAAGAAAACAAGGTTTGCCTTACAATTACTATTTGAGATTTCATCCTATTATTTACGTTACCTGAAACAGATTAACAAGATGACTAATGAAGCGGAACGTGAATTGCATCAGTCCATGAAAAATAAAGAATTATACACTTTCCTGGCTTTGGAAAAAAGCTTGGTTTATTTTACGACATCATTAAAATCCAATCGCGTAGTACTTGATAAGATCCTCCGTTTTAATTATTTGAAAATGTATGAAGAAGATAAAGAATTGCTTGAGGATGTAATTATCGAAAATGCTCAGGCAATTGAAATGGCAGAAGTGTATCTATCCATTCTTAGTGGTATGATGGATGCATTCGCTTCAATCATTTCCAATAATGTCAATAATGCGATGAAGTTTCTAACCTCCGTGACCATTATTTTGACGCTTCCGACGATGGTGGCAAGTTTTTACGGAATGAATGTGGAACTGCCGTTTGAACATAATCGGTTTGCATTCATATTTACATTATTAATTGCCATAACATTGGCGGGGACGACGGCATTCATTTTTTGGAAGAAAAAATATTTTTAAAATTAACCAGCTTATTAAGCCGGTTTTAGACTGTAGACAAATTCGATGTAAATCGAGTTTGTCTACAGTTTTTATTAGGGTTTGTGCAATTTGAGCATGATTTCCACTCCAGGCACTCGCTTTTCCCGCAAGAGTCTCGTACACCCGCTCCAATCAACTTTGTTCTAACTTTTATATAGAACCCTTACGGCCCTTACCTACGAACCATTTGGTTCGTAAAATTGAGGCTGCCAAGCCGGTTTAATCTTATTCCTCAAAAAAATCAGCAAATCCTTCACTGTTAATTCGATCGGAATAAGGGTTCTCATCTTTTACATTCTTTGCATCCAAATTTGTTTTAATCACTAAACGGGGACTCTGTGATGCTTCTCTGATGATACGGTCGTTCAACTCTTTAAAATCCGGTACATTCTTATTGCCGGGTCTGTTTGGTTCCAATTAAACCACCTCCATTTGTATCTTGGCAATAAAGGATGGGGTGTATTCATGAATATTATTAGGATTGGGAAGGATAAGGACTGAGGAGGAGATCATTATGACCAAATGGAACGAGCAAGCGGCTCGCAATAATAATTTAAGGGCAAGTGATTTAAACCCGGCTGGAGCCGATAAAGCAAAAATGGATCCAAAAACAATTGATGGTGATCGATTGAATGATCTAAAGATTCAACGGGAAATCATAAAGCAAAATATATAAGGGAAGCCCGATTGTCATGGAATTCCGTCTTCATGATACGCAAAAAAAACGCTTGGTTTATCCGCCAAGCGTTTTCCACTGCATTCTTATCAAGAACGCTTTTGCTTTTTAAGTGAAGAGGGTTGAGTGAAGGACCCGGTTTCTTTCGTAGTGGTGCCTTGCCCCTCTACCTGAGAAGACCCTAAACGGGTTTGAGAAGCATCTTTTTTGTTTTTTCCATTCATGTTTATCACCTCGATATTACTTTCCCTTTTTCCTTTGCATCCTATACATATATTTAAGGTGAAAAGGACAGGTTAGAAGGTAGAGGAGGTGTGTGTTGATGTCAAAAATCGGTGTTGAAGAATCATTAACGAATATTCAGGAAGCACTTCGTGAAAAAGGTTTTGATGTTGTGGAGATTAAACAAGAAGCTGACGCAAATAACGTGGATTGTTGTGTGGTAACAGGTTTGGAAAGTAATGTAATGGGTATAAGCGATACTTCATTTAAAGCGTCTATCATTGAGGCAAATGGTTTAACTGCTGATGAAGTGTGCCGCGAGGTTGAAAATAAAATGAACGCCATTCAATAGTTCAAAAAGTGCCTAAACCGATATAGGGTTAGGCACTTTTTTTGTTCAAGGCTACTGTGCTATGGAAATTGCCGCATTCAATTCCACCGCTACATTCCCTTTGATCGCCCTGGAAATCATACATGAAGCTTCAGCTTTTTCAGCAAGTTTCCTCGCTTTTTCAACCACTTTTTCTGAAGTGCCCGGTACTAATATAAGTTTAGGGCGATGAATGATTTTCTTGTAGGTGAATACTCCATTCGTAACATCCACTAACGCTTCGGATTGCATGGTCAAGCTCACCTTTTCTATATGGGCTCGCTCTAACATGGCAGCATAGGTAATGATATAGCAGGTCGATGCCGCCCCAAGCAGCATTTCATCGGGATTAGTGCCGATACCTGGTCCCTCCATTTCAGTAGGAATACTTATCTGTGTTAGTAGATTCCCTGAATGAATTGTGCCGATATCATTTCTGCCGCCTGGCCACTCTGCAGTTAAATGAAAGTGATGTATCGTCATTTTTTTAACCTCCTTACCATTTCTATAGTGTAAACGATTAAACAGGTTAAGTATTCGATTTTGCTCACTCGGGGGATTAATCATAACAGCAGTGGGTCGAATTAAGTTTTTCAGTATGCCAATTCAAAACCGACTGTAGCGGTCGAAAGAATAGGTATTATTGATATAAAGGATACTGTTGATGAAACAAAAGGCAGAGGCATCAGGCTATTTTAAGCACAATATTGGATAGGCCTTCCTATAATGATATAGACGGTTTTATATAAATAATACTTCATTAAGGAAGGGCTGAAAAGTTGACTACATTGAGTAATATGTTCGATTTGACTAATAAAACGGCTATCATTACCGGCGGCGGCAGAGGACTGGGCAAACAGATTGCCATGGCGTTGGGGGAGGCTGGCGCAAATATAGTCATTGCTTCACGAAATCTGCCTGTCTGTAAGGAGGTATGTGAAGACTTGCAACTGATGGGTGTTAATGCCGTTGCCTTTGAATGTGATATCACCGATGAGAGTGCCATCGACCATGTCGTCCAGGAAACGGTTGCCCAATTTGGCACGATTGATATTCTTGTAAATAATAGCGGTACGTCCTGGTCAGGTCCTCTTTTGGATCTTCCTAAGGATAAGTGGGAAAAAGTATTGAATGTCAATGTTACAGGTACTTTCCTGTTTTCACAGGCTGTTGCGAAGGTCATGAAGCAGCAAAATTTCGGAAAAATCATAAATATTGCATCTGTTTCGGGTCTTGGCGGGACGTTTCCCGAGTTATTGGATACGATAGCTTATAACACCAGTAAGGGTGCCATCATTACAATGACGAAGGATTTAGGAGTTAAACTTGCTAGATACGGCATCCAAGTCAATGCAATTGCACCTGGATTTTTCCCGACTAAAATCACAAAGAAAATTCTTGAAAAATCCAACTATGACATATTAGGTAAAACTCCGGCTGGCAGGTTTGGCGATGAAGATGATTTAAAGGGCGCTGCCGTATTTTTAGCCTCACAGGCTTCTGACTATATGGTTGGTCATATTTTGATCATTGACGGTGGAATATCGGCATTAGTGTAAACGGAGGAGAAAGGAAGGAAGAAATATATGGTGGGAAAATCAAATTTTTATAAAGGGCTTAAATTACTAGGCGCACAAAAAGAGCAACAGCTTAATGAGAAAATTAAGGATTTGCTAAATAATCGTGAGTTAATAGAAGCAGTAAGCGACAATGCCCAAATGCAGGTACCAAGAATAAATAGTCTTCAGGAAGCCTCAGAAAGAATGTCCATCATCATGAATTATCCAACAAAAAAAGATGTGGCGAGTTTAGCGAAATTAGTCATCCAACTCGAAGAAAAAATTGATGGGTTGGAAGAATTGGTCTCTATGCTTGTTGAGAATAGGGGCGGGAATGTCGGGGGTAATTCTTCAATTCGCAATAAAGGCAATGCCAATTCATCCCGCAGCATCAAAAAGAAATCAAGATTGGCATCCAATGAAATGGAAGGGAGTAAAAAAAGGTTATCTGATTTTATAAATAACTCCTTATTGTTAAGCTCACAGCTGCCTGAGTTCAATTCAGTTGGTCAGGAGAATTCAAATGGCTAAACGGAAAGTGCCCAAAAATCAATCTGAACCCAAAACTAAATGGCAACATTTATTGGATATTCCCAATCAGCCAATGCCTGAAATGGGACTGACTCCGAAAATAGCGGTGTGGAAAAAAAACAAATCAACGCTTTGGTTTTATCCCTCAGCACAAAAAAAATATGATGTACCGGTTTTTCTTATATATTCACTAATCAATACTCCTTTGATTCTTGATTTATCTCCGGGGAATAGTTTAATAGAATCTTTTGTAAATGAAGGTTTTGATGTGTATTTGCTTGATTTTGGAAGCCCGGGCTTTGAAGATGGTGACATATCGATCGAAGATTATATCGTCGATTATATTCAAAAAGGAGTACAGCGTGCATTACGTCACTCTGGAGCATCAGAAATTACAGTCATGGGGTTTTGCCTCGGAGGTACAATAGCCGCAATATATGCTGCCATTGCAGACGAGCCCATCAAGAATTTGATACTTTCCGTGACCCCGGTGGATTTCAGTGGCTCGGAATTTTTTGATCAATGGCAGGAAGCGTTAAAAGAAGGAACAGCGGATTTTGACGAGACAATAGATATTTATCAAACGATTCCAGCCAGTGCTGTTAAATATGGAATTCGTTTAATTACATCACCTATCTATATATCACCGTATTTATCGTTATTGAATCAAGCGGATGATGAGGAATACGTTAAGAATTGGCGCCGCTTCAATGCGTGGGTAAATGGGCATGTGCCTCTATCCGGCGCAGTTGCCAAACAAATAACCAAAGACCTCTTGATAAAAAATCGCTTGGTTAATGGTGGTTTTAAGGTAAGGGGGAAAAAAGCGAAGCTATCGAAAATTAATGCTAGTGTTTTGGTCATTGCAAGTAAGTATGATCGATTGGTCCCACAGGAAATGATTTATCCGGTAATGGAGCATTTAACATGTAAGGATAAGACATATAGCCTACTGAAAAGTGGACATGCTGCTAAACAATATTCCGGTGGACTTCCATATTATTTGAAGGAATGGCTACCTGGGCGTTCTTCACCAATTCAATAGGTTAGTGGGGGGAAGTGAAATGTACATGTTTAACGCCAGTGAGGAAATCAAAATCATGCCGGTTGTAGAATATATAGGCTTTGCGGCATTTATATTTTCAAGATTTTTTGCAACATTTCCGGATTACTAAAGTGAAATAAATGAAAGGGCTGGCTTGGTATTTAGAGCCAGCCCCTATTGTCTCATTCATAATATTTCACTCGTTCTTCTAGTGGTGAGAAGTCTTTATCGCCAGGCTCTGCAGTGGGTTTTCCAAAGGGCATCTGAGCGATGAGTTTCCAATCGCGTGATATATCCCATGTCTTTCTCACTTCGTCATCGATTAAAGGATTATAATGCTGAAGGCTTGCACCAAACCCCTCAATTTCCAAGGAAGTCCATACGACAAATTGTAAAATGGCAGACGATTGGTTCGACCAAATCGGAAAGTTTTCGGCATACGTTTTGAATTGATCTTGAAGCCTTGTTATAATGGCCTGGTCTTCAAAGAATAAAACCGTACCATAACCATTTATAAATGATTTCATTTTTTCTTCCGTTTTTTCGAAATCTTTGTCACCGACAGCTTTTCTTAATGTGTTTTTCGTGATATCCCATAATTGGTCGTGGCTTTGACCAGTTAAAACAATCACTCTTGCACTTTGGGAATTGAAAGCGGAAGGGGAATATTGAACGGCATGATCGATAACTTCTTTAATCCTTTTATTAGGGACAACATGTTCCTTGCTAAGGGAATAATAAGAGCGTCTATCTTCAATTGCGCTAAAAAAGTCCTTAGCCATACATCATACCTCCATTCATTATACCGACTTATTTTGACCTGATTTTATTATTTTATGAAAAGTGGATACGGGTGAAATTATTTGTCTGAAAATGGTTGACAAATTTATCGTTATCATTTATCTTTAAATCAAGATATTTGTATTAAAAGTATTATATGTTTAGTTAAATATCTCGATTTCGAGATATTGTTTACGGATTAATTCCTCTCCTTAAGGGGAGATTTATAAAGAAAAGATAGGAGTGGTACGGATGGAATTAAAAGGATTACATCATGTTTCGGCGATTACAGCTAAAGCGGGAAATAACTTTGATTTCTACACAAAAGTCTTAGGGATGCGATTAATCAAAAAAACGGTGAATCAAGATGATGTTCGTGTGTATCACTTATTTTATGGAGATCAAATTGGTTCTCCGGGTACGGAATTGACGTTTTTTGAAATTCCCAATGCTGCCCGCACTCATGAGGGAAACAATAGCATTTCTGAAATTTCTTTAAGGGTGAGAGATGATGAAGCTCTAGGATATTGGAAAAAACGGTTTGTGGAATTCAATGTTGAGCATGATGAAATATCGAACCGTTTTGAAAGGAAGGTGCTTTCTTTTAAAGATCCTGAAGGGCAGAGGCTACTTCTGGTTTCCGATCAGGATAATAACGGTGTTCAAGGGGGATCACCATGGGATGGAAGCCCGGTACCGCAAGAGTTTTCCATCCTTGGATTAGGACCGGTAAAACTTACTGTACCTAATATTGAACTAACAGAAAGTGTTCTCTCCGAGGTATTGGGGTTCAGGAAAACAGGCACATACCCATCTGCAATTAGGGGGCAAAATCCAATTGTCGTTTATGAGACAGGTGAGGGAGGAACAGGAGCGGAACTTCATATTGAAGAAAGGAATGACATTCCTCGGGAAAGGTTGGGGAGGGGTGGAGTACACCATGTTGCCTTTCGGGTGGATAATGAAGAAGAACTTAGAAAATGGATAGAAAAAATTAGTGAATCAAAATTCGTGAACTCTGGATATGTGGACCGCTTTTATTTTCGTTCACTTTATTTTAGGGAGCCGAATGGAATATTATTTGAACTAGCTACTGATGGACCTGGATTTGCAGTTGATGAAGCAGAGCAGCACCTAGGTGAGAACCTTGCCCTGCCGCCATTTTTAGAATCAAAAAGAAAAGATATTGAATCGAATTTAAAACCACTGAATACAAAATCAACTAATTAATCAAGGGGAAAGGAAGGAATCGGCATGCAAAAGCAAAATGCAGGAATACATCATATAACCGCAATTGTAGGCAATCCTCAAGAGAATGTGGATTTTTATGCTGGAGTGCTGGGAATGCGTATGGTGAAGAAAACCGTTAATTTTGATGATCCAGGCACCTATCACTTATATTTCGGAGATGAATCAGGTTCACCGGGCACTATCATCACTTTCTTTCCTTGGCCTGGGGCATACCGAGGGACAATTGGCTCCGGACAAGTGGGGATAACAACATATGCCATTCCGGAAGGTTCATTGGGCTTCTGGGAAACGCGCTTGGGTAAATTTAATATTGACTTTGAAAAGATCTCACGCTTCGGCGAGGATTATCTGGGATTTCAGGACCCACATGGATTGCAACTTGAACTGGTTGAGCGTAAAGAAGGTAAAAATAGCGAGTGGTCATTCGGCGGTGTACCAGCTGATAAGGCAATCAAGGGATTCGGCGGTGCTGTATTATTGACGTCTAAACCGATCAAAACGATGGAACTTTTAGAGGAAGTGATGGGTTTGCAAAAGATGGGGGAAGAGGGCGATTTCATTCGCTTCAAATCCACATCGGACATCGGAAATTTGATAGATGTTAAAAAAACGGTTTTGCCAAATGGGAAAATCGGAGTGGGAACTGTCCATCATCTTGCATGGCGTGCAAGCGATAATGAAGATCATAAAGAATGGAGGGAACATATCGCAAACCATGGCTATGGCGTGACACCCTTTAAAGACCGCCAATACTTCGATGCCATTTATTTCAGGGAAGATGGAGGCATACTCTTTGAAGTTGCCACAGATCCACCTGGCTTTGCTCATGATGAAACGAAGGAAACGATGGGTAGTAAATTAATGCTGCCGCCATGGCTTGAAGAAAAAAGGGAAATTATGGAGAAAACGTTACTGCCGGCAGTGCCGAGGGTACTAGAGGAGGATAAATGATGAAGCATATTTTTCAAAAAGGAAGTAATCCAGATGCACCGTTGCTTTTGCTTTTACATGGCACTGGAGGAAGGGAAACGGATCTTTTGCCATTATCGGAGATGGTTTCACCGGGATCATCCGTACTCAGCGTACGGGGAAATGTACTTGAAAACGGAATGCCCCGTTATTTCCGCCGGCTGGCTGAAGGAGTTTTTGATGAAGAAGATTTGATTTTCCGTACGAAGGAGCTTTATGACTTCTTGGAATCAGCGTCCGGACAATATGACTTCGATCGTGACAGAGTGGTGGCATTAGGTTATTCTAATGGTGCAAACATAGCAGCAAGTTTGATGTTCCATTTCGAAGGGGCATTAAAAGGAGCGATTTTTCATCATCCAATGGTGCCTAGACGCGGGATTGCTTTGCCGTCCCTATCGGATATACCTGTATTCATTGCTGCAGGTAAAAACGATCCGATTTGCCCCGCAGCAGAAACTGATGAACTTAATCGGATTTTACTGCAAGCGGGTGCTGCGGTGGACGTTCACTGGGAAAATTACGGTCATCAGTTAACACGTTCAGAGGTTGATGCAGCAAGTTCATGGTTTCAAAAGAACTTTTTATAAGAATGAGAGGGATGAAGATGATTTCAGTAAATCCTGAAAGTCTTACAGAACGGGAAAATTATAAGTTTTTGACTGGAAGCATCATACCGAGACCAATAGCCCTGGTCACGACACAATCCGAAACCGGTACAATCAATATAGCGCCGTTCAGTTTTTTTAACATAGTCAGTTCCAATCCTCCGATGATTTCCATTTCTGTTCAACGGAAAGAAGGAGTTTTGAAGGACACGGCCCGAAATGCAATTCAAACAGGTGAATTCGTTGTTCATATCACTGATGAAGACAATGTTGCTGATGCAAATCGAACGGCCAAGGAACTCCCGTCTGACGAAAGTGAATTGGGTCTTACCAATTTCACTCAGGCTGTTAGTGATAAGGTGTCGGTACCAGGATTGCAAGAAGCGAAGGTACGCTTTGAATGCACATTGGAGCATGCGATACCTTTGGCAGGTTCCAAGAATAAACCTGGTTGTGATTTATTGATAGGGAAAATAGTCTGCTATCATATAGAGCAGGAGATTTACCATAATGGCCGAATTGACCAGAATGGGCTAAAACCTGTAGCAAGATTAGCGGGTCATACTTATACAAAACTAGGAGAATTATTTGAAATTGAAAGACCTTAAGGAATATAAGAAAAATGGCGTCATCTTTTAAGGTGTCGTCATTTTTTAAAAATTTTTCCCGGTTAGCATTATTTACAATTCTATAATGTAAGCGACTGTTCCAAAAACAAGTTCATATCTATGCCAACGGTGCGTTGATCGTTTGGATTTTAAAGGAAGTCTTTACAAACCGAAACAAAACTTGACAATTTTTTCATAGATTGATAAAGTTATAAAAAAATAATTTCTTATCCAGAGAGGTGGAGGGACTGGCCCTATGAAACCTCAGCAACAGGTCTGCAATGACACTGTGCTAATTCCAGGGGGTGAAACCTTGATAGATAAGACCGTAAGTGTTTATTTGTCAGTAACGCACTCTTTTTTAGAGTGCGTTTTCGTTTTTTCTGGATGCAAGATAAAGGAGAGTAAGAATGGAGAACAAAAGGAAGCATGATTTTCAAAGGAAAATGCAGGCACGGCATATAATAATGCTATCGCTTGGCGGGGTGATTGGAACAGGTTTATTCTTAAGTTCGGGTTATACGATTCAACAGGCAGGCCCGTTTGGCACCATCCTTTCGTATCTGATTGGGGCATTAGTGGTTTATCTAGTCATGCTATGTCTAGGGGAACTGGCAGTACATATGCCCGAGACAGGTGCGTTTCATAGCTACTCAGCTAAATACATAGGTCCTGGGACAGGGTATACAGTAGCCTGGTTGTATTGGCTAACTTGGACAGTTGCACTTGGTTCGGAATTCACGGCTGCAGGATTGTTGATGCAGAGATGGTTTCCATCAATCAATGTCTGGATATGGAGTGCACTATTTGCCATATTGGTTTTGGCATTAAATGCGTGGACCGTTAAATTTTTCGCTGAATCCGAATTCTGGTTTGCGTCTATAAAGGTATTTGCCATTGTGATTTTCATTATTTTGGGAGCAGCGGCAATGCTAGGTTTCATTCCAATAATTCATTCACAATCCGCTCCGTTATTCTCCAATTTTACAAGTGAAGGTTTATTTCCGAATGGTGCTTTTGCCATTATAATGACGATGCTTGCGGTGAATTTCGCATTCTCTGGAACTGAATTAATTGGAATTGCAGCTGGAGAAACTGTGAATCCAGAAAAAACGATACCAAAGGCAATCCGTATGACATTATGGAGATTGATTATCTTTTTTGTAGGAACCATCGTTGTATTATCCGCATTATTGCCTATTTCGGATGCAAGCGTATTAGAAAGCCCCTTTGTGGCAGTTCTTGAACGGATTGGTGTGCCATATGCAGCGGATATTATGAACTTTGTTATATTAACTGCCATTTTGTCTGCTGCAAACTCAGGACTGTATGCGGCATCCAGAATGCTTTGGTCACTTGCAGATAAGGAAACTATATCACCAATATTTGCAAAATTGACAAAACGGGGAGTTCCGATAAATGCAGTCCTTTTCAGTATGTTGGGCGGCTGCTTAGCCCTGTTTTCGAGTATTATTGCACCGGATACTGTTTACATAGTGCTTGTATCCATTTCTGGACTAGCCGTTGTTGTAGTTTGGATGAGTATTAGCATGTCGCAATTTCTATTTCGCAGACGATATATAAACGAAGGAAATTCAGTAAATGACTTAGCTTATCGAACGCCATTATATCCACTCGTACCAATCGTTTCTTTTATGCTATGCCTAGCTTCTTGCATAGGAATTGCATTTGATCCTACACAACGAATTGCACTATATTGTGGCATTCCATTTATTTTGATTTGCTATGGAAGTTATTATCTGACACAAAACCATAAAGGAAAGAGGAGTAGATCATGAACATTAAAACTAACCCAATTGACGCTATTTTACGAGATCATTCAGTCATGATTTTAGACGGAGCTTTAGCTACAGAGCTAGAGAGGCATGGATGTGATTTGGACGACCCGCTCTGGTCTGCACGTGTATTACTTGAAAATCCAGAAGTGATTTATCAAGTGCATTCTGACTATTTTCGTGCTGGAGCGGATTGTGCGATTACGGCTAGCTACCAAGCCACTGTTGAAGGTTTCGCCCTCCGCGGAATACAAGAAAAAGAGGCTTTGGAGCTAATCCGGAAAACGGTTTTACTCGCAAGAAAAGCAAGAGATGATTTTTGGAAGGAAAAAAATCAAACGCTTAGGCCTAAGCCATTGGTTGCTGCATCTGTTGGGCCTTATGGGGCTTATCTTGCAGATGGTTCAGAATATGTAGGAAACTATGGTGTTTCGGATGAAACTTTAATTGCATTCCATAGCTCACGAATATCAGCGTTGATTGAAGCTGGAGCTGACCTTTTAGCATTTGAAACGATTCCTTCCCTGCAAGAAGCAAAAGTATTATATTCATTATTGAAGGATTATCCAGAAGTGTATGCTTGGCTATCCTTTTCATTGAAAAATGAAAAAGCGATAAGTGACGGTACTTCACTCGAGGAATGTACAAGATTGTTAGGGGACAGTGAGCAAATTGCAGCAATCGGCATCAACTGTGCGCCAGTTTCATGTATCACGGAAGCCATCCAGGTGCTGCGTGCAAACACGGATAAACCAATCATTGTTTATCCGAATTCAGGTGAAACATATAATCCGGAAACTAAAACATGGCATGGTCAAGAATCATGTAATAGGCTCGACCTGAAATCTGAAGAATGGCAACATGCAGGGGCGCGTTTAATTGGAGGATGCTGCAGAACGGCACCACATCATATTGAAGACATTTCAAGAAAGTGGCGACCTTCCGTGGTGGTATCCTCCTAGCCCTTGTACTGTTTTAAAGTATGTATGATATAGGCCACTAAAAGGAACAGGAAGCGTCATAATCAGGCGGTTCCTGTTCTTTTTGAATTCATTATTCAAATTCGAGTTATCATATCTCTTAGGCTGAAAAAGAAACGAAACCGCTTCAAAAACAGGAATAGGAGAAATTAAATCATAATATTTGTGTGCTTGGGAAAACTAAACAAACAATGAATAGAAAGGAGAGAAATGAGTATGAGCCGTGGTAAAAATTTTAATCACAAAGAAAAAGGCCATCCGGGAAATTTACCTAATAATAGAATTAGCGAAGAGAAGGAACACAGCCGGCAGTATGAACAAATCGAGGATATCGTCACACATGAAGCTTTTAAAAATCGGGAAAAAGAAGACGAGATGCCTTAAATATTTCATGTATATACGGGGGGAAAACCATGAGCTTTTGCTATGGTTTTTTCTTTCATTACTAATAAATCAGGAGGGGAACAGATATCTATCATACCTTGTTGGAAAAGGAAGTAAGCTAAATAATAAGCCGACTTTCTTCTATATAAACTCAAATTTCTCAGCTTGGCGCATCACGCATCATTAGTATTAGTCTTAAGTCACTAAGAAGGAAGTATAACCTGCATTGTCATCCAGAAATAATTAAGGGTAACGTCTAAAAAGGGCGAACTTAATTAATCGGAACCGGCTACCCTAACTGGTTAAAACCCTGGAGTTTTTACAGTTTTAGATATAAATCATGCCAGGTACATCGTGAATATTATAAGTACCGGATGAAGTACGGTTCGTCCCCCATATACAAGTCTTAAGCCCAATTTCTGCTATGTTTCATTTTGTTTATCGCGATTTATTTCCACTTCTCGTTTTGCTCTAATAAAAGCGATAAATTGAATCGTCTCCTCTTCAGAAAGAGAGATTCCATCAACGGCTAGCTCCATATTTGGTAAATCCGTTAATTCCATGACTTGAGGTGACTCTGTGGTAATATCTTTAGCTGGATGATCTATCCGACCTAGAATGTAATCAGTGGATGTATCATATAGGCCTGCCAATAAATTAATCGTTTCTAATGAAGGGCGGCGGTGGCCCGATTCATAACCTGCATAGGTACTCTTGGCGATTCCAAGTCTGTCAGCGGTATATTGCAAAGACCATCTTTTGGCCTTCCTTAATGAAGTCAATCTATTTAAAATCATTCTTATTACTCTCCTTTTATATAAATCCATTATAACATCAAATTGAAATAAGTGTACGCGTAATGAATAATTTTAGCTTGATTTCACTATGAAACATGACTATAATAACATGTGGTGTACGCGTAACATGTACATTTGCAGCGAAACATCCTTTTCTGAAATGATAAGAATGATTGTGAAACAGGGAGGCTATATAGGGGGTAGTATATTGGAGAAGTTGAAGTCAAAAATCAAGAAGTTGATGTTGATTACTACAGGTGGTACAATTGCATCGTTAGAAGGAAAAAATGGACTGGTTCCAGAGATGAAAGCTGACGACATTTTAGGTCACCTACCGGGATTGGATTTACTATGCAAGATTGATAGTAAGCCTTTGATGAATATTGATAGTACAAATATGCAGCCGGAAGATTGGACAGAAATGGCACAATCCATCCATGAGCACTACCATGATTACGATGGCTTTGTGATTACCCATGGAACAGATACAATGGCTTACACTTCAGCTGCGCTCTCATATATGTTACAAGATTTAGGGAAACCAATCGTCATTACAGGTTCTCAGATCCCAATTGCCTTTAAAAAGACAGATGCCAAAAGAAATATCTCTGATGCAATTCGGTTTGCTTGTGAAGATATTGGAGGAGTATATGTTGTTTTTGATGGTAGAGTCATCCAGGGTACGAGAGCCATTAAATTGAGAACGAAAAGCTATGATTCATTTGAAAGTATTAACTATCCTTATATTGCTACCATATTCAAAGATAAAATTGAGTATCTAAAGCCAGTTCATTCACCAAAGAATAAGGAAGCTAAGTTAGATGCTTCCCTATGTACTGATGTTGCTTTGGTTAAGCTGCATCCCGGTATTAAGCCTGAATTCTTTGATTTCCTGAAAAATCAATGTCGGGGAATCGTAATTGAAAGTTATGGAAGCGGTGGTATTCCCTTTCAAGGAAGAAATATTTTAGAAAAATTGAATGAGTTAGTACAATGCGGAATATCCGTAGTCATTACTACCCAATGTTTAGAAGAAGGGGAAGATATGGATATTTACGAAGTTGGACGAAAAGTGAACAAGAATGTCATCATTCGTTCCAGAAATATGAATACAGAAGCCATCATTCCGAAGTTGATGTGGATTTTAGCCAAGACACGGGATCCTAAAAAAGTGAAGGAAATGATGGAAACACCGATTGCAGAGGACATCACATTCTAGAACAAACAAAGGGGCAAGAGGAAATGTTGATAGAAGAGAGAACATACCGAATCGAGAAAGACTTTCTTGGGGAAAAGGAAATTCCGGCAGATGTTTATTATGGAATACAAACTCTACGCGCTGTAGAGAATTTTCCGATTACCGGTTACAAAGTCAATGAAGAAATGATTCGTGCACTAGCGATGATTAAAAAAGCAGCCGCTTTAGCAAATATGGATACCAAAAGGTTATATGATGGTATTGGAAGCGCTATCGTCAAAGCTTCTGAAGAAGTGATTGATGGAAAGTGGCATGAATATTTCATCGTTGACCCAATTCAAGGCGGCGCAGGGACATCGATGAATATGAACATCAATGAAATCGTTGCCAACCGTGCGTTAGAACTTATGGGACACAATAAAGGTGATTATGCACATGTTAGTCCAAATAGCCATGTTAACATGTCGCAATCAACCAATGACGTATTCCCTACTGCCATTCATTTATCAACACTACGACTTTTAGAGCAATTGTTGCAAACAATGACCAAGATGAGTACGGTCTTAAAGAATAAAGCAAAACAATTTGATCATGTTATCAAAATGGGACGCACACATCTTCAGGACGCAGTGCCAATTCGCCTTGGTCAAGAATTTGAGGCTTACAGTCGTGTGTTGGATCGCGATATAAAACGAATCAGTCAATCACGTCAACATTTATATGAAGTGAATATGGGAGCAACAGCAGTGGGAACGGGATTGAACGCAGATCCGCGTTACATTGAAAATGTTGTTACATATTTAGCTGAGATCAGTAACTTGCCGCTTGTAGGAGCAGAACATTTAGTAGATGCAACTCAAAATACGGATGCTTATACTGAAGTGTCAGCTTCATTGAAAGTATGTATGATGAATATGTCTAAAATTGCTAATGATTTACGTTTGATGGCTTCAGGACCAAGAGCGGGATTAGGGGAAATCACACTTCCAGCTCGTCAACCAGGTTCATCCATCATGCCAGGAAAAGTAAATCCAGTAATGCCAGAATTGATTAACCAAGTCGCTTTCCAAGTGATCGGGAACGATAATACGATTTGCTTAGCATCAGAAGCAGGACAACTCGAGTTGAATGTAATGGAGCCAGTGCTTGTATTCAACTTATTGCAGTCAATCAGCATTATGAACAATGCTTTCAATGTCTTTACAGATTATTGTTTAGAAGGCATTGAAGCAAATGAGCAACATTTAAAAGATTATGTCGAACAAAGTGTTGGAGTGATTACAGCAGTCAATCCGCACCTTGGATACGAAGTGGTTTCACGTATTGCCCGGGAAGCGATATTAAAAGGCAAATCAGTTCGCGAACTTTGTTTACAATATGATGTACTGACAGAGGAAGAATTGGATCTGATTCTAAATCCTTATGAGATGACAAAGCCCGGCATAGCGGGAGCTTCTCTTTTTGATCGGCAATAACCAGTATATTAGTAGAATGCATTAATCTATCTTATTTTTGATGTAATGACTATGCCTTTAGGACCGTTGGTTTTAAGGCATAGTCATTAATTACATACATATGAAATGTTACCTAACAGTTTGTCAACTCTGCTTGCGAGTATTGAAAACTGAATATTCTGTTATTTTTTTGATCGTCCATCTAAATCTTGTAGGTGTTTAACTATTCATAAAAAAACCATCTCCCTTAGAATACCTATGGGGGATGGGGAAGTTTTAAATCAGGAGAATTTATTTTAAAAAATGTGGCTCACTTTAAATGGCTTAATCGGCTTTAATATTTCATTTAAAGATTTTTTTTGAACGAAGGGTATGTGTCCAAAGTTCCGATGAATATTAATCGTGTGTAAAACCAAATGAAATGACATACGTAACTTTTCATTTTTTTCAAGATATTTAATATAATGTAATCAGTCATTTCCAGGTGAAAAAGGAGGGTAACTTTGAAACAAGTGAATCGTTTTATCCGAAGCGTTACATTTCTAATGCTCGCATTTCTCATGTTTAGTGGGCAGGCTGCATTTGCTTCATCAGATTCAATTTCATCGCAATCCACGCCAGACCTTTTGATTAGGCAGATCATGGGTTTGGCCTACGAATCCCAACAATCCATTAGCAGTGGACCATTTTCTGTAGGTGATTCGTTGAAGAAAGTGGAAAAAGCCTGGGGGGCACCGGAAGATTTAAGTACCGTTGCAGCCAATTATTGGAGCCGTAATGTTCGATTCCTCTATGACGGTTCAACAGGTAGAAAGACGATTACAGCCATTGATGATTTTGATCCGAAATTGCAAACCATCCATTTATCCATGCTGAAGGAATTGATTGGTGAACCTGTAAGTGAAGTGGAGCAAGAAGGGATGTACTATGTCACTTATACCGATTCCGCAAATTATAAAGTGGTCTTCGTGTTTGAAAGCGCCTGGATTAACCCAGATCCAAGCTTGAATATGTATACGGTTGAATTCGCGTCAGATTAATAAGTAAAAAAAGGATCGTCCCTTTATTGCAGAGGGGCGATTCTTTGCTACCACCGGGAGAATTTTGTTTAAGAATCTAAACTTACCGTTCTATTCAATATTGTTCAGCCATACATTAAAAAGATGTAAGTAGAATGATTAAGGGGGATTTGCTTTGTCAGAAGGTGTGCATAGTATCATTTTACCTGTTTCAATAAAAACAGTATGGGGATTTGTAAGTAGCATTGACCGTTGGGCACCTCTTGTCCCAGGATATATCAATCATGAGATGATAAGTGAGGAGACACTTATTTGGGAGTTTAAAAGCGATTTGGGATTAATGAAGAAGAAAATTAAACTTGAAGTGAATATATTGGAATGGATTGAACCTGATAAGGTAACATTTAATCTTAAGGGATTAAATGAAAAATTTGAGGGGCACGGTTATTTTTTAGCGGAACAGTGCGGAATTGGACAGACTAAAATGACAGGCTGCCTTGCGATTACGGCAAAAGGGGCCAAAGCCCCCATCGTCAATGCTTTGTTAAAAACCTACGTTCCCCAAATGACGATCGAGTTTTCTGAGGCAGTTGCACAAAGTCTCCTTGTACAAAAATAGAAATTACATATTGCAGCTGTCATTATTGGATATTGGCACTTGACAATTATACCTTAGTGGTATGTATTATAAATTGTAATATTCTTTATAAAGCCTTTGATCAATTGAATGGTTTTTATAATGGATGTTTGGATACGATTCATAAGTAATAGGCGGGGCAGGAGGCATCACATGGAGTATGATAAGCAGGTTAAAAATAGAGTGAAGCGAATTGAAGGACAGCTTCGTGGGATATTGAAGATGATGGAGGAAAACAAAGATTGCAGAGATGTAGTAACGCAGTTATCTGCCACTAGATCGGCAATCGATAGGACAATTGGGGTAATAGTAAGTTCCAATCTTGTAGAATGCGTCCGGGAGGCTAATGAATCCGGAGAAAAGAATCCCGAAGAGCTAGTTAAAGAAGCAGTGAATTTATTGGTGAAAAGCCGGTAGTGTAATTTTTAGGACGATGATGATAAGACAACCTGACCAATCTGAGAAATTTAAGTGTCCGGGGTGGATGTATTTTTTAAAATGGGCCTCTACAAGAAGAGGTCCATTTTTGTGAATTCTCTGTTTTCATTTCTGATAAGCAAATCCTTTGATATAAAGAATTTGCATGGTATCCTTAAAGGGATAAAAATTGAGTGAGGGTATGCTATGGAATTTACGCATGTTACATCGGTTTTGCTCGGCCTCGTCATCATTCTAAATATTTTATTTGCCACGATTGTCATATTTTTTGAAAGAAGGGAAGCGAGCACGACCTGGGCTTGGTTATTGGTGTTATATTTTCTGCCTGTAGTCGGTTTTATTTTATATCTCCTTTTTGGAACAAGTTTAAGGCACGCCCACTTATTCCAATGGGAGGACAAGAAGAAGATCGGGATTGAAGAAATCCTTGATAAACAGATGGAAGAGCTTTCAACGGATCATTTCCCATTTCGAAATGCTTCTTCAAGTAATTATCGTGATTTGATTTATATGCATCTCCGGAATAATGATGCCGTGCTTACTGAAGATAATCAAGTCGATATTTTTACGGAAGGGAAAAATAAGTTTGACCAGCTTTTTAAAGATATTGAAGCGGCCGAAAACCATATACATATACAATATTACATCATTCAAAGGGACGGCTTGGGTAAACGATTCATTGAAGCATTGACTAAAAAAGCGAATGAAGGCGTCAAAGTTCGGCTGCTTTATGACGAGCTGGGTTCCAGAGGGATGACTAAACGTTTCTTCAAGGAATTTAGGCAGGCTGGAGGACGAGTGGAGGCATTCTTTCCATCCAAATTAAAATTTATAAATTTACGCCTGAATTTCCGTAACCATCGAAAGCTCGTCATCATAGATGGGAAAATTGGGTATGTTGGAGGCTTTAATGTTGGAGATGAGTATTTAGGGCTTAATCCGAAATTTGGTTTTTGGCGTGATACACACCTTCGAATAAAGGGGTCGGCTGTCAAAGCCATTCAAACCCGTTTCATCTTGGATTGGAATCAGGCATCAAAGCACCATGATATAACGTATCAACCTCATTATTTCCCTATTGTAAAGCCTCAAGGAAATATAGATTTGCAAATAGTGAC
Source organism: Peribacillus sp. NPDC101481 (assembly GCF_044767165.1). Lineage (NCBI taxonomy): Bacteria > Bacillati > Bacillota > Bacilli > Caryophanales > Bacillaceae > Peribacillus > Peribacillus sp. NPDC101481. The sequence continues at coordinate 313,861 of NZ_JBIWNJ010000001.1, read as the reverse complement.
AAGTGGGCCGGATTCTGAATGGGAACAAATTAAAAATGGCTATATTAAATTAATTTCTTCAGCAAAAAAATCGATTCTCATTCAAACACCCTACTTCATACCGGATGCAAGTTTATTGGATGCACTCAGGATTGCCAGCTTATCAGGATTAGATGTGAAAATCATGATTCCGAATAAACCTGATCACCTTTTCGTTTATTGGGCAACAACTTTCAATGCAGGGCAGTTATTAAGAGCGGGAGCTAAGATATACATCTATGATAACGGCTTTATTCATGCGAAGATGATCGTGGTGGACGAAGAGGTCTCCTCGGTGGGGACAGCTAACATTGATGTCCGTAGTTTTAAATTGAACTTTGAAGTCAATGCCTTCATTTATGATGAAGGAATGGCAGAAACACTGACAAGGATTTTTTATAAGGATGTCGAAGTTTGCAGGCAGCTTACAATTGAAGAGTTTGAAAAGCGTTCCAAGTGGATTCGTTTTAAAGAGTCCATTGCAAGGCTAGTATCACCGATATTATAATTTTTAAACTAAACGGACCATTACTACATGGTCTGCTCAGACTGTAGACAAATTCGAAGAAAAGCGAGTTTGCCTGCAGTTTTTTTCTTTATGAAATGTTCCAGTTGTTCAGAAATCCGCTCCCTTTCAGCCGACTGTCAGCTATGCATCATCAAAGCAAGCGCCTGTGGCGTCTCGGCTAGCCATTGTTTAGGAGGAATGTAATTTCTTCAATTCATTCATAAAACCAGAAAAAACATTAAGAATCACAAGTCTTGCCTTAATGTCATGGTTCGGGATGAGCCCCTTCCGAACTCTATTTTGGTACAATAGTTTATATCCATAAAAGGGGGAAAAGTCATGAAAACGTTTATAATCACAGGAGCTTCAAAAGGTTTAGGTGCTGCCATCGCCAAAGGATGTTTGCAGACGAGTGATCATTGCATTTTAGTTTCCCGTACAGCCAATCCTGAAATGCAGCGGCTGGCTGACCGATCAGGGAAGAAACTTACATTTATTTCGATGGACTTGAATGAAACTGAAAAGTTACCTTCCTTAGTCAATGAGATTCTTGCTGCTGTCGATGATACAAGTGACATTTACTTCATTAATAATGCAGGCGTTATTGAACCGATAAAGCCGGTAGGAGAGCTTGGTATGGTAAATTTGGAAACAAGCATGCGGGTGAATTTCATGGCACCCATCGTATTGGCTGATGAATTCATTAAACAGACAAAGGACTCGAACAGAAAGAAGGTAATGGTGAACATATCATCAGGTGCAGCAAAAAATCCTTATCATGGCTGGGCAGCCTATTGCAGTACTAAGGCGGGGCTAGAAATGTTTACACGGGTTGCAGGGGTGGAGCAGGATAAAGCGTCTTTCCCTACGTCCCTCATATCTTTTTCACCTGGAGTAATGGATACGGCGATGCAAGGGACAATCCGGTCAGCAGACGAACGGGACTTTTCCGATCGAGACAAATTTCATGAATATAAAGAGAAGGGCATGTTAAGAAGCCCCGAATTTGTGGCAGATATACTTTTGCAGCTTCTTGAATCGGAAGATTTGGAGAATGGGAAGTTCTACGATATTAAGAATTTTCTTTAATGAATGGAAGCATGTGAAACGAAAATAGCGTGGGGTTGTCCGTTTGGACAGCCTCTTTTTTAAGTGATCCCTTATTATATAAAAAAGCAGGATATCTTCAAGGAAATATGATAATTCGTTCTATCCAATTACCTGAATAACATAAACTTTTTTGGAGGGAGTTTGGAGGGTTATGAATGACGATCATTATTGTGAAAAAAGGTGACAGCCTTTGGGAAATTGCCAGAAAAAATAAAATTGAACCATCGAGGTTAATTGAAGTCAACGGTTTGGAATCAACAGCTTTGGTTCCTGGCCTGGCATTGTATATACCTGAGGAAAAAGCGGTGGGACGAAGGTATCTAATTAAAAGTCAGGATACCCTTACTAGAATCGGCAGTCGTTTTGGAACGAGTGCAGCGGCAATCAAGGAAGCCAATCCAGGAATCGCTGCAAACTCGCTTAAAGTCGGCACGGTAATTTTGATTCCGTCCCCTTACAAAAATCAATTGATTACGCTGGGTTTTGCCTTTCCGAATTCAGGTGGAATAGTATTTGAAACACTTGAGGAGAATGGTGATAAATTATCCTATTTAGCCATTGTAGCTTATTCGTTTACAAGGGAAGGAAATGCATACGTTGATGGTGATGATCTCCCGCTTATCGCGAAATGCGAGCAAACCGGGGTGACACCCCTATTGATGATCCGGAACTTTCAAGATGGTGATTTTGATGCTGATTTGGCGGGTGATGTCCTTGCTAGTACAGTATACAGAGCGAATTTAATCAATAGTATGCTGAAATTCGTTAGGGAGAAAGGGTATGGGGGTGTCAGTATGGACATCGAATTCATACCACCTGCTCGGCGTTCCGATTATGTGCTTTTTTTAAAAGAATTAAAGGAGGGATTGAACGAACTGATCCTTCATGTGAACGTACACGCAAAAACAGCGGATAATCCTGATAATCGAATTGTAGGCGGCCATGATTATCGGGGGATCGGAGAGGTAGCCGATCTTGTTGCCGTGATGACCATTGACTATGGGTATCCTACTGGCCCGCCTGAACCAATTTCCCCACTTTGGTGGATGGGCGAGGTTCTTCGTTATGCTTTGACGAATATTCCTGAATATAAATTGCAGTCGGCATTTCCTATGTATGGATACGATTGGGTAGTACCAAGCCACGAGACGAAAGCTTTATCAGCTCAAAATGCCCAAAATCTTGCTATTGCAACTGGCGCTGAAATAACTTTTGACACGTCTGCGGCATCACCTAATTATGCTTATCAAAGAGAAAATTCGAATCATGTGGTTTGGTTTGAAGATATTCGATCGATAAGCGCGAAATATGAAATGATTGATGCATATGAACTGATAGGTGCAACTTATTGGCAGATTGGTTTGGAATTCCCTCAGAATTGGGCGTTTATAGAAAAGAATATTTTGATTATTAAATAGATGAATGGGTGCAGGCGGTGAATAGAAGTGTTATATTTTTCCCTTGTTTGGTTGTGCAACTTTTATCAGGGCAAGCCAATCACATCTAGAAGAATTAAAGGGAGCCAATATCGTTCGAATGGCTATGAACCAATAAAAAGGAGCCAGGGAAAACCAAGGCTCCTTTACTTTAACGGTTAACCGAATGGAATGCATCATCCAGGAATATTTATGACTGATTTGGTATCGAATGCTCATGTTTTTTTCCCTGTAAGTCTTTCTTTTTAAAAATTGCATAAAGAAAGGCAAGGAATATCAGGGTGGAAGAAAATTGGAACGTTGTTTTTACACTGTATGTTTCCGTTATATAGCCTAATAGTAAGACAGAGCCGGCAAATGTAAGATTGATGACGGCTCCCCAAACTGCATGAAATTTTGCAAGAGTCTTTTCCGAAGCATGGTCTTGGAATAGCTTGGTGTAGATCACTTCCCGGATTTGTTCCGGGAGACCGTACAGGCATGCCAGCAGTAAAGCCAAAGCAGGAATACTGGTAGTTCCAAAAAGCAGGGTTAGCATTGAACTGAGAAATATCCCGAAAGTGATGAAGAACCCTATATATTTTTCTAGTAACTTGGCAAAACGGATGACGATCAATCCACTGAATATCATGCCGACAAAGTAGCTTGTGTTAATATATCCCCACCACTCCTCACCTAGTTCCAGGTTCTGTTCAACATATACATATATAACGGCAGCCATCCACACGCTTGAAGCCAAAGTAGTTATAAAATCAATGGAAATGAGTGTACGGATAGTTGGGATTTGTCGAATCGAAACCCATCCGGATTTAATCGAACCCCAGTTTGACGGAACAACAGAGTCCGTCGTTCGTTCTGAGACTTCTATTTTCATTGTATAGATCGTTGAAACGGCAAAAAGCATGACCGTAAGCCAAATGATGAAACTGCTGTTGGTACTTATCAATAAGACGGAACCTAGTGGCCATCCTGCTACAAAGATGGTCTGGGTGATCATATTCAAGAAACCATTCGCTTTCATCCGTTCTTCCTTCGGAACTAATTGAGGAACCAAAGCTGCGCTGACCGGGGCAGCGACTCCATCCAATAATGAAATGGAGGCAATGAAGCAAATGACGGCAACAGCAAAACCATGATTGAAATTTGTTATATAGATTCCTAGGCCAACGAGTAAGATGGACTTCCACCATTGAGATTGTACAAGGATCCTTTTTAAAGGAAACCTGTCGATGACAAGGGGGGAGAGTAAACTGCTGATAAATCGAAAAATCGTTGTAGTGAACGGAAGCAAGCTCAAATAAAAGGCAGATCCCGTCAAAGTATATAATAATGAAATCAACCCGACTACATAAAATATATCACCTAGATTTGCAAACGACTGACCGATCCAAAGGTATCGAAAAGATGAGTTTTTCATATATACCATCCTTTTGCGAAAATAAAGTTCATGGATATTTAGAATGGTTATAATTTTTACACTGGATTCACTCCTTAATTTACTAGATTGCATGAGCCGGGTTGGCCTGTTTTATATAGATGATTTTACCATAATATGAACAAGGGGGTTCTCAAATGCTTGCTGAATATTGAATATGGAATTATACTCCTTAATATATGTAAAAAAGGAGAAAAATTTGATGATTCGACGTTTTGCTTCATATTACCTGCCGCATAAGCGGTTATTCATTATTGACTTCTTCAGTGCAGTGGTCGTTGCTGTACTAGAACTTGCATTTCCGCTAGCTGTTCAGTGGTTCATAGATACACTGCTGCCTGGCGACGACTGGTCTGCAATTGTTTCGGTAAGTGCCGGTTTGTTCCTCCTTTATATCATTAGTACCTTCTTACAGTTCATCGTAGGGTATTGGGGGCACAAATTGGGTATCAATATCGAGACTGATATGCGTGAAGAATTATTTGAGCATGTGCAGAAACAATCTTTTCGTTTTTTTGATAACACGAAAACCGGCCATATCATGAGCCGCATAACCAATGACCTTTTCGATATTGGGGAACTTGCTCACCATGGTCCCGAAGATTTATTCATTGCCTTCATGACTTTTATAGGCGCATTTTGGATTATGTTGACAATCAATGTGAAACTTGCACTCGTATCGGTTTGTATTTTACCGTTCCTCGTTTTATTAATTGTCATAAGTAATTTAAAGATGAATAAAGCCTGGAAGAAAATGTATACAGAAGTTGCGGATGTAAATGCCCGTGTGGAAGATAGCGTCTCAGGAGTCAGGGTTGTACAATCCTTTACTAATGAAACATATGAAATGAAAAGATTTGCTACTAATAATCGCCGATTCCGTAAAGCGAAACTTCTTGGATATAAGGTTATGTCCTTTAGCTTATCGGGCATATACATGATGACGAGGTTTATGACCCTTGCCGTGTTGGTGCTTGGTGCTTGGCTAACATTTCATGGGCAGCTCTCTTATGGTGAACTGGTTGCATTCGTCTTATATGTTAACGTATTGTTTAAGCCGATCGACAAAATCAGTGCGATGATGGAACTCTATCCAAAAGGGATGGCCGGCTTTAAGCGTTTTACGGAACTTCTGGATGTAACGCCAGATGTCGTCGATAAAAAGGATGCAATAGAGGTAACCACCCTTTTAGGCGATATTTCCTTTAAAGACGTTTCTTTTAACTATGAAGACAAAAAGCCAGTTTTAAAAGGTATTGATCTTACAATTAAGGCTGGTGAGACCATTGCTTTTGTCGGGCCTTCGGGAGCTGGGAAAACGACCATATGTTCATTGATCCCAAGATTTTATGATGTTAAGGCCGGTTCAATATCCATTGATGGAATTGATATTCGTGAGATGACGAAAAAATCATTGCGCTCACAAATTGGCATAGTCCAGCAAGACGTGTTTCTTTTCACAGGAACAGTAAAAGAGAACATTGCGTACGGAATGCTTGGAGCATCGGATGAACAAATTCAAGATGCTGCAAGGAAAGCCCATTTGGAGACTTTCATTGAAGGACTTCCAGAAGGCTATGAAACTCAAATAGGTGAACGTGGCTTGAAATTATCTGGAGGACAAAAACAACGAATTGCAATAGCGAGGATGTTTTTGAAGAATCCGCCAATATTAATTCTCGATGAGGCAACCTCTGCACTCGATACTGAGACGGAAAGAATAATTCAGCAGGCTCTTACAGAACTAGCTGAAAACAGAACTACGTTAATTATCGCACACCGATTGGCAACCATTCGAAATGCTGACAAGATCGTGGTTGTTACGGAAGAAGGAATTGCTGAAGAGGGCGGTCACGATGACTTACTTGAGCAGGGGGGCATTTTTGCCAATCTGCATCAATTACAATTCCAAAAATGATAAAAATGCTATATGTCCCCATAAGGACATATAGCATTTTTAATAGATTGGAGTGGAATTCAATTCAGAATGATTTCCCATAATTCCATAGGGTAACAAACAAGGCTTTTGAAAAATGGATGAAACATTTACCTCATAAGGATGATAATGCTTAGTGTACTAAGGCAGATGTTCTACCAAAAAAGACTTGGAGTCGTTCCATGGCTTTTTTTATTTAAAAAAAGTCTTTAAACGTGTCTTGGCCGGAGTTGGAAGTGCTGTCTATAAACGCGGTTATTTGTTTTATATAGACCGAAATCTAATAGGTTAGCCTATAACAATAGGATTGGCAGTGCATACAATAAAGGGTAGAAGGAGAGGCCATATACCAGAAAAGAGTAAGGAGTGCAAATCGTGAAAGTAATGACCATCTTAGGGACTCGACCTGAAATCATCAGATTAAGTCTCATTATAAAGAAATTGGATCAGTATGCCGATTCACATATACTAGTACACACCGGACAAAATTTCACTACATCCTTAAGCGAAATATTCTTCCAACAGTTACAGGTAAGGAAACCCGATTACGTCTTGCTGAATCAACAGAAAACACTCGGCGAACAGTTATCGGCGATCTTTAAGAATTTAGAGACAATCCTATTAAAAGAAAAGCCAGACAAAGTATTAGTGTTGGGGGATACGAACTCCGGGCTCAGCTCCATCTTAGCAGAAAGACTGGGAATACCCGTCATTCATATGGAAGCAGGAAACCGTTGCTTTGACCTGGAAGTGCCTGAGGAGAAAAATCGAAAGATCATTGATGCTGTATCAAGCTTGAATTTACCTTACACTCCTCAAAGTAAAGAGAATCTTCTGAAAGAAGGTATCCCCAGCAAAAGGATATATTTATCGGGAAACCCTATTTACGAAGTTTTGAATCATTACAACAATGAGATCGAGCAAAGTGGAATTTTGGACAAAATGAATTTGAAAAAGGAGGATTATTTCCTCGTAACAGCCCATCGAGCCGAAAATGTTGATTATGAAGACCGTTTGATGGAAATTATGAAAGGCATTAATTTGGTTGCCGAAACCTATCAAAAAAGAATTATATGCAGCTTACATCCCCGGACAAAATCCCGCATTGAACTCAGTCCCAATTTAGATGTACATCCACTAATTGAATTCCATGAGCCATTTGGTTTCTTCGACTTCGTTAAGCTTGAAAAAAGCGCTTTTTGTGTGCTGACCGATAGCGGAACCGTCCAAGAGGAATGTTGCTTGTTCCATGTTCCTGCGGTTACGATACGAAAAACTACGGAAAGGCCTGAAACAATTGAGTCAGGCAGCAATATGTTATCGGGAATTAATGCTGAACAAATCGTCAATTGTGTGAAGATTATGGTTAACCAGCAAAAAGACTGGACCTTTCCAGAAGGCTACGACCATAAAAACGTTTCAGATAAAGTGCTTAAAATAATACTGGGAGGCCATGAAATTGATTAAGAATCGAACAATTTTGGTAACGGGCGGTACAGGCTCATGGGGATATGAATTGGTAAGGCAACTACTGGATTTTGAACCGCGTGAAATACGAATTTTCTCAAGAAATGAATCCAATCAATTCACAATGAAACAAGAGTTTGATAATAATCCGAAATTGCATTTTATTATCGGAGACATAAAAGAGAAGGAAGCTTTATTGGAAGCTTGCCAAGGTGTTGATTATATTTTCCACTTGGCTGCATTAAAGCATGTTCCTGTTTGTGAAGATCAGCCCATTGAAGCATTAAAGACGAATGTAATCGGAACACAGAATGTAATAGAGGCAGCTATAAGCTGTAATGTGCATTCTGTTGTGAATATATCTACCGACAAGGCTTCGAATCCATCCAATTTTTATGGTCTATCAAAAGCAATGGCGGAAAGACTGATCATACACGCTAATACATTAAACACGAAAACTAGATTCGTATGTATCCGCGGAGGAAATGTCATGGGTACGAATGGAAGCGTCATTCATGTATTCAAAAAGCAAATCAAGGAAAAGGGGAAAATCGGGATAACGGACTTGAATATGACAAGGTTCTTTCTAACCATTCAAGAAGCGATAAAATTGGTATTCAAGGCTACTTTTGAAAGTGTCGGCGGAGAAATATTCGTGATGAAAATGCCTTCCTGTAAAATTATTGACTTAGCTGAAGTGTTGATAGAAGCATCCGGGAAAACAAATGTAGGTGTAGATGTCCTGGGCATCCGTCCTGGTGAAAAACTCCATGAAATCCTGCTTTCAGAATATGAAAGCACAACGGCGATTGCCTATGACGATGAGTATTATGTCATATTGCCGGCCATTCACATAGATGGGATAAAAGAACATTATTCTAAATACCAGCCGGTTAGTTTAGAAGACTATAACTCTGGCACAGGACTTATGGATAAAGCCCAGATCGAGGAAATGTTAAAGAACGGGGGCTTTATTTAACATGAAGGTATTAGTCCTTGGTGGACAAGGGATGGCAGGCCATGTAATAAAGGAGTATTTCACACAGGACCCGAAGTATCAGGTGACCTATACGTCAAGGGATCCGAATGATAATAAGGGACTATATCTGGATGTAACCGATGTAACGAGTCTAGAGGAAATCATGGATAAAGTTAAACCTGACATTACGATTAATTGTATCGGCATTTTAAATGAGCATGCTAGTGATAATACGAAACTCGCTTTTCAGGTAAATAGTGTTTTTCCCCATCAGCTTGTTAAATTGACTGAACGCAATAATGGAAAATTGATTCATATCAGTACAGATTGTGTATTTTCAGGGTCAAAAGGTGATTATACTGAGAATGATGTACCCGACAGCTCCACAATTTATGGCCAATCAAAACATTTGGGTGAAATCATTAGTGAAAAACATTTGACTATACGAACCTCCATAATCGGCCCGGAGCTAAAAGAAAATGGAATTGGTTTATTTCTTTGGTTCATGAAGCAAAAGGGAGAAATAAAAGGATACGAAAAAGTGCTATGGAATGGTGTAACGACTCTCGAGCTGGCTAAGGCACTGGACACGATGATCCAAAAGAACATTACTGGGTTATATCATCTTGGCTCAGATGAAAAGATCTCAAAAGCGGCCTTATTGACATTGATACAGCAAATCTTCAAGAAAACCGATGTGGAAATCATTCCTGATTCATTTATTAATTTAGATCGAACCATTAAAAATACAAGAAATGATTTTCAATACAAACTGCCTACTTACGAAGAAATGCTGGTGGAATTAAGAGATTGGATGAGGAAAAAGGAAGAAAACAAGTCGATTGGTTGAATGGTTTAATCCATTCGTGACCAAAAGACTAGATTTCGTTCAGGCTGAAAATGGTCATGTTATGTAAAGATCTCTTCGTGTAGGAAACCTCGCATCGCTTTGATGAAAAAGTTAACTATCCGAGGGGTCTTTTTCTTTAAAACAAAAATGTAAGGTTGATATTATATAAACCCGAGGGGAATATAAGTGGCGAAAGTCGTTGAGCTATTGAGTGTAAAGGTGAAATTTTTATGAAAGCGCTGCCATTTTATTAAGAGTTAATAAATAGAGTAATGCTTTAGAAATTGTTCAACTTATGAATACTATACGAAGGATTTTAAAAAAACATCTTTCTCGATGGAATCCTTTTTATAAACGATCCAAAAAATGACCACTGATATTCTCCCGAAAATTTGGGTTTTCGGGAGAAATGATAGATTGAAAACGTAACCCTTTTTTAGTGCGTCTTTAATTTTGAATGTAGCAGCGGTATGAGGTGTAAAGGTAAGCGATCCATACACGATGTGGTAGTGGTCTTAAAGGGGAGCATGGGGGATATCATTGTAACTACTTCTTACTCGAGAAGGAATAGGTTTCGGATAACCCTTTGAAAATATCAGTCTTTGGATACCAATTCAGCGATTGCCGTGCTTTCCTGTTATCAAGGCAGCTGTGTTTGATATCTCCTGTTCTTGCGGCTGAATGGAGTGTACTCACTTTTGAACCATGAATTTGTGCTAGCATTTCCAAGAGTTGATTTACTGATGTTTTCTGTGCAGTGCTGACCTGGATCGTTTCTTGATTACCACGATTCACCGAAGCGATGTTAGCATGCACTATATCTTTCACATATATAAAATCACGAGTTTGTTCACCATCACCGTGAATGCTTAAAGGCATCCCTTTTTTGAGTTTTTCCAAAAAGACTGCGACGACTCCGCCTTCGCCTTTTGCTGTTTGTCTCGGCCCATAAACGTTTCCATAACGAAGAATCGTATAGGGGAGCCCATATAACTGATGAAACAGGCGGATATATGATTCGGCAGTCAGTTTTGATAATCCATAATAAGAAATGGGGCCTGTCGGGTCGTCTTCGGAAATCAGTTCTTTCTGTAAATTGCCATAAACTCCTGAGGTGGAGGAAAAGATCAGTTTACTTACAGAAGATTCATGACAAGCCCGAAGAATATTAATTGTTCCATTAATGTTCACATCAGCATCATATTGGGGTTCAAGTATGGAACGGCTCACATCAGCTTGTGCAGCCAAATGGAAAACGACATCCGGCTTTTCACTCGCGATGATTTGGACAGCTGCCTCACTGCATATATCTTCAGTATGGATGATGGCATTTGGATGTACATATTCTTTGTGTCCGGATATCATGTTATCCAATACATGTACCTCGGCACCATTTAAGATAAGTTCTTCAACGAGATGGGAACCGATGAACCCAGCCCCTCCTGTCACGATAGCCTTCATGCATCATACTCCTCTTATATGTTTTTAGTATTGTATGTAATACGTTCAAAAATGTCTTAAACAGGTACCTAGCATTGCCAAAAAAGAAAGGAAAAAGGAAAAAAAGTGCTGACGCAATAAGTGGTTAGCACCTTTCTTGTAGACATCATTTATTTCTCTTTTTGCAAAGTGCGTTTTCATATACACCTAGCACCTTTTGGACGGCTTTATCGGGTGACCAATGTTCCAGCCCCCATTTTTGGGCATTTAAACCAAGGGTTTTCATATAGGACTCATTCTCCAATAAATAATTGATATGCATGGTTAACATCTGTTCATCCCCCGCAGGTGATAATACACCTGTAATTCCATGTTCGATGATTTCTGGTACTCCTCCTACATCACTGGCAATGACAGCTTTTCCGGTGATTTGTGCTTCAATTACAGACAACGGCTGATTTTCCATCAATGTTGGAAGAACGAAGATATCCGAAAGAGATAACAAAAAAGGAACATCATCCCGCCTTCCCATAAAAATCACATCACTTTCCAATCCCTCCGCTTTGCTTTTGTTTTTCAACTCCAATTCTTTGGGACCATCCCCAACAATCCAGCAAACCCAATCACTTCTAGTCTTTTTTAATTCCTTGAGTGCGCTTATCAAATGATGTACTCCTTTAAACTCATTCAGGCGACCAGTATAGATAATCACTTTCTTATCATTTGGGCGTTGGATCTCGGTTTTTTCGTTCGTTCGCTTCAAGAAGGATTCAATATCATATCCATAGTGAAAAACGCTAAGTTGCTCTTTCGGCACTTGAAATTCATCCGTTAAAATATTTCTCATCCATTCATTGGCTACGATCGTATAGTCAGCCGAGGTCGCACCTTCATATTCGAGTCGGTTAAAATAATCACAACCTTGTTTTGCATAGCTTTTCTTTTGCGTATTGGAGCTGTAGTACGCGCTCCTTAGCTCGTGAGCGACACAACCATGAAGGGTAGCGACCAGAGCAGTTTTTTCGGTTCGTATCCGGTTAATGCAGACGGTCGAAAATATATCTTGTGTATGAATGACATCATATTTTTCCAATCCTAAATTATTAGCGGCAAACTGAAAAAAATCACACTTTGAGGCATAATAAGCAATCACTGGATCACTATGGAGGGATGAATCTTGTTGTTCCATTAATACTTCTTGAGGCAGTGAATCCATATCTATTCTACGATTTTCGTTAATGATATGAACATATTCATGGTTTTCACCATAGCTTAGGAAATCGACCTCATGACCAAGAGTTTCAAGCTTTTCCTTTAATTGCTGCATATAGTTCCATACACCGCCAACATGTGGTGTTACCCAAAAAGTGGCAAGTAATATTTTCACGGTAATCTCTCCTTATCATGCTTTTGATACTCCATTTTAAGTTATCTCTTTATAACTATTCGGGGAAAAAATGATGCTATAGACGAATCACATGGGTTTATGTAGCTTATTTAAGGGATTCCCATATTTTTGAATATCATTTCATAAAAAAACGAGTACTTGTCCAATCAAGAAGCACTCGCCACCATTATAAACACGGTAAATCTAATATTCTTCATTGCCCTTAGAAGTATTTAGTTGGAAAATGCAGCTGCGAAAAAGCTTTCTGGGCCAGTACGAGTCGGTGCGATGACAATTCCGCCAGGTATACTTATGAACGATTGATATACTAAAAAGTTATTAGGGGATGGTGGATTGAAGTCCGCTCCTGCTAGGGTGATGATCGTTTCGGAGGCAACACCTAAACCTGCAACGGGTAATGTTAGTTGTGCTGAATAAACCAGTACGCGTCCTACGCCTGTCCCTCTATAAATTTCAATGTTGACGGGAGTTAATATGGCAGCTAGAGAGCTAAGAGTTGCGGTGAAAGTGAATTCGACCCTGATATTCGGTCCTGCACCAGTAGTGTTTAGGCCCAATGTGCCGAAAAGTGCAGGTGTAGTGGTGACCGGTATCGAGATGGAGTCACGATAACTGGCATTCTGTGAAGTTTGTGCATCTAAAAATTTTCCCAAATTATAACACCTCTTTTATTGGAATACTCTAACATATTAATTTGAGAAGGTTTTTGTATAGACAAGTTATTCATAATATGAATATTTTCAACTAAAAATATGTTTGGCATTTTCCTGTCGCAGCATATTGACCCATTATGTACAACCCTCCTGAAAAATCCACTTCCAAAATATCCTTATATATGGAAACGAATATTCCCACAATTTTCAGCTCAAAAAAAGTCCAGCTTTTAAGATATTGTTCATCCTTAAGTGAAAGCCCTTTTGACGGTAGATGTGAGAACAGCCCATAGCAATAGAGGGGTTTAAACATAGTGTAATAAAGAGACTGTGTTTATGATTACTATGGATTTGTAAATAACTGCTTATGGCGATTTTTAGAACTATAACGTTTTGATGTGTTACGAGCGATTGTTCATGCTGACCCAGTGTGTCAGAAAAATACCAGTATATCCGGAATCCTTTTATCAATGAATATCTGGATAACCTTGAGTCGATTAAAGCGGTTATTAATATCAATAATGATTGGATGAGAAATCAATGAATCAACAAGGGAAATTAATGATCACAGGGGCTAGTGGGTTTACAGGCAGGCATGCATGCGCACACTTCCTGAAATCAGGATTTGATATTACGGCGGTTTCAAGAAAAAAGATGAATTTCGAAGGTAGGATACAAGCAGAATGCTGTGACCTGACAAATGAAAGAGATGTAAAGAACCTCATTAAAAGGACCAAACCTCAGTACCTTCTTCATTTAGCCGGACAAAACCATGTTGGGGAGTCATGGTCGGAACCCGTATCGACTCTGGAGGCAAATACCATGTCCACTGCATATTTAATTGATGCAATTCGCAAAGAAAGTCCAACCTGTAAAATGGTGATAGTTGGCTCAGCTCTTCAAATTGATCCTGGTTCAATCTCTTCCATTCCACATCCTTATAGTTTAAGTAAAACACTTCAAGTACTTATAGCACAATCATGGGCAGTTTTATATAACATGGACATCATCATTGCAAAACCAGCCAATCTAATTGGACCTGGATTTTCTAATGGGGTATGTTCCATTTTTGCGAAAAAAATAGCAGAGATGGAAAAGAAGGGGTTGGAAAAGGTCCTTGAGGTCGATAATCCGAATGACCAACGTGATTTTCTGGATGTAAGAGATGCAGTGAGAGCATATGATTTTCTTTTGAGAAAAGGGCAGCCAGGAGATACGTATGATGTTGCTTCAGGTAATAATCGTTCTTTAGAAGAAATCATAGAAGGCTATAGGTCGGTAACAACAGGTGATATCAAGGTCAATTCAAAACGAAATGATTTAATCGAAAATAAAGCGGCAATCGATCCTATTAAGCTAGTGAATTTAGGATGGAAGCCTAATATCCCACTTGAATCATCTTTAATGGACATCCTTGCCTTTCATCGTGAATTAAAGGAAAAGTGATAAATCAATTGTAGGCAATCGAAAAAATACGCTATATATTCTTCAGGAGGGTAGGCAATGGAGCCGAAAGTATCAATCATTATTCCATTTTATAATTGTCCCTATATAGATCACGCCATTCAAAGTGCGCTTGATCAAACATATAAGAATGTAGAGGTCATTGTCGTCGATGACGGATCGACAATTTATACTGAAAAAATCGAGCCGTTCTTGGAACAAATCCGTTATTTAAGAAAAGAGAACGGGGGAACTGCTACGGCATTGAATCATGGGATAAGTGCTGCTACGGGAGAATATATCGCTTGGTTAAGCTCGGATGATTATTTTCTTCCTGAAAAGGTATCACTGCAAATTTCGTTTATGCTCGAACATAATGCAAAGGTGAGTTTTACGAATTTTGATAGTATAAACAAAAATGATGAAGTCATTCTATCTTGGACCGGCGAACGCTTTTCAGATATTGAAAACGGAGTGTACCATGCTTTTTTACTTCGTAATGCCGTGAATGGCTGTACTGTCGTTTTGAAGAAAGATGTATTCGACGCGGTTGGTTACTTCAATCCATATCATCGTTATACCCATGATTACGAAATGTGGCTTCGTTTATTGGTAAATGGTTATAAAATGTATTATTTGGATGAAGTCTTAACGAAGTTCAGAATACATGAAGAATCGGGTACAAGCAGATTCCAACCTGAGATGTTAAAAGATATTCTTACGATTGAAACCCATTACCGGCCCATTCTCAAAAAAAATTTAAAGAACTTATAGTGCACGATTTTTATAACTAGAAATGGAGGAATCATTATGTCTGAAGGTCTTCTCGATATATTTATGCATATCCCCAAAACTGGCGGAACGACTTTAAACGAAATATTTAAAAAACAATACAAGCTTAACGAAATATTTGATCATGACTCTTTTGAAATGAAGATGATGAAAATGGATGAATTAACGGAGACGGAAAAGAGGAATATCAAAGCAATTACAGGTCATTATTTCTATGGGATACATCAGGAGTTTTCACGGCCATTCAATTATTTTACGATGTTACGTGACCCGGTAGACCGTGTCATTTCTTCCTATTATTTTTTGAAGGATTATCCTGGCTATGAAATGGTAAAAGACATGACCTTGGAGGAGTTTGTAGTCAAAGGGCCTGAAGCACCCAATTTACAAACATTGATGGTATGCGGCAGCCAGGAGATTCCTGACATTGAAAAAGCCAAGGAAAACCTAAAGACATTTGCTGTGGTGGGAGTCACTGAGTTGTTCAATGAAACACTTTTTTGCCTGAAAAAGGAATATGCCTGGGGGGATATCCATTATACAAGAAAAAATATTACTAAAAATCGCTTGGCCAAAAAAGAAGTGCCATCGGACTTAATAAACTTGATTAGAAAATATAACGCATTGGATTTGGAATTATATGATTTTGCCAAAAAACTTCTTTACGAAAAACTTCAATCACTTACAGTAGACGAGCAAAAGCAATTGGAAAAGTTCAAAATGGAACTGAGTGCCTCAAACTAGTTCCTAATATGACAGTCCCCAATAAATTAAGAAACCGCCGGAATGAAAAAATTCCGGCGGTTTCTTTTCACTTGGAATCTATTCCTAAGGATTCAAGCATATTGATGAAATTTCGAGCATACAAATCAGGACTAAAATTAGTCTTTACATGCTCGAGGGCATTCGATCGTATACTTTCCCTTAAGGTCTGGTTATTCATTAATTCCTTTGCCTCTTTGACGGCATTATCGAGGTTTCCTAACGTGTAAAACTTTCCAGTTTGATTATGAATGATTGAGCTCCTTACACCATCGGAATCCGTCGTCAGCACAGGGCATCTACAACTCATCGCTTCTAGGAGTGCGTAAGGGGCTCCTTCCACTTTTGAAGTGGAGCATAAAAAGCCTCCGGAATCCCCAATTTCAGAGAAAAAATCAGCCATTTGGGAATTTGGGACATTTGAATGCAAAGTAAGCTTTGAGCTTAAATTTAACCGTTTTATTAATTTATTGAATTTATCTCTTTCGTTAGGGTCACTTAAGGTGGGATCTTCGAACATAAGTAATTGTATTTTCGGATTATGATTGTTAATTAGTTGATAACCGATTTTCAGGAATTCACTCCAATTTTTATTATCTTCGATCCTTCCTATCCAAGCCACTTTTCTATATCCATCTAAAGGCATTGGCTTGTAGCAGAATTGACTTGTATCAAAACAATTATTAAAACTGAACTTTGGGAACGTTGGGTAAAGTTCATCTAATAATTGCATGATATGAGGAGTCTTTGGGTTAAGAAATCCATCTGCATGGGCCTTGACATCTGGGATGGCATTTGTAAGTGCGGATCTTGCCACATGTTTTGGACCGTAACCCTGTATTTCGATAATCATCTTTCCTTTATAACCCATAGACCTGAATCTCGGTAAAGTTTTGAAATCTGATACGACAACGATAGCGGAATAATCTCCCTCTTCCAATATTTTTTTGATTTCAGCATCATTGTTCGTAATAAATGTTGGGGCACTGTGGTCATTCAAGAAATTCCTTCTGTTATCATAATATAGATAATGAGCATCGATACCGTATTTTTTCAGAGCGGCAAATCGTTGCCGATTCAATGTTTCCACTCCACCACTTGGAACATAAAAAACAAACAATATATTCATTTTTCCCCTCCTCAAAATAATGGAGCAACACGTCTCATATTTAGGTTGGACTTTACCTTTCAAAACAACAGTTAGCACAAATCGATCCATTTTGAATAGGTGTGACAAAGAGCCATGTAATATACGTATGATTCACAAATTGGATTTATAGCCGTTTTAATTTGGGATGACTCGATTGGGAATAGTTCATATCTTAATTAGTGTGAAATAAATATTAATATGAATTTTCTTTATAAAACGGATAGCCCTGATGCTCACGAAATACATGGTAATCAATTGAAAGGCGGTTCATAAATGTCTAAAGTATCGATTGTTGTTCCATTCTATAATTGTCCATATATCGATAAAGCTTTGGAGAGCTTGTTCAACCAAACCTACAAAAATATTGAGATTATCGTAGTCAATGATGGTTCTACATTATATTCAGAAAAAATCGATCCGTTTCTGGATAAAATAACATATATCAAAAAGGAAAATGGGGGAACGGCCAGTGCATTGAATTCCGGCATCAAAAATGCAACAGGTGATTATATATGCTGGCTTAGTTCAGATGATATCTTTTACCCTGAGAAGATAGAGATTCAGTTGGAAGCAATGGTTAGGGAAGATGCACGATTCAGTTATACCAGTTATTATTGCATTGATGATAATGGCGAAATCATTACTCCGATTATAGGGATATACCCACCTAATCAGCTTGAACTTATTAAAGCAATGATCAGAGGAAATATTATTAATGGCTGCTCGGTCATGATTCACAGGAAGGTATTTGAGCTCATCGGAATATTTGATGAGTCGCTTCTATACACACACGATTATGATTTATGGTTGCGGATCCTGCAAAATTTCAAATTTCACTTTGTGCCTCAACCGCTATTACTATATAGGATTCATACAGAAATGGGCTCTAAAAAGCATGAAGGCAGCATCAAAATGGAAAATAGACTGGTGGTTAATCGACATCATGCCAAAATGAAACAATTATTGGTAAATGAACTTAGGAAACAACAATAGGTGAGCAAGTTGTAAAGGAGGTCCCTGTTTTTATAAAACAGGGGCTTCTTTAGTTGTTGGAAGGGCCTGGCTTTCATCATGGGACCTCGAGGGTGGCCAAATGAAATTTCCAATTTCATATATGAGTCTATAACATACATAAAGCTCTTTGCATATCTTAAAGAAATCATTCATTTTCCTTAATAATCAGGGACTGTCACCAATTAAAGCTTTTGTCAGGAAGGGCTTAATTGCGTTAATCGACAGTGGACGAGCGTCAGTGCATTGGTTGTTACAGAACAAGGGACAACAGGTACGTTATAAAAAAAGGAATGCTTTGTAGGAGGAGAAAATGAGAAAACTCATTATATTTGCGTTTATCGGATTTCTGGCTCAGCTGATCGATGGTTCATTAGGCATGGCATATGGGGTTACATCCACATCGATGTTGCTGACATTCGGAATCGCACCGGCAGTGGCCTCTGCATCCGTTCATCTATCAGAAGTCGTGACAACGGCCGCATCAGGCATTTCACATATGAAGTTCGGGAATGTCGACCGCCAGGCACTTTTCAAATTAATCATACCTGGATCTATCGGGGCATTTGCAGGAGCGTGCTTTTTAAGTAACTTACCTGGTGATCTGATTAAGCCATACATTTCGATATTTCTGCTGATTCTTGGTGTGTATGTACTTTTCCGCTTTTTAAGAACGTCTAAGACAAAAAGTGAAAAGAAATCAATTAATCTTACAAGAAAAAAATCAATCACCTTGGGATTGATAGCGGGCTTCGCAGATGCAACGGGTGGGGGCGGTTGGGGTCCTATCACAACTCCAGTCCTATTATCCCAAGAAGGTGTTCCTGTCAGAAAAGTGGTTGGTACAGTTGACACTAGTGAGTTTGCAATTGCTGTTTCCGCAACCCTAGGGTTTCTCATTGCATTAGGTTGGCAGGAAGTGAACTGGTTTTGGGTAACCTCCCTGATGGTTGGAGGGATTATTGCTGCCCCGATTGCTGCATGGATCGTTACAAAATTGCCATCTTATTTATTGGGAGTCCTTGTCGGAGGTTTTATCATTTTGACGAATGCTCGAACGCTGCTTGCAACATGGTCTCTTCAGCATCATTGGGTCCCCGTCATATATATGCTGATATTGATCGGGTGGGCAGGTTCTTTGGTATTTGTCATCCGGAACAACAAAAAGGGGTTCCATAAAGATTAAAGGGGAGATAGTGTGAGTAAACAAGAGAATATCCATCAACATCCTTTTTCCATTACGAAAGAGCTAAGGCAAGCTCAGCACGGACATAAAAGCTATATTCTTTGGTTTACTGGTTTATCAGGGTCAGGTAAGTCCACCATCGCCAACATGGTCGAGGGAAGACTGCATGCGATGGGAATTTCGACATATATTTTAGATGGAGACAATCTACGAAATGGATTAAATGAAGACCTTGGTTTCAGCTCTGGTGACCGTAAAGAGAATATAAGGCGAATCGGAGAGGTCTCCAAACTATTTGTGGATAGCGGAATAGTAGTGTTGGCCACTTTCATTTCGCCTTATGCGAGTGACAGGGAGGAAGTAAGAAAAAAAGTACAACAGGATGAGTTTATTGAGATTTATGTAAAGTGTCCCATCGAAGCCTGCGAAAAACGGGATCCCAAAGGATTGTACAAGAAAGCTAGAAGTGGGGAAATCACCTCCTTCACAGGCGTTTCGGCTCCATATGAAGAACCGGAAAATCCGGAGATACTAATTGAAACCAGTCAATACACAATTGAAGAATGTGTGCAGCAGGTCATGAACTATTTAGAGGATAATGGCCTTTAACATCGACATGGCCGAATTTGAAAAAGAGAATATGAAACAAACCAAATCAAATGATTGAGGGGTTATAAATGAAGGTTCAAAGAACCAGTATCGATCCACATGGCGGGAAACTGATTCAACGTGAATTATCAGGAAAAGACCGTGTGGAATACATGGAAAAGTGTAAATCCTTATCGTCCCTGACCATCTCGAAATGGAATGTTTCCGATCTGGAAATGATTTCAAATGGAGCGTTCAGCCCGCTTGTAGGATTCATGGGAAAAGAGGATTACCGGAGTGTCATTAAAGATATGCATCTGGCAAATGGCTTGCCATGGACGATACCGATCACTCTTCCTGTCACGAAGGAAGAGGCAAGTCGGCTGAACATTGGCGATGAGATCGCTTTATACAGTGATGACGGGGAACTTGCTGGTATCATACAGGTGGAAGAAACGTTTGAATACGATAAACTGGAGGAAGCAAAACTCGTATATAAAACAGACGATCCCAATCACCCTGGGGTTAAAAAGCTGTTTGGACAAGGGGATATCTATGTTGCAGGACCAATTTATTTAATAAATGGGTCATCGCATGAGCAATTCGGGGAATTTCATATGAACCCTTCCGAAACGAGAAAGATGTTCACGGATTTAGGTTGGAATACTGTTGTCGGTTTTCAAACGAGGAACCCAGTACACCGTGCACATGAATACTTGCAAAAAACAGCATTGGAAACCGTTGATGGACTATTATTGCATCCTCTTGTCGGTGAAACGAAAAAAGATGATATACCTGCGGATGTTCGGATGGAAAGCTATCAAGCCTTACTAAAAGGCTACTATCCAATGGATAGGGTTTTACTTGCCATATACCCAGCAGCAATGCGCTATGCAGGGCCCAGGGAAGCAGTATTTCATGCAATTGTCCGAAAGAATTATGGGTGCACGCATTTCATTGTCGGCCGAGATCATGCGGGTGTAGGCAACTATTATGGGACATATGATGCCCAAGAAATTTTTAGCCAGTTTGATCCGCTGAAAATTGGCATTAAACCTCTATTCTATGAACATAGCTTTTACTGCAAAAAATGTTTGAATATGGCTTCCCTGAAAACATGTCCCCACAAAGATGAAGATAGGTTTATATTAAGTGGCACCAAAGTCAGGGAAATGCTCCGGAACGGCCTTGTCCCGCCACTTGAGTTTACACGTCCTGAAGTGGCTGAAGTTCTTATTAGAGGCATGAAGATAAATGAAGGCGAGTAAGCTATTGTAAACGCGGTGAGACCTATGCTTGTATAAAATCGCTGAAGAAGGACGGAACTTATCTAAATGTTGCCAGCCGTTACCCGGTGTACGAATGCTATGGACTAAATTGACAACAGGCAAGAAGCTGATATTGAGTCAAAATTCACCTGAAACTCCCGAAGCTCTAAACTTCCTCAAAAAACTTGTTGAAGCGGGGAAGTTAGTAGTGGTCATTGACAGATATTATGAGTTTGAAGAAATAGTTCAAGCCCATAAATATGTAGGGAAAGGACACAAGAAGGGAAATGTCGCCATGAAACTGGAACATAGTGGCAAATCCTAATAAATGAAACAGGTAATTTTTTATAAAGCTAAGGGATGCGTTAATCATAAGGTTAGCCGGTGTATACCTGGCTGACCTTTTTTAAAAATAAGTCTGATATATGTCAGGGTAGTACGTACGGTGTTAACGAGGTGTGCCTCTGGAACGATATAGATCTAGTTTTAGCAAAGGGAGTGGAAAAATGTTTCCAATATTAGAGACAAAACGATTGGTCTTGAGAGAATTGGCTGAAGGGGATGCACTGGATTTATTAAAATGTTTTTCCAATCCAGATGTATTACGATATTATGGGCAACCTCCATTAACAAATATAGATCAGGTGATGCAAATCATTACGAATTTTTCAAAGAATTTTGTTGAAAAACGTGGTATTAAATGGGGAATTGAATTGAAAGGAACGGATGGCATTATTGGAACGATTGGATTTCAAGAATGGTTCCATGAACATAAGAGAGCAGAACTGAGCTATGCACTTTTCCCAAATTATTGGGGCAAAGGTTATGCAACAGAAGCTGTCAGTAAAGTGATTTCCTATGGTTTTAAAGAGCTTGACTTAACGCGTATTGGAGCAATTGTTTTTATTGAAAATAAAGCATCCAATAAGTTGCTGACAAATTTAGGCTTCAAAAAAGAAGGGATATTGAGAGATTATATGTACCAAAATGATGTTTCTTTTGATACTAATCTATACTCTTTATTATCGGTAAAGCCTTAATGAATTAACAAAGTACTAGGAACACTCGCGCAATGCTTACAGATATAAGGGAAGTTGTTAACTGTTTTATGGAAAACAAAAAATGAAAATTAAGATATATATTTTAAAAATCATTGTTTTCCTGTAAGATACCAATATATAAAAACCCTGTCGATTTGTCGACTTACTTAGAAAACGCGAGGAAAACATAAATTATGGAATTAGAAAAAAGTCTTGAAAAAAGTTGGAGCAATCAACAAAACATAGGTTTAACAGCATATTTAAAGAAAATGAAGGGCGAAGCTAGGGAAAAAGACAGAATAGATTATATGGATTCCTTTGTTTCAGCTATAGGTGGGCTCATTGCTATTATCATTATTAGTTTTATAGCTTTCCATTTAGGATACCCTATGGCATTAGCTCCTCTTGGGGCGAGCTGTGTTATTGTTTTTGGTGCGCATAAAAGTCTCTTGTCTCAACCACGGAATGTTATTGGAGGACATATTATCTCTACTACATCAGCTCTTATCATTTGGAGCTTCTTTGGTAAAAGCCTGCTCATTATCGGTCTAACATTGGCTATTGTATTGATTATAATGACCTGCACAAAGACTGTTCATCCCCCCGCAGCGGCAAGTGCCCTTGTTTCTATTAATTCTCAGGCTGGTTGGGGATTCCTGATTTCAATTGTAATAGGTACCTTATTATTAGTTTTTATATCGATGATCTATAATAACTTATTTCAAACAAGACAATATCCAAAGCACTGGTTTTGAAAAATTAATATATTAACCAAACGGGTGCTTCATTTGTGACTGTATTATAGCTCCTCACTTATTTGATAACTGCTTTACTTCAATAAGCGGGGAGCTGCGCTTTTTCTTACTAATAGAATTAAAAACCTTACTTACCATCACATTACATAAAATAACGTATGATAATGATTTGCTAAAGCTTGATGGGGAGTGGTAAAATCCCATTAAAAAAGGTGAATGTTCATGTCTGAACCAACATTAGGAGATTCTTATCAAATCAGTTTGCAAAATATTCGCCATCACTCACAGCATATCCATTTAGGAATAGAAATTCTTTTCGTAATTCGGGGAGAAGTTGAAGTTATCGTCAATCAAGATTCCTGGCATTTGGCGGAAAATGATCTCCTGCTAATTAATGCTAATGATGTTCATACCGTTAAGGGGCACGAAGATAATGTAGTATTATTGCTGCAAATTCCCCTAAATTCCATCGAGCAGCTTTATCAGGATATTCATGTGTGTTATTTCGACTGCCATTCATCCAAAGAGGATAATGGGCTATATCTTCTGTTTGATCAGATCCGTCAACTCTTGGCTGAAATTTTGATCGCACATTACCAAGAGCAGGATGGAAGTGAACTTGAAATCAACAGCCTGATTTACAAGTTAGTTACACTCCTTATCCGAAATTTCAAAACCACAAATCTCGGGCAGAATCGATTTATCGAAATGAAGGATGAAAGAATTAGGGAAATCCTTACTTTTATTGAAAAAAATTATCGTAAACAAGTGTCTTTAGAAGAGATTGCCAAACGGCAATATTTATCCCTATACTATTTGTCCCGTTATTTCAAGCAGGCTGTTGGTGTCAGCTTTTCACAATATATAAAACAAATCCGCTTGAAATCAGCTGTTCATGAGCTGTTATATACCGATCATACCATTATGAAAGTCTCGTTAAATAATGGTTTTCCAAATGTGAAAGCTTTTAACAAGGCTTTTAAGGAAATGTACAATCAAACACCTGCAGAATATCGTGGTCTTCATAAAAAAGAACCTTTCCATGAAGTAAATAATATAAGCGAACAATATACTCTGGTGAATTCGCCGGACTTTTTAATTGAATTGAGCAAGTATATTTCGCAAAAGGACCAAAATGTTACGGTGAAAGAATCGGGGGTTTCTGCGGTACATATTAATCTTCCGCAAGAGCCTGTTCTTGTCCGGGATAAAGCCCAGCGATTACTGGTGATTGGAAAGCTGGAATATGCCTTAAATGAAGAAGTCCAAGCAGAATTAAAGCTTGTTCAGGAGCAGCTTCATTTTGAATATGCCTATTTCACGAACCTATTATCTCCCGCTTTTACGACAATGGACCCGTTTTTGCAAATAGGAGGGCCTTATTATAAGATTGATGCGTTATTTAACGAATTTCAAAGGCTGGGTTTAATTCCATTCATTAGCGTTGAGATTGAAAAGGAAGTCGTAAGCAGCCCCGATTATATAAGGATGTTAGATGATTTTTTACAGCACGCCGTCAGTTATTTTGGAGATGACTTTGTCGGGAAGTGGCAATTTGAATTGGTGTTCACCGAGTGGGATCAAAAAGCCCGGACTTTTTATCAAGAATACCTTCAAACTGTTAAAAAGAGGGCTTCCACCGCAAAAGTTGGAATTCATGTACCATTTTCCTTAGAAAACGGATTATCAGTCCCTGTTACTGAATTTTTAAAGCAAATGGATCAAATTGACCTGGTGTGCTTCAGCTGCAATCCAAATGAACAATTGGACTTTACCGATATGGATAACAGTTCCTTCAAGGGAGTAAAAGATTATATAAAAAAGTCGTGTATTGAATTAAAAGCAAACCTTTCTTCAGCTGGCTTGGCTGGCACACCAATTTACTTGACAAACTGGAATACACTTTACGGTAATACAGTAAATTTAAGTGGAACTTTTTTTCGATCAGCTCTCATTTTTAAAGACATGCTTGATGTTATAAAAGAGATTTCCGGTTTGGGATTTTGGATTGATACCCATTCATTAGAAAATAGTAATATGAATAATGATAATATTGCAATGAATGGAATTGCCCTCCTTTATTATTATCAAATAAAACGTCCGGCGTTTTTTAACATGCAATTTATCGCAAAAATTGGGCAAGAAATTTTAGCCGAAGGTGAGGACTTTATACTGACGAAGGGGAAACAAGGGTACCAATTAGCTATATATAACAATTCCTATGTAAATCCCACTTATTCTGTCGAAAGCTTCTTTTTGAGCTCCTTAACAAAGGAAAAGAAAATCATGATTTCAGGGCTGCCTTCTGGCACTTATCAAATTCGCAAATACATTCTCGATAGAAATAACGGTGCATTTTACTTTAATTGGCTCAATCTCAATCAGCAGTATATCTATGATCAAGAGATCATTGCGTATCTCAAGCAGCGAGCCTATCCAGATTTGCAAATCTATGAGGAAAACATTGCCTCGGAGCTCTTATTACAATCCACTTTGACGTTAAATGCCATTCATCTCTTTGAAATTAGGCCATTAGGTTAAAACTTAATGGTCTTTTTTTGTTGTTTGGATAAGCCAAGTTATGAAAAAGGGCAAATGATGGAGTGTGTTTTCGACAATGATTGGAATGTTTTAAATAGTTAAAAAAATTATAATGAAGACAAGAAAGCGATTACATAAATATTAATTCGGAGGTAGCCTTTTATGTCTGTTTCTCAAGGAACGATTAAGAAGCAAAGCGATGCAAAACTTTCGGTATCAAAGGAAAAGAATACCGGGGGAGTTTTGTTGACTACAGCTTTAATGGCTGGTTATTCCATGATTTACATGGACAAAAACATGATTTCGACTGCAATTATCCCAATTGCAGAACAATTCCATCTAACAACAAGTCAAACCGGTTTGATAATGAGTTTATTTTTCTTGGGTTATTCGTTAATGCAGATACCTGGGGGATGGCTCGCAGATAGGATTGGATATAAAAAGGTACTGATGCTTTCGCTTTCGCTCATTACGATATTTTCATTTGCATTTGGCCTTGCTGGAAGCTTATTGATGTTTATTTTGATTCGTTTCTTGGCTGGTATTGGCCATGCAGGCTATCCTCCAAGCTGTTCAAAAGGAATCGCCGAAAATTTCCCGAAAACAAGACGAACTTTTATTCAATCGCTCATTTTGTCAACGAGTGGAATTGGCGGAATTTTTGCGTTTGTAATCGGGGCACGGCTGATTGACATAAATTGGCACTATGCCTACTATGCACTGGGGACATTTTTTGCCATTGCGTTACTTATGGTTGCTTTATTGGTACCTAATAGCCAACCAACTGCCAAAACGAAGATTGAAAAGAAACAAGTTAGTTTTAAGTCAGTGATTTCTAATCGAAATGTAATTATTTTATTCGTTGCCATGCTGCTGGCGAATGTGGCTTTTTACGGAAATATGTCATGGCTGCCAACTTTCCTAAAGACAAAATTTTCACTATCCATTAGTACGGTAGGGATAATTCTGGCAGTGAACGCTATTGGAGGAACATTAGCCTCCATATTTGCAGGTGTATTGTTGACAAAATATTTCGCTAGCAAGGAAAAGTTACTGTTAATGGTATGTTCAGTCCTTTCATCCTTGTTGTTTCTTGGTTTAGTATTCTCAAATTCCTTGGCCCTTTCCATTGCTTTCTTATATGTGCTCACATTTTTACTAACCACTATTTTTGTGGGAATTTTCTCTTGGCCGCACAAAATTTTGCCTGAGAAAGTAATTGGGTCATCCATTGGGATCGTCAATACGGGTGGAACGCTTGGGGGCTTTATTGCACCAATGGCATTCGGTGCTTTAATTTCCATGGCTGGTGGATCGTTTTCTATCGTTTTTATCACCTTGGCAATAGCCGTAGTAATATGCGGTCTAGTTTTACTTACCGTTAAAACAGAAAAATAATAGGAGGGAAAATGATGTTAGATCAACTAATGCAAAAACTTGAAGAGAAAAAAGAAAGAATGATTGAAATACGCAGATATCTCCATCAACATCCTGAATTATCTTTTAAAGAAGAAAAAACGGCCCAATATATTGCTGATTTTTATAAAGATAAAAATGTAATAATACGGACAAATGTTGGCGGATATGGAGTGGTAGTTAAAATCGAAGGCGGACTGGCAGGTAAAACGGTTGCCCTGCGTGCTGATTTTGATGGACTGCCCATTATGGAAGAGACAGATGTACCTTTTAAATCGGTTAATCCAGGTGTTATGCATGCATGTGGTCATGATGGACACACTGCCTATTTAATGATATTAGCCGAAGCATTAATCGAAATGAAAGACCAATTAAGAGGAAACGTCGTTATCTTGCATCAGCCTGCGGAAGAAACGCCTCCTGGTGGAGCGATTGCCATGATTGAAGATGGATGTTTGGAAGGTGTGGATAGTATTTTCGGTATTCACCTAATGTCCCCGTCGGTGACCGGGGAAGTCTACTATCGTTCTGGAGAAATGCAGGCCGGACGCTCATATTTCAAAGTGAAAATCCAAGGAAAAGGCGGACATGGTTCGATGCCGCATACAAGCAATGACAGTATTGTCGCAGCAAGCCATTTTGTTGTAGCAGCCCAGACGATTGTCAGTCGCCGAATCAATCCTTTTGATATGGCGACAGTAACGATTGGCTCGTTTGATGGAAAGGGATCATTTAATGTCATAAAGGACAGCGTGGAACTTGAAGGAGACGTTAGAACCATGTCCAGTGAAGTTCGTGCTAAAGTGGAAACGGAATTCAAGCGAATCCTAGCGGGGCTTGCTCAAGAATTTGACATTACCTATGACTTAATATATTCGCATGATTACCCTGTTTTGGTGAATGATAATGCCATGACTGAACTGGTTGTAAATGGGATTAAAAAGGCTGGAATTCCTGAAATCAAAGCATTAATGGAAACACCGCCAATGTCCGGTTCAGAGGATTTTGCTTACTATTTGCAAAGAATTCCTGGCAGTATGTTTTATGTTGGAGCAAAGCCGGAGAATGGACCAGTTTATCCTCACCATCATCCTAAATTTGTCATTAATGAGGACAGCCTTATCATCGCGGCAAAAGCAATGGCTGCAGTGGTTGCGGAATATTTTGGGCAGAAGTAAAAAAAAGGAAAAAGGGGACGGTTCTTATGCCTGCGGCGTGGGAACCTTCTTCTTTATAGGAGTGATCACATGTCATTTACTAATTTAAAAGAGTTAATTGAACAAGCAGAGCAGGAAAACTCAACTATTTCGGAATTGATGATCAAAACAGAGGTACAACAGAAAGGCTGTTCGAGGGAAACGATTATCGAAAAAATGTCAGAACAATTTACTGTAATGGAGGAGGCTGTCCGCAGAGGTACAATGAGTCCAGTCATGTCGCGTACTGGTTTGACTGGTGGGGATGGAAACCGTCTTTATCAGTATGCCCAAAACGGTAATTCATTTGTCAATCCTAAAACATTGAATGCTGCAGCAAATGCGCTCGCGGTATCAGAAGTAAATGCTGCAATGGGGCGGATTGTGGCAACGCCAACAGCTGGTTCAGCGGGAATCTTGCCAGCTGTCCTTGTTCACGCACTTGACAGCGGGAAATTTACCCGAGAGCAGCTTGTGCAGACAATATTCACTGCCTCTGCTCTCGGCTTAGTTGTTGCCAATAAAGCTTCGATATCAGGGGCAGCCGGCGGGTGCCAAGCTGAAATAGGATCAGCAACCGCAATGGCAGCCGGCACCCTGGTAGAGCTTGCCGGTGGAACACCAATGCAGGTTGGAAATGCCGTCGGAATTGCTTTAAAAAATTCATTGGGTTTGGTTTGTGACCCGGTTGCTGGGCTGGTGGAAATCCCGTGCATCATCCGCAACGGTTTACATGCAATTACCGCCCAAGCTGCTGCGGATATGGCTTTAGCCGGGATAGCCTCGGTCATCCCGCCGGATGAAGTGATCCATGTGATGCATGAAGTCGGACAGCAAATGCCCGAATCGTTGAGAGAAACCGGGATAGGCGGTCTTGCCGGAACTCCGACCGGGCAAAAATTAAAGAAGCAGATTTTAAATGAAAAAACTAGTGGCTGTGGGCCGGCAAAATACCAAAGTGCGTATGAAATCATCGGTCCCGTAATGGTTGGCCCTTCGAGTTCCCATACAGCAGGGGCTGTCCGGATCGGGAATATTGCCCGCCAGCTACTAAATGAAAATCCAGTATATGCAAAGTTCTCGCTGATGGGCTCTTTCGCAGAAACCTATCAAGGCCATGGAACAGACCTAGCTCTTTTAGCCGGTGTGCTCGGGTTATCTACCATGGATGACGGCATTCCAAATTCAAAGGAAATTGCTGAGGAAAATGGCTTACAATATGAATTCACGAAACGGGTGCTTGGAAGCTACCATCCAAATACGGTTCTCGTAGAATTGACAGGGTTCACACGTACTGTAAAGGTTTTGGCCAGCTCTTTAGGCGGTGGTAAAGTGGAGGTTCAAGAATTCGATGAGTATCCATTTAAATTTTCAGGTGAAAGGCCAACACTTGTTATTCGCCATTCCGACCAAAAAGGGGTTATTGCTGAATTATCGGAAATACTATATCAAAAGGGGTTCAATATAGCCCGTATGGCCAATGAACGTTCCAAAATCAATGGTGCTGCAATAACAATTTGTGAAATCGACAATACAATCGAAGACACTCTCTTATCTTTATTAAAAAGAGAGATTCCGACTATTGACGAAATTGTATTGGTTCAAACTAAGTAGTTACCTATAAAATCATCAATTAAGCTCGTAATCGTATTTTCGCTGATGCAAGAAAGCATGATATGCGAATGAAATTCATAAAAGGCATTCGGAATTCGGAATGAATTCGTTCCGAATGCCTTTTGTCTATAATATGATGCCAATCTTAAGGGCAAAATTTAATAGGGGAAATTCCAAAAAGACGGAAGTGCAAAATAATAATTCCATATATCAGCAACTACTAAATCGGACAGCATATTAAAATATGAAACCAACGATCATAATCCGACTTTGTCATGGCTTTTAGGGCAACAATAATGCCTGCATAGGACATAGCATCGTAAGTCCTCGTGCAATAAAGCTCTTCAGCTAGACGGTGCTTTCAGGGAATCAACTAGACGTTGAATTTTCAGAAAGCAAGATTTCCAATATGCTTGACCTTGTGAAAAATACAATTCACGATTCGCCAGAACGAAATCAGCTATGAATAATTTTCTATACACCGTGGGGATTTCATATTTGCCGCACCATGAAAAGGCAGTCGAGACTGCAAAGGCTGACAAGAAAAAAGCAGCTTTCTAAAAGCTTACGAAAGTATTCAAAAAGAAGTCGAAACAGGAAGGATTGGTTTTAAACGCAAGTATGTAAGATGTTAAAATTAGCACTTTTTTATTATTCCTTATCCGTAAAGTTTTTTTAACAAATGAGCCTGTATCCACCTTGGATCAGGCTTTCTTGTATATATAGAAAAGTAATCACGAGAGATATTATGTTTTTAGACATTGAAAAAATATCATGCTTGAATCTGCGATTGTCTAGAATTCTTTTTGAAAATCACCTTCGCTTTAAAATGTGAGAACAAATAACAGCCTATAATCACAATACCACTACCAATCCCTTGTATCCACGTCATTTTTTCACCTAATAATAGAAAAGCTAAAATTGCAGTAAAAATAGGATTAAAATTCAAGAAAATACCTGATGTTGTTGTACCTAATTTTTGTACACCAATATTCCAAAGTACCATACATGCTACAGTTGAGATAACGCCTGTATATAAAATAGATTGTATGAAGGAAGTATTTATATTAGACACTGTAAAATTGGAAAAATTAAACGGTAGAAGAACTATAAGTCCAAATATACCAGAATATAACGTAGACATCATGGGTGTTGTCGTTACCATTGCCCATTTGCTACAAACGGAATATATTCCCCAAACGCATACAGCAGCCATCATATATAAATCACCTGTATTAAATCGTAATGAAAGGAAAAGATCAATATTTCCTTTTGAAAGTACAAGTATTACGCCAATAAGCGAAAAAAACATAGAAAACATTTGTAGAATATTAATTCTTTCTTTTAAAAAGAAAAATGAAAAAATAGCAATTGAAATCATGTTTAATGTTGATATTAATCCAACATTAGTCGCGGATGTTTTCTCTAATGCTACAAATTGCAATAGGTTAAATAGAACCACACCTGTAATTCCCATCAAAAATAAAGGAAGGATTGCACTTCGAGGAGGAAATATCTTTTTTTCTTTCCACCATACAATCGGCAAAAGACAACTAACAGCAATGATCCACCTTAAACTCGTCAATGTCATCGGAGAAGCATGTTCGACAAGCGACTTTCCAACGACAAAGTTTCCACCCCATAACAAACTTGTTACAAGTAATAACGAAAAATAATAATATTGCATTTCATTTTGCTCCTTTACATCTTTCACTGTTTAAGTAAAAGGATCGAAGCCATTGTGCACAATGACATTTCAATTTTTACAATTATTTATTAATAATTTTAACATTTTAGATCGTTACTTAATATATTATTTTGTATAATAGAAGAAACTTAGAATAATATTAATGAATATTGCCGATAAACAGAATTAAATTTTGTTTTGCTATTGAAG
Organism: Peribacillus sp. NPDC101481; assembly: GCF_044767165.1. NCBI lineage: Bacteria > Bacillati > Bacillota > Bacilli > Caryophanales > Bacillaceae > Peribacillus > Peribacillus sp. NPDC101481. The sequence goes on along the minus strand of NZ_JBIWNJ010000001.1, from coordinate 281,962 downwards.
TGATACTATTTTTGGAACATTTGTAAAAGGAGTGACTATAAGTGGAATCTATCGTAAGCAAGGTTCTAGATAATGTTGATATTCAAATTTTAGATTTACTGCAAAAGGATGCACAGTTAAGTAATACTGAGCTCGCAAAGCGTGTCAAGTTATCTCCCCCAGCTATACATTCAAGGATAAAACGTTTGGAAAATGAAGGGTTTATTAATGGACAAGTAGCAATTTTAAACCAGGAGAAGCTAGGTTTTGATTTATTATGTTTCATTTTTATTAGTACAAATATACATCAAGCTGAAGAACTGGAAGTTTTGGAAAAGGCATTAGCTTCTATGTCAGAAGTATTAGAGTGTCATTGTTTAACTGGTGAGTATGATTATCTTCTAAAAGTGGCTAATAAAGATCGGAAGGAATTAGAAATATTTATTAGAAAGTTAAATAAACTAGGCATAACAAAAATTCAAACTAGCCTAGCTCTTAGAGAAATTAAATATTCAACTGTTTTACCTATATGGGAAGAAAAGTCCCGTTCGTAAAAGTACACTTTATCGAACGTGTTTTATAGAACAAGAGAGAGAGAAAAGGTAGAAGAAGAAATAAAAAAATGAAGTCCTTTATAGATTGGATCGCAAGGAACGAGTCATTTAAGATTATTCTTATCACTTCAAGAGAATTGGGCAGGTACACTATGTCTTTCAATAATTACATCTCAACATCACTAGAAATACAAGCTTATGATCGATCCCGATAAAATCATTGCGTTAGAAATTTGAAATTTATAATTCCAACTGTATGCCATATATTTTTTCTTGAAAATGGATTGCTCAACCAGTTTAAGCACTGAGCCGTGGATCGATTAAAAAGCAGTGCACTCTTTATGAGCTGCACTGCTTTTTAAAATTTTATCCCGTTTATTATGGTCTTTAATTAGAAAAACGGTATTAAAGTATGCTGAATGAATCATTATCTTTATTTATTTATTTATTTAACAAAACAGCTTCTTCGTTTCTAGGTTGTAGAGCCATTTGTAGTGCTCTTTTTTCTTCATCGTTTAAAGGGACCAATGGTAACCGGACACCTCCAACATTTAACCCCCGCATATTTAATGCTGATTTTACTGGTGCGGGGCTTGGTGCAGCAAATAATGCTTTCATGATTGGAAGAAGGTTACGATGTGTAGCGGCAGCACCATGGACATCACCATTTTTAAAGCTATTTATCATTTCTTGCATTTCATTACCAATTATGTGTGAAGAAACCGAAACAATTCCTGTTCCACCGATGGCTAAAACCGGTAATGTTAACCCATCATCGCCGCTGTACAATGTAAAATCACCAGTTGTTTTGCTTATGATTTGTGCCATGGCATCTAAGTCACCACTTGCCTCTTTTACTGCCACAATATTGTTGATTCTTGAGAGGTTAACAATCGTCTCTACTGACATGTTTACAACACTTCGTCCTGGAATATTATAGAGCATTACCGGTAAAGATGTTGATTGGGCAATAGCCTTAAAGTGCTGAAATAATCCTTCTTGAGACGGCTTGTTATAGTATGGGGTAACGAGCATTATTCCGTCGACTCCCGCTGCCTCAGCTTGCCTTGTTAAGTTGATGGAAGCTTTCGTGTTATTTGAGCCAGTTCCAGCTATGACAGGAACTCTTCCATCAACAACTTCAACAACAATTTTGAATAAATCCAGTTTCTCTTCTGTTGTTAATGTAGGGGACTCTCCAGTTGTACCAGCTATTACTAATCCATCAGAGCCATTAGCAATTAAATAGTTTACTAAAGTTCTCGTAGCATTAAAATCAACCTCATCATTATGATTGAACGGGGTAACCATTGCGGTTAAAACTTGGCCAAAATTCATAACTTCACACCCTTTTGTATGATTTTTAAAAATATTCAGAGGTGGTGGGCCATTCAGGAGTAAACGCAAAAAAGCAACAACGAGGATTCGCTGCTGCAGTAGAAACAATATTTATCAAAAAAATGTTTCCGCGCATAAGATAGCCCTCCATATAGTTTCCTATATGACAGTCCTGTATTTATTCAATAGCAGAACCAGCTTCAAGAACATGAGATTCTTTCGGCTTCGGCAAATTCCCCTTTCCACAATAGTCATAGGATCTCATTCTCCTCAAAATGTGTACTAATGGTTTTTGCTCCTCTATCCTCACTTCAAAAGTATGAAGCAAGAAAATATTTAATTGACTGTAATATAACAAGGAATCCTTTCTATTGCAAGGCAATTTAGAAAATTTTTTTTAGAATACATGAATAATCAATGAAAATGGATACGGTATAGGGCTGGATTCATCTTTTTTAGATTATGTAATCTTAACATTAATAGTTTTATAGATATATTCTGTTTCATAGGTGATTGGGCTTTTAGAAGCACAACCTGTCGAATAAGGGTTTGTATTATCATAGGACAATGCTAATGCTTTATTCATCGGTGTCGGTGCAATCGCAAAAAACAGTCCAAAGACAAGAGTTATTACCATCACAATATTTAATAATTTTTTATAATAACCTCTCTCCTTTCCTTCTTCTAGACTTTACCATATCAAAATTGGTATTTCTATGTACTGTGGAACCATTTACCATTTTACGGGTAACTACGTAGTTGAGGGATAGGATTCCATTCCCATTAAGAAATGGAAAATCAATACCAAAAACGAGACAAAAGTGAATGGAACGAATACTGGCCTTAGTCCTTTTTTGATTTATTAATATATAAATTACATTGGTCTTATATTTTATTAATAATGTAAAGTTACTATTTTAATTGGTAAACACCTTAAAAATTTATAAACAAGGAGGATAGTTGTTGATCTGTTTAAAAAATACATAATTAGCTAAACGATAAATAGGAGGTATTGATTTTGAAAGGGAAAAATAAATTTGCAGCAATGCTGACAGTTGTAACGGTAGGATTAACAACTTCTTTATCAAGTGTACAAGCATTCTCGGAATCTTCAAATTCAGATAATAAACGTAAACCTGAGCTCGTTTTTCCAGTAATCAGTGATGTGCATATTGATGATGGAACAACAGCTGATATGAACAAGTTCAGAACAGCCATGGATCAATTAAATAAAGCTGCGCCTAGACAGGATGCTTTTGTTGTCGTTGGGGATTTAACGGACTATGGATACGCTTCTGAATATGATAAGTTCTTCTCCATTTATAATGAGAAGAAACAAGGTGGTGTCCAATCCATGTTTACAATGGGGAACCATGATTATTGGAATGGACTTTCCGTTGAAAAGGCACAAAATCGTTTTCTCGAGAAAACAGGAATGGATTCTCTTTACTATCATAAAAAAGTAAATGGATATGATTTTATTACGTTAAGTCCGGAAAATGGTAATACGCATGGTTTATATTCCGTTAATCAAATTAACTGGCTAGGTGAAAAGTTAGCTGCAGCAGAAAAAGAGAATCCGGACCAACCAATCTTTGTTTTTCTTCATCAACACATTAAAGACACTGTGTATGGAAGTGACTTGTGGGGAACTCAGGAAAATAAAGAACTTTTATATGATACTTTAAAGAAACATCCACAGGTAATTACATTTTCAGGCCATTCTCATTATCCACTCGAAGACCCGAGAACGATTCATCAAAAAGACTTTACGTCAGTTGGCACGTCTTCTGTAAGTTATTTGGAATTGGAGCCAGGCAAACTTCAAGGGTTCCATCCAGAAGGATATCGGGATATTAGTCAAGGAATGATTGTAGAAGTTTATAATAATGAAGTTGTCATTAAAAAACGTGACTTTCATAAAGACGATTGGACAGGAAAACCATGGGTAATAAAAAATCCTTCTAAAAAAAATAAATTTAAATATACAGACGATCGAGATCAGTTACCACCGGTTTTTGCAGTTAAAGATAAGGCTTCGATTGTAGAAGAAAAATCTACACTAAGAAGTTTAAATGTAACATTTCCACAGGCAAAAGATAACGCACTCGTACATTCATATCACATTACAGCCAAAAACAAGGAAACAGGGGAGATGGACGCAGATATCACCGCATTTTCTGAATTCTATTATGATCCTGTGCCAAAGAATTTAGAGTTCCCTGTTGCTGGACTTAAGCCAGGTACTGATTATGAAATTAAGGTACAAGCACTAGATTCATTTAACAATAGCAGTAAAAAGGTGTTACTGGCTGATGGTCAGACAAAAGCCCTGGAAATGGTCTCGGCACAAGCTTCTCCTTCTTTAGTAACAGAAGGTGAATCGACTGCACTCCAAGTGAAGGTGAAAAATTATGGAAGTAAAAGTATGAACGGGAAAATTAAAGTTGATGCACCTGAAGGTTGGAGTGTAGAGCACAATGAACTTGAGTATGTGCTATCAGGAACAGAAGAAAAAATATTGACAATAAAAGCTACACCTAGCAAGGAGATATCGGGTTCATCACAATTCAAGATTACTGCTTACGAGGAAGGCCAAATAATTGGCTCCAAGAAAATAAATGTATTCGTCAACATGATGCTTGGAGAAAGTTTTGACCAATTAGAGTCTGCATTAAAGCCAGCAGTGAATGAAAACATTCCAAGTTCCATTCTCGGTTGGAGCCATACAGCTCCTAATGGCTGGTCGGTTACGAATAGCTCGAATATGCCAGCTGGTACAGAAGAGTGGCAAGGGTGGAGCTTCACAACAAAGGACTTTTGGACAAAAGCAGAAGACCAAGAGCGTAACAAATTTGAACTTGGTCAAGGTGTTATAGCAGTAGCGGATCCTGATGAATGGGATGATAACGGTTCACCAGCAGCAAAAGGCTTTTTTGATAGTACATTAACTTCACCTACTGTAAAAGTTGATGATGCCAAAGAGCTATACTTAGGATTTGCATCTCACTATAAACAAGAAGGAACGCAAACAGCTGAAGTGACTGCTGTCTTTGATAATGGGGAAAAACAACAAGTTCTCGTTTATGACAATAAAGCTGCTTCGGATAATAAAAATGGACATGTTTTGAATAAGTATGAAGTTAAATCGATTAATGTTCCTGAAGATGCTGCCTCTATGAAATTACAATGGAGAATGCATAATGCTAAAAATAATTGGTTTTGGTCGATTGACGATATTAGATTGGATGACCAAATGATCGTTTCACCAAAGTAAAGAGAAGAACAGATGAACTTTTCTTGATATTTGTAAAATGCGGACTTTCCTTAAGGGGAAGTTCGCTTTTTCTCTATGTCTCACAAACTCTGGACAAATAAAAAATATTTTAACAAAAAACAAGCTAGCCGGAACCCCGCTGGAAGCTTGATAAACAGTCGGCGGAAAGAGAGCGGATTTCTGAAATCAAGCTGGAACGTTTTTCAAATAAAAAAACTGTAAACCGACAATAGAATAGGATTTTTTTCATGTATTTTAGAAAATTTTAAGATTTGTGTGATATGTTTTTTTAAGTACTAAAAAAGTTATCGTAGGAAACATCTTTTTATGCAAGAACAGCAGATAAACAACTTTTCTATAAATGAGTAAACGAAAGATCGAAGCGGGGTGAAAATATTTGTCAATTAAAATGAGATTTCTGTTGTCCTACGTTGGCGTAATCCTTATTTCCATCACTTTGTTTTTAACAGCTGGATTTTTACTTATTTTTGCGATAACAGGTGATGTAAAAGCGATAGAACATTTATACAAAAAATCTTATCTCCAAAAACCTTTGACTGCAGTAGAGGAGAGTGTGTTTCTCGATTTAAAGCTTTTGGCAAAAAATAATCCTGAGCAGCTTCTAAATGAAGAACAACTGAAGAAGATTGAACATGGAGATATTAAGATTGTCGTTAGAAAAGGTAAAAACATTGATTATGCGTCCCAAACACTAGATAAGCCAGGCTTGATACAATCACTTCCCAAGTTCGAAGAAACGAATATCAATACGCGGGACACAATCAAAATGAAAGACTTTTTTTTCACCTATGTGAAGTTTGATTTTTATTTTTCTGATAAAAGTGAAGGAAGTATTTTTGTATTGAGAAAGGCAAGTTCATATGCCGAGCTGACTCGAGAGCTCTTTCCCATTTTATTCGCTCTATTGTTATTACTGTTTGTAATGATTATTGGACTATTAAATTATTTAGTTTCACGTAGCATCATCAAACCGATCTCAATTCTTAAAGAAGGCGCAGAGCGGATAAAATCAGGAGATTTAAACTTTGAAATCAAGGCGACTTCGAATGATGAAATCGGGCAATTGAATAGAGCTTTTGAGGAAATGAGAAAAAAGTTAAAAGAGTCCGTAAACATTCAGCTTCAGTATGAGGAAAATCGCAAAGAGCTTCTCTCTAATATTTCCCATGACTTGAAAACACCGATCACTTCGATTATGGGGTATGTTGAGGGGATTAAAGACGGAGTAGCAAACACCCCACAGAAAATGGACAAGTATTTATCGACTGTATACCTAAAAGCAAGAGATATGGATTCATTGATAGATGAATTATTTTTATTTTCCAAGTTGGATTTGAAAAAAGAACCATTCACTTTTGAAACGGTCAGGTTAGATAAGTATTTAAAAGACTACGTAGAAGAACTTCAACTGGATTTACTTCAACTAGGGATCCAGATTGAACTTCATCAGGTGAATAAACCGATATACGTGACAGCGGATAGAGAGAAACTGAAACGCGTATTGGCCAACCTGATCAGCAATTGTGTAAAGTATATGAATAAAGATGAAAAACACATTTCCATTTCTCTGCATGAAGGACTATATGATGTTGTTGTACAAGTAACGGATAATGGCTATGGAATAGAATCTTCTGCTTTGCCTTATATATTTAACCGCTTTTATCGTGCTGAGGAATCTAGAAATTCCCGGACAGGTGGAAGTGGTTTAGGACTTGCGATTGCAAAAAAAATTATCGGCGAGCATGGTGGAGATATTTGGGCTACTAGCGAGATAGGAAAAGGTACAAGTGTCTTTTTTTCCATAAAGAAAGGTGAGGAAATGTGAAAAAGATATTACTTATTGAAGACGAAGTCAGTATTGCTGAATTGCAAAGGGACTATTTGGAAATTAATGATTTTAGTGTTGATATTCAACATACTGGTGATGCAGGTCTCCAACAGGCCCTTCAAGGAAATTATCATTTAATCATTTTGGATATCATGCTTCCAGGGTTGAATGGTTTTGAGATATGTAAACAAATACGTGCTGTCAAGAATATCCCGATTTTGCTTGTATCCGCCAAAAAGGAAGATATCGATAAAATTAGGGGGCTTGGTCTAGGGGCAGATGATTATATTACAAAACCATTTAGTCCAAGTGAACTAGTTGCAAGAGTGAAAGCGCATATAGCGCGGTATGAACGTTTATCAGGAAGTCACCCCAAATCTAATTCAATCTATGTTCATGGGATTTCAATAGATAAGTCAGCGCGCAGAGTTCACATAAACGGAGAAGTGGTGCCGTTTACAACAAAGGAATTCGATACTTTGGTGTTTTTTGTCATGCATCCGAATCAAGTATTAAGCAAAGAGCAGCTTTATGAAAATATTTGGGGATTGGAATCGGCTGCGGATGTTTCGACTGTAACCGTCCATATCAGGAAACTACGTGAAAAAATTGAAAGAAATCCTGCACATCCTAAATTTTTGGAAACCGTTTGGGGAGCAGGGTATCGCTTTAATGTTTAAATAGCATGTTAAGGACCCGTCACGAAGTGGCGGTTTTTTTTATAAACATTAAGAAATTTTATTAATAAGTTAATCATTTTTTAAGAAATTGTTTAGAGGGAGTTTAAGGTTAAGCATTAACATAATGAAGACGGAATAAGTAAGCAACTAAAAATAAAAGGGAGAAAAAAACATCATGAAACCTAAAGAACATGTCAATTTGCTACATAAGAATGACGGGAAATCCATTTGCGGCTGTGAAGTACAAACAGGGAAAGGATGGTGTGTTTCATGTGGAGATGGCTAACGATTGTCATCGGAAGCCTTTTCATCCTTCAAGGCTGTGTCTTGGATAATGAAGTAGAGCTAAATAAACAAGAAAAGGAGACAGGAAAGGGAATGAATGTACAATTGATTCAAGCCGTAGAACGTAAAGAAACGGAAAGAATAAGAAGCTTGATTGAGCAAGGTGCAGAAATAAATGCACAGGACTCGAAAGGGCGAACCGCCACTATGATTGCGACTTATAACAATGATGTAGAGACGGCAAAAATCCTTATTGAAGCGGGTGCAGACGTCAACATTCAGGATGACATGAAAAATAGCCCCTTCTTGTATGCCGGTGCTGAAGGTTATGTAGATATACTTAAACTTGCGATTGAAGCGGGTGCAGACCCCTCTATAACCAACCGTTATGGTGGAACGGCTTTAATCCCTGCTTCGGAACATGGTTATGTTGAGGTTATTAAAGAACTTCTTACTAAAACTGATATTGATGTGAATCATGTGAATGATCTCGGTTGGACCGCTTTGCTAGAAGCAATCATTTTGAATGATGGAGATGGAAAACAGCAGCAAACAGTTCAATTGCTAATAGATCATGGGGCAGATGTCAACATCCCCGATAATAACAGTATGACACCTTTACAACATGCCCGCGAGAAAGGGTTTAAGGAAATCGAACAAATTTTACTTAAGGCAGGAGCAAAATAACCAGATCGCTATACTTTCAATTTGTAATATCAATTGCACTACAAAAAAACCACAATATGATGAGGAGACGAAAAAATGAATAAAAAAGCAATAATTTCATCAGCTATACTACTTGGGATAACGTTGGCAATAACAGGATGTAACACAAACGCACAAGAAAATAAAAGCGCTCAGAAGCAGGAACAAACTGCAAAACAGAGTAAACAAGAAAAAAAGTTAACCGCAGGAGAGGAAATGACTAAAATTCTTACTAGCACGAATTGGCAAGGAACAAAAGTTTATGATAAAAATAATAATGACTTAACAAAGGAGAATGCAAGCTTCATTGGTCTAGCTAAATATGATGATGAAGCATCGAGATATGAATTTTTTGATAAAAATACTAAAAAAAGTCGAGGTGATAAAGGAACTTTCTTTATCACGAATGGGAAGATTAGAGTGTTAATTTCAGAATCAATGGGTTACCAAGCCGTTGTTGAAATAACTGAACTGAATAAGGATATGTTTACTTATAAAAGAATGGGCAAAGATGCAAAAGGTAACGAAGTAGAAGTGTTTGTCGATCATATTCCCTATACTGAAACAGAACTTTCCTTTACTGATCCAGACAAAAATTTGGAAACTTATACAGGAGATGTAGTTACAGACGTTGATGGAGACAAAATTTTATCAAGCACCACATGGAAAGGTACAGTGGCATTGGATGAAAAGGGAAATGATGTATCAAGCTATAACTCGAATTATTTAGGTCTGGCAAAATATGATGATAAAACAAATAAGTATGAATTTTTTGATGCTAAAACCGGTGAAAGCCGTGGTGATTACGGCTATTACGATGTTGTTCATGGAAATAAGATTAGAGCCCATGTTTCACAAAGGGAAAATAAGTATGGTGCAGTTCTTGAACTTACGGAGCTTAATGAAAATAAATTCACTTATAAACGAATCGGTAAAGATAAAGAGGGCAAAGATATAACGATAACAGTTGAACATATACCTTATGAAGGTGATTTGAAGCTAAAATCAACTAAGTAAATAAAAAAGGGATTTTGCATTAATAGCAAAATCCCTTTCTTGATATAGTAATAAAATGTAGTTCAATTTTTTTACGCGTTAAACTGTTCAACAGATGTTTCCAGGTCATTAGCGAGCCTTACCATCGAAGAGGTGGAGAAGGAGATGTCCACCATGGATTTCGCTTGTTGATCGGTTGATTGGGCAACTTGCTTTGAAGCCACTGCCGTTTCCCTTGTTAACCCTGCAAAATCTTCTATCGAAGCATTGATTTCTTGAGAACTTGCTGCCATTTGCTCTGTAATGGCGGATATTTCTTGAATCTGGTCACTAACATGCTCAAAGGATTTTATGGTCTGTTTAAATGTTTCTCTTGTATTCAGGACAAATTTTGTCCCTTCCTCTACCTCTTTAGTACCGGTTTCCATCATTTTCACTGATTCATTTATGATGGATTTAAAATGAAGTAGGGACTCTTGTATATTGATTGCAGATTCCTTGGTGCCTACTGCCAATTTCCGTACTTCGTTCGATACCACCGCAAAACCTTTACCCTGTTCACCGGCTCTAGCAGCTTCAATGGCCGCATTTAATGACAGCAGGTTGGTTTGCTCGGCAATTCCCGTAATTAAATGTACAATATTCACAATTTCATTTGCTTGTTCGTCCAATTTCTTTATTTCTGAACTTGTTTGCAGCATAACATCTTTTACTTGCAGAATTTGATTTGAGAGTTCATTTATATCTTTATTTCCGATGGACATTCTAGCTGAAACATGATTTGTCTGTTCGCTGACTTCAGAAGAAGCTTCGGCAATTTTTTGTATCCCTATGGTCATTTCCTCGATGACCCTTGATGATTCTTCACTTCTGTGCAATTGTACTTCCGCAGCCCCTGCAACTTGCTGAATGCCTTTAACGATATGTTGTGTGGAAGTATCCATTTCTTTGATTTTGTGTTCGATATCACTTGATGATTCCAATATCTGGTATGAAGAGTTTTTCATGGAGTTGACAATAATGGTTGTATTGGTGATCATTTCTTCAAAGGATTTCACTAAAACCTTTATTTCGTCGTTTCCTTTAACCCTTGTGCTGCTAATCAGTTTATTGGCTGATAATAAATTTCCATTTGAGATTTCCTTTGCAGCCATGCTGACCTTGAGAAGGGGGCTTAACTTTCTAGTCAAGAACCATATTAATGCACCTACAACGATTGCCATTAAGATTACATTGATTATTATCATCAGGGGAAGGATGCCACCCAGTACCTTGCCGGTCGTAGCATCGACTTTACTGGCATCAATATCCACCCCTAGTATTCCAATGACCTCGTCCCCTTTCTTTATGGGAACAAAAACGGATAAATAGTCACCATATTCAGGATCATGAACGATGGAAGTGGTAGAAACCTTTCCCTTCATGACGCTTTCTACATCCTGATATGAAGTTACGGTTGTGGGGGTTGAAATGGGAGATGCTTTTTTATCTTCCTTACCCATTCCATCTATAAGAATATGGACTTTTTCGCTACTTTCGTCAATCCCCAATGTATAGACATATAATGCTCCAGTTTTTTGTTTATAATCGTCTAACTGTTCGCGTATCTCCCAATATGTAGAGGTTTCGGATTGATTACTTAAAAAATCGGCATAATATGTTGGATTTATTCCTTGAGCGATGTTGCTTGCGATGTCTAAGCTGCTCATAGCGATTGTTTTCTCAACCGTATCATTTGTACTTTTATACATCAATAGTAAACTTCCAATTAATGTAATGACCATGCCTGTTAAAAGAACAAAACCTATTTTCGTACTGAGTTTATTCATCTTTGTTTATTCCTTCCCCGTGTTATATATTAACCATGTTTTATATATCGGTAATAATTGAATATATTTAATGAGCCTTTAAAAGCTTCGGGTAGAGTTTTTTTCCCTTTAGTCTTTAACCTGTTGGAAAGAGGTTCATATTGAAATGATCTCAATATAAATAATGGATTGTAACTTTTCAAAAGAGAAAAAAGTATAAATCTTTAAAAAAGGAAAATAACTTCTGTATGAAAGACACGGGTTAAAATATACAAACGGTTACCACTTTGATGAAGCGCAAGGTCAAACAAGAAAAAATTCTTAAAGACAGTTTTTTCAGAAGGAAAAACAAAATTCCAAACTTAAAAGCCCAATTAAAAGGAGAGGAATGTATTTTAAGGGAAACCTTATAGTTATGTTCAATTCTCTATTCTATAAATATTTTAGTATAGAAAAAATTCATCTTTCCCATTCTGATTCTATAAATCTTGACTGAAAAGGATATGATTAATAAATGTTGATTCTCTAAATATTAATTAGTGAAAAATAGAGGATTTGTTAAATTGTTATAAAATTCAAAAAATGGTTTGACATTAGTAAAATTGGAAGCTTATAATCAACGTAAGATTTCAAATTTTAAAACCGAGTTTTATAATGTAGAACAGATTAACATTCTTGTTATTAAAAGTAATTGCTTAAAATGTCATGAATCAACTTGAAACGCAACTAGAAGTTAAGTGTTTTCCTTACTCCGAATAAAACAAAAACGGAGTTTTATAATATAAAACAATTTAACTTTGGCTTATACAAGGGTGAGGAGAAGTTCTTAAAATCAGTCATTAATGATAACGCTTACAAAAAACTTTTGGGAGGGTTTTTATTGAAAAAAAGAATGCCTTTTGTATTCTCCACAAGCTTAACTCTTGCAGCAGCTTTACTTTTATCAGGATGTGGTGGAGGTGAGGGAGAAAAAGCCAGTGGATCTGGCGTTGAAAAGAAAACGATAAAAGTGGCGAATTATTTTGCTGAAAATCACCCTCAAAACATTGCCTTGAGAGAAAAATTTGAAAAAATAGTAGAAAAAGAGAGTAATGGAGAACTAGAGGTTCGGATTTATGCGAACAGTACTTTAGGTGCAGAAAAAGAATTTTATGACGGCGTCAGAAACGGAACGATTGAAATGGGTGTTCCAGGACTAATTATGCAGTCGGACATTCCGAAAATGGGTGTTCCGGAATGGCCCTTCCTATTTCGGGATTACGATCATGTAAAGAAGGTATTGAATGGACCTATCGGAGAAGAATTGACAGAAGAGCTTGATCCAAAGCATGGAGTGACACCGCTCGCATGGAGTGCAAATGGATTTAGGATGTTTTCGAGTAATCGTCCAATTAAGAGTATGAAAGATTTTGAAGGACTTCGACTCAGAATGCCGAACATTCCGAATTACATAAAACTAGGTGAATCATTGGGGGCAAATGTTAGTCCATTACCAATTTCAGAAGTTTTTACCGCACTTGAACAAAAGGTAGTGGATGCTCAAGATAATCCCATTGCCACGTTGAGATCCTCGGGGTGGAATGAAGTTCAAAGTGATGTACTAGAATCCAAGCATATGTTCAGCCCCAATATTTACATTATCAATAGCAAATTCTATAAAGGGCTGACGAAGGAGCAACAAACCATCATTCAAAAAGCAGCAAAAGAGTCGGCAGCATATGAGTTTGATTTGATGGAAAAAAGTTATGAAGATGACAAAGCATATCTTAAGGATAATGGAATCAAATTCACTAAGCCTGACGAAGATTTTGCACAAAAAATGTTAAAAGCATCTCAACCTGTTTATGATGAAGTTTTTGAGGAAAATGACTGGGCGGAAGAGCTTGTAGGAAAAATAAAAGCAGAATGAAGCAGGCGCTTTAGATAGGAAGGGGGAGATGTATAGGTGAATAAAATTTCCAAAACCCTAGAAAATTCGTTGAACATTATTATGGCGGCAGCTTTAGCAATTATGGTCGTACTCGTGTTTGGTAATGTAGTACTTCGTTATTTCTTTAATTCAGGGATTACTTGGTCAGAAGAAATGTCAAGGTATCTCTTTATTTGGTTGACGTTCCTCGGCGCCATCGGAGCTTTCAAAAACAAAGAACACTTAGGTGTCGACATGGTCATCAAACGGCTCCCGAATAAGATGAAAAAAGTGGTTCTTGTTATTAGTGATTTGATGATGTTATTCGTTCTTCTCCTGATCCTGGATGGCAGCTGGAAAATGACATTGATAAACATAGATAGTACTGCACCAGCCACAGGCATGCCACTGGCATTTGTATATGGGACAGGTATTCTTGTGAGTGTTTCAATGGGCAGCATGATCATTTTCAATTTGTATCGGATTTTCTTCAATAAAATTAAAGACGAAGAATTGGTGATGATAAGTGAGTCAGAAGAGCTAATTTCTCTCCATACTGATGAATTTGCTTCAGATATTAGGATTGTCAAGGAGGAGAAACAGGGATGATAGGTGTATTTGTCGGATCTTTACTGGGAGCCATGGGACTTGGAATACCTATTGCCTTTGCCTTACTTGTGAGTAGTGTAGTGTTAATGTATTTCCTTGGTATTTTTGATAGTCAAATAATCGCACAAAATCTAATCAGTGGCGCTGATAACTTCCCTCTAATGGCCATACCGTTCTTTATGCTTGCAGGAGAGGCGATGAATAGGGGCGGATTATCACGGCGTATCGTTGAGATGGCAATGAACTTGGTTGGCCATATCAAGGGAGGCCTTGGCTATGTTGCGATCATTGCGAGTGTGTTGTTTGCAAGTTTATCAGGATCTGCCGTTGCCGATACAGCAGCGCTTGGGGCTATATTAATTCCAATGATGGTGAAGTCAGGGTATGATGTGAACCGGTCAAGTGGGTTGATTGCATCCGGTGGTATCATTGCCCCGATCATTCCGCCAAGTATTGGCTTTATCATTTTCGGTGTCGCAAGTGGAGTGTCCATTACAAAGCTGTTTATGGCAGGAATCGTTCCTGGTATTTTACTAGCGGTTGGACTAACGGTTACCTGGGCCATTGTTGCACGAAAAGATAAAGTCGCCGTTAACCCGCGAGCTTCAACAAAAGAGATTCTTACTTCTCTTCGTCAAGGAGTTTGGGCTCTATTCCTGCCCATCATTATCATTGGTGGATTGAAATTCGGTTTATTCACACCGACTGAAGCGGCAGTGGTGGCTGCAGTCTACGCCATATTTGTCGGTCTTGTAATTTATCGAGAAATGAAAATGAAAGATTTGTATGAGGTCTTTGTTCATGCAGGAAAAATGACGAGTGTTGTCATGTTTCTGGTCGCCGCGGCACTCGTGTCATCCTGGCTGATAACGGTAGCCGATTTACCTGGTCAGGTGATTGGATTGCTGGAGCCATTTATGGATCATCCATTCCTTCTATTAATAATGATAAACTTATTGGTCATCGTAGTTGGAACTGCTATGGATATGACGCCGACAATCCTTATTCTAACACCTGTATTAATGCCATTGGTGGTCGCTGCAGGTATTGATCCAGTTTACTTTGGTGTCCTGTTTATCCTGAATAACGCCATAGGTTTACTTACACCACCGGTCGGAACCGTATTAAATGTCATGTGCGGCATAAGCAAGATCAGTATGGAAGATATCATGAAGGGGATTTGGCCTTTCTTGCTCGTGGAAGTAATTGTATTGATCTTGTTGATTCTTTTCCCTTCCTTAGTGCTGGTTCCTCTAGGATGGTTTACCTCCTAACGGAATTAAACTAGTAATTCGGTTTGTATGCTGATATTCATCTTAATTAATAGGAGGAAAATGATAATGAATAATCTGTTCAAGCGTTTGGCGGTGGGGGTTTTACTGCCAGCCGTATTGCTATTAAGTGCTTGCGGAAACCAAAATGAAAGCGCTTCAGCTGACGGTATTCAAAAAAGAACAATCAAAGCAGGAATCGGGAATAGTAAAATGCATCCACAAGGGCAAGGAATGGAGAAATTTAAAGAACTGGTTGAAGAAAAAAGCGGGGGAAAAATGAAGGTCCAAAACTTTTTTGATGCCACCCTCGGGGATGATCAGAAAATGACAGAAGCACTTCAAGGTGGTTTACAGGAAGTAACTGTTCCTTCAACCTCTCCACTTGTGGGAATGATTAAGGAATTTGGAATTTATGACTTCCCGTTTGTCTTTAATAATGAAGAAGAAGCTTATTCCGTACTTGATGGTGCAATAGGCAAAAAACTTTTGGATAAATTACCGGAACATGATTTAGTAGGTCTGGGATATTGGGAAAATGGTTTCCGAAACTTGACCAACAGTAAACACCCTGTTAAAACGGTTGAGGATTTCAAAGCCCTTAAAATTCGTACCATGCAAAATGAAGTGCATTTAGATGCTTTTTCAAAGTTGGGTGCTAATCCATCGCCGATGGCCTTCTCTGAAGTATTTACTGCACTGGAAACCGGCACTGTTGATGGGCAGGAGAACCCACTCGCAACAATTCAAACGCAAAAATATAATGAAGTGCAAGACTACTTAAGTCTTACAAATCATGTTTATACACCATTTGTATTCCTTGTAAGTAAAAAGTTCTGGGACGACCTATCAGAAGAAGAGCAAAAAATCATGAGTGAGGCCGCACAAGAGGCTGGAAAGTATCAACGGGAGGTTAACCAAAAAGAAAATGAAAAGGCACTTAAGTATCTAAAAGAAGAAGGAATGAAAATCAATGAAGTAGAGCCGGAAGAAATGGAAAAAATGAAGAAAGCCATCCAACCAGTGACGGACGAATATGCTCAAAAATTCGGGCCGGATCTTGTAGAGGAAATGATGAGCGAAGTTGAAAAAGTACGCGGTAAATAATCCAGACTGTTTGGAGGATAGAAAATGGATATTATCTCTGAACTTTTACGTGAAATCCAATTACCGAAAATGGTCAAAGTGAGGCAGAAATTTCTTGCACCTCATATAGCTGATGTAGCTGGTGAGGTGAAGAAGGCGATAAAAGAAGCAGGTGTCTTATCAAGAATAAATGAAGATGACAGGGTGGCAATTGCAGTAGGAAGCAGAGGGGTGGCGGACCTTCCTACTCTTGTAAGAGAAACGGTGGCTGCCGTTAAGGAGGCTGGCGGAAATCCTTTTATAGTCCCTGCAATGGGAAGCCATGGGGGTGCTACAGCGGAGGGACAAATTGATGTGTTGCTTCAACTGGGTATTTCAGAAGAATCGGTTGGAGCGTCAATACTTTCATCAATGGAAGTTATTAAACTGGATGAATTGCCAAATGGGCTCCCTGTCTATATTGATAAGCTTGCATATGAATCAGATAAAATCATTGTCATTAATCGGATAAAACCACATACGGCATTTCGTGGACCGGTTGAAAGCGGACTAATGAAAATGATTACAATCGGTTTAGGCAAGCAAAAGGGAGCCGAAGCTGCACATGCATATAGCTTTAAGTATATGGCGGAACATGTCCCTGAAATGGCAAAAATTTCTTTAGCGAAAGCTCCTATCATATTTGGTCTTGCGACTATTGAAAATGCCTATGATAAACCAGCGAAAATCGTCGCAGTCCCAGCAGAGGAACTGGAGGAAGTGGAACCGGGACTATTGCTTGAAGCAAAATCATTGATGCCAAAAATCCATTTCGATTCGATTGACGTACTTATTGTAAATGAACTCGGAAAGGATATTTCAGGGGATGGAATGGATCCGAATATTACGGGTAACTTCGCCACTCCATATGCTACCGGTGGGCCAGAGGTTAAACGGACCGTTGTACTTGGACTTACTGAAAAAACTCACGGTAATGCAAACGGCATCGGCATGGCTGATATGACGACGAAGGCCGTCATGAATGAAATCGAATGGGAAAAAGGCTATGCCAATGCACTCACAAGCACAGTGACAGATGTAGTAAAGCTCCCGATGTGTTTAGATACGCAGGAATTAGCTGTTAAAGCTGCTATCAAAACGTGCAATGCCTTCAATTTGAATAAAGTGAGAGTCGTAAGAATAAAAAACACGCTTGAAATCGGTGAAATTTGGATTTCTGAAAGCATGATGGAAGAAGCTTTAAAAAACAAAAATTTAGAAATCCTGTCAGAACCAGAAGAATTGGCACTAGATTAAAAACCTTGGTTAATATTTTTAGAGAATGGAAGAATTCAGTTGAAATCAGAAAAGGAGTGCTGAAATGACACACCTATATCCACTAATTGATAACGGGATAAACCCTTACCGCGATAATGTACAGGGAAAAGCAAATGAACCCATTACGGTTGCAGGTTTGTTGGACCGTTCGAAGCTGACGCTTGGCTCCACATATGAAGGGGGCAAGCCTGATTGGACGCTTGAAGAAATTTATATGCGGTTAGAGAGGAATGCCCCGCGTATCGCAATAATCGGTGGTTCGTCCGATCATCCGGCCCATATAATGGATTACCAAACGTCAGCACGGGCAGCAATCCGCATTTGGCAAAACGGCGGTGTGCCGTTTCATTTCTCGACACCGGTGATGTGTGATGGCACTGCGCAAAACAATCAAGGAATGAGTTACTCTCTCCAGAGCCGAAACGCGGTTGCACAAATGGTTGTCAACCAGCTAGAAGCTCACAGTTATCATGGTGCATTCGTCATTCAAGGGTGTGATAAGCAGCCTCTTGGTGTTGTAAGTGCACTCGCACATGTTGATCGTGTTCGCCGAAACCGTGGTGAAGCACCCTTTTTCGCAACATTCGCACCTGCTCACGTATTGGAAGGCGGTTCGATTCCAGCTGACGTGATTGAAGAATTGGAAACTCTTGCAAAAAAAGCGGAAAGTAAAGGAGCTACTGATGTAGCCGTTGATTTACGGGATACGATGGCATATATATTGCAATGTTCATCGAATACTGCATTTCAGGGTGTATTTGAACGGGCCTATGAACGAGGAATATTGACGAAGGAACAGCATAAATACTTTGAAATGAGACTTGCTGTCGCAACATGTGACGGGCAGGGAGGTGTATGTGCCTTTAATGGTACGGGGAATAGTTCACGTCATTTAGTGGCAGGCATGGGTCTCGTTCATCCAGCCGTGGAGCTGTTGACCGATCCACCAACACAACGTCAGATTAACTCGGTGCTTGATAGCTTTGCCGGCATGATAAACGAAGAGCGCTACGGCGTGGCCAACATTGTCGCTGCGAACATAAAAAATGCAATCCGTATTCACAGCGCTTCGGGTGGTTCTACTAACTTAATGATGCATATTGTCGCAGGCATGCTCTATGCAGGATTCAAATTCAGTTTATGGGACCTTGACCGCATTCATCATTCACATCCAATTCCTGACTTATTTGATTACAGTTTGACAGAAGGAAGGGACATTTATTCACTTGCGATGCAGTGTTGCAGCGGGAAAAGCAGAGGAATGGAAACACTTTTTCATGAACTTATTGAGAATGGTGTACCAATGGATCAGGATGCGCCGACTGTCGCAGCAAAAACCTGGAAAGAACGACTTTCGATCACAAGTAGTCTAAAAGCGGTTAATGTAAAGGAAAATCAGGTCATTTTATCCAATCCACGCCGTGGATTCAGCGGTGTTGATGTATTAAAAGGAAACTTCTTTGAAAGCGCCGTTGTAAAAATCAGCGGTATGCCGACACCACAGCTTGACCAATTCGATGATAAGCTTGCATTTGTCCTTTATTACGAAAATGAAGATGATGCAAATAAAAGCCTGCTCGATTCAAATCTGCTTTCAAAAATTAAAGAGCAAAAGCTTTTCGAACATAATCTATTGCTAGAATCTCTTAAATACAACAATGAGCCGGAATGGTCTCTTCTAAAAACCGCTACCTATGGGGAGCTATTTGACAGGATGGTTGAAGCAGGCACATTGAAAATTGCGGTTATTATCTCAGGGCAGGGGCCAGTGGCATTCGGAATGCCTGAAATGTTTACACCAATGCAACACATCAATGCAAATCGTGTTATGAAAAAAATCGCTACAATCATTAGCGATGGCCGCTATTCAGGAGTCACATATGGTGCTGCCATAGGACATATGACACCGGAAGCGTATGAAGGTGGCGGCATTGGTTTACTTAAATCAGGGGATGTAATTCACCTTCAGCTTCGTGATCGACGGATTGATTTTGTAGATTCTACTCAACTTCATACTGGAAAGGTTATTCATGATTTTGCGGATCATTTTAAAGAAGAAAGACAATCATTGGCAGCTGAACGCAAGCAGCGGATGAAAGTTAGACAAAAAATGGTTGCGGCTAGCAACAGGATGTTTGGACATACAGATGCAGCAAATGGTGTTGTTCCAATCGCTGTCATTGAGGATGCGGTGCTTGATTATGAACAAGATATTATAATCCAGGAAAAAAAAGTAGAAATAAAGTGAGGTATGCTCGTCGTAAATCCGATAAGATAAAGGTAGACAGAATGATAAAAGGAGTGAGGAACGATGCCTATCATCCAATCGGTGGAGCGTGCCTTGAAAATATTGGATTTATTTGATGAGCGTGAGCGTGAACTAACTATAACAGAGATAAGCAAACGAATGAATTTACATAAAAGTACGGTTCATTCACTATTAAAAACCTTACAGGAGCATCACTATATTTCACAAGGCGAAGAAAATGGAAAATACTCGCTAGGATTAAAGCTATTGGAGAGGGGAAGCGTTGTCGTGACCCATCTCGATTTGCGCAATGTAGCAAGAAAACATCTTGAATGGCTTTCAGCAACAACGAATTTGACGCTGCACCTTGTCATATTAGACGGGCAGGAAGGTGTCTATGTCGATAAAGTGGAGGGCACTGGGGTAACGGTCCTCTATTCACGTATTGGCCGGCGTGTTCCGATTCATACGAGTGCAGTTGGCAAATCTCTTGTTGCAACCAAAACGGATAGTGAACTGGATTTACTCTTGGACGGCTATGATTATACAGGACCGACCGATAGATCGATTAGATCCAAGGACCAATTTTTAGCGGAAATCGAAAAAGCACGCATTAATGGATATTCAATGGATAATGAAGAAAACGAACCGGGCATTTTCTGTCTGGCAGTACCGATAAAAGATTATTCAGGCAAGGTAATCGCTGCAATGAGTGTATCGATGCCTGCTTCTAAAGTAAATGAAGAAACACATGAGTATTATGTACGTCTCTTAAAGGAATGCAGCAGTAAAATTTCGCAGGAGCTCGGCTATGAATATCAAAAAATATAAATGAGGCCTGCCAATTAGGAGGAACTAGAAAATGAGAATTATTCGCTATGTAAAAGAAAGTAAAAAACAACTTGCTGCCGTGACAAACGAAAACAATGTGGTGGACCTTCCATTTACGGATTTTATGTCGTTGATTACAACGGCACGTCATGATAACAGAACAGCGTTTGATATTGTAAAACAAATTGCCGCCGAAGGGGAACTGCAGCCACTGGAAGGTCTTCAATTAACAACTCCTATCGACGCACCTGAAGTATGGGCATCTGGCGTTACCTATAAAAAAAGCAAGGAAGCACGTAACTACGAAGCTACGCAAGGAAAGCTGGACCGCCAAACATTCTATGACAAAGTTTATGATGCAGTGCGTCCTGAGATTTTCTTTAAATCGACTGCAGCAAGAACTGTGGGCCCGAATGATCCGGTATACTTGCGTTCAGATTCAAAATGGCAAATTCCTGAGCCGGAGCTTGGTCTGGTCATCGATAAAGAGGGAACGGTACTCGGATATATCGCGGGTAATGACATGAGCTGCCGAGATATTGAAGGTGAAAATCCGCTTTATCTTCCACAGGCAAAGGTATGGAAAAATTCTTGCTCAATTGGACCGGCAATATTGTTAAAAGAGGCTGTTACGGATCCATATGAGCTTAAAATCATGTGCCGTATTTATCGAAATGAAGAAAAAGTATTTGAAGGTGAAGCGAAAGTAAACCAACTGAAACGAAAATTGGAAGAGCTTGTCGACTATTTAGTCTTAGATAATACTGTTTTTGACGGATCAGTGCTACTTACAGGTACATGCGTGGTTCCGCCAAATGAATTTACATTGAAAGGCGATGACCGAATTGAAATCGAAATACCAGGAATTGGAGTATTGAACAACCCGGTTATCCAAAGTAAAGCAGTTCAAACAATTTAAGGGGTGACAAAATGAGCGAATATAAAACACTTTACTTAAGTGCGAAAGATAGTGTAGCTGTCGCTTTATCCGAAATCCCTGAAAACACATCAGTAGTTGTGAAGAAAGGCATGGAAGAACTTGTCGTATCCATTCTTGAACCGATTCGTTTTGGACATAAGTTCGCAGTCAAAGCCATCGAACAAGGAGCGGACATAATTAAATATGGGGAAGTCATAGGTGCAGCCTCAGCTTTTATTCCCGCTGGTGCACATGTTCATGTACACAATTTAGAAGGAAAGAGGGGAAGGGGTGACAAAATTGCTGAATGAAAAAATGCAGTTTTGGGGCTACCGCCGTCCTGATGGCCGCGTCGGTGTCCGGAATCACGTACTGATTTTGCCAACGATAACATGCGCAACACAAACAGCGCAGCGAGTAACAGAGCTGGTGAGCGGAACCGTCACATTCATTCATCAGCATGGCTGTGCGCAAGTGGGCTCTGATTATGATCAAACGGCCCGAACCTATGCGGGAATGGGCATGAATCCAAATGTATATGGTGTCATAGTACTCGGACTTGGCTGTGAAACACATCAGGCGCACCGTATTGGAGATGAAATTGCCAAAAGCGGTAAACCAGTGGAAACGGTATCGATTCAGGAACATGGCGGCACTCTTCAAACCATTGCCGAAGTAGCTAAAATTGCGGTCAAAATGGTCCAGGATGCCTCGATGGTGCAGCGGGAATTATGTGATTTTAGCGAGCTGATTGTCGGCACAGAATGCGGTGGGTCGGATGCATGCTCCGGCTTATCGGCTAACCCCGCAGTCGGACGTACAAGCGATTTGGTTGTTCAGCAGGGGGGAACTGCAATATTAGCGGAAACGACTGAACTCATCGGTGCAGAGCATTTGATCGCTAACCGGGCGGCAAACGACCAGGTAGCCAAAAAAGCTTATGCGGTTATTAAAATGATGGAAGACCGCTCGATTCAAATGGGCGTAGATATCCGCACCGGAAATCCGAGTCCGGGAAACATTGAGGGAGGTCTCAGCTCACTCGAGGAAAAATCACTGGGGGCAGCGACAAAATCAGGCACTACCAGACTGGAAGAGGTCATTGATTATGCCCAGGTGCCCACAAAAAAAGGGCTCGTATGGATGGATACGCCTGGCCATGACATCGAGCAATTGACGGGAATGGTCGCAGGCGGTGCCCAAATCGTTCTCTTTACAAGTGGAAGAGGCACGCCGACTGGTTCTCCTATTTCACCCGTCATAAAAATCTCGACTAATACACCAATGTTTGACAGGATGAATGAAAATATGGATTTAAATGCTGGTACGATCGTCGATGGTTTAGAAACCGTTGATGAAGTGGGCAGGCGCATCATGGAAGAAATTCAACATGTTTCTAACGGAAAACTAACAAAAGCTGAGATATTAAAGCAGCATGACTTTGGTATATGGAGAATTGGACCGACATTCTAAAACGAAAAAGGAGCTAAAGACTATGATATCAACTACATTTGCAACGAAAACATATAAAAATTTCATTAATAATGAGTGGGTGAATGCATCTTCTGGAAATACAATCGAAAGCATTAATCCTGCGGACAAAGAACCGGTTGGTTATGTTCAAAGCTCAACGGTAGATGACTTGAACAAAGCTGTAGCTTCTGCGCATAAAGCAAAGAGGGATTGGCGCAGGATCGGGCAGTCTGCACGTGGACAAATCCTTTTCAAAACGGCCAATATATTGGAAGAAAATCTAGATGAAATTGCCGAAACGATGACGCGCGAAATGGGGAAAACGTTACCTGAAGCAAAAGGTGAAACGGCACGGGGGGTTGCAATTCTGCGTTACTATGCTGGGGAAGGGATGCGGAAAGACGGCGATGTTATTCCATCATCCGATAAAGATGCCCTAATGTTTACGAAACGCAGCCCACTTGGTGTTGTCGGGATAATCACGCCATGGAACTTCCCGGTTGCAATTCCCATCTGGAAAATGGCTCCTGCTCTTGTATATGGCAACTCAATCGTATGGAAACCGGCTACGGAGGGAGCCGTTACTGCAGCGAAAGTGATGGAATGCTTCACAAAAGCAGGCTTCCCAGAGGGCGTAGTGAACTTCATTACCGGTAAGGGGTCGATCATCGGTCAAGGACTCATAGATCATCCGCTTTTAAATGCGATCACATTTACCGGTTCTGAAAGTGTCGGTCAGAGCGTCGCAAAATCAGCTTCCGCACGCGGCATAAAATATCAGCTTGAAATGGGTGGCAAGAACCCAGTCATCGTAACGAAAGATGCAAACATCGACCAAGCTGTCGAGGCGGTCATCAGCGGTGGATTTCGTTCTTCCGGCCAGAAATGCACAGCTTCAAGTCGTGTAGTCGTTGAATCATCCGTCTATGATGAATTCAAACAAAAACTGGTAAAGGAAGCAGCGGAAATTACAGTAGGCAACGGTCTTCAAGAGGGTATTTGGATGGGTCCATGTGCAAGCGAAAGCCAGTTCAAAACGGTCACAGAGTACATTGAAAAAGGCAAGCAGGAAGGCGCAAAACTTATACATGGCGGGGAGATATTAACTGGCGGAGACTATGATAGGGGCTTTTTCATCACACCAGCGATTTTTGAAGACGTGACGTCCGAAATGGAGATTGCACAGGCAGAAATTTTTGGACCAGTTATCGCACTTATGAAAGCAACCGATCTTGTCGAAGCGATTGACTTGGCAAATAATACGAAGTATGGATTGAGTGCATCAATCTTCACATCAAATATTAGCTCAATTTTGGAGTTCATTGATGAAATTGAAGCAGGTCTTGTCCGCATTAACGCAGAAAGCGCGGGCGTAGAGTTGCAAGCCCCATTCGGAGGCATGAAGGCATCAAGCACGGGTTCGCGAGAGCAAGGTGAAG
The DNA here is from genome assembly GCF_044767165.1 of Peribacillus sp. NPDC101481. Classification (NCBI taxonomy): domain Bacteria; kingdom Bacillati; phylum Bacillota; class Bacilli; order Caryophanales; family Bacillaceae; genus Peribacillus; species Peribacillus sp. NPDC101481. The sequence goes on along the minus strand of NZ_JBIWNJ010000001.1, from coordinate 257,389 downwards.
CGGCGAAAGAATTTTATACAGCCATAAAAACGGTTTTTATTAAAGGTTCTTAACAAGTGCAAGGGAGGTTTCCATTTTTGAAAATCTCTCTTTCTTCAAAAAAACATTGCGAGGTGCTTGATGAAAATCATAAAAATTTCTTTATACAAAGTTCCGCCCCGCTGGCTGTTTTTAAAAATCGATACGGATGAGGGCATTTCCGGATGGGGAGAGCCTGTCGTGGAAGGCCGTGCTGAAACTGTTAAAGCAGCAGTTAACGAACTGACTGATTATTTGATCGGGAGAAATCCGAACGATATTGAAGATATCTGGCAAACGCTTTATCGAGGTGGATTTTACCGCGGGGGCCCAATTTTAATGAGCGCCATTTCCGGCATTGAGCAGGCACTATGGGATATAAAAGGAAAATACTTCGATATTCCTGTATACCAAATGCTCGGCGGCAAAGCACGTCAAAAAATTAAAGTCTACTCATGGGTCGGAGGAGATAGACCGCTGGATGTAGTTGCTGCCGCAATAGAAAAACAGAAAGAAGGCTTCCTTGCTGTCAAAATGAACGCATCAGAAGAAATGAATTACATAGATAGCTTTTCGAAAGTAGAAGCGGTCATCGAACGCGTTGCTTCAATCAGGGAAGCGGTTGGCAAGGACTTTGGGATCGGTGTGGATTTTCACGGAAGGATTCATAAAACGATGGCAAAGGTGATTGTGAAAGAACTCGAACCATACCGTCCAATGTTCATTGAAGAACCGGTGCTCCCGGAAAACAATGAAGCACTTCGTGAGATTGCCTGGCATACTACGTGTCCGATTGCGACGGGAGAAAGAATGTATACGCGCTGGGGCTTTAAGCAGCTACTTCAAGATGGTTATGTCGATATAATTCAGCCGGATCTGTCTCATACAGGTGGTATTTTAGAAGGGAAAAAAATTGCCGCAATGGCAGAAGCGTATGATGTAGCAATTGCGCCGCACTGCCCGCTCGGTCCGATGACTCTTGCTTCATCCATTCATTTGGACGCAACGACACCGAATTTCATTATTCAGGAGCAAAGCCTTGGTATTCATTACAACGAAGGCATGGACATTCTCGATTATATGAAAAATCCAGAATTATTCGATTATGAAAATGGCTATGTGAACATTCCGGATAAACCTGGTCTTGGAGTGGAAATTGATGAAGAAAAAGTGAAGCAGGCAGCAGAGACCGGACATAATTGGAAAAACCCAATTTGGCGTAATGAAGACGGGAGTATCGCTGAATGGTAATAAAAGGAGGAAAAATAATGGACTTTCATGGCATCGTTCCACCGGTAGTCACCTTATTTGATGAAACTGGGAACTTGGATTTGGAGTTGAACAGAAGGTATATCGACCTATTAATCTCACGGAATATTGACGGTATTTTGTTGATGGGTAGTTCAGGTGAGTTCTCCTCACTTACGACTGAAGAAAGGAAATTATATGTACGCGAAATGTTAAAGCACATTAACGGACGAGTGCCAGTTATGGTCGGAGTCGGGCATACCGCATTAAAAGAGGTGCATGAACTGACTTCTTATGCAGAAGAGCATGGAGCGAACGGCGTTCTCGTAGTAAACCCATATTACTGGAAGCTGTCTGACGAGCAATTATATCGACATTTTTCCAGCGTAGCGAATCATACTAATCTGCAAGTTTTCATTTATAACATCCCGCTCTTGACCGGACAAAATTTATCAATCGAATTGATTAAAAAATTAGCCCAAGATCATTCTAACATAGCAGGTATTAAAGAGACGGTCAGTGATTTCGGGCACCTTCGTCAAGTGCTCGCGGAAGTGAAGAAAGTTCGCAGTGATTTCAAAGTCTTCTCCGCGTTTGACGAGCATTTGCTTCCGGCTCAAATGATTGGTGCAGCTGGAAGCATTAATGGAAGCGCTGTCTTTGCCCCGGAAATATCCGTACATTTATATGAATCGTATCATAAAGGGGATCTCGCTGAAGCCCAGAAAAATCATCAAGTGATTTCAAAACTGATGGATGTGTACAATTACGGTCCGACATTTTTTACAGCCATGAAAGAAGCCGTTCATCAGCGCTGGTTTGACGTTGCGGCTGGACACCGTGCCCCATGCGATGTATACCCTGCTGATTTGAGTGACAAAGTAGCTGCTCTCTTAAAAAATATTGATATGAAAGAAGGCATCCAAAAATGAAAGAATCACGCGACTTGCTCGAACAATTAGGCTACCCATCCACTGATCTTAAAGAACTTCCTACATCAACGAAAACATTTCCGGATGGAGCTCAATACCGCATTGAACTACCAAGTGTAGAAGGTCCAGCTGCCCTAAAAGAAACATTGAAAGAAATTGACCGACTTGGTTTGACTATTCACCGGATATCCCAGGGCAGCGGCATCATGCTTCAAACGGATGAAGAAATTAAAGAAATGTGTGAAATGACAGCAGAGCGCGGCATGGAGCTCAGTTTGTTTGTCGGCCCCAGGGGTTCATGGGATGTCAGTGCGGGACCGCTTACGCCAGGAGGTAAATCTCAGGGAATCCGCCATGAAGGATCGGACCAGCTTGTTTATGCAATGGAAGACTTGAAAAGAGGAGCTGCACTTGGTCTTCGCGGTGCGTTAGTTGCGGATGAAGGACTCCTACTTTTAACGAAAGAAATGAAAAAATACGGACAGCTTCCGGAAGACTTTGTTGTTAAAGTATCAGTTCAAATGGGTTCAGCCAATCCAGTATCCGTTAAATTAATGGAAGACATCGGAGCGGATACCTACAACGTGCCACCTGCATTAACGCTGTCTAAACTTGCAGCGATCCGACAATCAATAAACATTCCAATTGATTTATATGTTGAAGTTCCGGATACCTTTGGAGGCTTTCTTCGCTATTATGAAATACCGGAAATTATCCGTGTATTGGCGCCTGTATACATTAAATTTGGTCTGCGTAATCATCCTGATGTATACCCTTCAGGGAAACAATGGGAAAGTACGAACATCTCACTCGCTCAAGAACGTGTACGCCGTGCCGCAATTGGTATTCAAATGATCGAACGATACTATCCTGAAGCAAAAACATCGAAACTCGGTGCAGAAGGACTGGGAATTGCAAAAATTGAAAAGGCAGCAGCGAAATAGATGTCTGGTATTACAATAAAGGAGTTGAGCCCGAATGACCTTTAAAATATTATTAACGGATTACGAATTTGAACATTTGAAATATGAAGAAGAGATTTTTCAAGAAAGCGGTCTGGATATCAATTTCATCAAAGCGCAATGCAAAACTGAAGAACAAGTTATGGAGCAGGCAAAAGAAGCGGATGCAATTTTAAATCAATATGCTCCTATCTCACGCCGAGTCATTGAGTCGCTTGAAAACACGAAAATCATCTCCCGCTATGGTGTTGGCGTCAATACAATTGATCTCAATGCGGCTAAAGAAAAGGGGATCACTGTCGCCAATGTACCGGATTATGGCATGGAAGAAGTATCGAATCATGCATTGGCACTTTTACTTTCGTCGGCGCGGAAAGTGACACTGTTAAACAAGGAAGTGAAAAAAGGTAACTGGGACTTTAAAGTGTGTGTCCCGATTCACCGTTTTAACGAACAAACGGTTGGGGTTCTCGGCTTTGGCCGGATTCCGCGCCGTTTCATTGAAAAGGTGAAACCGCTCGGCTTTAAAACCGCTGCTTATGACCCTTTCGTATCGGCGGCAGACATGGCTGCTGTCGGGGTTCAAAAAATGGATCTCGACGAAATTATAGGCGAAGCCGATTATTTGTCGATCCATGTGCCCTTAATTGATGATACATACCACCTGATCAATGAGGAGCGCCTTAAACAAATGAAGAGTAACGCGGTCATCATTAACACGGCACGTGGACCGATAATCGATGAAAAAGCACTTTCCTATGCACTTGAAAAAGGGATAATTGCAGGTGCTGCACTTGATGTGACAGAAAATGAGCCGGTCCGAATCGATAGCCCGCTACTCACAATGGACAATGTCATCATTACGCCGCACAGCGCCTGGTATTCTGAGGAAGCGATGGTTGAACTTCGTCAAAAAGCAGCAAGAAATATCGTTCAGGTCTTAAAAGGGGAAAAAACACCATACGCATTAACCTAAGAAAGGGGAAAAATATGAAAATAGCAACTTTTTCCGTGCAAACCGAACAGCACATCGGTCTTGTTAAAGATGATCAAATTATCAGCTTAACGGCCCTCGGTCCAGAAGAATTTCCTGCTTGCATGAAAAAATTTATAGAACGAGGAAGCGAGTTGCGTTCACGTGCTGAACAGTTAATCGAGCAACGGGTAAATGACGATGCAATATTCAAACTGTCAGAAGTAAATATCCTGCCGCCAATCGCAAAGCCGGATAAAATCATTTGCGTAGGACTTAACTATTTTGATCATTGCAAGGAAACCGGGATGGAGCCTCCTGAATCACCGGTCATTTTTTCGAAATATGCTAATGCTATTGCCGGACATAATGATGCGATTGAAATCCCGATTAATTCAACCGAGGTCGACTTTGAAGCAGAGCTTGCGTTTGTCATTGGTAGAGAAGCGAAACATGTGTCAGAAGAAGAGGCGGATGACTACGTCTTTGGCTACACGATTATGAATGATATCAGCGCCCGAGATTTGCAATTTCAGGACGGTCAGTGGTCAAGGGGCAAAACGGCGGATACATTCGCTCCATTTGGTCCTGTTATCGTGACAAAAGATGAAGTGGGTGACCCCCACAATCTAGCGATTTCGCTCGAATTAAACGGTGAAATTATGCAGGATTCAAATACAAGCAACCTAATTTTTACGGTTCCGAAAATCATTTCATTTTTATCACAGTCCATGACGCTAATGCCAGGTGATTTGATTGCAACTGGCACGCCACCAGGCGTTGGAATGGGAAGGAATCCGAAAATCTGGTTGAAAAACGGTGACCGGATGAACGTCAGAATTGAGAAGATCGGTAAGCTTTCTAATCACGTAATAGCATGATAAGAGAAAGAAGATGATGACATGGATGTTGTAACCATCGGAGAAACAATGACAGTGTTTACCCCGAATGAAGAAGGACCGCTTCGCCACGCCAGATCTTTTTCGATGAAGTTTGGCGGTGCGGAATCCAATGTCGCGATCGGGTTAAGCCGACTCGGTCATAGCTCACGCTGGATTAGCCGTCTCGGTGAGGATGAATTTGGCGATGCCATGCAATCGTTCATTCGCGGAGAAGGCGTTGATGTCTCTTATGTAACAAGAGACCCTGATGCGCCTACCGGAGTCTTTTTTAAAGAATTCAGACGGCTGAATGATACTCGAGTTTATTATTACCGGAAAGATTCGGCCGCTAGTAAAATGACGGCGGAATTACTAACTGATCTTGCCATCCAAGACGCCGCTTATCTCCATATTACGGGGATTACCCCTGCACTAGGGAATTCTTGTCAGTCGCTCTTGGATAAAGCGATCCGCATTGCTAAGGAAAACGGAACAAAAATCGTCTTCGATCCGAATATTCGCTTGAAAATATGGGGTGATGAAAATGAAGCACGTCACATCATAACAAAGTACGCCTCGAAAAGTGATATCGTCATGCCTGGGGTGGCCGAAGCCGAATTTTTATTCGGCTCCCATACTCCGGAGAAATTTGCCGATCATTTTCATGAACTCGGTGTCGAAACAGTTTTACTTAAATTGGGCAAAGAAGGCTCTTTAATTTCAGCCCCGTCTGTACCGAAAACATACGTTCCTGGATTCTATGTGGAACGGGTCGTGGATCCCATCGGTGCTGGTGATGCTTTTGCATCCGGTGTACTTTCCGGTCTGCTTGATGGACTGCCGCTAGATGAAGCTGCAAGGCGTGGAAATGCCATGGGAGCAATGGCAACGATGGTAAATGGCGATGTTGAGGGTTTGCCGGCCCGTGCCGACCTCGCTTTGTTCATGAGTGGCGGCGCTGATGATGTGAAGAGGTAGAAAGGTGGAAAAAATGACTAAACTTGAAGAGCTTAAACATGGGAAGCTGGTCGCCGTCATTCGCGGAGCACGCCCCAATCAAATTATACCAATCGCCCGGGCCCTGAAAGAGGGCGGCATCCGAACGCTAGAAATAACAGTGGAAACTCCCAAAGTGTGCCATTTGATTGAAAGAGTGAAAGAGGAGTTCGGTGATGATATCATAGCGGGTGCCGGTACAGTATTGGATCCTGAAACGGCCCGTGCGGTAATAATGGCAGGGGCGGAATTTATCTTTTCTCCAACCGTCAATGTCAAAACGATTAAAATGGCGAAGCGCTATGGCGTTATTAGCATCCCAGGTGCGCTCACACCAACCGAAATATTGACTGCTTACGAGAATGGAGCTGACATCATCAAAGTTTTCCCGGCAGATGCATTGGGTGTTAGTTACTTTAAAAATCTTAAAGGGCCGCTTCCTCACATCCCTCTAATGCCAACTGGCGGTGTCAACCTTGACAACCTCGCTTCGTTTTTTAAGGCAGGGGCCATCGCTGCGGGAGTTGGCGGTTCATTGATCAATCCTGCGAAATTGATTACAGGTGAAGATTACACAAGGCTGACAGAAACGGCAAAAAAATTCTCGGCTATCGTACAAAAAAGCTAATGCAGTCCGACGCTTATATTCATATCAATTCAATAATCGCTGGAAATGAAAGTATGACTGTATGTTTTTTCCTCCATTCCTACCAATTTGATGTATCCGTTAAATTTCCATCAAGGGTGGCATTGCTGATGGACAGTAGATAAATTAAAGACAAACCAGAAAGGGGAAAAGTGCTATGTTACTAGAAAAGTACAGTAATCTGCAGGGTATTCTCCAAAAAATGGAGTCGGTTGTGGTCGCTTTTTCAGGAGGGGTGGATAGCACGTTTTTGCTAAAAGTCGCTATTGATACTCTGGGTTATGATAATGTGTTAGCCATTACAGCAGATTCGGAAACCTATCCGTCGAGTGAATTGAATGAAGCCATTATGCTAACAAAATGGATTGGTGCCAACCATCGTGTCATTCAAACTTCGGAGTTGGCCATTCCTGGATATAAAGAAAACAATCAGAATCGCTGTTACTTTTGTAAAAGTAGTTTATTTGACCATCTGCTTCCTATTCTTGAAGAATATGAATTTAATAATATTATTTATGGAGTTATCGCTGATGATGCTAACGAATTTCGTCCAGGCATGAAAGCAGCTAAAGAAAAAGGAATCAAGGGACCTCTTCTAGAAGCCGATTTATACAAAGAAGAAATAAGAGTATTGTCCAAGCAAGCCGGATTGCCAACCTGGGATAAACCGTCATTTGCTTGCCTATCCTCACGAATAGCATATGGCGATATCATTACGAAGGAAAAATTGACCAAAGTTGATAAATCAGAGGCTTACATAAAATCACTGGATATTCATCAGGTAAGAGTCAGGACCCATGAGGATACTGCCCGAATTGAAGTTGAACCCGATGATATGCCGCGAGTGCTTCAATACCATGCGGCGATCACGAAACGGCTGAAGCAATTTGGTTATAAGTATGTATCAATGGATCTCACGGGCTATACAAGCGGAAGTATGAATATGGCGCTTAAAAAGGAAGAAATGTTATGATTGACGATATTTTGGAGCAGGTTCAAAAGGGTTCATTGACAGTTGCGGAAGCGAAGGGAAAACTTGCATCCTATGAAAATTTAGGGTTTGTAAAAATCGATCATCATCGTAAAAGGAGACAAGGCTTTCCCGAAATTGTGTTTGGGGAAGGGAAAACAGCTGAACAAATTTTAACGATTGTCCAATCGCTGCGGACAAGGAATGATTCTGTGCTTGTGACTCGTATTTCTCGGGAAAAAGCGGTATTTGTACAAAAAGAATGTAGTGATTTTGAGTATAACGAGATTGCACGGACACTTGCTTGGGTTAAAGAAAAGCCGAAATCCGTTGATTCATATATTGCAATTGTGTGCGCCGGGACATCAGATTTGTCCGTTGCTGAAGAAGCTGCCGTGACGGCCGAAACTCTAGGTATTCCAGTCAGGCGTATATACGATGTAGGTGTTGCTGGACTGCACCGCCTTCTTGATAATATTGACGAGATACGAGGGGCTACGGTATCAGTTTGTGTTGCGGGGATGGAAGGGGCACTTCCAAGTGTGTTAGGGGGCCTTGTCACGAATCCAATTATTGCTGTGCCGACAAGTATTGGTTACGGTGCTAATTTTAACGGTTTATCGGCACTTTTATCGATGCTTAATTCATGCGCATCGGGTGTAAGTGTGGTGAACATAGATAATGGATTTGGTGCAGCCTACAATGCAGCCATTATATACAAACTCGTACATAAAAAGGAGGTCAATAGTGATGAGGACTTTATATTTTGACTGCTTTTCCGGCATAAGCGGAGATATGGTTATTGGTGCGTTGATTGATGCAGGTGCAGACCCTGTACAAATGGAAGAAGAGTTAAAAAAGCTGAACATAGATGAAGAATATAATCTGTCATGGGTGAAGGTCGTCAAAAATGGCATTACAAGTACTAAATTTGATGTCTTTCTTACCAGTAAATCAGAGCAAACACATGAACACAGCCACAGCCATGGACAAGAACACCGTCATGGACATGAACAAAGTCATGGACACAGTCACAGTCATGGACAAGAACACAGTCATGGACATGAGCACAACCATGGACAAGAACACAACCATAGCCATGAACATGAACAAAGTCATGGACATGAACACAACCATAGCCATGTACCTCACAACCATCACGGCAGCCGTACCTACAAACAAATTGTAGAAGCTATCAATGAGGCGAACTTTAATGAATCGGTAACAAACATGTCACTCGCCATTTTTAAGAAGATTGGTGAGGCGGAAGGGCACATACACGGGCTTCCTCTTGATAAAGTTCACTTTCACGAGGTGGGAGCGGTAGACTCAATAATAGATATAATCGGGGCTGCAATTTTAATCGATCAGCTAGGTATTGAATCTGTTCAGTCATCAGCCATTCCAACGGGATTTGGACATATACATATTGATCACGGAATATATCCTGTTCCTGCACCTGCCACTCTTGAAATATTAAAGGGGGTACCGATTGCCTCAAACGATATTCGTTCTGAATTAGCAACGCCGACCGGTGCTGCCATCGCTGCTGTTTTAGCTGAAAATTTCGGCTCGCTTCCACCCATGACTGTCGAATCGATTGGCTATGGTGCGGGAAAAAAAACATTCGAAAATCATCCGAACGTCCTACGCATTATTATAGGGGAGATCCAATGAAGCGCCCACCTGATCATGAGCATCTTGATGAACAAATGGTGAAAATGGAAGTGAATCTAGATGATATTTCCGGTGAATGGCTTGGGCATGTAATGGATTTGTTGTTTGAATCAGGAGCAAATGATGTATTTTATACACCAATCTTTATGAAAAAAAATCGACCGGGGGTGTTATTGCAACTTCTCTGTTCACAGCAGGTGATTTCGAAAATGAAGAAGATATTATTTGCTGAAACGACGACTCTCGGTATTCGCTACTACCCTCTTACCGTGCACCGGCTTGAGCGCTCTTTTTTCAATGTGAATACTCAATGGGGGGAAGTGACGATGAAGAGAGGGATTCATGAGGGGTTGACCTTGCAGCAGGCACCTGAATATGAAGATTGCCGTAAAATTGCCGTACAGAACAATATACCTCTTAAAAGGGTGTATGAAGAAGTATGGAAGTGTCTCGGGGAGGTGGTAGAGAAATGAGTTTGGTGTCGATTCTTACATTTGGATTCATATTAGGGATAAAGCATTCGTTAGAGCCGGATCATGTTATTGCGGTAGCAACCACGGCAGGAAATACGAAAAAATTATCGCGTTCCACTCTAACGGGGGTGTATTGGGGTATAGGACATACATGTACGCTGTTTCTTATAGGTATGATGTTCATTTGGATGAAAGGGGAGATTCCAGAGTCGTTAAGCATGACGCTGGAATTCGGTGTTGGCATTATGCTTGTTATGCTAGGGGCGAAAAGTTTATTTAAAGCTAGCCCTAATATCACGAACGACAAAGATAGATTTCGCCCTTTTTTGGTGTCTGCTTTAATTGGGTTCGTCCATGGTCTCGCGGGCAGTGCCGCAATGGTCATTCTAACGATGTCGACAGTAACCGGAATAGGCCAAGGGTCCATCTATATAATAATATTTGGCGCGGGAACCATTATTGGCATGCTGTGCTTTACAACTTTACTAGGCATACCGTTTGCTTTGAATCGAAAGGACATCGTTTTAAACCGAATCTTCATCAAGCTGGCGGGAGCTTTAAGTTTTTCATTCGGACTTTATTATATATACAAATTGGGTGTAACAGAAGGTTTGTTTGCGCTCTGGGCTAATTGATTTATTTTATAAGCATGACTGAAATCTCAGGCTGTCTGTAACCCATGGACAGTCTCTTTTATTTTTATTAATTCATCAAAACCAATATTAAGTAGACAATATGTCTTCTAGGAGGTTTCTCAGAAAGAAAACTGACAAAAAGGCTTGTTTTAATGGGCACACTTCAATGGACATGTCCAAGCAAATTTCCGGGTATATTGTAACGGATATGAACCTCCAATTATTATTCTGCAATTATTTGTAGTTGGAAGAAGGGATGGACAATAAAAATAAGACCCCATGACACTGCTAAGCCATTTTTTTAAGAATGGCAGTGTCGTAGGATCTGTTAGTATTTTTATATAGAAAGTCACGAAATCTAGGTTTTGCTGTAGCCGTTAGGCAGAAATGCGTTTATTTTTCCGTTGAAGAATCCATATTTCTATTGCACCGGAGCCAAGCAATACTCCTGAAACAATGAATATAAGTCCAATGAAATGTGCAGGAACTATGGCTTCATTAAGGAAAAATGCTGCCCCTAACAAAGAGAATAAGGTGTTTAAGTTAAGAAATATCGATGATTCGGCTGCGCCTACCTTACCAATGGCATAATTATAGCTCATGTGCCCAAGGGCAGTGGCAAAAATAGCGGAGAACAAGAAAGCTCCCCAGATGGATGGCGGTGCCGTTGCCAGTGAAGATAAGCCCTCTGGTTCCTTCCATAAGCTGATGGCAAAAAGAATAAAAGACCCGATAAGCATCATGTAGCCGGTTAATAATCGTGGATCCATTGTTTTTGAGGCTCTATTAATGAGTATGAAACTCAGTGCCTGTGAAAGAATGGAAAGGAGAATATCCACATCTCCCAGATTAATGGAATGAAGTCCTCCACTTCCTGCCATAACGGTAAAACTCACGCCCAGAGCACCGCATATAAAGCCAAGAAGCCGGATTAAAGTGGGCTTTTTACGAAAGAATATCATGGTCAAGATGACAGTCAATATTGGCCCCATGCCCAGAATCAGTCCAGCATTCGAGGCTGAAGTCTTCGTCAATCCCTCAGCTAAAAAATAATGATGAAAAACGACACTCAAAAGTGCTCCTCCAAAAACGTAAAGAAGTTCACTTTTTTTAGGAAGACGTATTAATCCAAAGAAGAAAAGAATAATAATGACGATAAGAGAAGCAGTAAAAATTCTCAATGAAGTGATCGTTACTGGCTGCGTATGCGCAACTAAAATTTTAATAACTGAGACATTTAACCCCCACGTGATCATTATTCCGGTAAGTAAGATGTATATTTTCAAAAAACTCATTCCAAACAACCTTTCAAACTTATTTAATAATTGATATATTATACAACTTTCACTAAATTAATAGCAAAGAGTAAAATTTGATTAAAAGCCCAAGGATAAAAAATCAGAAGCTCTTAATCATTAAAAAAAGAGGGAAGAAATAACCCCTTTCACTTTACCTTAATATGGTTTTTTATCATAAATTTAGCTGAAATATTATCAAATAAAAATAAAATTACAAATTATCTAACTTTTCTATTGTTTTTGGTAGGGTTTTCATTTACAATTTCCTTATGATTTACCAAACCGGTTTAGTAATTAACTAAATCGATTTAGCAATATAGCTTAATGAAAGTGATATGATCAAATGTTTTTCTTTTTATTTGTGATTGTTCGAAAGAAGGGGGTACTGTATTGTCATCAAAATATGGTGTTTTAACGCTGGGCGACGCCATGATTACGCTAAATCCGGAAGAAACAGGACCTTTAAGATTCGTAACCCGTTTTGAGCGAAAAGTAGGAGGCGCAGAACTGAATTTTGCAATTGGCTGTGCAAGGCTAGGCATGCGGGCAAAATGGATAAGTCGTTTAGGCAAGGACGAGTTCGGCAGAGTTATCTATAATTTCGCTCGTGGGGAAGGCGTGGACATGAGTGATGTTGCCTTTGTAAATGGTTATCCAACATCCCTTAACTTTAAAGAAATCCGGGAAGATGGTTCCGGAAAGACATTTTATTACCGCTATCAATCTCCGATTTTAACTTTAAAACCGGAAGATATAACAGAAAAGATGTTTGAAGAGATTGATATAGTCCATCTTACTGGAGTATTTCTGGCTATAGATCCCCAAAATGTGGATATTGCCAAGAGGGTAATGGACATTGCAAAACAAAAAAATATACCTGTTTCCTTTGATCCGAATATCCGCTTAAAGCTATGGTCAATCGAGGAAGCAAGATCAGTTTATTATGATATTTTTCCATATGTTGATATTTTGCTTACAGGTTTGGATGAAATAAGATTGATCATCGGAACTGACTCAAAAGAATCTTTGGCAAAATTCGCGAAGGTGAATGACATTGATCAACTTGTCATCAAGGACGGGAAACATGGTTCAAAACTATATACCAAAAATGAATGGCATGAAAAAGAAGCCTTCCCTGTTATACCCCTGGACACTGTTGGAGCGGGAGATGGTTATGATGCCGGCTATATTTACGGATATCTTCATGGCTTATCCATTGATGAAAGATTAACATTCGCAAATGGTGTAGGAGCTCTTGTCACAACTGTGGCTGGGGACAATGAAGGATTACCGTATTTGGATGAAGTAATGCCTTTCATACAGAATGAGGCCGTTATAGAAAGATAGATGACTGAAAGAAACGAGGGAATGAAATGGCAACAGTAACGATTCAAGCGGAGGAAGCAAAACGATTAGTAATACAACAGCTGACCAAAGTGGGTTTAAATGAAGAAAATGCCGGGAAAATCGCGGAAGTATTGGTTCATGCCGATCTTAGAAATGTCAATTCCCATGGTGTTTTACGAACAGAGCATTATGTGAACCGTTTACAGGCAGGAGGAATAAATCCCGATGCACAGATTTCCTTTCAAAAGACAGGACCCGTTACCGGTGTAGTTGATGGAGATGATGGATTTGGTCATGTGATCAGCGACGTGGCCATGGACCATGCGATCGAAATGGCCAGAGATAATGGCGTGGGCATGGTGACTGTTTTTAATAGCAGCCATTGCGGAGCACTAAGCTATTTCGTTCAAAAAGCAGCTGAAGCAAAGTTGATTGGAATCGCAATGTCACATACCGATAAAATTGTGGTCCCATTCGGAGGGAAAACTTCTTTTCTTGGTACCAACCCAATCGCATACGGAGTTCCTGCCAAAACGAAGAAACCCTTTATTCTTGATATGGCAACTTCCAATGTTGCACTGGGGAAAATCCTCCAGGCACGGGAAGAGGGAAAGGAAATCCCTGAAGGATGGGGAGTGGATGAAAATGGAGCTACGGTCACAGACCCGAATAAAGTCGTTTCCCTTTCCACTTTCGGAGGCCCGAAAGGTTATGGCCTATCCGTAATTGTAGATGTGTTTTCTGGATTATTGGCCGGTGCGGCATTTGGCCCGCACATTGGGAAAATGTATGACGATCTTGATAAGAAACGGAAGCTGGGACATTATTTTTGTGTAATTAATCCTTCGTTCTTTACGGATACTGATATATTTCTAGAGCAAATGGATCAAATGATCGAAGAGCTGCAACAGGTTGAACCTGCTCCAGGGTTCGATCGCGTATATGTACCGGGTGAGATCGAACAAATCAATGAAGAAAAAAACCTGAAACAAGGTATTACGATAGCATCAAGTGTTTATGAATTTCTTACAAAGTAGGTGGGGAAATGAAAGCGGTTCAAGTACGTAAAGCTCATGAACTTAACATTCAAGAAGTTGAAAAACCACGGATTTCGAACTCGACGGATGTCCTTGTAAAAGTAAAAAGAGTCGGGATTTGCGGATCGGATATGCATATTTACCATGGCACCAATCCTCTTGCAACTTTGCCGCGGGTCGTTGGACATGAAGTAGCGGGAGAAGTTGTGGAGATAGGTCAAGGCGTCGCGGGCATAAAAGTTGGGGACCACGTTGTTATTGAGCCCATCAGTTATTGCGGTGAGTGTTACGCTTGCCGCAAAGGACGCCAAAATGTTTGTGAAAAACTTTCCGTTTTTGGCGTGCATGAAGATGGTGGGTTGAGGGAATGGTTCGTCCTTCCCGAGAAACAATTACATGTTGTGGATTCCGCTTTAGCTTGGGATGAAATAGTATTGGCGGAGCCATACACAATTGGAGCACAGGCCGTTTGGAGAGGCGAAGTCGAGGAAGGGGAAACCGTGCTAATCCAGGGAGCTGGACCTATTGGGATATGCATTTTAAAGATGGCAAAGCTTCAAGGAGCATCTGTGATGATCACGGATTTAAGTGATGAGCGTTTGGAATTCGCTAAAGAAAGCGGCGCTGATATCACTGTACATGCGGGAAAGGAAGATGTTCAAAAACGAGTGGAAGAATGGACGAATGGGGAAGGGGCCAACGTCGTCATTGATGCAGTATGCTTGCCGATGACCTTTGAATTGTCCTTTGATGTAGTGTCAACGGCCGGGCGGATTGTCGTACTCGGTTTTGATGAACGTCCTTCAGCTATTTCCCAGCTTCCAATCACTAAAAAGGAAGTATCTGTGAAAGGATCTAGATTGCAAACCGACCAGTTTCCAAAAGTGGTTAAGCTTTTGAATGAAGGCAAACTCAGACATGAAGGTTTAGTCACCCATACATTTTCGCTCGATGATATCCAGGAAGCATTTAATTTTGTTGAAAATCATCCCGAACAAGTTCGAAAAGCGATCATCGTTTTTAATTAAGGGGGTAGGAGTCATGGATAAACACTCAATCATACATCAAATAACGGAAACGAAAGTTGTAGCTGTTATCCGGGGACAGGATGCAAAAGAAGCGGTACAGCTGTCTAACGCAGCTGTAGAAGGAGGTGTTCGGGCAATCGAATTGACTTATACAACACCGGGAATTGAAGAAGCTTTCAAAGAACTGCAAAATACGGAAGCACTCTTAGGGGCAGGCTCGGTACTTGATTCTGAAACGGCACGACATGCGATTTTAGCTGGCGCCAATTTTATCGTCAGTCCCTATTTTGTCAATGGAGTAGCCGAACTATGTAATCGATACGGCATTCCCTATATGCCTGGTTGCATGACAATTAGAGAAATGGCTACATCATTGGAAGCAGGTTGTGATGTTTTAAAGTTATTTCCGGCAAACCATTTCGAACCTTCTTTCATCAAGTCGGTTAATGGACCACTGCCCAATGTAAGGATCATGCCAACAGGCGGAATAAATTTAGATAACATGAAGGACTGGCTTAATGCAGGCGCGGTAGCAATCGGTATCGGCAGTGACTTGAACAAAGCCTATCAGAATGGCGGCTATGAGGCCGCAGTGGAGTTAAGCAGAAAATACATGCAGAAAATTGCGGAATGACGGAGGTGCATGATGAACATTACATTTAGATGGTACGGGAAAGACAATGATACCGTTTCATTGGAGCACATTAAACAGATTCCTGGAGTGAAAGGGATCGTCTGGGCACTTCACCAAAAACCTGTTGGTGAGGTATGGGAAAAGGAAGAAATTAAAAAAGAAATCGAGTATATCCAATCATTTGGTTTTCACACGGATGTCGTAGAAAGTGTAAATGTCCATGAATCGATTAAATTGGGTAACGAAGATCGCATGATATATATAGAGAAATACAAAGAGACGATCCGGAATCTTTCGGAAGCTGGAGTGAAAGTCATTTGTTATAACTTCATGCCGATTTTTGATTGGACTCGGACTGAAATGTTCCATCCTTTGGAAGATGGCTCAACTGCCCTGTTTTATGAAAAGGCGAAAGTGGATACGTTAGATCCACAAGATTTAATTCGTACGGTAACGGAAGCCTCAGATTTAACTTTACCAGGTTGGGAACCAGAAAAGATGGATCAAATCTCTGAATTATTCGAAGCTTACAAAACTGTGGACGAAGAGCAGCTGTGGGCGAATCTTGAAATATTCCTAAAAGAAATATTACCTGTTGCCGAGGCTTGCGGTATAAAAATGGCAATACACCCGGATGATCCGCCATGGTCCATTTTTGGCTTGCCAAGAATCATCACCGGAGAGTCGAGCTATGAAAAACTGATCTCGATTTCGGATTCACCGTCGAATGCGTTCACCATGTGTACAGGCTCGATGGGGGCAAACCCTGAAAATGATATGGTCCAAGTGGCTAAAAAGTATGCAAACCGTTCGCCTTTCTCCCATATAAGAAATGTGAAGATTTATGAAAATGGCGACTTTGTGGAAACATCCCATCATACCCAGGATGGATCCATCAATATACAGGGCGTCGTGGAAGAATTGAATAAGCAAAATTATACTGGTTATGTCAGACCGGATCATGGCCGCCATATATGGGGTGAAGATTGCCGCCCTGGATACGGTTTATATGACCGAGCATTGGGAATCATGTATTTGCTCGGATTATGGGATGCATATGAAGCTGGTAAATCAGGTGGGGAATCATGATCCCCATACATGAAAACTTAACGAACAGGGTGGCAGTCATCACTGGGGGCAGCGGTGTTTTATGTTCCAAAATGGCTGTGGAATTGGCCCGTCATGGTGTCAAGATAGCTATATTGAACAGAACGGCAGAAAAAGGTCAAGAAGTGGTCGAACTCATTGAACAAGCAGGGGGAACTGCGATATCAATCGCGGCAGATGTTTTGAATAGAACCTCATTGGAGGATGCAAGAGGGAAAATAATTGATACGTTCGGAAGAGTGGATCTATTAATAAATGGAGCGGGTGGCAATCATCCTGATGCCATTACTTCTCCAGAGAAATATGGGGAAGAAGCAGAAGGAAAATCATTTTTTGATCTGGATGAGGATGGTTTCTCCCAAGTTTTTGCCAGTAATTTTACCGGTACATTTTTGGCAAGTCAGGTTTTTGGAAAAGAATTATTGCAAGTGGAAGCACCAGTTATCGTAAATATATCTTCCATGAGCGCCTACGCTCCAATGACTAAAGTACCAGCATATAGTGCCGCCAAAGCTTCGATAAATAATTTTACCATGTGGATGGCTGTTCATTTTGCCGAAGAAGGTTTACGGGTGAATGCCATTGCTCCAGGTTTCTTTTTGACGAAGCAAAATCGGGATCTTTTGCTTAATGAAGATGGCAGTCTGACGGCAAGGTCTGATAAAATCATTACTTCAACACCCATGAAGCGTTTCGGGCAGCCTGAAGATTTACTTGGTACATTGCTTTGGCTCGTTGATGAATCCTATTCGGGCTTTGTCACAGGAATTACGGTACCGGTCGATGGGGGCTTCATGGCATATTCGGGCGTCTGAAGCCAGGTCCAATAAAAAGGCGAACAAGTTAAGATTTAAATTAGTTCAACGGGTTGGGAAATTGTCTATTTACTGCATCAGATGGTGATTGTAAAGCTTTACTTATTATAATAGAATATTCCTTATATATAAGCCATTTTGGTATTAGGCAGAAAAAATTGAAATCACACGACAGGAATGAATGAAATGAAAACCATTACAATTACTGATGTCGCCAATCACGCGAAAGTATCAAAAAGCACAGTTTCCCAATACCTGAACAAACGCTATGAATATATGAGTGAAAAAACAAGGAAAAAGATTGAAGAAACAATAGAAGAGTTAAACTATCAGCCTAATATAATAGCGCGCAGTTTAAAACAAAAATCCACTTTTACCGTTGGGGTAGTGGTTGCCAATATCCTTCACACGTTTTCAACGCAAGTTATTAGAGCTATAGAAAACTACTTTTATGAACAAGGGTTCCACATTATCGTTTGCAATGCAGATGACAATCCTGAAAAGGAAAAGAATTATATTGAAATGCTAAGGGCTAAACAAGTGGATGGGATCATCATTTTCCCCACAGGGGACAATCTTGATTTATATCAACGTATGAAGAGTGATCAATTCCCGATTGTTTTCATGGATAGGACGATCGAAGAATTGAATATTGCTACAGTCATGCTCGATAATCACCTTGCTTCCAAGTTAGCGGTCGATCGGTTTATTGAAAAGGGTTTTGAAAACATTGCAATCATAACCACTTCAATAATACGCGATATCAGTCCTCGAATCGAACGGATCAAAGGGTACAAGGATTCACTCGCGTCACATGGGGTACCATTCAATTCAGAATATATTAAAACTGTGAATGCAGATGAAATTCCGGTTGCGCTTTCAGAATTTTTCGAATTGGAAAAGCCGCCTCAAGCCATTTTGGCAGGAAATGATATCGTACTTAATGAAGTATTGCGTTATATGAAACAGCACGAAATCAATATACCTGATGACATAGCGGTCATAGGTATCGATGATGTTCCTTATGCCAGTTTCTATACACCGACCATCACAACGGTTAATCAGCCGGCCATTGAAATGGCAAACTTGGCAGCAGAGTTACTGCTTAGTCAAATCAATAAATCAGGAAAAGAGGATACAAGCGTCCATCGCTTGAAACCGACTTTGCTTTCAAGGAATTCTTGCTAGATTCGGATGTAAGAATTCCTGTGAAAAAGAAAGCGCTTTTTTTACGGGGATTCTAAACCGATTTAGTTTTTGGGTCATATAGGTTTTACTCTTGGTTATTAAATGGAAACGTTTCCAAAAATGCTGCTGCATTTATAGAAACGTATAGGGGGGTTCTTTATGTTTTCAAATGGTAGAGGAATGGTTATCGTTTTCTTGTTCTTGGCAGGGGTAATAAATTATCTGGACCGATCTGCACTATCCATTGCAGCTCCGTTCATCCAAGATGATTTATCCCTAACAGCAACACAGATGGGAATTATCTTTAGTAGCTTTTCAGTTGGTTATGCCGTATTTAACTTCCTTGGAGGCATGGCGTCCGATAAATGGGGAGCAAAGCTTACGCTTTTCGTGGCAATGATCGTTTGGTCATTATTCAGTGGTGCACTTGTGCTTGCTGTCGGTTTTGCCAGTATGATAGTCATCCGCATCTTGTTTGGGATGGGCGAAGGCCCTCTTTCAGCAACCATCAATAAAATGGTGAATAACTGGTTCCCGTCAAATCAACGGGCATCTGTCGTTGGTCTGACGAATAGCGGGACTCCGCTTGGTGGCGCAATCGCAGGTCCAATAGTTGGATTCATTGCCATCTCATATGGATGGAGAGTTTCTTTCATTGCCATAATGATAATTGGTCTTATTTGGGCGATTTGCTGGTGGAAGTTCGTTAAAGAAAAACCACAAGAGTCCAAAGAACAGAAACATACAGGAAAATCTTATGTAGCGGCAACATCGGAAGGAAAGGTGAAATTCACCTTTTATTTAAAACAAAAAACTGTTTTATTTACAGCTCTAGCCTTTTTCTCCTACAACTATATTCTCTTCTTTTTCTTAACTTGGTTCCCAAGCTATTTGGTGGATGCACGCGGCCTAAGTGTGGAAAATATGAGTATCATTACAGTGATTCCTTGGATCTTTGGATTCATCGGACTTGCTTTGGGTGGATTCGTGTCGGATTTCTTCTTTAAAAAATTCGCTCAAAAAGGTGTTTTATTCTCACGTAAACTCGTGCTTGTAACATGCTTGTTCTTATCGGCAGTATGTATCGGTTTTGCCGGACTTGTATCCACGACGGTCAGTGCGGTAACGCTTGTAGCACTTTCCGTCTTCTTCCTATATTTGACTGGTGCCATTTACTGGGCAATCGTCAACGATGTCGTAGACCCTGGTAATGTTGGATCTGTTGGAGGTTTTATGCATTTCTTGGCAAATACAGCAGGAATCATCGGACCGACGTTAACAGGATACATTGTCGATACCTCAGGCACATACACAGTTGCATTCTTGCTTGCTGGTGGATTGGCCATCGTTGCATCGCTTGCAGTCATCCGTTTTGTACGACCGATAGTAAAGCCTGCGTAATAGATTGTTAGAATGGAAGTGTCTCCCAAAGGGAAGACACTTCCATTTTTCATTTGTATTAGGCACGCCTAGCGAATACGATTTTCTTTTCGAAATGTAGCTGGTGTCTTTTCATTGTATTTCTTAAAGGTACGATAAAATTGGGGCATGCTTTCAAAACCACACATTTCAGCAATATGTGCAATGGTGTGATTCGTTTCCAGCAAAAGTTCCTTTGCCTTGATGATTCTTTTCGTGTTTAGATATACGATTAAGCCAATTCCAGTCGTTTCCTTAAAAACTCTGCTGAAGTGAGCGGGACTGACCAAAGCTTTTTGTGCAAGTGCCGTCAGTGTTAATGGTTCATCAATATGTTCATTAATATAGATTAAAATATCTTTGATCCATTCTGAGCTATAGCTGCCCTCGGATAAATCCTCTTTGCCATTTATCCGGGTACGGTATAAATCAAGTATGATCTGATGAACGATCAGCAAACAAGCATGCCTCGAGCCTATTAGTTGGCTAGTTGTTTCTTGCAGGATGAGCTGTAGCTGTTCCTCCAACTTTACTTGTTCCTTCTGCGGCAATGATATTTTGTAATTCTTACTCTTTTTTGTCAGATCAAACAAGTGTAAATATGAAAAAGAATCATCAACCACATCTTTATATATTAATGTGGGACTGAAAAAGATAATGGTGGAGGTGACAGGGTCGTCCTTATTCGGTAATGCCCTATGAATGGTATTATTCGGGATCAGGAATACATCCCCTTGCTGCATATCATAAAACACATCACCGATAAAAAAGGTCCCTTTACCGTTATAAACATAAACAATTTCATAATAGTCATGCATATGATCGGACAATTCATTCTGGGGACTTTTCGTATCTTGATAGACAAATGAGAATGGGAAGAGTAAATCATGGTTTAATGCATTATGAATTTTTTTCATTTGTTCATCTCCTGAAAGTATAATACAACAAGAATGAGTATATTTATAGCAAAAAACGCAATTTATATCTCATAAATTGATGTTAAAATTAAAATAGATTTAAAAATTAAAAAATTCAAGGGAAAAATGAAAGGGCTTTCGGAATGAATTGACGTTTGGTTCTGAACGTCTTACTCATGATAAGGAGGGACAAAATGAATAAATATGTTCAATTGCATTCAAATGATGATGTTGTTATTTCCTTGGAGGGAATTCATAAAGGACAGAGCTTCCAGATTCAAACAGAAGACAGTGGAATGATCCATATCAAGGCAAATGACGACATTCCTAAAGGGCATAAAATGTTAGTGAAACCGGTTAAACGAGGGGAGGACGTAATCAAATTTGGCTACTCGATCGGAAAAGCTAAAGAAGATATCTCCATTGGCGATTGGGTTCACACCCATAATCTAGCATCCGGTTTGCATGGTATATTGGATTATTCCTATCAACCTAGCATTCAAGATACAAATAAGCCAAGTCAAAATCATACCTTCCAAGGATATATCCGTGAAAATGGGGAAGTGGGTATCCGGAATGAAATCTGGATCATCAATACGGTAGGCTGCATCAATAAAACATGTGAACTTCTCGCTAAAATGGGCAATGAGCAGTTTAAAGATCGTCAAATCGATGGGATTCATCACTTTTCCCACCCCTACGGTTGTTCTCAATTGGGAGATGATTTGACCCATACGCAGAAACTATTGGCAGCCTTGGCTCAACATCCAAATGCAGCAGGGGTTTTAGTTGTAGGATTAGGGTGTGAGAACAATCAAATCGAAGCATTTAAAGAAGCCATAGGCGAATTTCCTCCTCATCGGATTAAATTTTTAAAAGCCCAGGAGGTTCAAGATGAATTGGAGAGCGGCTTACGTTTAATGGGGGAATTAGTGGAATATGCGGAAAGGTTCGTACGCCAGACCGTACCAGTTTCAAAGTTGAAAATAGGCTTGAAGTGCGGTGGTTCCGATGGTTTTTCAGGCATTACCGCTAATCCATTGGTTGGTGCTGTTTCCGATCTTATTGTGGAAAATGGCGGGACCACGATATTGACAGAGGTTCCTGAGATGTTTGGAGCGGAAACGATATTGATGAACAGGGCAAGGGATGAAGAAACCTTTAAGGAAATCGTTGGCCTTATTAATGATTTCAAACAGTATTTCATTCGCCATGATCAGGAAATTTATGAAAACCCTTCACCTGGAAACAAGGAAGGCGGCATAAGTACACTGGAGGAAAAATCACTTGGATGTACACAAAAAGGGGGCCATGCCACTGTAGTGGATGTAAGCCCATATGGACAACGAGTAGAGAAGCATGGTTTGAATTTAATCAATTCTCCTGGCAATGACCTGATTTCGGTGACGGCTTTGGCAGCAGCCGGCGCACATATCGTTCTATTCACTACAGGAAGGGGAACGCCGTTTGGGGGACCCGTGCCTACTGTAAAAATAGCTACGAATTCGGATTTAGCCGATCGTAAAAAGCACTGGATTGATTATAATGCCGGGCGGTTGATAGAAGGTCAAAAGATCGATGAATTAAAGGACGATTTATTCCATTACATTCTTGAGCTTTCAACAGGTAAAAAGAAAACGAATAATGAAAAATTCGGATATAGGGAGATAAGCATCTTTAAAGAAGGAGTCATTCTCTAATACATACACAATTTCTATCAAGCTATTAAAAAGGAGTGTTATTCAGTGAAAAGTATCGTTTGTGAACAACCTTTTGAATTTAAGATGATACAGTCGGAAAAACCAGTTCCAAACTCAGGGGAAGCTTTGATTCGTGTGCGGCGCATAGGTATATGCGGAACGGATATTCATGCCTATGGAGGCAATCAACCCTTTTTTAGCTATCCTCGAATACTTGGCCATGAATTATCCGGTTTTATTGAGTCGATACCGGAAAATGAATCTGGGCTTAATGTCGGGGATCAAGTATCGATCATCCCCTATATGGAATGTGGAGAATGCCTGGCTTGCAGAAGTGGAAAAACGAATTGCTGTACGGATATGAAAGTGTTGGGTGTACATGCTGAAGGCGGCATGAGTGAGTGGATTACGGTTCCTTATAATCATTTGGTGAGAACCGAGGGTCTCACACTTGACCAATCCGCAATGATAGAGCCTTTAAGTATAGGGGCTCACGCAGTTAGGCGCGCTGCTATTCATAAAGGGGAATTTGCACTTGTAATTGGTGCTGGGCCAATTGGCTTGGGAGTCATGGCATTCGCTAAAGAACAGGGTGCTAAGGTGATCGCAATGGATGTAAATGATGAACGCCTTGCGTTTGCCGGCAAGTGGGCAAATGCCGATTATACTTTGAATGTTTTGGAGAATCCAATGGAGAAATTAGCCCAATTGACGAATGGAGATATGCCAAGCGTGGTATTTGATGCGACAGGTAATGCTAAGTCAATGATGGATTCATTTAAATACCCTGCTCACGGCGGAAGATTGATTTATGTAGGTTTAGTTAAAGCGGATATTTCCTTTAATGACCCTGAGTTCCACAGTAAAGAGCTTACATTAATGGGAAGCCGCAATGCAACAAGGGATGACTTTGATTATGTCGTGAATACGCTGAAAAATGATTTGTTGGATATGAGCCAGTATATTACCCACCGCACACATTTGGATGAAATGATCAATCAGTTTGAAGGTTGGTTAACTCCTGAAGCTAAAGTGATCAAGGCCATTGTCGAAATATGAACATTAGTACGCTGTCATAAGGAAACCACATAAAACGCAATCCGAATTGGATATTTCTATTAGAAAGGAGTTCCTTGATCATGAACCTAAATAAAAGTCAACTGAAGCATCTGAGTAAAGATACAAACGCTGCCCAATATTCACATATGATGGAACTTCCCATGAAAGTATTGCAAATAGGGGAGGGGAATTTTCTTCGAGGCTTCTTTGATTGGATGATTCATGAATGTAATAAACAAGGACATTTCATGGGAAGTATTGCAGTTACCCAGCCCCGCCTCGCCGGAAAAGGGAAAATAGAGGAAGTAAAGCGGCAAGATGGAATGTATACATTAATGTTACGTGGTTTTCACCAAGGCGGGAAAGTGGAACATACAGAGATCATTTCCGTTTTTTCAAAGGTAATTGATCCATATGAAGAATGGATGGAATTTTTAGCACTATCAGAAAATCCTGAATTGGAATTTGTAGTTTCCAACACGACTGAAGCAGGACTCAAATACCAGCCGATTCCTTTGGAAGAAGGAAAGCCGATTGAATCTTTTCCAGGAAAGCTGACTTCTTTTTTGTATCATCGTTATCTGCATTTCAACGGGGATGCGAAAAAGGGACTGATCATGCTTCCATGTGAGCTTTTAGAGAGAAATGGTGATTCATTGAAGCAATATGTTCTTAAGCATAGCAGGGATTGGGATTTACCAAAGCCATTCATGGAGTGGGTGGACCGGGACAACCTATTCCTAAACTCGCTTGTAGACCGTATCGTTACAGGATTTCCAGCCAATGAGTCGGACAACCTATTTGCTGAATGGGGATACAAGGATACTCTGCTAAATACGGCAGAACCCTACCATTTATGGGCGATTGAAGGTGACCCTTGTATTGATCAACGTCTTCCTTTACAACAATCCGGCTTAAATGTGCATTGGGTAAAAGATTTGACACCTTATCAAATGAGGAAGGTAAGGATACTTAATGGTTCACATACCTTGTTGGCTCCTTTAGGCATTTTATCTGGATTGGAAGAAGTAAAACAGGCAATCGATCATCCGGAATTCAGCCAATTTCTGAGCAATGCCATCGAAAAGGAAATAATTCCTTCATTACCTTTTGATCAAAATGAGATGATGCAATATGGGGAAAGTGTTCTAGAGCGATTTAAGAATCCTTTTGTACATCACCTCCTGGCCGATATCTCGCTGAACAGTATTTCGAAGTTCAAGGCTCGTCTCCTGCCTACCTTGGAGGAATATCATAAGGCGAAAGGCAGGCTGCCCGACTGTATCGTAAAAGGCTTTTCGGGCCTGATCCGATTTTATAGGGTTAACGAAACCAAGGGGAGTTATATTGGTAAAAGCTTTGCGGGTAAAGTCTATGTCGTTAGAGATGATATAAAGGTAATTGAATTTTTCAGGGAACAATGGCTTCGTTATGAGAGGGAAGAAATCCCGCTTAGACAATTGGTAGAGGCAACGTTGAGTAATCAATATCTATGGGGGAAGGATTTGAGCGGTATCCCTAACCTTGGAAACGAATTATGCCAATATCTAGAAGGGATGATTGACTGAAATTATCCGTTGAAAGGAATTCCACAAGGTTAAGTTCATGAATAACATTACTATCTATTATTTTTTTCTTTATTTTATTTGTATTTTTGGTATACTGAATTAGTGATATTTTTTCTTGGTAGTTTCCTAATGGAAAGATATTAAAAGAATTACATATTCTTTATTCCCGTGAAGGGGAGTAGCGTCAGGGATAACCTGAAATAAAGTCGTCATTACGTGGGAATCCCACCGGCTTTATTGGCCTAATTCATTTAGTGCTTAGCGAGACCTTTGCCATTTATGGCAGAGGTCTCTTTATTTTTGTAAAAAGGAGGAATTTGTGTTGGATTTTTTAACAGGTGAATTCATTTCAGGACTTTTAGCGATCATTATGATAGATTTGGTTCTAGCCGGTGATAATGCGATCCTTATTGGATTGGCTGCAAGAAAGCTTCCAAAAGAACAGCAAAAAAAGGTGATAATATGGGGAGCGGTCGGCGCAATTGTGATAAGGATCATTGCAACGCTGCTTGTTGTTTGGCTATTAGAGGTGCCGGGACTGCATTTAATAGGGGGATTACTTCTTGTATGGATTGCTTATAAGCTCCTTATCGATGAAGAAGAACATGATGTGAAGCCTGCAGACTCTATGTGGGCTGCTATAAAAACCATCATTATCGCAGATGCATTGATGGGATTGGACAATGTCCTAGCGGTTGCAGGTGCTTCTCATGGTAACTTCACTTTAGTGGTGATCGGTTTACTTGTATCAATTCCAGTAGTGATGTATGGAAGCACTTTGATCCTGAAACTGATCGAACGCTTCCCATTCATCATAATAATTGGTGCGGGAATACTAGGCTGGACAGCTTCTAAAATGATCGTAGCTGAACCTTTCATGCACGACTACTTTGCAAATCCCTTCATTAAATATGGATTTGAAGCAATAGTGGTAATTGGAATCCTGGTAGCCGGGATTTCAAGACAGAAAAATATCGAAAAAGAAAAAGCAAACAGAGAAAAAATGCAAATCGAACGTAATGGATAATTGATACAAAGAGACCTTTCGAAATGAAAGGTCTCTTCTTTTTGTCTATGCCATATAAGTACAAAACAAGAAAAAGGATGTACCAAAGTCCGCACTTTGGTACATCCTTTTGCGAATTAGCAAACGATAACATGCACTTCAATCATGATATCTTAGCCAAATGAGCATATGGAGCATTCACCCTATTTATTAGTTTAAGTTAATCCATACACTTTTGACTTCCGTATAATTATCCAAAGCATAACTGCCCATTTCCCGACCGATTCCACTTTGTTTATAACCGCCAAATGGGGAAGCTGCATCAAATGCGTTATAGCAGTTTACCCAAACTGTACCTGCTTTTAATTCATTAGCCACATAATGGGCTTTTTTTACATCCTGTGTCCATAAACCTGCAGCCAATCCATATTCTGAGTTATTTGCACGGTTTATCACATCATCCAAATCGTCAAAAGGCATCGCAGCTACAACAGGACCGAAGATTTCCTCTTTAGCGATTGTCATTTCGTCTTCAACGCCTGCAAATATTGTAGGAGTTACAAAATAACCCTCTCCTTGTCCGTAATTACCCCCGGTAACCACTTCAGCTCCTTCAGACTTTCCTTTTTCAATATAACCGCCGACTCTTTCCATTTGTTCACTGGATACCAAAGGACCTATCTGGGTAGATGGATCAAGACCGGCCCCTTGTTTAATGTTTTTTGCATGGGACACTAAGTCAGCTACCACGTTATCATAGGATTTCTTTTGAATGTACAGGCGGGAACCGGCACAGCAAACTTGTCCTTGATTAAACATGATGCCCATTAAAGCTCCAGGAATGGCTTTACTCATATCTGCATCCGGTAAAATGATATTAGGTGATTTCCCGCCTAATTCCAACGAGATTTTTTTCACGGTTCCCGAAGCTTGGCGCATGATCATTTTCCCTACTGAGGTTGAACCAGTAAAGGCAATTTTATCGACATCAGGATGATCTACAAGCGGTGACCCTGCTGTTTCACCAAATCCAGGTATAACATTGAGAACGCCAGGAGGAAAACCAGCTTCAAGCGCCAATTGACCTAAATATAATGCTGAAAGCGGCGTTTGCTCCGCTGGTTTTAAAACGATCGTACATCCGGTTGCAAGGGCTGCGCCTAATTTCCATGCGGCCATAAGTAAAGGGAAATTCCAAGGGATGATCTGCCCTACCACCCCGACTGCTTCATGACGGGTATAATTGAAGTAATTCCCAGCAACAGGTATTGTTTGTCCCACTATCTTAGTGGTCCATCCAGCATAATAACGGAAGTGATCAATTGCAAGGGGGACATCGGCATTGGTGGTTTCGCCAATCGGCTTGCCATTATCCAGGGTATCCAATTGTGCTAACGCTTCTTTATGTTCCTCCATGAGGTCCGCTAATTTATAAATGAGGCGACTGCGTTCCGATGCACTCATTTTTTTCCATGGACCGTTGTCGAAAGCCTTACGGGCTGCTTTGACTGCTTTATCTACATCTTCCGGACCTGCTTCACTCACAACCGCTAAAACCTTGCCGTTTGAAGGATCGAGGGTCTCAAAGGTTTTTCCTGAAGCAGCTTCCACCAATTCCCCATTAATCAAAAGCTTTTTAGTGCCCTTCAAGAATTCCTGCACTCTCGGATTAAGTTTAATAGTTTGTTCCATGTATAATACCCCTTTTCATTTGGATTTTAAGTTCGATATTTGTTTTGTTCGGACAATTGCGTTCCTCTAAGTAAAAGGATCAGGCATAATCTTATGTTTTTGATACTATTCTCATTGACTGACTTGCAGCAAGTCTGAATATCTTTAAAACTGGATTACTTGAATTCTTTCCCCCCTTATCATAAGGAATCAATTTCTCGACATGTAATTATGCAAGACTTATGCCATAACAAAAAACCAATGAAACCAGCTAAAGAAGATGCTGGAGGGACATGGGAAGGTGGTAAACTGTTCCATATTGGAACAGGAAGTTGTACCAATATGGAACAAAAAAGATTAGAAGTTGGCATAATGCGTTTTCATTTTGGTGGGTATCTGAATTTTCTGTTATAATTAAATTGAATGAACGAACCCTAAATGCTCTGAAACTTTGGATTACATAGAGTTTCATTAATGAAATTGAATAAAAAACAGTGGCCGATTTACTGGATTATACATACGGGAGGATTATTCAATGTCTGTTAATATAAGCTCGGATAAAGGAACCGTACCGGCATTTATTCAAGAATCATGGCAGCGGTGCATTTCGAAGGGACTTCAGCCAAGCATGATGGATAGGGAAGATATGCTTGGTGCATTCGAGTTGGCCGAATACCACGATCGATATGCGGAACTCCTGTACCATTCTTCTCCCATTTTAGAAGAAGTTTATCGCTCGATTAATGGTTTGGAGTCCATTTTATTACTTGCTGCTCCTGAAGGATATATCATTGAAACAGTTGGGGATCCAGCTTTCATTCGGCATGCAGATAATGTTTCCCTAAGAAAAGGGGCTAATTGGCTAGAGGAATCAAAAGGAACAAATGCGATAGGAACAGCCATAGTAGAGAAAAACCCTGTACTAATTCATGGCAGTCAACACTTTCATCAGGATAACCATTTCCTTACTTGTGCCGCATCGCCCATTTATCACCCTGAGGGGCATCTGCTTGGTGTTCTGAATTTAAGCAGTCATCAACAGAATTATCATCCTTTTTCCATTAGTTTAGTTCAGAGGGTGGCTGATAGCATCAAACAAGCACTCTTATTGTCACATACACAAAAAAGGGAGAAAAACCTTTATTTTATATATGATTCATACCCTGATCCGTTAATTACCCTTGATAAAGAGGGAAAAGTTACAGATCTCAATATAGCGGCGTCACATGTAATCGGCACAATGGAAAAACCAGTATCGAATATAATATCAGGTACAGACCCACTTGTTTTAGAACAGAAGGTTTCAATTAAGGACCAGGAATTCCTGGTTCAAACCCTTGGTAAAAATATAGAACATCAATCCTCCGTGATCGTAAGGTTAAAAAAACAAAAATTGATTGATGGTTTAAAAACTAATCGTTATCAATTTACCGATATAATAAGTAATGATCCGCAAATGAATCAAACCATATCCATTGCTAAAAGAGCTGCAGCGCTTGATATCAGCCTGCTAATCACTGGGGAGAGCGGAACGGGAAAAGAACTGTTCGCTCAATCCATTCATGGGGTTAGCTTAAGAAGTGATGAACCATTCATCGCCATCAATTGCAGCGCAATTCCCGAAAACTTATTGGAAAGTGAGTTATTTGGATATGAAAAGGGTGCCTTTACTGGCGCAAAAAGCGGGGGGCATAAGGGGAAATTCGAAGCTGCAGATGGCGGTACCCTGTTTTTGGATGAAATCGGGGACATGCCGCTTAAAGCTCAAGCGACTCTGCTCCGTGTGCTTCAGGAACGATGTGTGACGCGCGTCGGAGGACATGCTTCCATTCCAATCGATGTAAGGGTCATTGCCGCCACCAACAAAGACTTACAAAAAGGAATTGAAGCTGGGGAATTCCGTGCAGATCTATTTTTCCGTCTTTGTGGATTGTCTTTAAAACTTCCAAATCTAAGGAGTCGTAAAGATTTATTGCTGTTAGCAGAATATATTTTAATGGATTTACCTTATAAGAGCGAACATACCGAACTAACTGACGAAGCTAAAACATTCATTTTGGAATATTCGTGGCCAGGTAATTTCCGTGAATTGCAAAATGTGCTGGGACAGGCTGCATTCCTAGCTGATAATGGCCCGATTACAAGGGAATTGGTTGCGGCACTTTGTCCTGTTTCTTCCATGACGCATGAGGAAGGGGCAAATGCCGATCGAGAACCAAGAAACTTTCAAGAACAAGAAACCCTACTTATCAGGAATGCATTGGAACGAACAAATGGGAATATCAGTAACGCGGCGAAACAACTCGACATCGGCCGTAATACGCTATATAGAAAAATGAAAAAGTATGGAATCAACTTTCAAAAGTAAGAGACTCACAGTATATAAAAAAATATGAAGGATCTTTTTATGACAATTTCAGATTCCCGACCTGATTTGGTCGGTTCTTTGTTATCGCAAGTAACTATATGCGGACTAGCATACCTGTCTCCTTATAAGCTACATTTCACCTAAAAAACAATAAATAATGAAGTGCAGGATATCAAAATCTCATATAGAATGATGTTATTGATGTAGTAACTAAATTCCGCAAGGGGATGTGTGGTCAATAGTATGGAGTTGTCATCTGAACATAAGAAGTATAAACATATATTGATTCAATATTTGGAAGAAAATGAATCTGTGTTTTTAAATGAATGGAACGAGACTATTAAGATCAATGAAATAGACCCTTACAAAGATAGAATTAAGGAAAATGGTTATGGGATGTACTCACTGGTCATCCAAACGTTCAAGGAGGTATTGTCTGATGATGTGCTGATAAAATTGGCTTACCAAGTTGCAAAAGAACGTCTTGAAGCAAATATCAACATTGGGGATTTTCTATATAATATCAATTTGGGAAGAAATATCATAATCAGAAATGTTTTTGGCGCCAATATCCCAATTAAATATATGCAGAGATTCATTAATGACATTAACCTGCACTTTGATACGTTCAGCTACCATGCAGTAACTAGATATACGAATCTTACAAATGAAGTGATTGAGGAAAAAAAGTCTTATATTAGTGAAAACCACAAAGATAAATTAGCGGTACTGGGTCAAATATCATCAAGCTTTGTACATGAGTTCCGTAACCCTCTTACAGCTATAATGGGGTTCAATAAATTATTGAAGCGGGAGAATCCTGACTTGAAATATTTGGATATCATAGATTATGAGTTAAACCAGTTGAATTTCAGGATAACCCAATTCCTCCATACCTCTAAATCTGATTTTAATGAGGAACAAAGAGAGGAAATTGCCGTATTAAAGTTAATTGAAGAAATACAAGAATTGACATATGCAAATATTGTGGATGCCAGCGTTAATGTGGAAATAGATATTTATCCAAACTTCGTCATGACAGCGAGCAAGGATGGGTTAAAACAAGTGTTCTTGAATCTTTTTATTAATTCCATTGATGCCTTAAAGGATAAGGAACATCCTAGAATTTTGAGGATAAACTCTTTAATTGAGGCGAATGAAAGAATAATTCGAATTTCAAATAATGGACCGGCCATTGCCAGTGAATTGATCGAATCTATTTTTGAGCCCTTTGTCACAACGAAAGAATTAGGAACGGGAATTGGATTATACGTATGTAAAAAGATCATTGAAAGTAATGATGGATATATGAATTGTGTCTCCAATGAAAATTTAACCACATTCAGCATCCATTTCCCCGAAGTTCAGTACTGAATCATAAGGGTTTCATACATATCAGTAGGGTAATTTACATACAGCATTATATACATATCGAATTTTTTCGAAGCTTGTAAACATAGAGTTTTAATTATTATAAGGAGGGGCATACCGGTTCTGCCGGTGTTTTACATATAATCATTCTCAGTGAAAATAAATTTATTTGGAAGATGCCAAGAAATCATAATTAGGATTTTAGCATCTTCTTTTTTATCCCTGTATTTTTCAGTATATATGTGTCGAAATAATAAAAGAAAACAAATAAATTGTCATTTTTTGATTCGTTTATGAATCGAAAAGGGTCGATAATTAATGTATGAATCGAAAATTGAAAAAATAATTCAATATTGAATCGTTTTAAATACATAAAAGCGTTAAACCCTAATAAAATAACTATCCTTTTTTTGGCATGGATATTGCTTTTATTATATATGTATAAAATTTTAGTGAGAGAGGGTGCTTTTATTAAAAAGGAAGTGTAAGGAAAGAAAGGGTAGAGCGGGATATCTATATTTTTACATAAAAGGACTTCACTCAACAAAAAGTGCAAAAACAGCAAGGTTCTTTGTACTTTCAGTTGAGGTGCTGATGTTAGTAAAGAGGGAATATAAATCGAAAAGCGGTTACGGTTAATAGAGTATATGCTGTGCAATATACATATAACGATCGTGAATTTGGCCTCATTAAAACTAATGATGAAACGGGAATAGGACTGCACTGTAAACATCGTTTTGAATGAAAGATTTCTACTAAGGTACCCATGAGCAATGGTTTACTGTACAAAACGGAAATTAGACAGTTTTAAAGGATGGTGACAATAGTGGCACTTCAAACAAATGAATTGAAACATGGTCTTAAGACCAGGCATGTCACAATGATTTCTATTGGCGGGGTAATTGGGGCAGGACTATTTATCGGAAGCGGAACAATAATAGATTCAGCTGGGCCTGGTGCTATTTTATCCTATATAATCGCTGGATTGATGATCGTGCTTATAATGCGTATGCTGGGTGAAATGGCTGTGGTAAATCCTGATAGCGGATCCTTTTCAACATATGCGCATCAAGCATTTGGTCCCTGGGCCGGATACACGATCGGCTGGTTATACTGGTTCAACTGGGTTATCATCATTGCTATAGAAACTACGTTATTGGGTACTATGATTCATGATTGGTTTCCTGGTATACCCATGTGGGCTGCTAGTCTATCCTTCCCTATATTAATGACGATTACGAATATCTATTCAGTCAAAGCTTATGGGGAATTTGAATACTGGTTAGCTTTCATGAAAGTGGCTGCCATTGTAATATTCCTCTTCCTGGGTGCCGCCATGATTTTCGGATTTGTTCCGGGATTTGACTCTCCAGGCCTTTCAAACATTACTGGAGATGGAGGATTTTTACCAAAAGGGTTTCTGCCTGTCCTTCTTAGTGTAATTTTCATTACTTTCTCTTTATCGGGAAGTGAGGTAGCTGCCATTGCTGCAGGAGAGTCTGAAAACCCTGAAAAAAATATTATTAGAGCCATAAACAGTGTTGTATGGCGTCTCCTTCTTTTCTTTGTTGGTTCAGTGACCGTGTTGGTTCTCGTAATCCCCCAAGGGGCTGAAGATTTACTGAAAACCCCCTATGCCAGCGTATTTGACATGGCAGGCCTGCCGGCAGCGGGTCAAATCATGAATATCGTAATCTTCACTTCATTGCTTTCTGTATTGAATTCAGGCCTTTATACAAGCTCTCGTATGTTATATTCTTTATCAAAAAAAGGTGATGCACCGAAAATACTTTCCCGAGTGAATAAGCGGGGAATCCCGATTTGGGCGTTAATGGCAAGTGTTTTCTTTTCTTACGTGTTCACGACATTTAAATTTGTTTCTCCTGATAAATTGTTTGCTTTCCTCGCAAACAGCTCTGGAGGAGTCACTATGATCATGTATATCTTTATCGCCTTTTCTCATCTATATTTACGGAAAAAGACGGAAAAAGAAAATCCCGGGACACTCAAAGT
This sequence comes from Peribacillus sp. NPDC101481, assembly GCF_044767165.1. Classification (NCBI taxonomy): domain Bacteria; kingdom Bacillati; phylum Bacillota; class Bacilli; order Caryophanales; family Bacillaceae; genus Peribacillus; species Peribacillus sp. NPDC101481. The sequence goes on along the minus strand of NZ_JBIWNJ010000001.1, from coordinate 223,432 downwards.
GAAAATGTGGCTATTCCCTTATTTAACCTACGTGACCATTGCCGTATTATTTATTATATTCGTTGCTCAGGCGTTCATTGATTCCATGAGATTGCAATTCTTTCTTACAACCCTTCTCACTATTCTAGTAATTGGGTCATACTTTCTGTTTTATCATAAGAAAAAGGTAATTACTCCTGAACAAGATGCAAAACTAAAAAACATTCACGTTAAGGAAGGGTAATGGATACAGTAGTTTTTTCAATTAAAGAAAGAAAACTTGATTATCCTTCATGGTTTTTACTTTTTTGGGGGTACACTTTGAACGTTGATTTTCACTCCAGGCACTCGCTTTCCGCGGGCAGTCCGGGAGCCTCCTCGGCGCTCTTTGCGCCTGTGGGGGTCTCCCTTGGACGTGCTTTTCTAAGCGGGAGTCTCGAACACCCGCTCCAATCAACTGAATTGTATTTTAAGAAAAAAAACTGTAGGCTGGTCTCATCCCGAACCATATTAAAGACTAGTTTTTCTTTATGGTTTTTACGGTTTGATGTGACATGGCAGACAGTCGGCGGAAAATGGAGCGGATTTCTGAGATACTGGAACGTTTTTCAAATAAAAAACTGCAGGCAAAGGCTCTTTTGAATTTGTCACAGTCTGGGCTGCTCTTAGTGGGCAGCTTTTTTTCTGGTTACAAAAATGATCGCATTCATTTCATGGTAAAGATTTAAGCGAGTTCGGGATTCTGACTGCAATCAACCCATTACGATACTCATTCATTTGCAACTTTGAAATCCTTTGCTAGAATATAATCTATAGAAAAGATTAGGAGTGGTTACTGTGGCTGAAACTCCAGCTGAAGATTTGATTCATTATATCGCACCAAAAGGAGAATTTATCCCTTTTTTAGATGATACGGACTATATCGCTAAAGGATTGGAATGGAAATTATTCACTGCCCGTTCGGTAAAAAGAGAACTAGTATATAAAAGCGGAAGTTTTCAAGCAAAGGTCAAATTAGCAGGTTATGAACAATACGGCAACGGACTTGACACTGTAGTCGTTCAATTTGAAAATGGTAAGCTTAGTTGCATTAACCCTTCCTATTTAAAGGAAATGCAAAGCTCCAGTTTCGGAAAAGAATTGTTGAGTGGCCCGGTTTCCGAAACAGCCGCAGTTCCAAGTGAAACTGAGCAGGTGATGGAAGCGCCAATTACGGAAAACTCCGATCAGCTAAGTGAAGAACCAAAACAAGCAAAAACCAAAACTAAAAAAACGACAGCAAAACCTAAGTTGGACTTCCCTGGGGAAAAAGTGCATTTCACCGCGACCGTCAAGGAGTTCACGGCGAAAATGAACCATTTTACTGGTGAAGAAGATGAAGTCATACTCTTGGAGAATGTCAAAGTGACAACGGAACCTGAATTGACCATCGGCGATGCTTGGTGTGGATATAGCAAGACATTGAAAAAAGCTGAACTCGAAGAAGGTGACGAAATCGAATTTGATGGAAAAGTGGTCGACAAAAAATATAATAAAGAAATACGCTATAAAGTAAATAATCCATCTAAGTTAGTGAAAAAGGAAGGATAAACGCTTGAAGTTCTTGATATGGAGTAAGCCGCCGCTTACTCCTTTTTTTGATGCATTAATCATCCTTCAAAAGAAGTGGATGCGTTTATTGTGAACTTATTAGAATAGATGAGTCCGATTCTGGAATATATTCGTTTGTGGGAGATACAACTTAAAAACCAAAGTGATGCAAATTATTCGCAAATCGTATAGTTAAGGGTTTCGCTTTTGTGGTTTCATATATTCCAGTGTTGGGGATAATACATTATGAAAATGGATTTATAAAAAGATTAGGGGGGATTTTTAAATGAAAGAATTATTTCAGTTATTGAAACAAGGTAATAAATCGGCTTTCATTGCTGCCTGTGTGAATAGTATCATCGCTGTGCTAAAGGGGATTGCTTACTTCATGACAGGGAATGTCGCTATGTTTGCTGAAACTTTACATACTTTGGGCGATGCTGCGAATCAGTTTTTCGTCTTCATTGGTTCCGCACTAAGTAAAAAGGCACCAACTGATCGATTCCCTGATGGTTTTGGACGTTTGGTTAACCTAGTATTATTAGGGGCAGTATTGATTGTCGGAATCATGTCTTATGAAACGATTAAAGAAGGGTTTCATCACATTTTGCACCCTGCAGAATCAACTGGTATCCTTATTAACTTGTCCGTCCTTTTCTTAGCGGTTGTGTTGGAATCATATGTATTATTTAAAGCGATGAAAGAAGTGGTGCATGAGACTGGAATCGAAGCTAAAGGAGCAGCCGTCATATTTAAGAGCTTCACTGGTTTAAAAAGAGCAAAACCAGCGACGAAATTAGTATTCATGGAAGATATGGTAGCGACCGGTGGCGGGGTGCTTGCGATAATTGCCATTTTATTAGCAAACTTCACGCCTTTCATTCAAGCGGAAGGAGTTGCTTCCGTCATGATCGGTCTCGGTATGTTCTATGTGGTTGGAAGGGTTTTTCTTGATAATGCTGCAGGGGCTCTTGGGGAAGCCGATATTGAAATGCGACAAAAAATCGGGACGATGGTCATGGATGATCCAGACGTAAGGGATATACAGAAACTGGCGGTATTAAAAGAAGGGGAAGACTTCCATGTAGAACTTGAAGTCGAACTTGATCCCCATATTTCAATTGCCCAAGCGGATGACATTAAAGATCGGCTATTTAATGAGATATTCAAGGAAAGAGGGGTAACGGATGTCATTATAGAATTCGATGAAAATGATGGTGTCCCAAAATGGGAAGGTCAAATAAAAAAAGAATTGAATGAAATTAAAAAAGACAGGGAGTAGAAAGAATGGCAGAATACAAAGTGTCATGATAAGAAATTTGTTTGATTATAAATATCACGACACTACTTATAATGCCTGTTCAATTATTCACGTACTTTCCTTGCGTATGCATTATAAGCTATCATGGACTTAGTTACATAAAGAAGGATTATGAAAGGGTGAATAAGATTGGGGAAACATGATATTAAGCTAGTTGCACTTGATATGGATGGCACGCTTCTCAATAAGACAGGAGAGATATCTGAAGAAAATCGCAGAGCGATAAAAGAAGCCGAAAATCAAGGGGTTTTTGTGGTATTGAGCACAGGAAGATCCTATGCTACATGCAGTGATTTTGCAAAGTCAATGGAACTTCAATCATTTCTCATTACGGTAAACGGAAGCGAAATTTACGATAATCAAGGAAAACTGGTGGAAAGGAATATAGTCGATAGTGATTCCATACAATGGATGTGGGAATTAAGCCAAAAACATGGTACACATTTCTGGGCAATAAGCTGCGATAATATTTACAGGGCTGAAATGCCTGAGAAAATCCATGATTCGCAATGGCTTAAATTCGGATTTGATACAGATGATGAAAGCATCCGCAAAATCATCATGGATGAACTGGTGTCAAAAGGAAACTTTGAAATAAGCAATTCAAGCCCGACGAATATTGAAGTGAATGCCATGGGCGTAAATAAAGCGAAAGCGATAAAGCTCGTATGTTCATTGCTCGATATTACTATGGATAATGTTATGGCAGTGGGTGACAGCCTTAATGACCTTGCAATGATTTCTGAAGCAAAAGTGGGTGTGGCAATGGGAAACGCCCAAGAAATTGTGAAAGAAAAAGCAGATTGGATTACAGCGACAAACGAAGAAGATGGTGTGGCTAAGGCAATTCGTAAATGGGCGCTTTCAAATTGAACCGAAACTGTATATGGGACGTATCCATATACAGTTTTTTTATTGAAATGGCGCTGCCGAAAATGAAATTTTTGCTGCTAAATTAAATTTCTTGAAAATTGTGTATTTTAGAAGTATGATAATCTTGTAGTGTTATATTTTGGTAATATATTAATAATGGGAGGTTTAATGGATGACTAGAAGTTTGCCTGAACAGTGGTGGAATCAATTATCTTTACCAGTTATCTCAGCACCTATGTTTTTAATATCCGGTCCTGAGTTAGTGAAAGAATGCTGTTTGAATGGGGTGATCGGCTCTTTTCCAGCACCGAATGCGCGTCCGATAGAGGTACTGGATCAATGGATGGGTGACATAAACGACACATTGATTGCAGCAAAGGATAAAGAACCAGGCTCAAAGATTGCTCCATGGGCAATGAATATGGTTGTCCACCGTACATATAGCCGGCTTGAAGAAGAGTTGGAATTGGTCAAAAAGCATCAGCCTCCCGTCGTCATTACATCATTAGGTTCACCCAAACATGTGGTGGATGTCGTACATAGCTATGGCGGCTTGGTCTTTTCGGATGTCAGTTCTGTGGATTTTGCAAAAAAAGCTGCGGAGTCAGGTGTGGACGGATTGATCTTGGTTGCCGCGGGAGCCGGTGGTCATGCGGGTGAGATAAATAGCTTTGCTTTCGTGGACAGCGTAAGGACTTTCTGGGACGGAATCATTTTGCTTGCCGGATCCATCAGTACTGGTCACAGTATTTTGGCAGCTCAGGCAGCTGGAGCGGATCTTGCATATATGGGTACACGTTTTATCGTGGCGAAAGAGAGCAGGGCAAATGATGAATATCGTGAAATGCTTGTCGATTGTGATCATGATGACATCATCTTGACTGATGCATTTTCAGGCGTTAATTGTAATATGCTGAAACCGAGCATCAGAAAGGAAGGCATGGACCCGGAACAATTAGCCAAAAAAGAAAAAGTCGATTTTGACAGCATGTCCAAACCATCTGAATCTAAAGCGTGGCGTGATATTTGGTCAGCGGGTCATGGTGTAGGGGCAATTAAAAAAATAGATACCGCTGCCGGCATCATTAAACAATTGGAAAAAGAGTATCAGGAGTCCTTGAAGAAATTGACCGGGCAGGCCGAAAAATTAAAAGGAATTATATCAAAATGATATGAAAGCGCTTTATTAATTATGCTAATATAGCTAACAAAAAGGGTATCCATTATGGATATCCCTTTTTTTCATATAATGTCAGACATAATTCATGATAAGGTCTCAATCAGCTAAAAAGGCAATCAAAATAGGATATAAAGAGAAAAGCAGTAAATATACGAGGTAAGATTGTGAAAAAATATTGATAAAAAGAAGGATAAATGTTATATTATTTTTGTGATACTGACCAAATGAACAATATGGTCAGTAATTATTGATTGTTTAAAAATTATATATATCAAGGTGAAGAAGAATTTAAATTTATATTGCAGAAGCAAATGACTTAATTATGCATTCTTCAATCAGTTTTCACCTAGATAGATTAATAAACGGCATATTCGTCGTATAGGAGGGCTTGGTAGGCGTGTTTAAATCTTTAAAGGGTGAATTTTTAGCCATAATAAAACATCCTATGATACTCATTTCCGTAATAGGGATCATACTGATTCCTTTATTATATAGCGGCACGTTCCTGTGGGCATTTTGGGATCCATATGGTAAGGTCGACCAATTGCCTGTTGCCATTGTCAATATGGATGAGGGTGCGGAGTTCAATGAATCGGAACTTACAATAGGAAAAGATTTAGTCAAGGAATTAAAGGAAAAGAAGGATTTCGATTGGCATTTCGTTAGTCAAAAAGAAGCCAATGAAGGCCTTGAAAATCAAGATTATTACATGAAAATAGAAATCCCGAAAAACTTTTCGAAGAATGCAACGACCTTACAGGAGGATAATCCGGAAAAACTTGATTTGATTTATACGTCCAATGAAGGGTTCAACTATATATCGACTAAAATAGGTGACGCAGCTTCTGAGAGAATTAAAGGGGAGGTATCGTCAGCCGTTACGAAAACCTATGCAGAGTCAATGTTCGATAATTTGAACGAAGTGGCTGATGGACTCAAAAGTGCCAGTGATGGAGCTGGGGAATTGAAAGATGGGACAGATACAGTGAAGAGCGGATCCAGTGAACTTGGTGAAGGGATTAACTCAGCCAAAGAAGGCTCCAAAAAAGTGGATGAAGGAATTGATTCCCTTCATTCAGGTTCTGTCGAAATCCATGAAAACTTGGAAAAATTAGCTGAAAAATCATTGACCTTTTCGAATGGGGTCGGTTCGGCAGCTGCGGGATCGAAAGAACTCAATCAAGGGTTACAACAGTTCAGCTCTGGTGTTGGACAAATGAAAGATGGGCAATCCGAGCTTTTGAAAGGAGCCAAGAAATCTGAAGCGGGAACTGGTGAATTGGCCTCTGGACTGCAGCAGTCATTAGAGGGCTTCAATCAAATAGAAGAAAAGCTGCCCGCGTTGACAGAGGGAGCAAATGGTGTAGCGGCTGGTGCTGCCCAGCTTTCAGGTTCATTGTCTGATTGGAGCGCAGCATCGAACGAAGCAAAAGCGGGGGCATCTGAAGTGTCGGCAGGATTGGATGAGGTTATTTCCGGATTGAAACAACAATCTGAAGCTGCGGATGATCCTGCAGAAAAAGCGCGTTTGGAGGAAGTGATTTCTTCTCTAACCCGCATCAGTGAAGGTAGTAAAGGAGTTTCTGCAGGAGTAGGGAAACTATCAGCCAGTGCAACTGAAATTGCTAAAGGCTCAAATAGCCTTAGTGATGGTGCAAATCAGTTAGGTGAAGGTACAAGTGCATTAAGCGGAGGTTTCACTCAATTAAAGCAAGCTCAGGATAAACTCGCCAATGGGGCGAATGAACTGAAAAATGGTCAAGGTCAATTGGTGTCTGGTTTGACAACATTTGGCGATAGTATAGATTCCGCTCAGAGTGGGCTAGGACAGTTAACCGAAGGCAGCAATAACTTGGTAAGCGGGCTTGATCAGCTTGAAGATGGCTCCAAGCAATTATCAAGTGGAACCTCACAGCTTTCCGAAGGTTCCAAAGGTCTGGTTACGGGAACGGATAAGTTGAAGGAGGGTTCATCCAGCCTTACTAGCGGTATGGGAGAACTGGCGAATGGTGCCATAAAGTTACAAGATGGAATCGCCAAACTTTCAGATGGATCTGTAGAATTACATGAGGAATTGAATGACGGGGCAAACGAAGCAGGTAAGATAAAATCCAATGAAGAAGTATATGACATGTTTGCAAGCCCAGTTAAAGTGGATAAATTACCAATTAATAATGTACCGAACTATGGAACAAGTTTTGCACCATATTTAATTTCATTAAGTTTATTTATCGGGGCTATCGTTCTGACAATCATTTTCCCGTTAAGAGACCCTGCTGTTAAACCGGCGAGTGGATTTAGCTGGTTTATTAGTAAATACAGCGTCATGGCTCTCATAGGAATCTGTCAAGCCATATTGGTGGACTCGATTTTAATTTTAGGCCTTGGAATCAATGTTACGAGCCTGCCGCTATTTTTTGCAGTAAGCATTCTTGCTAGCTGCACATTCATGGCAATCATTCAGTTCCTTGGTTCGGCCTTTGACAATCCTGGCCGGTTCATAGCATTATTGATTTTGATTCTTCAACTGACAAGCAGTGGCGGAACATTCCCAAATGAATTGGTTCCAGGCTTCCTGCAAGGATTCACACCGTTTTTACCGATGACTTACTCTATTAATGCATTTCGGGCAGTGATTTCAACAGGAGATTATAGCTTCATGTGGCATAATCTTGGCATATTGGCCATATTCCTCGTTGCGGCATTAATATTATCACTTCTTTACTTTATGTATCGGCATAAGAAATTGAACGGCGCATTAAATGAACAACAGGAAGAAGCAACTGTACAATGATCAAAAAACAGCGACCCGTCATGGGTCGCTGTTTTTTGATAAATATCAGGTAATAAGTGAAATGCAGGAAAATAAAAGTGCCCCTAAAATAACACCAATCGTAAAGATATGCATTCATTTTCTAACGGAATTGGCAACGGTTTGTTTGTGACTAAGCATTGGTGCAGCCTGAACAATGAAGTAATTATTGAAACGGCTATACCCTTGTCTTTTGAGGTGCAGGTGCATATTTCTTCATCGGATTTTTTGCAATGACATCCTTTAAATAAGGATGGCCAGAAGGACCTGGTTTTCTCATAAGTTCCATTAGATAAGCAATATCGTCCATAGCCCTATGTGTTTGAAAATTGGTGATATTATGTGCCTGCAGTAATGTTAAGAGTTTACTATTCTCAAATCCATATTGCTTCCAAGGTACATTCCGCATCGTACAGAACCATTTTTGATCATTGATTTCCGGATACATTTGGTAGAGAAAACTTCTATCGAAAGAAGCATTATGTGCGAATATCGAATCGGTACGGGCAATGAAGGATTTAATTTTTTCATCGTGAAAACTTTTTCCTTCGACGGAGCTGTATGGAATCCCATGAATTCTGTATGCTTGATCATAATTCCTTCTTGCTCCATGGGAGAGAGGCTCCCTCAAAAATGATTCTTGATCAACAAGATTAATGATTTCCCCTGTTTCACTGCTGTATGTAAAGAGTATAAGGGCAAGCTCGATAATTTCATCTGAAGAGGGACGTAAACCAGTTGTTTCTACGTCGAGTACTAAACCTAATCTATTAGTCAATTTTTTTTCCTCCAGTTTGGTTACATTCTTCTATTATAGCTGACATAGAATAGCTATTGAAAGTGTAATGATCGTTTTACGCATGGAACGAATACCAAAGGTATATTGAATGAATGTCAGTTTAACTAAAATAACTGAATCAATACTTGGGCGTCCTTCCTCTGAATACATATCTTTCACCAAGTCATAAATGAAAGTGAAGTCAATGGAAGCCTCAATTATACGAACCAAATGATTCGCCGGCACCAGTTGATCTAAAGTAATCATTTCAAGTTGGTCTCGCTGAATAGAATTATGTTTCGAAAGCATCCTCATCACCTCAAGTATTAATAGTTCTATTTTAAAACAAAAAAGATTATAGGCAAAAGGAGTTCCATCTAAAATTTTAAACATAGTTGATTGGAGCGGGTGTGCGAGACTCCTGCGGGAATAGCGAGTCCAAGGGAGACCCCACAGGCGCAAGTGCGCCGAGGAGGCTCCCGGACCGCCCGCGGAAAGCGAGTGCCTGAAGTGGAAATCAACGTCCAAATTTGTAAAGCCAAAAAAAACTGTAGACAAACTCGATTTTCATCGAGTTTGTCTACAGTCTGAGATAGAGATTTTAAGCAATCTCTATCTTTTTTTATCCATTGAAGTTCATAAGCATTGCAAAATGCTTTCCAATTCATGTTCGGCAATTTGTACGAATTCTTCGTTTTTTTGAAGGCTGAAAATGTTCTTGGATTGCTTTATATAGTGCAGTCCTTCTTCAGGTTGTTGAAGATGAACCAGATTTTTACCAGTTAAAAGATGGAGTTCCGCATATAAATATAATGATTCTATCGAATTGCAAATGTTGATCCCTTTAAGAGTATAATTTAATGATTCCTGATAATAATGAAGTTCAGTCAATGTTTGTGCTAATCCATGAATGATCTTCACTATAATGGTACCTTCTTGATTCACATGGGGAATATTCTCGATAAATTCCAGTGCTTCATTGAAGATGGTGATGGCCTCTTCATAATTCTTCGTTTTAAAATGGATGATCCCGATACTATTTAAAACTTCTATTTCCTGTTGATGAAGAATGACCCGTTTACCCATGGTAATCTGAATGGCCTCATTCAATAATTCTATAGCCTTTTGTTTGTCATTGTATAAATAAAAATAAGAGATACCTTCATGCCATATTAAGAATTGATAAAATGATATCGATTTTTCCGATGCAGTTGCCATTTCTTTTTGGACGATTTCATAGATTGCTTCATAATTACGAGTCCGTTTGTATTTGTTAATCAAAAGTTTTATCGTTTCTATGTAATTATAAATCGGTTCATTTTTGGTAGTGAAGAAATACGGCAGGTCAACTTTAAGTTTATCCGCAAAAAGTGCCAATTCATCAATGGTTGGAGAAGTGATGCTTCTTTCATAATCTGACAGGGCATTAGGTTCACATATATCCTTAGCCAGTTCTTCCCTTGTAAGATTTTGTTTTATACGTAATTCGTTGATAACAGAGCCAACCTCTATTTTCATTACAATTGCCCCTTTGTACCTATGTCTAGAATTCTATTTTAACATAATTTAATTTTTATCAGTAAGATAATGAAAGATGGTTCGAAATAACTACTTTACGTGTTTTCCAAGGTATCCCTACAACAAAAATTATGAATTGCGTTTTATTATTGAAGTGAGCAAACTAATATGACGTCTTTTCATTATAAATTGAGAAAAGTATATAATCACGGATAATAGTAAGCATTAAATTTAAAATATAAGGATAAAAAAAGAGGCGGCAACCTGCCGCCTCTAACGTTATTAATTTCCAATGAATTGCTGGGTCCAATAGTGGGCGTATTTCCCTCCTGTCACATGCCCAATTCCAATATGTGTATAGTTCTTGTTCAGGATATTGGCCTTATGTCCGGGGCTGTTCATCCATGATTTCATGACAGCATCCGCACTAGGTTGACCTGCTGCGATATTTTCCCCTGCGTACTCGTAACTGATACCAAAGGATTTCATCATATCGAAAGGAGATCCATAACTCGGGCTTGTATGATTGAAATAATTATTATCACGCATATCCTCAGATTTCAGAATTGCTACGTTGGAAACGTCTGTATCCATTTCAAGGGGAGAGAGGCCAGCTTTTGAACGTTCTTCGTTAACCAAACTAAGAACCCGCTGTTCAACTGATTGACTTTCTTTTTGATTTACTGTTGTGTTGGATGCCGGAAGATTTATGATTTGTCCGATTCGAATTTGATTTGCATCCTTTATTGCAGAGTTCGTTTTGAGTAATTCGTCAATGCTGACATCATATTCAGAAGCAATTTTCGTTAAGGTATCTCCTTTTGCCACCTCGTATGTATTGGCTCCCATTGCAACTTTTGGAGATAGTAGGGATAGAGACAGTGCTGATAAAATGATGATTTTCTTCATTTTGATTCCTCCTAGTAGAATATCTGGATTGGAAGTATAGTATGCTATAAAAATAGTTTTGTGTAAAATTAGCTCATTAACATTCTTTATTGGAATGGGAAAAAGGTATCGAATAAGAACATACAAAATACGGGTCCATATAACTTGGGAGAGTATATGGTAAATCAAAATCATAGGGCTTTTTGATAAATTGGTAGGATCATTTCATGTAGATAAAGAATCATTTTACGTTTGCAGGCCGTGTTTGTCAGGGTAAACAATAAGAACATCAAAACGATATAGTTATATGTAACTAAATATGATTGAACTAATAAATTATCCTAAGGGTGGAACTTGTATGGATTTAAAGGCAGGCAAATTGTTTTGGAAAGATACATTTGAAGCAAAAGAATACCCAATGCTGGAAGAGGATCTTTCATGTGATGTTTGTATAGTGGGGAGTGGTTCATCTGGGGCGCACTGTGCCTATTTTTTGGCAGAGACGGGTCTGAATGTGGTTCTGATCGATAAACGGGATATAAGTGAAGGGAGTACGGTTGCGAATACTGGACTCTTACAGTATTCAAATGATAAAACATTAACATCCCTCATTCATAGTTTTGGAGAAGAAGCTGGGACGCGGCATGTTCTGCTTTGTTTGGACGCCATTAGGATACTTGAAAAAGAGGTTGTTCCAAGTTTAAAGGAAAACCCGGATTTTAAAATTAGAAAAGGCTTATACTATGCATCCAATCCCAAGGATGTTTCTATGCTTAAAGAAGAATATAATAATCTAAAATCCCGCAATTTCCCTGTTGAATATTATACTGAAAAAGAGATTTACCGAAAATTTTCGTTTCCGAAAGCAGGAGCGCTGGTTACAGATAATGATGCTGAAATCAACCCTTATAAACATGCACATTTATTGATTGAAAAGGCAGTTTCGAAAGGCGTACGTGTCTATTCAAAAACAAAAATCAATGGGAAGATATTAAAAGAGAATCAAACCCAGTTATTTACCCAAACCGGACATACGATACATGCACAGACGGTCATCTTCGCGACTGGGTATGAAGCCCAAGAAGAGGTGAAGGATAAAAATGCAGTGATTCTCAGTTCGTATGCCATCGCAACCAATCAAATAGCAGATCAAGCTAAATGGCATGATAATATGATGATATGGGAAACGGCACGGCCTTATTTATATGCAAGAAAAACTCCTGACAATCGAATTATCATTGGTGGTCTTGATGAATCGACCGGTTATCTGGATAAAAGGGATTCAATGATTTTGAACAAAAGAGATAAATTATTAAAGCAGCTTGTCAATTTGTTTCCAGAATTAGAGAATCGGATTTCGGCTGATTATTATTGGGGAGCTTTTTTTGGTGAGACCCATGATGGTTTACCGACAATAGGAATGTATCCTGACCATCCTAATTGCTACTTCTTATTGGGGTATGGCGGGAATGGAACGGTTTACAGTGTCATCCTTTCCCAAATCATCAGGGATTTGATTACAAAGGGTGGACATGAGGACTCGGCATTGTACGTTAAGGAAAGGAATTTTTCAAAAAGTATTGTCCATTAAAACAGGTATCTCTTATTCATGAATAGAAATAAGTAGACAGCTGAATATACGGAGGGATTCTTCGATGTGGTTTAAGGAATTGGAAACAGAAAGGCTGCGTTTAATCGAAATAGGTCACCATCATGCTGAGAGTCTATTTGAAATCCTCTCTAAAGATGAAGTGACTAAATATGATGGGATAGAAAGTTTAACTCTATTAGAAGATGCCCGTCGCTTAATCGACTCGTTTAAAAGTGCCTATTTAAACAAACGTGGGATGCGATGGGGAGTCATTTTAAAGGATTCAGGCAAATTCATCGGTACCGTTGGCCTGAATCAATTGAGCCTAGCCAACAAACGCGCCGAAATAGGATATGAAATCCATCCTGAATATTGGAGGAAACACCTTGCGTCTGAAGCTGTCAACGAAGTATTGCGCTATTGCTTTGAAGAATTGAAACTACAAAGAATCGCCGCTTTAACTTTCAAGGATAATATTGCATCCAGAAACTTATTGAAGAAATTTGGATTCAAAGAGGAAGGCAGCCTCCGAAGTTATCTATTTCTTCGTGAACAATCGCATGATGCCCTTGTGTTTTCCTTGTTAAGCACAGAGTATTGCCAGTTACGGCAACAAAGTTTTCAGGGATCAAATAGATTTTAGTTTAATATAGAAGATTGCAGCTGGCCCAAGTGCCAGTTTTTTATTTGCAGATGATTTTATATCAGTAATGGACAATATACATATTTTTCATGTTAAAATGGAATGCGAATTCATTTAATCAGTCCGGGTGGACATAAAAAGGAGCAAAATCATTGTGAAGATACTATTTCCGTTGCTTGCGGTCCTAGGCGGCATCACCATTGCCATACAAGGACAAATCAATGGTGGATTAGGGAAAAAAGTGGGGGTCATTGAGGCTTCTTTCATTTCGTTTGGAATCGGGACACTCGCTTTATTATTTATTGTTTTGTTTGCAGGAAATGGAAATATTTCTGCGGTAGCTTCTGTACCAAAATGGCAATTGATAGGCGGACTGTTAGGGGCTATTTATGTCATTGTTATTATATTGGTTGTCCCTCAGATTGGAGTGGCACCTGCATTGGTCGGGGTTATCGCAGGCCAGATACTAATCGGGGCTGTCATTGACCATTTCGGTTTATTTGGAGGGGTACGCATCCCATTGGACGCGAAAAAGGTGGCAGGCATATGTTTACTTTTCGTGTCATTATATTTATTTAATCATAAATGAAGAAGGGTCATTTTTCATTGAAACGACGGGTACATATAGGGGAGAATGAAGGGGTATTTCTATTCTACTATAGTTATTAACTATTATTTGGATATCGATTAAAAAGAACTAAATATTTTAATGAAGTAATGCATTATCCTACTAAAATATATTATTTGAGAGTGGATGGTTTGCTAGGAAGGTGGTCTTAGTAACCAACCTAGCATTAATTATTAGAATATTTAGAAATAAATAGACAAGAGAACCTATATGAATACTGATTTAGAGGTGTTTGGAAAAACACCTGGAAGTCGGAAGTCCTTTCAGGTGATCATTTCTATTTACCTAGTATCTAGATCGAATTGATTAGCAATTAATTACTATATTGTGAAAAAGTACTCACTGGTTTATTGATTTTTTGATTTATTCGTAATATACTTAAAATTCAACATCTTTAATTCGAGGTATAGTATCCTTAGCGAGGTTGAAAAGAGGGTGATTTTTAACTAGTAAACTGCATTAATTGCTTTTATAGGTAGAAATACAGATTTATGCAAACGGTTCGCTAGTTGTTTTTTGGTGAATTCCTGCAATGAATGCTTCTAACTTTCCTCGCTGACATTATTTGTACTATACGAAAGATTTATAGGTGTTAGAAGGATAATCTCTTAAATGTGATTATTCTAAGAAAGATTAAAGATGAGGGGGAATATTTTTTGAAAAAGTCTAAATTTTCAGTGCTTGCTCTTCTTATGGCCATCATGCTTATGCTTGCGGCATGCAATGGCGGTTCGAAGGAAACTTCGAATGAAAAAGAAGGTGGCTCGGGTGACTCATCCGGATCAAAGGTATTAAATGTAAACAATTCGAGTGAACCTGGTTCGCTTCACCCTGCAAATGCACAAGGCACTCATGAATCATGGATCCTTGAACATACGTTTGAGGGACTGACAAAGAAAACGGAAGAAGGCAAAATCGTACCTGGTTCTGCAGAATCATGGGAAACCAGTGAAGATGGATTAACTTGGACATTCAAATTGAAAGATGGTTTGAAATGGTCAAATGGAGATCCGCTTACAGCCAATGACTTCGAATATGCTTGGAAATATGCTTTGAAACCGGAAACGGCTGCTGACTATGCTTACCAACTTTATTATCTTAAAGGCGGGGAAGCTTACAACAGTAAGAAAGGGAAGGAAGAGGACGTAGGGGTTAAAGCGACAGACGAACATACATTAGTCGTTACTTTGGAACAGCCTACACCGTATTTCCTTGACTTGACTTCTTTCTATACTTTCTATCCAATCAATAAAAAGGTACAGGAAGAAAATCCGAAATGGGCTTTGGATGCAAAAACTCACGTTTCAAACGGGCCGTTCAAATTAACGGAATGGAAACATAAAGAAAGCCTGAAAATCGAAAAGAATGAAAATTACTACGATAAAGATAAAATCAAATTGGATGCGGTTAACTTTGCTCTAATTGAAGATGAAAATACAGCATGGCAAATGTATCAGAGTGGCGAATTGGACCTCGCTTATCCACTGCCAGTGGATATTCAAGGTCAAATGGTCAATTCTGATGATAAAGAATTCAAAATGGGCAAAGAACTTGCCGTTTACTATTACAACTTTAATACAGAAGTGAAACCTTTCAATAATGCTAAAGTAAGGAAAGCGCTTTCAATGGCTATCGAGCGTCAAAAAATCACCGAAAATGTTGCTCAAGGCGGACAAAAGCCTGCTTTCGGCGTAGTCCCTCCGGGTATTCCTGATGCATCTGGAGATTTCCAGGAAAATACAGGTAACCTATTTAAGGAAGATGTTACCGAAGCTAAGAAATTGTTAAAAGAAGGACTTGCTGAAGAAGGCATGAAAGAATTACCTGAGTTTTCAATTTTGTATAACACTTTAGATTCACACAAGAAAATTGCTGAAGCGGTTCAAGGAATGTGGCGTGATAACCTGGGTGTTGAAGTGACACTTGAAAATGCAGAATTCCAAGTTAAGCTTGACCGTGAAAAAGCTGGTGACTTTGAAATTTCCCGTGCAGGATGGGTTGGTGACTATGTTGACCCGATGACATTCATGCTTTGGGAAACGGACGGAGCCTATAATGATGCAGGTTGGTCAAACAAAGAATATGATAATTTATTAAAAGAAGCAAAATCTACAATGGATCCAAAAGAACGCATGGATGCTTTGCATAAAGCAGAGAAAGTCATGATTGACGAAATGCCGATCCTTCCGGTTTACTTCTATACAAAACCATATATGGTTAAATCGAATGTTACTGGAGTTTTTGCTCCGATTAACGCTTATCCGAACTTTATTTACGCGGATAAAAAATAATAGAAGGATAATAGTGAAATGGGAGGTATGTCCGATTAAGGACATACCCCATTTTTCAATTGCGAATTTGAATATTTCATGCATTCATTTCCGTTTTCAACTTCTTAGAAAATCGATGATTGGGGTGATTACCATGTTGAGATATACATTAAACCGTTTTAAATGGGCGATTATTACTTTATGGGCTGTTATTACATTAACGTTCATCATAATGCATACGATTCCGGGAAATCCATTTGCAAAAGAAGGAGCCATGCCTCCTGCTGTTTATGAAAACCTTCAAGTCCACTATGGATTGGACAAGCCGTTGTTGACCCAATATGGGAATTATTTATTGGAAGTCGTTCAATTTGATTTTGGTCCTTCATTGAAATCTTCATCCATTTCCGTGAATGATTACATTTTGAAGGGGTTTCCGGTGTCCTTGCACTTAGGGGCACAAGCTTTGGTGATTGCCATCTTTTTTGGCCTCATTTTGGGTGTCGTGGCATCACTGAAAAGAAATAAATGGCCCGACTATTTATCAATGATCATTGCCATCGTAGGGATTTCCGTTCCTAACTTTATCCTGGCGACTATTTTAATCAATTATTTTGCAATTAAATGGAATATATTCCCTGTTGCTACATGGGCGACATGGCAGCATACCATTTTACCATCCATTGCCCTTTCTATGATGCCGCTTGCTTTCATCGCGAGACTGATGCGGACAAGCATGCTTGAAGTAATGGGGCAGGATTACATTTTGACAGCAAAAGCCAAAGGATTGAAACGGAGCGGTGTCATAATCAAACATGCGATTCGGAATGCGTTATTGCCGATTATCACGATTCTGGGCATCCTTACGGCTAATATCGTGACAGGAAGCTTCATCATTGAACGTATTTTTGGTATTCCGGGCATGGGAGATATGTTCGTAAAGGGAATATCCAACAGGGACTACCCGGTGATTCTTGGTTCCACAATTGTGTATAGTGCGGTGCTTATTCTATTGATATTCATCGTTGACATAGCCTATACGTTGATTGATCCTAGAATTAAAGTGACGGGGGAGAAGAAATAATGGCAGATAAAGTGCATTTAACCGAAGATATGTTCCAACCCGCCGAAGGCAACTTTAAGGAAGCTGAAAAAATAGCAAGACCTACAGTTTCATATTGGTCTGACGTCTGGCGTCGATTTAAAGAAAATAAGCTGGCGATGACTGGATTTGTTCTTATAATCCTCTTGGTCTTGATGGCGATTTTTGGTCCGTACATTAACGGATATACTTATTATGGACAAGATTTCGAGAATAAGAATCTTAGCCCAAATAGCGAGCATTGGTTTGGAACGGATTCATCAGGAAGGGATCTATTTACGCGAGCTTGGTACGGTGCAAGGATATCTTTGTTCATTGGATTGATGGCAGCGCTGATCGACTTTTTAATTGGTGTCCTTTATGGCGGGATTTCTGCAATTCGCGGTGGACGCACGGATAATATCATGATGCGGTTTGCCGAGGTTATCTATGCGATTCCATACCTATTGATGGTTATCTTAATGATGGTCGTATTAAAACCTGGTATTCTGCCGATCATCATTGCGATGTCGATTACGGGGTGGATTCCGATGGCGCGACTGGTACGGGGACAGGTTTTACAACTGAAAGAGAATGAATATATCCATGCTGCAACAATCTCTGGAGCCAATACGAGCTGGACTTTAAGAAAACACATGATTCCTAATACAATGGGACCGATCCTTGTCAATTTAACGTTGACTGTACCTACTGCCATTTTTGCCGAAGCTACACTTAGCTTTTTGGGACTGGGAGTTCCGGCACCTCAGGCAAGCTGGGGAACATTGACAAGTGATGCACTGGGAAGCATTCTGGTAGGGAATTTCTATCAACTGTTAATCCCGGCAATATTGATTTCCTTAACGATGTTCGCGTTCAATGTGGCTGGTGACGGGTTGCAGGATGCCTTAGATCCAAAACTACGGAAATAAATGAGTCCTAACATAATGATTTGATATTACTAGAATAGGAGGGACGATGATGGAGAACCTATTAGAAGTCAACGATTTACAAATCACCTTCCATACTTATGCAGGTAAAGTGCAAGCGGTTCGCGGTGTGAACTTTGGCGTGAAAAAGGGGGAAGCCGTTGCGATTGTTGGGGAGTCCGGATGCGGCAAAAGTGTTACAGCGAAATCTATCATGAGATTATTGGAAACACCCCCGGCAGAGTATGGAAAAGGGTCGATAAACTTTGGCGGTAAAGACCTTCTTAAAATGAGTGAAAAGGAAATGCAGAGGATTCGCGGAAATGAAATCAGCATGATTTTCCAGGATCCGATGACTTCGCTCAATCCAACGACAAAAATCGGTAGCCAGATCATGGAAGGCATTTTAAAGCATAATAAAAATATGTCCCGAAATGATGCATACGAACGGGCGTTGGAAACACTGAAACTAGTAGGTATTCCACAGCCGGAAAAAAGGATGCAGCAATATCCGCATGAGTTTTCAGGTGGTATGCGCCAAAGGGCGATGATAGCGATGGCCCTTGCTTGCGAACCGAAATTACTGATTGCCGATGAACCAACAACTGCATTGGATGTAACGATACAAGCGCAAATTTTGGAACTGATGAAAGATATCCAACGAAGAATGGATACTTCCATCATATTAATCACTCATGATTTAGGCGTGGTTGCAGAAACTTGTGAACGGGTAGTCGTCATGTATGCAGGCAAGGTTGTTGAGACGGGTACGGTAGAGGCTATATTTTCAAACCCGCAGCATCCTTATACAAGAGGTCTGCTTAAAACGGTGCCAAGGCTGGATATGGAAAAAACGGCTCCGTTGGTTCCGATTATCGGATCACCACCGGATTTATTGGATCCGCCAAAAGGATGCCCATTTTACCCAAGATGTGAATCAGCTATGAAAGTGTGCAAAGAACATGATCCGGAGCTTGAAGTAGTGGAAGAAGGTCAGACAGCCGCATGCTGGCTGCACCACCCGATGGCCAAGGCAGCACAGGTACAAGCACCGACTAATGTATAAAGGAGGAGAACTAATGGTTTCACTGAAAAATAAGGCCGTAAAAGAAAAGACATACAACGAAAATTCTCCTCTTGTTGAAATAAAGAATCTGAAGAAGCATTTTCCTATCGGTTCTCAATCGCTTAAAGCGGTAGACGGTTTGGATCTCAAAATCTATCCAGGGGAAACTGTCGGTCTTGTTGGGGAAAGCGGTTGCGGTAAGTCGACTGCAGGTCGTACAATCACTCGATTATATGAACCGACTGATGGAGAAGTTCTTTTTCAGGGGAAAAATATTTTCGATTACAAACCCGGGGAAATGTCACATATCCGCCGTGAAATACAAATGATTTTCCAAGATCCGTACGCATCCTTGAACCCAAGGATGAAGGTGGAGGAATTGATAGGGGAACCACTTGCCATTCATGGAATTTCAAAAGGTAAAGAGCGAAGAAAACGGGTGGAAGACCTGCTAAAGCTAGTTGGTTTAAGTCCGGAACATATCACTCGTTTTCCGCATGAATTCAGTGGTGGACAACGCCAGCGTATTGGAATTGCAAGGGCATTGGCTTTAAATCCTAAATTCATCGTTTGTGATGAACCAATCTCTGCCTTGGATGTTTCGATACAGGCCCAAGTAGTCAACTTATTAAAAGAACTGCAAAAAGAAATGGGATTGACTTATTTATTCATCGCGCATGATTTATCGATGGTCAAGTATATTTCAGATCGCATTTTAGTCATGTACCTTGGAAGAATGATGGAACTTTCGGATAGTGATTCTTTAACGAAAGATCCGCTACACCCATACACACAGGCCTTGCTATCCGCAGTGCCGATACCAGACCCGACTATTAAACGGGAAAGGATCGTCCTTAAAGGCGATGTACCAAGTCCGATCAATCCGCCGAGCGGCTGTGTATTTCGGACGCGCTGCCCTAAGGCGATGGAGATATGCTCCAGTGCTGTACCTGAATGGAAAGAACAAAAACCAGGGCATTTCGTTGCTTGTCATTTATATTGGTAAACAAAAAAACCAGTTGCATTTGCGACTGGTCTTTTTTTACACATTTATGTAAAATATTTTTAGAATAGAAACGATTATCAAATTATTAATCAGCATGTCAAAATAAAAAACTAGGAATCTGAAAATAAAACATATAAAATGTAATTATATGTAAATATAAAATTCTGTTGAATGTATCAATTTGTGAGAGAAGGAGGGGCTGTTATTGTATTCCACGATAACTAGTGAGATCGTCGATCGTGTCATGATTGTTACTCTTAATCGTCCAGAGAGAATGAATGCTTTCAATGAAAAGATGTGTGAGGAGATGATTCGCGCTTTTAATGAAGCGGATGAAAATGATGACGTAAGAGCCGTCATATTAACTGGCGCTGGGGATACTTTTTGTGCTGGAATGGATTTGGAAAAAGGTGCAGAAACGTTTATGGATCACACTCCTTTGGTTGAATACCGCGATGCAGGGGGAATGTTGTCATTACGGATTTTCGAGATGAAGAAACCTATGATTGCTGCCATTAATGGAGCGGCAGTCGGGATTGGGATAACAATGACTTTGCCCATGGACATTAGAATCGCTTCAACAGATGCAAATATGGGTTTTGTATTTGCGAGGCGGGGGATAACGATGGAGGCATGCAGCGGCTGGTTCTTACCCAGGCTTGTCGGAATGGGAAAAGCTTCCGAATGGATTTTTACCGGCAGGATGATTTCGGCCAGTGAAGCATATGAGGGAAGGTTGGTAAACAAGATCGTCGAGCCAGAAGAATTGATGTCTGCTGCTATGGAAATTGCAACAGACATTGCGGAAAATACATCTTCCGTTTCTGTGACGTTATCCCGGCAATTAATGTGGACCATGCTCGGTGCAAACCATCCTGTTGAATCACACAAAATAGAATCGAAAATGATTCATTGGACCGGAAAACAAGCGGATGCACTAGAAGGGATCGAAGCTTTCCTCGAAAAAAGGAAAGCTGATTTCAAGATGAAAAGCAGTAGTGATATGCCTCCGTTTTATCCTTGGGGAACGGATCGAACATATGAAGTGGATAAGAAATGATTGAATGGAATGGCCCAGGGAAACCAGGGGAAGTGCGTGATAATTTTTACTTTTCGGATAAATTAGGGTTTCTATTCTTAGTGTGTTATACTGGGTTTACCATTTACTAAACTTGTTTCATGTTCCCTATTCCCCGTGAATAGGGTTTTTTTATGATTGCTTTTTTAATCAAAAAAAACAGACCCTACAAGTAGGGTCCGTTATATATTGTATTTAAGATTATGCTTTTTGAACGTTAGTAGCTTGGGGTCCACGTTGACCTTGCTCAACTTCAAAAGTAACTTCTTGACCTTCGTCTAATGATTTGAATCCTTCGCTTTGGATAGCTGAGAAATGTACGAATACATCGTCTCCGTTTTCGCGTTCGATGAAGCCAAATCCTTTTTCTGCGTTAAACCATTTTACTTTACCTTGTTCCATTGTTGTTGCCTCCTAGTGTGAATCCACACATTGTGTTACTACCCTTGCTCAATCATTAGACGAAAAGTTTTTCACTTATCAATCTTCCCGAACAAAAATAATTCTTTTTAAATATAACAGATAATGTCGGAATCTGCAAGCTAACATGGGAAGATTATTTATGTACACATTCGATGAACAATTTTTAATACCCTTTTTTGTAATCAAGTAAATTTGTTGAAGGTTTTTTACCATTTAGATAGTTCTTTAAATTCGGCATGAAAATATCATGAATGAGCCTTTGGTCGTAAAATTCCGTATTTCCGGATGTGTGCGGCGTGATGATTACATTGTCCAACTCCCATAGTGGGCTATTCTCAGGAAGTGGCTCCGTTTCAAACACATCAAGTCCGGCACCCGCAATTTCTTTGTCCATAAGTGCTTGAACCAAATCGTTTTGAATGACGAGATTTCCCCTTCCTATATTAATGAAAAAAGCGGAGCGCTTCATTAACATGAATTCCTTTTTCCCGAACATATACCTTGTTTCTGGGGTCAAAGGTAATGTCACGACAATATAATCACATCTTGGAAGAAGATCATTCAATTGTTTTTGTGTGAACATCTCATCGACAAATTCTTCTGATTTATCCGAATGGCGCATTCCTAACACTGTCATGCCAAAAGCCTTGGCAATTTTTGCGGTTTCCTTTCCGATTTTTCCGACACCGATGATTCCGATGGTCTTTTCATGAATTTCCTGCTTCATATGTGCGTGATGCCAAGTCTTTGTCTGCTGTTGTTTAATATATGTATCTACTTTTCTTGTTAAGGCAAGCATTAACGCGAAAATAGTCTCTGAAATGGGATACGCATGAACACCGTTTGCAGTTGTAATCTGAACATTCATTTGTTCTAAATTTTCCAGGGGTAAAGCATTCACTCCGGCGCTCCATGTCTGGATCCATTTTACTTCGCTTGCATCAATCGATACAGACATTTCCGCTTTCCAGCCTGCGATCACTTCAGCATCGGCTATATGATTTCTCCATATTTCCGGAGATCTTCCGGTGATAACCGTCCAATCGGGAACCAATTCTTTAATTTTCTGTAGTAAGAGCTCATTCAAATTTTGGCTTATTATTAGTTTTCTTTTTGGCATAACTAACCTCCTGTATCTTTTTTTCTGAATTATACGTAAGTTTTGAAAATCTTTCAATCGGGAAAGCGATTGCTTAACAATCTTGCTATAATACTAATAATCAATGGAATGGGGTGTATTCATGAACGTGAAAGACATATATGGACAGCTGCCTATTATAGAATCAAAACGTTTGGTCATGAGGAAAGTCACCATGAATGATGCCGAAGACATGTTCGCTTATGCATCCAACAGTGAAGTTTCCCGTTACGTCACATGGGAAGCTCATCGTTCCCTATGTGATACAAAAGATTTTATCAGGTTTATCCTGCAAAATTATGAGGATAAGAAAATCGCTCCATGGGGCATAGAACACAAGGAAAGTGGTAAGTTGATTGGTACTATTGATTTTGTTTCATGGCAGGTTGATCATCATAGTGCAGAAATCGGGTATGTGCTTGCACCCGAATATTGGGGGAGTGGCTTGATGACGGAGGCAGCGCAAAAGATAATCGCCTTTGGCTTTGAAAATATGAACCTAGTTCGTATACAAGCAAGGTGCTTCGTTGAAAATATGGGTTCAGAACGCGTCATGCAAAAGGCTGGTATGTCTATTGAGGGAATCATTAGAAAAGGAATGTTTGTAAAGGGAAAGCATCAAGACTTAAAGCTATATTCCATTATAAAATGATGGCTTTGGAGTCTGCTGATTAAAGAAGAAATAAGGAAAAATACATCGGTTTTGAAATTATAAATATTGGAAAATCAAAAACAAACAATATGTGCAAATATTGAATCAAAAACTATACAAAACGTCTAATGTAAAAAGTCCGTTTGAAAAATATAATGAAACTATAAAATCGTGTTGAAATGGAGGGTTTCTTTAATGGCAGTAATAAATGAAGTAAAAACGTTGAAAAATTATATCGGTGGCAAATGGGTGGATTCCACAACATCGAAACATGAACAAGTGCCTAATCCGGCAACAGGAGAAGCTTTGGCGATCGTTCCCCTTTCAACAAAGGAAGATGTAAACCAAGCAGTGCAGGTTGCTAAAAAGGCGTATAAAGAATGGAAAAAGGTCGCCGTTCCAAAAAGAGCCCGCTTCTTATTCCGTTATCAGCAATTATTGATAGAACACTGGGATGAGCTTGCAAAGCTGGTCACAATCGAAAATGGAAAAAGCTATACAGAAGCATATGGTGAGGTTCAGCGGGGGATTGAATGCGTGGAATTCGCAGCAGGTGCGCCTACCTTGATGATGGGCAGCCAGCTTCCTGATATTTCTCCAGGTATTGAATCTGGCATGTATCGTTATCCAATGGGTGTCGTTGCAGGGATTACGCCGTTTAATTTCCCGATGATGGTACCATGTTGGATGTTCCCGCTGGCAATAGCTTGTGGAAATACGTTTATCTTAAAACCTTCAGAACGGACACCGCTATTGGCCAACCGTCTTGTGGAATTATTGACAGAAGCCGGTGTTCCGGATGGAGTTGTCAATATTGTCCATGGTGCCCACGATGTCGTGAATGGGATATTGGAACATGAAGACATTAAAGCGGTATCATTTGTTGGATCCCAGCCTGTCGCAGAGTATGTATACAAAACGGCAGCTGCCAATAAAAAACGTGTCCAGGCTTTATCAGGAGCGAAAAATCATTCAATCGTCATGCCTGATGCGGATTTGGATAATGCGGTAACGAACATTACGAATGCCGCTTTCGGATCTGCAGGCGAGCGCTGCATGGCTGCGTCAGTGGTTGTTGCGGTGGGAGAAGTGGGAGATTCGCTCGTTGAGAGATTAAAGGCTGCAGCGGATGACATCAAGATAGGAAATGGAATGGATAAGGACGTTTTCTTGGGGCCTGTGATTCGTGATACTCATAAAAAGAGAACAGAACAATATATTGAAATCGGGGAGAAAGAAGGAGCTGTCCTCCTTCGTGATGGCAGGAATGAAGGCGATCAGGAAAATGGCTATTACGTTGGACCGACATTATTTGATCATGTAAAAACAAACATGAAAATATGGAGTGATGAAATTTTTGCTCCTGTCTTATCCATAGTACGGGTCAATACCCTTGAAGAAGCAATCGAATTGACCAATCAATCAGAATTTGCCAATGGTGCGTGCCTCTATACGGATAGTGCAAAAGCCATCAGGGAATTTCGCGAAGAAATTGATGCAGGGATGCTTGGCATTAATCTTGGGGTACCCGCGCCAATGGCATTCTTTCCATTTTCCGGCTATAAAAGTTCCTTTTATGGAGACCTTCATGCCAATGGGAAAGACGGAGTGGAATTTTACACTAGAAAGAAAATGTTAACGGCAAGATACTGATAGGAAAAAGGGGGTCGGCTCAAATTGTGGTCGGCCTTCCTTTATACATCTTTTTAGGAGGAGTGTAGCTTATGCAGGTTGAAAAGCAGGGTCAGGATCTTAAAGCGATGGATGGTAAATATGTGTGGCATCATATGAAAGGGGCTGAACCCACCCCTGGGGCAATGGTGATAAAAAAAGGGCAAGGAGCATGGATTACGGATGTTGATGGGAATCGATTCCTGGATGGGATGTCAGGTTTATGGTGTGTCAACGTTGGTTATGGCCGCACGGAACTGGCTGAAGCAGCTTACGAGCAACTGAAGGAACTTCCTTATGCCCCTTTAACGAATAGCCATATTCCGGCTATTAAGCTAGCAGAGAAATTAAATGAATGGCTTGGTGGGGATTATGTGATTTTCTTCTCTAACAGCGGTTCAGAAGCAAATGAGACTGCCTTTAAAATTGCGCGGCAGTATCATCAGCAAAAAGGTGAACATGGACGCTATAAATTCATTTCGCGTTATCGCGGCTATCATGGCAATTCAATGGGTGCCCTGTCAGCGACCGGGCAGGCGCAGCGAAAATACAAATATGAACCGCTGGCCCCAGGTTTTCTTCATGTATCACCGCCGGATTCTTACAGAAATCCAGAGGATGAAAGCGGTGAAAAAAGTGCAGCGGAAATTGAACGTACCATTACATGGGAGCTGAGCGAAACGGTTGCTGCGGTCATCATGGAACCAATCATCACTGGGGGCGGAATTTTAATGCCACCTGATGGTTATATGAAACGTGTCAAAGAAATTTGTGAGAAAAATGGTGTCCTTCTCATTTCGGATGAGGTCATTTGCGGGTTTGGCCGTACTGGTAAGAGATTCGGATTTATGAACTATGATGTAAAACCAGACATCGTAACAATGGCTAAAGGAATTACGAGCGCTTATCTGCCATTATCCGCTACAGCCGTCAAACGTGAAATTTATGAAGCGTATATTGGCTCAGATGTATATGACCGCTTTCGGCATGTAAATACATTTGGCGGCAATCCGGCTGCATGTGCCGTCGCTTTGAAGAATATTGAAATATATGAAAATGAAAAACTTATAGAACGGTCTATGGAGTTAGGGTTACGTTTTCTGCAAGAGTTTGAAGAAATTAAAACTCATCCCAATGTTGGGGATGTGCGAGGGAAAGGTTTGTTGGTAGGGATTGAACTAGTGGAAGATAAACTGACAAAACAACCGATCGAACTTTCCAAAATCAATAAAGTGATTGCATCATGTAAAGAAAAGGGGCTGATCATAGGTAAAAATGGTGATACTGTAGCGGGTTTCAATAATGTCCTGACTCTTGCTCCCCCACTTAGTATAACTGAAGAGGATTTTTCATTCATCATAACGACGGTAAAGCGAACGCTAGCTGAACTATGAAAATAAGTAGAAAAACCCGAATATTCAATTAAGTTTACGCGTGTACTGTTGATACGCAAACATGCTTTTTATATGAGACTGATGCGTTTAGTTTTAGCACCGTTTTAGAACTTTGAACGGTGCTTTTGTCTATGATCAAGGAAGAATAAGAGGAAAAGGAATCTAGTAGAAATTATAGGCAATATTTTGAATCGTTTTCCTTGCTTAGTTATAGCAGATGTTCGAAAATGGAATGATAAGGAGTGGTAGAAACTCAATATTAACCGTCAGAAGAGGTGAGGGACATGAATAATGAAGATATAACAAAAAAACTAACATTACATATCCCTGAAATTTTAGGGAGTGGGAATTTTTCAAAGTATGCTGTATTGGTACCGCTTCTAGAGAAAGAAGATGGAATTCATGTTCTTTTCGAAGAACGTTCACACAAACTGAGGAGGCAGCCGGGGGATATATGTTTTCCCGGCGGAAAAATAGACAAGCTGGACCATGATGAACAGGCGGCGGCCCTAAGGGAAACATATGAGGAACTTAATTTGAGAAAAGAAGATATCGATAATGTCTTTCCTATCGATTATTTGGTATCTCCATTTGGGATGATCGTCTATCCTTATGCAGGGTTTGTTCGTAACCATCAACGGATAATACCTAATCCAGCTGAGGTAGAAACCATTTTTACGGTCCCGCTATCCTTTTTCATGGAAAAACCGCCAGAAATTTACCATGTGGAATATAAAGTGGAACCGCATGAAAACTTCCCCCACGATTTAGTCGTTGGAGGGGAGAATTATAAATGGCAGCCGAAACGGATGGAAGAATATTTTTACTTATATAATGGTCGGGTAATCTGGGGAATGACGGCGAAAATCCTTACCCATTTTATTGAAATTCTTCGTTAGACACTTCTAAAGCACCTTTTTTTTTCAGTCTTTTTCTATTAAGCTTTAATTATGGTAAATGCTAGGTTTTTAATAGAAGCGGGGGGATGAGTGGATGAAGTATAGTTTTGAAGTACTTGAAAAAGAACGGGAAATGGCAATGGCTGCACTAGTCAACTTCAATGAAAACCGCGAATACTATGATGAAACCAAAGATCAGGAACTTAAGCTAGCATACTACAAAGATGGTTCCTTGGACCGGGAAGGATTGAAGGACCTACTTGTGGCAACCCATAAAAACCAGCTGAACTACTCACCACATCGTCATGTTTACCCATGGGTGGACTTACAGGAAAATGGCCAGCTGAAAAGTCTGTATTCCGGTAAAGGGATGGATCCTGTACAAGTGATTGAGGAAGATATCCGTATACTGGAAGTGTTGTCAAGAGGTATTGAATCAATAAATTCGGAGAACATTCTCGTTAATTGTGAACATGTAGTACCTCAATCATGGTTCGATAAAAAAGAACCGATGAGGGGGGATTTGCATCATCTGTTCGCTTGTGAACCAACGTGTAATAGCAGCCGGAGTAACTATCCATACCATGATTTTGAGGATTATATCCCTGAGAGATCGGCTGCCGGTATAAAAGCGGGTTGCGGAAAATCAGACGAAAGTAAATTCGAGCCTGAATACGGAAAAGGGATCGTGGCGAGGGCAACTTTGTATTTTTTACTCAGATATGAGGGAATCATCGATAGCAGCAAAATCGACCTGGCACTGCTTTTGGAATGGCATCAGCTTTTTCCCGTCAGCACTTATGAAAAACATAGAAACCAGGCTATACATGAAATGCAGGGTAATCGTAACCCATATATAGATTTTCCCGAAATGGCGGAGAAATGGAATTAAAGAAGAATATAAAAAAGAGGATTGAAGCTGTAGTACAAGCTTCAATCCTTTTTTTAAGATTATAAGAATTTTACGCAAACAGGGAAGGGAACTTGAACATCCTTTTGCAATAATGTTAATTTTCCGTCATGCTCATTCCGTGCATATAGTGTCAGGTTTCCTGATTGTTCATTAGAAGCGATCAGGAATTTTCCGCTAGGATCCAATGAAAAATCACGTGGCCAGTGACCTTCGGTAGAAACCAGTTCCACGAATGCCAGTTTCCCTGTTTCTTGATTGATTTGGAAAACGGCAATACTGTCATGTCCGCGGTTTGCAGCATATATGAATTGCCCGTCATCAGAAATATGAATGGCACTTCCTTGGTTATTTTCCTTGAAATCTTCCGGGACGGTCCGAACCGTTTGTAATTCAGAAAAACTTCCAGTTTGACTATCGAAGCTCAAAACAATGACTTCTGGTACCAATTCTGCCATAACATACGCAAATTTTCCGTTTGGGTGGAAGGTCAGATGCCGTGGTCCGCTGCCGGGAGCAACAGATAAGCTGTTTACTTCTTCCAAAATCCCACTATGTATTTTATAGGTTATCACTTTATCTATCCCGAGGTCGACTACAGCAATGAACCTTTCATCTGGTGTGAAACCAGCAAAGTGAGTGTGTGCTTTTTCCTGACGTTCTTCATTCGGTCCTTGACCTTTATGTTGAACAGTTGATGATACAGGCAAAGGGGTCGCGTCGTCATGAAGCGGATATGATTCAATCACGCCTTCACCATAACTGGAAGTGACCAAGACCTGTTTCTTGCTGTCTACACTAATATGGCAGGAAGAACCGTTTGGTGTCAGTTGTTTCCCCAAGAAGGTAAGCTCACCTGAATCTTCATTAATCGAATAGGCTGAAACACCTCCACTGCCCGATTCTTTTAAAATGGCGTAGAGATTCTTTTTGTCCTGGCTGATGGCGACATAAGTCGGATCGGTCAATTCTGCTGCAAGAACCGGTGTGCTGAGTTTTCCTTCAGCTGTATCTAAAGTAAATCGGTAAACACCTTTGCTGTTTCCTTTTGTGTAAGTGCCTATGTATCCAATAATGTTCTGTTGATCATGTTTTACCATATTTATCTCCTCCAAGAAAGATTTGTGTTTATTTTTATTTTAACATAGATGATACCTTATATCCTTTTCCCGTATTCTGTTGATTTGGAACCTTTTTATTTTGGGAGTTTTTGGGTGCGAAGAAAAAAACCCCGACTAGGGGGTCAAATTTAATCGACTGGCTTTGAGGCTTCGATAGGAATATGCCTAAACTCAGAAACGGAAAATAAACCCTGATCCGTCAGTTTGATTTCAGGGATGACAGGTAACGCCAAGAAGGCAAGTGTAAGAAAAGGGTTGAAATGTCTGTTAGCACCGAGTTTCAATAGGGCCTCATCGATTTTATTCAATGAATGGACCACATCCATATAATCACATTCACTCATCAATCCAGCTATTGGCAGGGGAAGGGAAGCGAGTATTTCCCCATTTTGGATTACGGTCAATCCACCCTGCATTTTTTTGATTTCCTTTGCTGCCAGCAGCATATCCTGATCATTCGTTCCGGCAATGATCAAATTATGTGAATCATGGGCTACTGTAGTGGCAATTGCACCTGATTTCAACCCGAGCCCTTTGACGATTCCAAGACCTAATTGTTTGGTCAGATGATGCCTTTCAATAACAGCAAGTTTTAAATGATCAACATGTTCGGAGAAATGGAATAGTCCATCATGATTAAGTGTGACCGGTTCAATCGAATGCTTTGTAATCAAGCTGTTTGGAGTTATCTCAATAATATTAGCGAACTCATTTTTAAAAGGTATCGCCAAATCATCTTCGGTTATTTCATGAAAATGAACGGAGTGCTTCAACCCGTCATCAATAACCTGTTTCCTATCATCTGGAAAGTTAAGTAAATGATTATTTTGAACGATAAGCTTTCCATCTTTAAAAACCGAGTGGATGTTGATGGAATCAAGATCATCCAATAGAAGGAAGTCTGCCTTGTATCCAGGTGCAATTGCACCATGTTCCTTTAAACCAAAGCATTCTGCTGCATTAATGGTCGCCATTTGTATGGCGGTAATTGGCGGGACACCTGTATCTATGGAAAGTCGAACGTTGTGATCGATACTTCCCTCATATACAATATCATCTAGGTGCCGGTCATCGGTGACGAATAAACAACGGCGGGAGTTCTTCTCGTTAATAACTGGAATCAGGTTTATTAAGTCTTTGGCAACGGTGCCTTCCCTGATCATAAGATACATACCTTTACGCAGTCTTTCTTTTGCCTCTTCCGCAGTAGTGCATTCATGATCCGTTTTTATGCCTGCACTCATATAAACATCGAGCTGTTGTCCGGATAATCCGGCTGCATGGCCATCGATGCTTTTGCCTAGTCTATTTGCATCATATATTTTTTGCAGCATATCCTCCTCCGTATGTGAAACGGCAGGGAAATTCATGACTTCGGCTAAACCAAGCACTCTCGGGTTTTGATAAAAGGAAATTAAATCTTCACTTCTTAAGACAGCACCAGAATGTTCAAACTCCGTAGCAGGTACACAAGAGGGCATCATGAAGTAAAAGTCAAAAGGAAGTTGAGCGGATTGTTCAATCATATATTCCATGCCCTTTTTGCCAGAAACATTGGCAATTTCATGAGGGTCTGCAACGATGCAGGTCACACCATGTAAAAGGAGGATTTTTGCAAGTTCATATGGCCTGACCATCGATGATTCTATATGAACATGGCCATCAATGAAGGAAGGGCATACGAATTTTCCTGCAGCATCGATTTGTGAAATACCATCATAATGCCCAATTCCAGCAAAGTAACCATCGACGATCGCAATGTCGCCTGTATAGATATCCCCATTGAAAACATCTATGATTTGCCCGTTTTTAATGACGCAATCTGCTGGTGTTCTTCCTGCTGCAACGTCAATTCTCCTTTTAAGTAATTTTTTTTTCATATTCGTAACCCCTTTGGCAAAATATATCCGATTAATATTTCACTTTTTCCGTATTGGTTTCCCATGTGCGGAATGGTAAATCATGGTCATTAAAAGACAATTGTTTCATTTCAATCGTGCGATTTTCCATTGGCAGGGCAAGTTCTTTGTATATAAAGTGATCATCAAAGCCGATAATTGCAGCGTCTTCTTTAGTGCATGCGTAATAAATGGCTTTTGGACGTGCCCAATAAATAGCACCGATGCACATGGGGCAAGGTTCGCAGCTAGTGTATATTTCACAATCTGTAAGCTGGAAGCTGTCGAGATTCCTGCATGCATCACGAATCGCTTGTACTTCGGCGTGAGCAGTAGGATCGTTGGCTGTTGTCACATTATTACATCCTCTGCCTACGACTTTGCCATCTTTTACGATTATAGCACCGAAAGGTCCTCCGTTCTTCGCCAATACATTTTCATATGCAAGCTGAACAGCCATCTCCATGAATTTTACATCCACTAAAAACACCCCTTCATATATATTTATAACCTAAAGTACTGATGTTACGTTTATTAACGTAAATATAATAAACAATATACCATATGCATGGGGAAATGGAATATTGTTTTCTGAAAATAGAGAAAAGTCAGTTTGTGTTAGAATATATGATGTGCAATCAAAATGGTTTAAAAGAATTTTTACAAATAATAATAAAACTGATATTGTTAAAAGAAAATCATTAAGATTATGAAGGTGAAGTGCATGGGGTTTTTGGGAGTTCTTTTACCGATATTCGGTATTTTTGTTTTAGGGTTCATCGGTCAGAAAAAGTTCAAACTTGATACAAAATCGATTTCCACGATGGCATTATATTTAATGTCACCTTTTCTTGTGTTCCGGACTTTTTATTCCGCAGAATTTACGATTAATTATTTCTACCTGTTCTTATTCACGATAGTACTTTGTCTTTCTCTTATACTGGTAGTCTACATCATATCTTATTTTCGCAATTATACAGTCACTGAGACAAGCGGCATGATATTGGCATCTGCATTCATGAATAACGGAAATTACGGAACACCCGTCATTTTCCTGTTATTCGGAGCCGCAGGACTCGATTATGCAATCATCCTTATGGTGGGACAGCAGTTAGTGATGTGCACGATCGGCATTTATTTCGCAGCGAAGGGCAGCCCGGAAGGTAACGGAGTTCAAACGGCGATTAAAGCAGTATGTCGAATGCCAATTGTTTATGGAGCCATTGCCGGTACAGTATTTCAGTTCGTTAACGTACCTTTAAGCAATTCGGTTATGGAAGCTATTAACCTTGTTGCAAATGCAGCGATTCCCACAATAATGATTACACTGGGAATGCAGCTGGCCAACATTTCGCTGAAAAAAATAGCCTATCGGAAGCTATCAGTTTCGCTGCTCCTTAAACTTGCCGTGTCACCGGCCATTGCCTTCCTGCTATCTCTTGCCTTGCCAGTGGGTGATATGGTCAGGCATATCATGATCATCGTAGCTGCAATGCCAACGGCTGCCAACACTACGATGTATGCGCTCCAATTCAATACGGAGCCTGAATTCGTATCAAGTGCTACGTTCATAAGTACATCATTAAGCCTGATTACGCTTCCAATCATCTTTTTCTTTGTATTATAGGAGATTATCATTCTAATTATGTGGGCAAACTTATTATATACAAGAAGCGGAAGAATCCTGGCTAATTAAAAGAGGGATCCGGAAAGATTATATGAATTACCTTTGACCTCGCGGTTAGTGAACGACTTGTGGACTTGATTTAGGTGTCCAAATCATTTTCATTTAAAATTAAAGGGCAAGCTTGTTAAACTGGTGTTTACTTTTTTTAATGCCTGTATTTGATTGGAGGGGTTTTATGTTCCAGACTAAAATTGAACTGACTAATACTGGAAAGATTGATGCCATTTTAAAGGGAATCGTTCTGAAAACCTATGAAGAGTCACTGGAAGAAAAACTCTTGCTATGCATGGAGTGCGGTGATGTCGATTTTTATATCGCGTATTCAAATAATGAGGAACTTCAGGATGCGATAAATGAAAACTTTGAAATTGATGAATATGGCGAAATCGTGAAAATAGATGAACATCAGGAACTTATGGATGATTTATACGATTATTTCTTGATCATACATAAGGAAAGTGATTTGTTTGATTTTTTTCCGGCAGGACCATATACTCACGGAGGGGAAATCCGTGAATCGGATACGGATATGCTGGCGCCAAGGGGTTTATATTCAGCGCCATTTGAAGACGCGATAAAGGAATGATGAAAAAGACAGCGATAGCTGTCTTTTTGTATTTTTAAGAGCGTATTAAGCCTTCGGGAAATAAATGCATTTTTACAAAAAGAGGGAATTTTTTTTATGGGATATCAATTTAAATTTATCAGTTTTATGAAATATAGCAATAATATCATGAAATATAATATCGTTTTTAACAATTTAAAGTTTATATGGTAATTTTAAGAAATATTATATATAATAAAAAATGTGAATATTGAATATATTATTTGAATTACTAGTTTAAAATAACAATAAAAATGGTCTTTTCACGATGAATTATGAAATAT
Organism: Peribacillus sp. NPDC101481; assembly: GCF_044767165.1. Lineage (NCBI taxonomy): Bacteria > Bacillati > Bacillota > Bacilli > Caryophanales > Bacillaceae > Peribacillus > Peribacillus sp. NPDC101481. The sequence goes on along the minus strand of NZ_JBIWNJ010000001.1, from coordinate 189,520 downwards.
TGGGAAATAATTTTTGAAGAAAGGATTATACATAAGATTTGTTTCGAGTTAAGAGAGTGATATATTACGCTTTTAGAATTCTGATTATTATAAATTTTCAGTTTTGGGCAGGGGGCTAATTATGATAGTTTTTGACCGAGTGAATAAGTATTATGGCGATTTCCATGTATTGAAAGAAATTAATCTTACAATTAAGAAGGGGGAGGTGGTAGTGGTCATCGGACCTTCGGGTTCAGGGAAAAGTACACTGCTTCGATGCATTAATCGTCTAGAGACCATTTCGCAAGGTTCCCTTTCAATAAATGGTCTAAATGTAGCGGATAAAAAGACGGACATAAACAAACTTCGTCGGAATATCGGTATGGTTTTCCAGCATTTTCACTTATATCCTCATAAAACAGTGCTCGAGAATATCATGCTTGCTCCCAGGAAAGTTCTAGGGCAATCCGAAGAGGAAGCGAAAAAGATTGCACTGAAGTATCTGGACAAAGTGGGGATTGGAGATAAAGCGAATTCATTTCCTTCTCAGCTTTCAGGTGGACAGCAGCAACGGGTAGCGATTGCCAGAGGTTTGGCAATGGGACCTGAAATCATGCTATTTGATGAACCTACCTCAGCCTTGGATCCAGAAATGATTGGCGAGGTACTGGATGTAATGAAAGCACTTGCCCATGAAGGTATGACGATGGTGGTGGTCACGCACGAAATGGGATTTGCCCGTGAAGTAGCGGATCGAATCGTATTCATGGACGAAGGCAGGGTTTTAGAAGAGGCATCACCGGCTGAGTTTTACGCCAATCCTCGTGAAGAGAGGGCTCGTTTATTCCTTAGCCGTATATTAAATCATTAAAAAAAAAACAGGGGTGAATTACATGTTGAAGAAAAAGAAATGGTTAAAATTATCTTTGCTATCCTTACTGGCTGTCATTTTATTATCTGGATGCGGCGGGGGGAACGATTCAGACAAAGCTGAAGAGGGTGGAGGCAAAGACAAAGAAAAAGATGTTCTCGCACAAGTGAAGGAAAAGGATAAGATCGTTTTTGGGGTGAAAAATGATACAAGACTATTCGGATTGAAGAATCCTAGTACTGGAGAGGTTGAAGGCTTTGATATTGATATTGCCAAAGCTCTTGCAGCAGAAATCCTTGGTGATGAGAATAAAGTTGAATTTAAAGAAGTGACTTCTAAAACCAGGATGGCATTATTGAATAATGGTGATATCGATGCGATTGTAGCGACCATGACAATCACGGAAGATCGTAAAAAAGAAGTAGACTTCACTGATGTTTATTTCGACGCAGGACAATCTTTATTAGTCAAAAAGGGCAGCGATATCAAGGGTATTGATAGTTTAAAAGGGAAAAAGGTATTGGCTGTCAAGGGCTCTACTTCTTCCATAAATATCCGTGAAAAAGCTCCTGAAGCACAAGTGCTTGAATTTGAAAACTATTCCGAAGCGTTCGCTGCACTTAAATCCGGACAAGGGGATGCATTGACCACGGATGATTCCATCCTTTATGGAATGGCAGATGAAGATCCAAGTTATGAGCTTGTTGGCGGTACATTTACGGAAGAACCTTATGGTATTGCCGTGAAAAAAGGAAATGCTGAATTTGTTGAAGAGTTGAATAAAGCCCTTAAGTCTCTTAAAGATTCAGGCAAGTACGATGAAATCCATGATAAATGGATTAAACATTAAACATTTTAGCAAATGGATAAGGGAAGCTGACCTTAAATAACATTTGAACATTTGTCTATGAGGATGAGCGTTTTGCTCATCCTTACTAGTTAAAGGAGTGTATGCCGTGCTTGATTTCTCCATTTTAACAGAGAATCTGGATATGTATTTATTAGGCTTTAAAAATACGATCATGTCGAGTTTGGTCGCGTTGATAGCGAGTTTGATTCTTGGTGTGCTAATTGCCATCATGCGGATTGCACCATTAAAGCCACTAAACTGGCTGGGTACCGCCTATGTCGAGTTCATTCGGAACATACCGTTATTGATCATTACCTTTTTCTTCTTTCTCGGTCTTAAACTAAGCGGACTATACGCCGGGACATTAGCCTTGACCATTTACACTTCATCTTTCATAGCTGAGGCAATTCGAGCAGGCATACTTTCTGTGCCAAAGGGTCAAATGGAAGCTGCCCGTTCATCAGGTCTGACTTATGGACAGGCAATGAGGCTCGTCATTCTGCCGCAGGCCGTTAAAATAGTCATTCCTCCTTTAGGAAACCAATTTATCAATCTAGTAAAGAATTCTTCCATTTTAGCCGTTGTTGCAGGACTCGATCTTATGTACCACGGGGATTTGATTTCTTCAAGGACTTTTGTCGTGTTCGATGTGTACATTTTCGTTGCAGCGTTTTACTTAATTCTTACCATTCCTTTAAGTTTTGGCGTCGGTTATTTGGAAAAACGTCTGGCTAAGAGTAATTGAGGGAGGTATAAGATATGGATTTTGCAGGTGCCTATACACCAGATAATCTTAAGTTTTTATTAGAAGGATTTTGGGTAACGCTCCAGGTAGCTTTTATATCCATTATTCTAAGTTTCATTATTGGCGGTCTTGTAGGTATAATCCGATACGCAAAAGTGCCGGTGTTATCACAAATATTAGCTTTGATTGTAGAAACGGTGCGTAATTTGCCTCTGTTATTAATAATATTTTTTACCTATTTTGCTTTGCCGGAGATACGGATTAAACTGGAAATCATTCCAGCAGCCATAGTTGCCTTGACAATTTTTGAGTCAGCCATGCTTTCTGAAGTCATTCGAAGTGGGCTAAAATCCATTGATAAAGGCCAAATGGAAGCTGCCCGTTCATCAGGTTTGAGCTATACACAGGCATTGATACATATTATTCTGCCCCAAGCGCTGCGCCGCATGGTTCCTCCCATTGTCAGCCAATTCATTTCTTTATTAAAGGATACCTCTTTAGCGGTTGTCATCTCTTTGCCGGAGCTGACCCATCATGGTCAAATCATATATGGACAAAGTCAAAAGTATTTAATACCGATTTTGATCCTGGTGGCTCTCATGTACTTCATTGTGAATTATAGCCTTTCTTTGGTAGCCCAGAGACTTGAATTGAAACGAACCTAAAAAAACGGCTCAGAAATGAGTCGTTTTTTACGAGGTTCGGAAGTGTCTCACCCCTAACTATGATTATAAAACTATACTTGGTTATCCTTCATGTAATTTCCTTGTGAACCCCAATAGATTGAAGAAATTTGCGACACTCCTGCCGAATAACTGGCTAGCCGAGACCCCACAGGCACGTGCTTTGATGAGGCTTGGCATACAGTCGGCGGAAAAGGCGTGGATTTCTGGTATGGACTGGAATAATAGTGATGAATGAATACACAAAAAATGAATCTTTTGCTTTTAATAACCGTATATATAAAGGAAGAAAGAAGGTGGAATATATGTCGGAAATTAAAAGAAGCAATAGCAAAGCGATTGTATCATTGATCATGGGTGTATTATCTTTGTTTATTCCATTCATAGGCATCATATTAGGTATTCTCGGTTTAATATTTGCATCGAAGGGCAAACAAGAAATTAAGCTTACTGGTGAATCTGGAGATGGATTAGTGACAGCTGGAAAAGTGTGCAGCATTGTTGGAATAATCTTGAATGTTCTCGTGATTCTGATTTTCCTGGTGTTTTTTTATTTCGCAGTAAATACGGACATAACAACCTATTGAGTGCAAAAATTAACTTGACAAACAAAGAAAAGTAAATTAAACCTATATAAAATGGAAATTCATGTTATAATTAATATAAAAACCTAAATTTTGTATGAAGGGATGATATTTTGACCATTCAAATCTTTGAGTACCCAGCCGTATTCTATTATGAAAAACACCCGTTGATTATCGACTCTTTTTCCGTTCAGGTTTGTTTCCCGGATTTTAGGCGAGAAGGAATTATTTCTTCCGTTAGCGGTAGGAATCGGGTAGATGCCTTAGCTTGTGCTCAAGAACTGCTGGAATCCATGGTCGAACATTTTATTCACGATAAAAAAAGAATCCCGGATGCAAGTGAAATGGAAAAGGTAAATCTGGATAGGGGAATCAATATTTGTGAGGCTGCACCCTTTAGGATTGAAATAGAAAATATCACATATGCAAAATAAAAAACCTTGCCGGTTAAAGGACAAGGTTTTTATTTTGCATATCTTGAGATTCAATGAAAATTTTGTAACCCGGATTGTCAGGCACTTAATACGTACATAGAATATTATTTTTTGTATAAGGTGAACTCGACAGTGACCATTGTATAAAATACTCCTGATTGGCTTCACTTTCATTTATGATTTGGTAAAAAATATGTTATCAGAGTAGGACGCCCAAGTATTTTTCCAGTAGAAAGCGTCACCATCACCTCAAGTTTTAATCATTCTATTTAAAACAATGAAGACTTTTGGGCAAAAGGGTTCTATCTAAAAGTTAAACAAAGTTGATTGGAGCGGGTGTGCGAGACCCCTGCGGGAAAAGCGAGAGCCTGGTGGAGAGGAAATTAACGTTTAAATTGCACAAACCCCTAAAAAAACAGTAGGCAAACTCGATTTTCATAGGGGATGTCTTCAGTCTGTAACCATCATGACCTGTGGAGGAATGATGGTTTTTTGTTTCGCTTGAAACTTCGATTTAATTATTTTTTAATTTTTGGGAAAGGATATTGCGTTCTTTATAACGAATATGTATAGTATAGGTAACGTAGGTAAAAAGTATCAATAGTTATATATTTTGGAGGTGTATGTGTGAAATATTATATAGCATCAGACGAAAAAAATTTGAAGCAAGTCAAATCATTGATCAAGAAATTGACTTCAAAAGGGTTTACATGTGTGAATGACTTGAATTTAATTACGAATGATGAGAAAAACCAAATAACGGACGGCATTGGAGAATATGAGAAAAAGGGGATTGAGGAAGCCGATTTCATGCTGATCTTCCTAACCGCAGGAAAAGGTAATCTATATGAGCTTGGCTATGCTTTATCTTTAAATAAGAAAATAATTGTGTATTCGCCTGAGAAAGACAATTATCATATTAATAAAAAATCAATATTTCATAATCTGCCCGAGGTAACAATCTGCAGCGGGACCTTTTATAAGCTGGTTAAATTGATACATACGCTTTCTCCGGAAGGATCTGAACAAGATTCACTGCATCTTAAATAAATGTCAAATGTAAAATTTTAAAGATACCCTCTAATAAAATTTCTTTTGAACGAATTGTTTAAAGTATTAAAAATGAGGGTAAAGACCATTAAAAAAGGGAGAGGACTGTTTTGGCCATTATTGATATCGACCAATTATTGTTAGCCACTGAAGCGATAGCAGAAGAGTCAGTTCCATTCCATCTTGATACATTTGACATCGATCAACTTTTAGATAAAACGGATAATTGGTAAGGAAAAGCATGCCCATAGAGGATATGCTTTTTTTCTGACTAAAAATAACCTGAGTACCGGTATGAAAAAAATACAAGTAATCAGGCAAGTGAGGATATTTTAAAGAATTGGATAAAGTTAAAACCGGCGTCCTTTTACGAATCCTAATATCACAAACATCGAGATGGTGCCAATAACAAAAATTGCTTTAATGGAATTTACGAGAATTTCATCGTACATTTGTATTACCTCCTTTTATGTAATGACAGTGCGATTATGATTAGCTGTTGATGTATAAATTATAACATAAAGTCAATAACCGGTGGTGGGAAATTAAAGACGATATGGGTAATAATGTATAGGTTGGAAAGTTAAAACACAAAAAAAGATATCCTCTAAAAGTGGATATCGGCAATGAAAATTATTTAAGTCCAAGCGCTTTTTTCGTTTTTGGTCCGACGATCCCATCAGAAGTAAGCTTTTTAGAGCTTTGGAATTTTTTCACAGCTGTTTCGGTGTTTTTTCCAAATGACCCATCCACTCCTTTAGTGCTGAATCCAAGTTTAGTTAATCTTTTTTGCAGTTCAATTACTTGGGGGCCACTGCTTCCTTTTTTTAGGGTGGAGTTGGTATTTACAGGTAGGCTCACAGATCCGCTCACTTTATATCCATTCGTGGCAGCTATGGTGGCAAATGATCTATTCGAACTGGCAATCAAGACTACAGTGTTCATTCTCACCCTATCGTACAGCCACTGAACTTCATTGTTATACATCCGAATACAACCGGCACTTATATATTTCCCAATGGTTGTAGAATCATTATTGCCATGTATTGCGTACGTATTTCCTGGTGTGTTCCTTGCATTGATCCCCAGCCATCTTTTACCTAGAGGGTTTTTTGGGTCTCCGCCTCTAATGTTGCCTTTATAATAGGGACGATTCACAATCTTTGTCACTACCTTGAACTTTCCTTCAGGAGTGTAGGAGGCTTTCTTTCCTGTCGCCACAATGAATACCCTCACCAACTTATCATTTTCGTAATAGGCAAGCTGATTATTGGCTTTATTGATGATAATCAGTTGCCTTGCTGCAGCACCTGAAGTATTACTGAACCCAACAAAAGTAAAGGCGAATATCAATATAAATACAATTAATTTCCTCATGTTTTTCCCCGTCCCTCATTTAAGCAACCTACTTTTACACATATACTATCCTATGCATGAAGTGGGGCTAAAGTGACAATTTTTTAAAGTGGGGGTAAACTAACAATGGGTATTTTAAACCCAGAGTACTTTCTGATTGTTTGCATACCTAAAGAATGATGGGCACTATTTTTGGCCATATTACATACATTATTGAAGTGAAAGCGGAGGTGGAAAAGAATTGTCACGCCTAAATGTGGAGGACTATCTAGAACAAGGAATCCATGGTCCAAAAGAAATAAAGCCTAGTGAACGAAGGGAATTTCTGGGCACATTACGGGAACGCGTCGTCATCGTACTAAAAAAAAGCCAAGTCTTTGAAACGAATGTATATCCGGAGATAGAGCAGATGATGAAGCAGTATCCCAGTTCAAATTTGTTTTTAAATGGTCAGATGGACTATCAATATTTAGGGAAATATATTAAATTGGCAATGAGTCATAATATTCCTTATAAAATTGTCCTAAACAAAGATCACAACTCCGATTTGGGTCTGGTATTGGCAGAAAATAATGCCATAAACAAAGAGGAAATTCATATCGAGAAGAAATTTCATGCCCAGCAAGTTATCAAAAAGAAAAGCTTCAAATCGTTTTTCAAGCGCTTTGTTAAAAAATTATTAAACAAACGTTGATAGAATTATCAACGTTTTTAGTTTGTCTATAAAAAGAGGCACGAAAGAGATTTAAAATCAAGAATAGGTTATCCTTCTTGTTTTTTACTGTTATATGTGGATGAACTGGAACGTTTTGAAAAACAATTAACTGCAGGCAAACTCGCTTATCCTAAAGTTTGTCTACAGTTTGAAAAGTTGATGAATGATTTTTGTTTTATTTTTCAAGCGTCTTTAATTAAATGTTTAGACAACCATTCCTGATTATGCAACCCTTTTCCGTAAGCTATAAAACTTCCTGAAATTCCCTATGATTGTTTTTACTACGGAATACGTGGGGATAGCGATTAAAATGCCAATGAAACCGTATATTGATCCTGCAGCAAGCAGCAATAAGATAATGGTAAGTGGGTGAATGTTAAGACGTTTTCCCATAACATTCGGTGTAACCAAGTGCCCTTCGACCTGTTGAACAACGGTAAGGACAATGAGTACTTTCACTGCCAGCCCAATGTCTTGCTGTAAGGCAATGAAGAGGGCAGGGATGATGCTTATTAATGGACCAAGGAATGGTACAACGGTAAAAATCATGGCGAATAGGGCTAGTACAAGTGCATAATCGAGACCGATAATAAGGTAGCCAATATACATCAAAGTTCCAATGACGATTGATATGATGAATTGACCGATAATATAAGTTGAAAGGGTTTTATCGACGTCTTTTAAAATCGTGTTTCCCTCTGATTCTACATCGGTCGGAATATATTTTAATAGAAATGGTCTTAATTTATCTCCATCCTTCAAGAAATAGAATAAAATGAATGGTGTAATGACCAATACTGTTAAAACACTAGTGATCGTGGAAAAAATGGTATTGACATTCACTATGAGTTTTTCGGAGTAATCTTTCAAATGTGTGACCGCTTTTTCTTTCAATTCTTCCATATTGACCATGCCAAAATCATTTTTTTCAATCATGACTTCAGATTCTTTAGATAATGCCTTGACTTTGCTGGGGAGGTTTTCAGATAATTTTTGAAATTGGTCAACGATTACAGGACTGCCAAAGTAACCTACCATCCCAATCATACTAAATATAATTAAAAAAACGGTAAAGATGCTAGCTGACCTCGGGATAAATTCAGTTAAAAAGTTAACGACCGGACGTAATATATAGTATAAAAGCCCAGCCACAATAATAGGGAAAAACATCGCAGCAATTATTTTTTGTAGCGGCTGCAGAATATAATCAATCTTACCTAGTAAAAAAATAATTAAAATGATCAAAATGATCGCGCATGCATATTTGAAAAACGGTTTATTGATCCACAAGACAATCCCCCCTAATTCCATCTCTTACTTGATTCCCTGATTTAGCTTAATGTTAAACTAAATAACTTGTTCTAATTGTTTGGTGTAAAATGATCATTCAACTTTTTTCGATATAGCTGACCAGAAGGAGATGGGAATACAGTCTGTTAATATAGCGGCAAGCAAACAAAAACAGACTTTCACTGAAATATGAAAGTCAACTTTTAAAAAATATTTGGTCACTTTGACTTTTACCTGTCCTCACCTTCATAAGTCGATATGCCCAATGAATGCATTTCCCTAGACTACTGCGGTTAAGTTTAAGCAATGCGCCAAAACTGCACCAGCAAGAAATCCTGCTGGGATGATAAATCGTAAAAAGTTCCAAAAAGACATCGATCCGGAAGATATCCGAAATTTTTTTAAGGGCAGCCGCCGGTTAGGCCAAAACAAAAAAGGCATCATCAAAGGTGAATTCCGGTTATGGAACTTTACTTGATAATGCCTTTTTACAAGGTTTTAAATTAGGATATTTTACTGAATGGGTTCGTTACCCCTTGTTTCTGTTCTGTTTGCATTTTTTTAATGTCCAGACGCAACCAGATGGAGATGGCAAATGCTATCGCAATTAATGCTGCGAAAACATAGAATACGGGGATGTAACTGTTCGTACTTTCCCTGATTGCGGTAACTAACATAGGTCCGCAAACCCCGCCTAGAGACCATGTAGTTAAAAGGTAACCGTGGATGGCCCCAATTTCCTTAGTTCCAAATAAATCCCCGGCAAATGCAGGGAGATTTGAAAATCCTCCTCCGTAACAACTAACGACCAGCAAGATGAGTCCTTGGAACAATAGTGTATTTGTAGTGGTAGGAAGTAAAAGGAACGCTCCGATTTGAATGATGAAGAAAATGACGAAAACATTTGGACGTCCAATATAATCCGATGCTGCTGCCCAGCCAAGTCTTCCTCCGCCATTAAAGATTCCCATAATTCCGACTAATGTTGCTGCACCTGCTACGGACAGACCAACAACGTCTTGAGCCATAGGTGAAGCTACCGAAATCATCATGATCCCTGCACTTGTATTTATCAGTTTCATGGACCATAACATCCAGAAGTGTTTAGTTTTAACCGCTTCTTTTGCAGTTAATTGCCTTAGGTCTTTCTTCAGTTCTTTCTTACCGGACTCAATATCTTTCTTCATTCCTTCAGGTAGCCAGTTGGCCTTTGGCGGTGCAATATAGGATGCTCCTAGGAACATCAATATGAAATAGCCTGCGCCTAAAATATAATATGTAGTATAAATGCCAACGGATTCCATAAGGCTTGCAGCTACTGGGGCTGTAATGAGTGCTCCGGCACCGAAACCTAATACTGCCATTCCTGTTGCCAATCCCCTGCGATCTGGGAACCATTTGACTAAAGTGGATACTGGTGAAATGTACCCAATCCCCATACCAAGTCCACTTAAAACCCCATATGTCATTAGGTAAAGCGGCAGTGAATCGACCATTACTGCTAAACCGGAACCAGCTTGACCTAAACCGAATAATACGGCAGCGACCATAGCTGACTTCCTTGGACCATTTTTTTCTACGAATTTGCCAAAGAAGGCAGCAGAAGTTCCTGCAAGCGCCATCATTATTGTGAATGCTAAAGTTACTTCAGTTTCTGACCACCCCATAGTCTCGACTAATGGTTTTTTGTAAACGCTATATGCGTATGCACCACCAATGGAAAGGTGAATGGCGATAGCGGATAAAGCGATTAACCATCTGTTTTTTGTCATGTTGTTACCCCTTTTCGTTAAAAAATAAGAAAGTTGCATGCGTTTTATCTATAATATATCGTTTTGCATGCGTTTTATCTATCTTGTGGGATAAGTATATAAGAATATTATTTAGTAGTAAACTACTAAATTGAATTTCATGTAAAATTTTCCTCTGTGCTTAGAGTTGGGAAAAAACACTTTATGGATTCGGATTAAAAATGTTATATATTCTAAGGATTTTAATATACATATAAGGTTTGCAGTTATTAGCTTAGGTGTTTTATTCACGAATCTGCCAAAAGTCTTTTCATTTATCGATTTTCCTGGTTACAAAAAGGGAAACGATTGAATTTACTCTTAAGGTGTGATGAACCAGAATTATTCTCATTGGCTTTATAGTGATTATTTTGATAAAATTAATCTAATATTCAAGACATCTTAGCGTACCACTCGGAATTGATATTTTTAGGGGTTTCAGGAATAATTGATTCTTTTTTCAGGAATCATAGTCTGGAAATCAAAGAAAAACCCATTTATTTTAAAAAATTCCGAAAATTTCGTCTTAAAGGCTTGAACTATGATTCCTTATAGGAGTAAACTAATTAAAGATAGATTTTATGGAAGTGAAATCTTGTAAATTTAATCAACAAGGGGTTTTGGTAATGAAGGAACATGACATGCAAATCACGCTTAGTACAACAAAGAAAGAAAAACCACAAGCGGACCAGCTTGAGTTCGGTAAGCAGTTTACCGATCATATGTTTATTATGGATTACACACAAGGGCAAGGGTGGCATGATCCAAGAATTGTTCCTTATCAACCGCTCTCATTGGAGCCGTCAGCTATGATTTTTCACTATGGTCAATCCGTTTTTGAAGGATTGAAGGCATATGCAACACCTGAGGATGAAATTATCTTATTCCGTCCGGAAAAGAATTTCCAACGCTTAAATAGTTCGAATAGCCGATTATGCATACCGGATGTCGACGTTGATTTCGCGTTGAAGGCCTTAAAGACTTTAATTAGCGTTGATAAGGATTGGGTTCCCCAGGTAGAAGGGACATCTTTATATATCAGGCCATTCATTATAGCTACTGAGCCTTATCTTGGAGTATCTCCATCGAATAAGTATCAGTTCATCATCATCATGTCACCAGTAGGTTCGTATTATAAAGAAGGCATCCATCCAGTTAAAATTGCAGTGGAGTCAGCTTTTACACGTGCAGTTAATGGAGGTACAGGTGAAGCCAAAACGGGCGGTAATTATGCATCGAGCCTAAAAGCCCAGGAAGTATCCGAAAAGATGGGTTATGCCCAAGTTCTTTGGTTAGACGGAGTGGAGAAAAAGTATATCGAAGAAGTTGGAAGCATGAATGTTTTCTTCAAAATTAATGGTGAAATCATCACCCCTGCTTTAAATGGAAGCATCCTTCCGGGTATTACTCGTGATTCCATTATAGAATTGCTGAAACATTGGGGTCTTCCCGTGTCGGAAAGACGCATTTCGATGGAGGAAGTCCATGAAGCCCATAAATTAGGTCACTTGGAAGAGGCCTTTGGAACGGGAACAGCCGCGGTCATATCGCCAATTGGTGAATTTTTGTGGAATGGTGAGGAAATGATTGTTCAAAGCGGGGAAACTGGCGAACTTTCCAGAAAGCTTTATGATACACTGACAGGTGTCCAAACAGGTAAAGTCGCAGACGAGTTGAATTGGACTACGAAAGTAGAAGAAAAAGTGACTCAATGAGACTTAAACAAAAGGGGTTCGGAATTTAAAAATTCCGAACCCCTTTTGAAATTCCCTTTGAATTTTGGCCTGAAATTAAGTATTGAGGCTCAACGAGACCTCCGTGTTTTCGCTGAATAGAATCATGTTTTAGAAAGCATCCTCATCACCTCAAATGAAGACTTTAGGCAAAAGGGTTCTATTTAAAAGTTAAAACAAAGTTGATTGGAACGGAGGGTACGAGACGCCAGCGGGAAAAGTGAGTGCCTGGAGAGGAAATCAACGTTCAAATTGTACAAACCGTAAAAAATTCGATTTTTTTAGAGTTTGTTTACAGTCTGAAACCTTCTTTGAAGGTTTTTTTTGTTTCACATAATCATTTTGTGCCTTATGGCAACAGCGACGGCCTCGGTCCGGTGATTCACTCCCAATTTCCTGATAGCAGAAGAAATATGATCTCTGACTGTGAATTCACTAACGCTCATCTTTGGTGCCATTTGCTTTAATCCCAATCCATTGGCTAAATATTGAAGGACCTCCACTTCACGTTTGCTTAGAAGGTAAGTGGGAGGGGCGGAATCCAATGTCGAACCGACGGCCAATTTTAAATAATGGGAAAGCTTCATTAAATCATTCTTGGTAACAGGCTCGTTAGCGTGAATGGGATCAACCAACACTAAACCGATGGCCATGTCATTCACAATTACCGGAATGATAGCCAATGAAGAGATGGAAAACCTTTTAACGTATTTTGCAGGGATGGAGGATTTCGCATGTTGGATGGTTAAGTATATGGGTTTGTTATGGATGACTGCTTGGTGGATGGGATATATATCATGAATATTTTCTTTAACATTATGTAATGAAAAGGTCTCTTCACTCGTACATGCACATATTCCTTCACCCATTCCTGTTAAACATGAGTAACTGAATAAAGAAGCGCGTTGAAATGAAAAAAAATCCACACAGCCCTTTAAGATCATTTGTGCTTTATTTGCCATATCTTTTTGATGGGAAATCTTTTTTACATGATTCATCATAGTTTCCTCAAGCATTCGACTTTATTCCTCCCTACATTTTCAGTGCTAGGATAAATGCTACTAATATCTTACAATATAATGAAAACTCTTACAAATTTAATAAATCCTTGGATACAAAAGTTTAAAGTTCTTAATTTTAAGGAGGCATTACCATGAAAAGAAAGAATTTAACGACCACCAGCCGGAGTTTTAGAGAAGATACCCTGCCATTTAAACTCTATCAAAAGGCCAAAAGATTCGGTATATGGAATCCTCGTGACATTGATTTCAGCCAGGATAAAGAAGATTGGAAGTCATTTACTGATATTGAAAGGCAAGTGTTATTACGGATCATTTCACTTTTTCAGGGCGGGGAAGAAGCAGTGACTTTGGATTTGCTGCCTCTCATTATGACGATAGCCAAAGAAGGCAGGATTGAAGAAGAAATGTACTTAACGACATTTCTGTTCGAGGAAGCGAAGCATATGGAGTTCTTTCGTTATACATTAGATCAGGTTGGTGAAACGGGTGATTTGACAGTTTATCATTCAGACACTTATAAATCGATTTTTTACGAAATATTGCCTGAAGCGATGGAGAAACTTTTATCCGACCAATCCCCTGAAGCATTGGCAGAAGCAGCCACTGTTTATAATATGTTTACCGAGGGAGTTCTTGCAGAAACTGGATATTTCGGTTTTTATCAGACGCTTGAAGCTAATAAAATGATGCCTGGTTTATTAAAAGGCGTGGGTCTTTTGAAGAAGGATGAATCGCGCCATATTGCTTATGGGACCTTCCTGCTACAACGAATCATCAGTGAACATCCACATATCTTTAAACAGGTTGAAAAGAGAATGGAGCAACTTTCTCCTCTGGCCATCGCGTTAAATACGGAGGGGTATGATCGGTTAGGAAATCCATTTGGCAATGACCAACAAGCTATATTGAATTTTACGATGAAACAATTAACGGTGCGGATGGAGATTTTAGCCAGGGCAAAAGGGAAGGGGATTGAAGAAATCTATCAAAGTAACGAAAAGGAATATGGGGTTTTGTAAAGCCGGTAAAAGATAAAAGCTTACTATTTAGTATGTTTGTTAATGAATGGCCATCAGGAACTTTGAGACAGGGTATAAACAATCCTTATCTAAGAATATAGACTAATATATCTGAGGTGATCTGTATGAACGTAAACGCTCAATCGAATTTTTGGCTAAGGACTTCGGTTTACAGTGGCACTAACACTCGTTCACTCATTCCAAACCTTTTCAATGGTCTCGGGGCCAAAAGGATTCTACTCGTAAGTGATGCGGGCTTGGAAAATGCAGGTGTCGTTAATAAAGTTGCCGAAACTTTTGATCAGGAGAATTTAGGTGCCAGAGCTGAAATAGTTGGACAGTTTCTGGGTGTTACACAAGACGCAGCGAGTGAATGTGTAAATGAAGCATTGAAATATGCACGCGAAGTGAATGCCGATGCCATACTTGCCATCGGTGGAGGGAGTGTCATTGATACCGCAAAGGCATTGAAATTCGGATTATACAAAGGAATTACGGATATTAAAGATGCAATTCCAAGCGGCTATCTGTATGAGGGTTTTCCAAAAGCCCAATCCATGAATATCCCGCATATTTCCGTAGCCACAACAGCAGGAACCGGTTCTGAAGTATCTCCGATAGCAGTCATATATAATGAACATAAAAAAGTAAAAATGAATATATACAATGTTTTTTTAAGTTCGGATGTTGCCATTCTAGATCCTGAGTTAACAGTCGGACTGCCGAGTGATATTACGGCGTTTACTGGTGCAGATGCATTGACACATGCAATGGAAGCGATCGTTTCACCTGCGGCTACATCAATAACCGATGCTTATGCATTTCAGGCCATCCGAGTTATTGATAGAAATTTACAGGGGGCCGTAAAGGACGGAACTAATATTGAGGCCAGAATGGAAATGCTTCATGGAAGCATGATGGGAATCACTGCATTTTGTAGTGCATTGAATGCGATCCCGGTTCATAACTTTGCCCACGCATATGGGGCGTTATTCCGTATTCCTCATGGATTGGCCAATGCTGTGTTATTACCGGTCGTAATGGAATCAACCCCGGATTTATATCTTCCAAAGGCCCATTTGATAGCCGAAGCCTTTAGTGTGAAAATCCATGATGAAGATTCAAAAAGAACCTTAGCGAAAGTGGTGGAAAAGCTCCGTGTTTTCCTATCCGATCTTGGGCTGCCCTCTGACTTCAGCGCCTATGAAATTAACCAATCCGATATGGAAAGAATTCTTAAAGCAGTAAGGACGGATCCAGCTGCCACTAATTACCCGATGTCGGAGGAATTAATAATGTCAGTAGTTTCAAGAGTTTCACCCGTGAGAATTAGTTGATTTTAAAAAAGCCAGCCCGTTAAGGTTGGCTTTTTTATGGTTTAATGCCATCCAACGTGTTAAGTCCAGTTTCTATATATGAGCTTTTAAAGGGGAGCACTACCAAACGGGATCGAATCTTGTTAATGTTTTTTCCCTAAGTTTTCCTGTGCCATCTTGACAAGTTCCTTGACCATGCCTCCGCCTAATTTTCCGCCTATTTTTCCATTCTGCTTGGATGTCAGTTCACCGTTATAGTCTTTTTTCAGTGGTACGCCAATTTCCTTTGCCACTTCAAACTTTGCTTCTTCGGGATTCTTTGTACCAGCAACTTTTGCTTTTAAATCATCGAGTCCTTTTCTCGCTTCAGATACTAGAATTTTCCTTCTCCTTGCCATTAAGCACCACTCCTATTTTTTTCTTAGGTTATCCAATTGTAGAGAAAATGATTAACATGCAGATCGAATGTTTTTTAATTGAATTCCGATGAACTGGAGGAAGTCATAATCCCTTTAATAAAGAAGTAATTATATAGGGTGCACCGGTCCGTAGAAGTTTTAGTTTATTTAAAGCGGGTAACATATAATAAAACGATTTAAGGAGAAAAATGATGCTGACTGCTAATTCAAGTTTGTTAACAAAAGAAGATATGACAAATCCCGATCGAGTGCCGCAATGGCTAATTAAGGAATATCAAACATTCCATAATACAGTGACCGATAAAACCTTTCCTTGTTATTTTGGTATGAAAGCTGAAAATAAAGGGGAACTTCGCTATGCTTATATCACACAGAAAGATTGGTCCAATCTCCCAAAAGCAGTGGAAAGTTTTCTTGATTTATTTCAGGAACCCCCATATATCAGGCACGGTCTTTTCGTCTTTATGGAGCCTGAATCAATAGAGGGTGATATAGAATTTTACCGTAAAAGGTTTTGGGATATCCTGCAATACTTACATAAAGCGGATGAAAAGCCTTGGCCAATTGATAAGCCGAAAGATCCCGAGCATTATTTATGGGACTATCATTTTGCAGGGGAACCAATCTTTGTCTTTGGTAATGCACCTGCTTATAAACAGCGTAAAACGCGTGATTTAGGAAATAGCCTTGTACTTGGATTCCAACCCCGGATGATCTTTGAGGGCTTGGAGGGAACGGAAAAAGGCGGAATAATGTCACGTGAAAAGGTTCGTGAACGAGTGGAGAAATGGGATAACCTTCCTAAACATCCGGATATCAGTCACTTTGGAGATGTAAATCATAATGAATGGAAACAATTTTTCATAGGGGATGATATAGAACCGATAAAAGGTAAGTGCCCCTTCCATCATAAAGAGTTAACTTAACCGAGGGCAAATTGCTCCTCGGTTTTTTTCGCGTCCTGCTTATAAAGCCTCGGGATAAAAAAATAAAGGCGCGCAAAATAAAAAACATATTTCTTGCCTTATAAGATTTTCAGATTTATAATGTGAAAGTAGCAATTGCAGTTAATTCGAGATATATGGATTAAATGCTATTTTTAAAAAAACATACAATAATAACAATTGGGGGAACAAAAATGTCTAAAGTATTATTTGTTAAATCAAATGACCGTCCAGCGGATCAAGCAATCAGTGTCAAAATGTATGAAACGTTTTTGAACACATATAAGGAAGCAAATAGTAACGATGAAATAACTGAATTGGATTTATTTAAACTGAACTTACCTTACTACGGAAATACAGCGATCACTGCCCTATATAAACGCAACCAAGGCATGGAATTGACTGAAGAAGAAGTGGAGATTGCCGATATCGTGCAACAATACTTGAATCAATTCCTTGCTGCCGACAAAGTGGTATTTGCCTTCCCGCTATGGAACGCAACGGTTCCGGCACCATTGGTAACTTATATCTCTTATCTTGCTCAAGCGGGAACAACATTCAAATATACAGCTGAAGGCCCAGTCGGTTTAGCTGGTGGTAAAAAAGTGGCTTTACTTAATGCACGCGGATCAGATTATGCATTGCCTGGAATGGATGCTGCCGAAATGGCAGAGAAATACGTAACGATGAATTTAAACTTATGGGGCATAACAAACCCAGAAACAGTTGTAATCGAGGGACATAATCAATATCCAGATCGCTCACAGGATATCGTTGCAGAAGGATTGGCGAAAGTTGCTGAAACTGCAGCAAAATTCTAATTGTAAACAGAAAAACCAGTATGTATTTTTAGCATACTGGTTTTTCTATGCAGATTTTTCTGAAAGTCGATTATAATAAAGGGTAAGCTATAAAGGATGAAAGGAAGTGCAGATAATATGCAAACGTTTAAATCACGTGACGAAATAAAAATAGAAGAAACATGGAACTTAGAGGATATTTACGATGATCAAACTATCTGGGAAAAGGATTATCAAGAAGTCCTGAAGATGGCAGAAAAATTAAAAACTTATGATGGTCGGATTCAGTCAGCTCAAGATTTGTTCGATTATTTACGATTAAGTGAAGAACTTGGGTACATTTATAACAAGCTATATGTATTTGCCATGCTGCAAGCTGATTTAGATACTCGGGTAACCTCATCACAAGCATTATTGGATCGGGCTGGTAAGTTAGGGCAGAAAATCAGTAATGCTTCTGCATTTTTCATGCCGTTTCTTTTGAGCCTGGAAGAACACACATTAAAAGGGTACATAAATGAAATCGAGGGTTTGAAATATTTTGAGGAGGATTTACTTGATTCCTTCCGCTATAAAGCCCATGTGTTAACGAAAGAACAAGAAGAGGTGCTTTCCCAAATAGGCGAAGCCTTTTCAGCACCTCAAAAAACGTTCGGGATGATAAACAATGCTGATATAAAATTTGGGGAGGTTACGAATGAAGACGGCGAGAGGGTAGAGCTGACAAGGGGAATGTATTCCAAATTGATTGAAGACGATGATCGCGATAAAAGAAAAGAGGCTTATTTCGCCTATTATCAGCCATATGTACAATTGAAGAATACAATCGCTTCCACACTTTCCACTGCAATCAAGAATAATGTGAATCTTTCAAAACTAAGAAATTATCCATCAGCCTTGGAAAAATCTCTATTTGGAGATCAAGTTCCAAAAGAGGTTTATGATAATTTGATTATGTCTACTAAACAAAATATCGGGCCCATGCATAAATATATTCATTTAAGAAAAAAATTGCTTGGTGTAGAGGAATTGCGTGCCTATGATTTAAGTGTGCCATTAGTCGAAGGCGCTAAAGAGGAGATTTCTTACGATGATGGTTTTTCTTTGATGGTTGAAGCACTGAAACCTCTTGGCGAAGAATATATCACAATCCTGAAAACCTTTAAGGAAAAAAGATATATCGACGTAAGGGAAACACCTGGAAAACGGTCAGGTGC
Source organism: Peribacillus sp. NPDC101481 (assembly GCF_044767165.1). Lineage (NCBI taxonomy): Bacteria > Bacillati > Bacillota > Bacilli > Caryophanales > Bacillaceae > Peribacillus > Peribacillus sp. NPDC101481. Next base: position 170,703 of record NZ_JBIWNJ010000001.1, on the reverse strand, counting down.
TTACAATTTAGGACTTTATGGTGTTCATCCTTTCATTTTATTAAATCACCGTGATGATTTAGACAGTGTGTTTACACTTGCACATGAATCTGGACATGGAATGCATTCATTCTATAGTTCAAAATATCAACCGCAAATAAGTGCTGGGTATTCCATTTTTGTCGCTGAAGTTGCTTCCACTGTGAATGAAATCCTTTTGATTCGCCATTTGATTAAGACTACAAAAGACGTGCAGAAGAAAAAACACTTACTTAACCATTTCATAGATAGTTTTAAAGGAACATTCTTCACACAGGTGATGTTTGCGGAGTTCGAAAAGGTCGTACATGAAAAAGCTGAAAATGATGAACCTCTAAATGCCGAGGTTTTTAATACAGCCTATGAATCAATATTTCGTGCTTATAATGGAGATGAAATAATTTTCGATGAAGAAGTGAAGTATGGCTGGTCACGTATCCCACACTTTTATCGTCCATTTTATGTCTACAAATATGCTACTGGTTACGTTTCAGCCATCACCATCGCTGATAAAATCCTCTCAGGGGACCAAAAAACACTTGAAAGTTATTTGACCTTCTTGAAAAGCGGGAGTTCCGATTTCCCATTGGAGCTGCTTAAGAAAACAGGCGTAGATTTAACTAAACCTGATCCAATCGAAAACGCAATGAAGATTTTCAGCGATCTTGTCGACCAATTCACTGAGTTGACAGAAGGCTAATCTAAACCATTTCTTCCAAAAGAGCCCATGGTATGATTTTATAAAAAATGCTATAGTTAAAACATTGGCGTAGGAGAGGCCCAATCTATTGATTGGGCCTTATTTTATATGCTTAAGAAACAGGTATCGCGCAAAAAGTCTTGGTAACAGCGTTATTTCCTACTTCGGAGCCTAGCCAATGGGCCAGTTTCTTTGTACTTCAATGGCATATTTTGTGAGGAAAGTGAAAAATGAATTCGACAGTTAATTATATAAAAGAATGGCAGCAGGCGCTTCAACTTGAAATCCTGCATTTGAAAAAATATGGCAGCACAAAATACCTGATTTCGAACGGCCATCTGCTTACAGGTGGCGATTCTTTCAACTATTATTTCGAAACAGGTTCATCGATAAAAATCCCTGTCGGTTCCCTCGTTCGACTGGAATGGGGAGGGATTAAGCAAGAGGGGAGAATCCTCTCATCGGAAGGAAAAAGTATAATCATTGTTTTTGATCGCTCGCTAGGCGATATGATCGATGAAGCCTTTTTATACCACGATCCTTGGGAATTGCTTGAGCAATTGATCATCCGCCTGGATGAAATCAAGAGAAGCAAAAGGAAAAGGCTTCGGATCAAGCGCCTGATGGATCCGTCCATGCCGCAAAAACATCCTTTAATTGAAAAACAAAGCAGCGTAAAAGAATTATATGCCCGCTCGAAATTCAACCCTGTCACTTTTGTTTGGGGACCCCCTGGAACAGGAAAAACCTATACATTGGCTCGTACAGTAGCCAATCATTATTTACAGGATAAAAAAGTTCTGGTTTTGTCCCATAGCAACCAGGCTGTCGATGTTTTGATGGCTGAAATTTCGTCATTCATTAAAAAGAAAGATCGTTTCAAAGAAGGCGATGTGCTTCGCTATGGATCTCAAATCGGTGAATCACTAGCCATCCATGATGATATTGTTACAGGGCAATTATTAGGTAAACATGAACCGACATTAGTTAAAGAAAAAGAAGAGCTTGGCGAAGAGAAACGTCTGTTAAAGCATGACTTGGCAGGGTCCTTCAGTAAAAGGGATACAGATCAATTAATTGAGATAGAGAAAAAGCTGGCCAAAGTCTTGGAGAAAATCCGCCAAAAAGAGGTTCAATTCGTAAAAGAAGCAAAAGTCATCGGAACGACCTTGGCTAAAGCCGCAAATGATGAAACGGTTTATCAAAAGGAGTATGATCTGGTCATTTTGGACGAAGCGAGTATGGCATACGTACCTCAGGTGGCTTTTGCTGCAGCGTTAGCCAAGCATATTATCGTTTGTGGTGATTTCAAACAATTGCCACCTATTGCTTCGGCTCGTGATTCCCTAGTGAAACTTTGGCTGAAGGAAGACATTTTTCATCGCGCTGGTGTGGCCCAGTCTGTTGAAGAAGGAGAACTTCATCCCCATTTATTCCTATTAAAGGAACAGCGCCGCATGCATCCGGATATTTCAGCATTCACTAATCGTGTCGTCTATAACAATTTTGTTGGCGATCATAAAAGTGTTGCGACCAGCAGGGAGGGAATAATGCTGGCGGAACCATTTGCCAATAAGGCAGCGGCACTGCTTGATACTAGCTTAGCAGGGGAATATTGCATCACTGAACGGACATCCCACTCGAGAATGAATATATGGCAATTGCTTTTATCTTTTCAACTGATTCATGAAGCTTATGAGGGCGGGGCAAGGTCAATCGGTTATGTCGCCCCATATCGTGCCCAGGCAGATTTGATGGAAAAACTATTGGATGACTTATATGTCAAAGAACGGCAAACGGCGGATATCATCGCTGCAACTGTACACCGTTTCCAGGGAAGTGAACGGGAGATGATGATTTTTGACACAGTTGATAGTTATCCGCAAAACAGGGCTGGAATGTTATTGACAGGGAGAGAAAGTGAAAGGCTCATTAACGTGGCCATAACAAGGACTAAGGGTAAGTTCGTACATGTATGTGACACTTCATTTGTTAACAAACACGTTTATCGCAGCAAAACACTTCGTCAGCTTGTCGATCATCAAATTCAAAATGATCAGATTGTATCAAAGAAAGACATTGGAAAATGGATTAAACATCAGCATCCGAAATTACAATGGATGCATGCCCGTAAATTGGGGGACTTTCAGGAAGATATTGAATCAACAAAACTAGAGATGGTTTTTGCTGTTCCGGATTTGAACAGTTTGTCAGAAGAATGGCAGCAATATTTAATGAAACGAAACCCTACAGTGAAATTGACGATCATTTCAGCAAAAAGAAACCCTGATATCCACTCTGATCAATTTATTTGTTCACCTGTTTCCTTTTCGTTTATCATCTTGGATAAACGAGTTGTCTGGCTAGGGCTGCCCGTAGAGTCCAATAATCGGGTCCAGCCTCCATATATAGCGGCTCGTTTGGATTCAAAAATCATGGCAGATGAATTACTATCTCAATTCAAAAAAAGTGAATAGCTCGGGAAAGGCCCTTAATAAGGGCTTTTCTTCATTTACATATATATACTTAAAAATACCTCGATAGAATAAAGTGATAAGTCCTTGATCTACCTGCCGCCAATAATATATTAAAGCAAACACCTCGTTAGAATATATTGATAGCTCCATACTCCCCAATTTGAAATCAACTCCTTATATTTTTTGCTAAAGGCTGCAAACTAAAATAACAAAGCAAGCATTTCAGGGGACTTTCGAATAGTTATGATTTACCATTAAGCTACGAAAGACAAGAAAGTAGGTAACAAAATGAAACTTAGCATTTTGGATCAATCACCAATTGCATCAGGACAATCAGCACAAGAAGCCTTGCAAGCTTCACTGCAACTCGCACAAGAAGGAGATAGACTTGGTTATAGCAGAATCTGGTTAACTGAACATCATGATCTCCCGGGATTGGCATGTTCCGTTCCAGAGGTTTTGATAAGCTATATTGGTGCACAAACAAAAAATATCCGGATTGGTTCAGGGGCAGTGCTGCTTCCACATTATAAGCCATACCGTATAGCAGAGACTTATAATATGCTAGCTACTCTTTTTCCTGGCCGGATTGATATGGGAATCGGGCGTGCTCCTGGTGGATCTGCCGAAGCAACGATGGCATTATCCGATAATTTTCTGCAGAATGTTTACAAAATGCCTGAACTAGTTCAAGAACTGTTGAATTTTCTAAAAGATGAATTTCCGAATGAACATCCATTTTCAAATGTCTCTGCTGCTCCTATCCCAAAGGTGCCGCCTGAACCATGGATTTTGGGAACAAGCGGGAAAAGTGCAAAACTTGCGGCTGAAAATGGAACTGCATACGCATTTGGTGAGTTCATGAGTGAAAATGATGGAGTTCAAAGCTTTCATCAGTACCGTGAACACTTTCAAACAAAAGGGTTTGTTAAAGAACCTAAAACTATTGTTACAGTTTCGGCCATTTGCGCAGAAACGGAGGAACATGCGAAAGAAATCGCCCTTAGCAACATACTATGGAAAATTCAAAGTGGACATGGTGAAAGAAAGCAGGTTCCAAGCATAGAAGAGGTAAGGAACCATGATTGGACTGAAAAAGAAAAAGCATTGATGAAAACCATGCATGAAAAACTGATTTTTGGTACCCCTTCACAAGTAAGGTATCGTCTTTTGGAGATTCAGGAGAAATACCAAGCAGATGAAATCATGCTGATAACCATCACTCATAAGTTGGAGGATAGGCTTAATTCGTTTCGTTTGATTGCCAAGGAAATTCTTAACAGTTAACTCCTTCGAGCATTTTGTGTGCATTTTGTGTGCATTTTCTATATGATGGCTTTGCGTCCAATTTATCATAATTGAAAGAAAGAAGATGAAGATATGAATGCTGATCAACATGCAAAAAAACTTAGCGACATTTCTTTTTCCGTTCTGGACCTAGCTTCTATTGTTGAAGGTGGTACAGTTTCGGGAGCTTTTAAAAATACAGTAGAATTAGCCAAGCATGTGGAGCAATGGAATTATAATCGCTTCTGGGTTGCAGAACACCATAGCATGCCAGGAATCGCAAGCTCTGCAACGTCAGTGCTTATAGGCTATGTGGCAGGAAAGACGGAAAGAATTCGTGTCGGTTCTGGAGGCATTATGCTGCCGAATCATGCACCGCTCGTTATCGCAGAACAATTTGGTACATTGGAAGCAATGTATCCTGGTAGAATAGATTTAGGACTGGGCCGTGCACCGGGAAGCGACCAATATACAGCCATGGCACTCAGGGGTGATGTACGTAATAACGGTCAGGATTTTCCTGAACAATTGGCGCAGCTCCGTAGTTATTTAGATGCGGATTCCAAACATAACCGTGTTCGCGCCATCCCTGGCGAAGGACAGGATATTCCGATTTGGCTGCTTGGTTCAAGCGGCTTCAGTGCAGCATTATCAGCACAGCTGGGATTGCCATTTTCATTTGCAAGCCATTTTTCCCCTGAAAATACTCAACCGGCTTTAGCCCGTTACCGCAATAATTTCCAGCCATCCGACGTTCTTGATAAACCTTATGTCATGGTTGGTGTCAATGTATTTGCAGCTGATACTACAGAAGAAGCGCAAAGGATTGCTACTTCTTATCAACAGCAGTTCTTGAATTTAATACGTAACACGCCCGGTCAACTTGCTCCTCCAGTTGATACAATGGAAGGCCTTTGGACAGAATATGAAAAGGCCATTGTCATGAAGCAGCTGAACGCTTCCATCATAGGAAATCCAAAAGAGGTAAAAGAGCAGTTGCAGGCATTTTTAAATGAAACACAGGCGGACGAAATGATTATAAACTCTGCCATTTATGATCAGGATGCACGCCTTCGTTCTTATGAAATCATTGCAGAAGTTACTGGAATGAAATAAGTGTCAAAGAATGAGCTTGCAGATTCCGTGTCTGCAAGCTTTTTTATAAAATACATACCGATTTACTTCATAAACAAAGTCAGGAGAGAAGAATGAAACGAGAAGATCCTTTATCCTTAATATTTCACTTCACAGATAAACAAGGTGACAGCAGGCCTCTATATTTTATGAACCCGAAAAAAGTGTTCACCGCCCATACAATTGAGGATGTCATTCCCCAATTCCAAAAAGTCCAGGAAGCGATAGAACAGGGGCATTATGCAGCGGGATACGTTTCCTATGAAGCGGCACCTGCTTTTGAAAAATCTTTTAAAGTAAAAGATGGAGCCAAAATGCCATTATTATGGTTCGGGATTTTCGATAAACCTGAAGAAGAATTACCTGAAAAAATGACAGGGGCTTTTAATTTAGCTGAATGGCAATCAGAAACGGACTCACATAACTATCATTCCGGGTTTCAAAGGATAAAATCGGAAATCGAGAAAGGCAATACATATCAAGTCAATTACACGATGCGTTTACAATCCAGGTTCGAAGGAGATGACTTCGCTTTTTTTGATCGTTTGAAGAGAGCTCAACGCTCAAACTATAGTGCATATTTGAATGTGGGGACACATCGAATCCTATCGGCTTCACCCGAATTGTTTTTCCGTTGGGAAGATGGTCAGCTGATTACTCGGCCAATGAAGGGAACGGTAAAGCGGGGAACGACACTGAAAATGGATCAGCTTAATGCAGACTGGTTAGCAGCCTCGGAAAAGAATCAAGCTGAAAACTACATGATTGTTGACCTGCTCAGAAATGATTTGGGAATGATTGCAGAACCAGGAAGCGTCAAGGTTCCACAGCTAAAGGCAATTGAAAAATATCCGACTGTTTGGCAAATGACATCCACGATTACGGCCGATACGAATCCAGGAACAACAATCATCGATATATTCAAGGCCCTTTTCCCTTGTGGATCGATAACAGGGGCACCTAAAATTAAAACGATGGAAATCATCGCTGATATCGAGAATTCACCACGTGATGTTTATTGCGGTGCAATCGGGTTCATCACACCTGAATCCGAAGCAATCTTTAATGTGCCGATTCGTACGGTCGTGATCGATAACGAAACTGGGAAAGCCGAGTATGGGGTAGGCGGGGGAATCACTTGGGATTCCGAGCTATCGGAAGAATATGACGAAGCTTTTTTAAAAGCCAAATTATTGACGGTGGAAAGGCCAGCTTACAAACTATTGGAATCAATGAAGCTCAGCGATGGCGAATATTATTTGTTGACTGATCATATCGATCGGATGAAACAATCCGCTGATTACTTCGATTACCGGTTCCCTGAATTGAATCTTAGAGATCAACTCCAAAAGTATGCGGATATGAATCAAGGGACGTTACAAAAGGTGAGGGTATTACTTCATGAAAATGGTGAAATTGAAGTCTCTGGACAAGCAATCAAGCCCCTTGATTCAGAATTTACGGCAATCTTGGCTGAAACTCCAATATCAAGCGCAAATCCATTTCTATTTCATAAGACCACCAATCGTGATGTATATGAAGGATTTCAAATGAATAATCCTGACTTCCATGATGTTTTGCTTTGGAATGAAGAAGGATTCATAACGGAATTCACGAACGGAAATGTAGTGGTGAAGATAAATGGTGACCTCTATACCCCTCCGGTGGAAGCAGGTCTGCTTGCTGGAACATTTCGTCAAGACCTGATCAGGAAGAAGGAGATCAAGGAAAAACCCATTTCAAAAGCTGACCTTAATAACGCTGAGGAAATTTGGTTTATTAATAGTGTGCGTGGGAAATTAAAAGTGAATTTGACTTTCTAAGCTGATTATTCGTAAAAAAGTGAAAATTGTAATCTTTATTGCTGTTTGTTGAGTTATAGTAGATGATGAAAACTACATTTCCGGGAGGGACTGCTGTGGAGATGCATAAAATCGCAGGCTTATCGATCATGGATTGGAAAGCGAAGGATCCTATACTTAATAATGTGATAAAGATGAACGAAGTCTTCTGGACGAATCCAGATTACGGTAACAAGCAAGAAAACCCAATCGTCCAAGCTGAACAAGTTAAATCTGCTGAAGAAAGATTAAATAGATTTGCCGATTATATAATTAAAGCCTTTCCAGAAACCGAACCACTGGAGGGGATCATTGAATCACCACTAGTCGAGATTCCTTCCATGCAAAAAAACTTGGAAAAATCCTATGGAACTAAAATGGCTGGGAATCTTTTGCTAAAATGTGACAGTCATTTACCAATATCAGGTTCCATCAAGGCTCGCGGAGGTATTTATGAGGTCTTAAAACGTGCTGAGGAAATAGCAATGAAGCATGGTGGATTAAAACGGACTGATAATTATGGGGTACTTGCAAGTGATGAATACAAAGAGCTTTTTTCAAAATATTCGATTGCAGTCGGCTCAACCGGCAATTTAGGAATGAGTATTGGAATAATAAGCGCTAAGCTGGGATTCAAAGTAACGGTCCATATGTCGGCAGATGCCAAACAGTGGAAAAAGGATAAATTAACAAGTCTTGGAGTCATTGTAAAGGAATATGATGATGATTATAGTAAAGCTGTAGAAGAAGGCCGTAATGAAGCATTACTTGATCCCGATTGCCATTTTATTGATGATGAAAATTCAATGGATCTACTGCTAGGTTATGCAACAGCTGCAACGCGCCTGAAGAAACAACTGAAAGATATGTCCATACCAGTAGACGAAGATCACCCTTTGTTTGTGTACTTGCCATGCGGAGTCGGCGGCGGGCCCGGTGGTATTACATATGGGCTCAAGCTAGCCTTTGAAGATAATGTACATTGTTTTTTTGCAGAGCCGACACATTCACCAAGCATGACGCTCGGATTGATGACAGGCCTTCATGACAAAATCTCGGTGCAGGACTTTGGCATCGATAATAAGACGGAAGCGGATGGTCTTGCTGTCGGAAGGCCTTCAGCATTGGTTTCCCGTATGATGACGACCATGTTAAGCGGTAGCTATACCATAGAAGATAAAAGGTTATTCGATCTGCTCAGGGGAATGGCAGAGACGGAAGGTCATTATTTAGAGCCATCTGCCCTCGCAGGAGCATTCGGTCCGATACAACTTTTTAAAGCTGCAGAAGGAAAGAAATATCTCATGGACCAAAAACTGGTGGATAAAATGAACCAGTCCACACATATCATCTGGGCGACCGGCGGGAGCATGGTACCAAAGGATATGATGGAACAGTATTTATCTAAAAGTTAAAGATTCACTAGAGTTAATTAATCAGACTGTAGACAAACACGAAGAAAAGCGAGTTTGCCTGCAGTTTTTTTAGCCAAAGCAGTTTATTCGACCTACACCGTGCATTATTCGACCTACACCGTGCTTTATTCGACCTACACGCAATATATTCGACCTACACTACACATTATTCGACCGTCAACGCATTTTTCGGTCCCCGAGCCTTCCTGCCCAGCCTCCTCGCGGCTAACCAGTCATTCGGCAAGAGTGTGTTCAATCCATTATGGTTTCATTCCAAATAAAAGTCTTGTTTAAAATCATGAAAGGAACCAGAATGAGACCTTTCCGAATCCCATTTTATCGACAAGCTTAAAGAAGCTCACGAAAGTGAGCTTCTTTTTTCTTTATAAACCCCATGAGTTCAATAAAAGGTGAATGGCTTTTTCCAATTCGGATTCAGGAATCCCTGCAAAGCCCAATATAATTTTTGGAGGATGTTCGTCAATTTTCTCGATTGAATATGTTGATAATCCATAAATTTTAATATGGTCTTCGTTTGCCTTTTGAATAAGTGTCTGTTCATCCATGCCGTTCTTAACGATGAGGACTATATGCAATCCTGACCGCTCTCCAATGATTTTTATTTGTTGATGGGGTTTAAATAGATCAATGACTTTTTCCAACTTCCGACGGTACACTTTCCTCATCCGATTTAAATGCTTTTCAAAATCCCCTTCCTTCATGAACTGTGTCAACACATGCTGATCAATCCGTGAAACGGTTGAATGGTAAAAAGATAATTCCTGTTGATGCATTTGTAACAATGGAGCGGGAAGAACCATATAACTGATCCGAATTGATGGCATCAATGATTTTGAAAATGACCCTAAATAAATCACCTTATCACCAGCATCCATACTTTGTAAGGAAGGAATTGTTTTTCCACTATAACGAAATTCACTATCATAATCGTCTTCGATAATATAGCGGTTTGCTGCCCCTTGAGCCCAGTTCAACAATCGCGTCCGTCTGTTAACGGATAGGATTGTCCCATTGGGGAAGTGATGTGAGGGAGTGACATATACAACGTCGATGTTTGAATCTTCAATTTGGTTCACCTTTACGCCTTCTTCATCAATTTGCAGTGGATGGACTTCATTTGGGTAGCTGCGTAAAATCCGATGAATCAAGTGATACCCGGGATCTTCAACACCATAGATGGCATTTTTATCGAATAGCAGGACAAGCTGCTGTAATAAAATTTCCATTCCTGCACCAATGATGATCTGTTCTGGAACACATTGTACACCACGTGCATGATACAAATAATGGGCAATTTCACATCGTAATTCATATTCCCCTTGAGAATCCCCAAGTAATAGAAGATCTTGATGTGATTCATCGATTTTGCTTTTCATGTATTTTCTCCATTTTTCAAATGGGAAATGTTCCGTGTCAATTTGGCTGGGATGAAAATGATATAGTAATTCCCCTTCTTTATGATTGATTTGTTCCACTGATACTTCGTTAGTTTGTGTATACTCTAAATCCTCGAATGTTTGAATATAGTACCCTTTTCTTGGTATGACTTCAACGTATCCTTCAGCAGTCAATTGTTCATATGCAGTCTCCACAGTATTTTGACTTATTTGCAGGAACTCTGCCAATTTCCGTTTGGAAGGCAGTTTTGTGCCGTAAAGAAGACGGCCTTCAATGATTTCTTTTTTAATATATGAATATAATTGTTCGTACAAAGGTACTTCACTTAACCGATTTAAATCGCAAGAAAGCATATTCATTTTGTTGCCACCTTTTTGATAAATTTTTACTGACCCCATTAAATTTATTAAAACTGACACTTTCAATGCGGTCAACTCTTTTTTATACTAAGCCTAACAAATCTAAAAAATGCAAATATTAGGGGGAAGAAAAAAATGGAAAAATTATTAGGAACTGACACAGTAAAAAGAGGAATGGCACAAATGCAAAAGGGTGGCGTGATCATGGACGTCATTAACGCAGAACAAGCAAAAATCGCAGAAGCATCTGGTGCTGTCGCTGTCATGGCATTGGAAAGGGTTCCTTCCGACATCCGTGCGGCTGGCGGCGTAGCAAGAATGGCAGATCCGCGAATTGTCGAGGAAGTAATGAATGCAGTGTCCATCCCGGTCATGGCTAAAGCAAGGATTGGCCATATCGTTGAATCAAGGGTCCTGGAATCAATGGGAGTGGATTATATAGATGAAAGTGAAGTGCTGACTCCTGCGGATGAAGAATACCATATTCTAAAAAGTGATTTCACAGTACCTTTCGTTTGTGGCTGCCGTGATTTAGGCGAAGCTGCGCGCCGTATTGGTGAAGGAGCATCAATGCTTCGTACAAAAGGAGAACCAGGAACAGGTAATATTGTGGAAGCTGTGCGTCATATGAGAAAGGTACAGTCACAAATTCGCAAAGTGAGCATCATGAGTGATGATGAATTAATGACAGAGGCAAAAAATCTTGGAGCCCCTTATGAAATTTTAAGAGAAATCAAACGCACAGGTAAATTGCCTGTAGTTAACTTTGCAGCCGGCGGAATTGCCACTCCAGCAGATGCTGCATTGATGATGGAATTGGGAGCAGATGGCGTTTTCGTTGGGTCTGGTATTTTTAAATCTGAAACTCCAGAAAAATTCGCCTCCGCAATCGTTCAAGCGACTACATATTTCACGGATTATGAATTGATTGGCCGGTTGTCCAAAGAGTTAGGAAGTGCAATGAAAGGAATTGATATTTCCAAACTAGCTCCGGCAGAACGGATGCAGGAACGTGGATGGTAATATGATAACTATCGGTGTTTTGGGATTACAGGGAGCGGTTGAAGAACACTTGAATCAAATCAAAGCTGCCGGCGAACAAGCAGTTATAGTAAAAAAGCCGGAGCAGTTACTTGAAATCGATGGTTTGATCATTCCGGGCGGAGAAAGCACGACGATGAGGAAGCTAATGGATCGTTATGGATTTATGGAACCGGTCAAAACTTTCTTCGAAGATAAAAAGCCAATTTTCGGTACATGTGCTGGGATGGTATTGGCGGCCAATGAATTGACTGGCGATGAGAAGGCCTATCTTGGACTAATGGACATTTCCGTGAAAAGGAACGGATTTGGACGTCAAAAGGATAGTTTCGAGGCTGAACTATCAATCAAAGGAATGGAAACTCCTTATAAGGCAGTTTTCATCCGGGCGCCATTTGCTGATGGAATTGGAGAAGGTGTAGAAGTATTGGCTGTTTATGAAGAGAATGTAGTGGCTGCGAGACAAGACCATGTCCTCGTTAGTGCGTTTCATCCAGAATTAACAGGTGATGATCGTTTTATGCAGCTTTTCATTGAAATGGTGAAGACATCCATAAGTAAGGCCGAATTGAAAACCTGTTAAAAAATGAAGCTGTCCTATTAATAGGACAGCTTTACTTTTGAAAGCTCAAAACCCTATATAAATACATATTGCTTGAATTAAATATTCTTTACTTTTGTAATTAAAAAAGGTAAGTAAACACTCACTAAATTTCGGTGTTGAAAGGGGAATGTATATGACAGCAAGAGTTGGAGTACAGGAGGAGCAAGCGGTATTGGCCGAGCCACATGTTTGAAATTCGCAGCAAAAGGGGACAAGGTCGTTGTTGCGGATTTTAATGAAGAAATGGGACAGGAAACCGTTGAACAGATAACAGCGGATGGCGGAGAGGCCATTTTTGTAAAAACGGATGTTTCTAAGCAGGAGGATGTTGAATCCTTAATCAAAAAAGCAGCGGAAAGATTCGGAAGGATCGATATCATGTTTAATAATGCCGGCATCGGTGCAGGCGGTATGATCCCCAATCAAGATATGGAGGGTTACTTCAAAACGATTGGAGTGAATCAGCACGGAGTTGCCTTTGGAATCATGGCAGCAGGACGGAAAATGAAGGAGCTAGGTAACAAGGGGGTCATTATTAATACCGCTTCTGTGTTTGGCTACTTAGCTTCCCACGGAACCTTTGCCTATCAGGCGACTAAAGGAGCTGTAAGAATTATGACACAGACCGCCGCTTTGGAATTGGGTGCTTATGGCATACGGGTAGTGGGCATTGCGCCAGGCGGGGTTGACACTCCTATCATTCAAGGCTATAAAGATATGGGAATCATCGATAAATTGAATGCAAGTCAAATGCGCGGTAAATTAATTAAGCCAGAAGCCGTTGCAAATGCCGTCTATCTATTATCGTTAGAGGAAGCAATGCGATCAATGGAAGTGTAGTCATGGTCGATGATGGCTATGCATCCTTTAAGTGATTTTCTGTAAAAGAAAACTTCGTCCCAATTTAGACGATGTTTTCTATTTATGATATATGGGAATATTGAATTCTAATGAATCAAAGGTAATATTGACCGATTGATACCATCGGGATATCATGTTAAATAGATTGGTGACACCGGTCTTATCATCATAAAAGAAGGTTGATATTTTTGAAAAAAGGGCAGCAAACGAAAGAACGAATCATAAATGTAGCCCGGACTCTTTTTGCCACTAAAGGTTTTGACATGACAAGAACGAATGAAATTGCCTCTGCATGCAATGTTTCCGAAGCTACTATTTACAAATACTTTGACAGCAAAAAAGATTTGCTATTAGCTACAATTACCCCTGATGAGAAAGAGGAAACTGAAGATGGGACTAGCCATCTATCCACGGATGATCTAGTGGAGAATCATGTTTGCACCATGATAAATAAAATTCTTGATAATAAAGAACAATTTTCGATACTATTCAGGGAAACACAATTCGATCAAGATATTTCGAAGCAATATGTAGATCAGATTTTCAAGCCGAATGCCAGGCATATTGAAATACAGAAGAGAATAGATAGTGGTGAGATACAATATATCTCTGATATTATCCTATTTAATGTAGGGATCATTTCATTCACATTGGCATTATCTACACATTATGAGATCCACCAGCAGAAAAAGGAGCCATATTTTACTTCTGAACGAATTAAGAGCATTGCTCAACTTTTGGTATATGGTATTCATGGAAAACAAAAACATACATAATGAAACGGTCATATTGAAGGGCTTTAGCATCAAGCCGCAAATATGACCGTTTTATTTTCCTTCAGAGTAGATGTCCAGAGTGTAAGATTTGACTTATATTTTTCAGACTATTACGATAAATGCATACTGTACGAAATGCTTTACGAAGATTTTATCTGGCAATCATGTAATATTGGAGGGGTATATTAAATGAGCGATATCGTAATTTTATCAGGAAGTCCGGCTATTCCGTCCAGAACGGACATTTCACTAAAACATATTCAATCATTAGTCGAAAACGAAGGATTTACTACAGCTTATTTCTCAATCACGGATTTCTCAGCAGATGATTTATTCAAAGGCAAATATAATAGCGAAGATATCTTAAAGCTTTCAGAGAAAATTCAAGCAGCTAGAGGTGTCATTATTGGTTCACCGGTTTATAAGGCTTCTTATACAGGTGTATTGAAGGCCTTGATTGATTTGCTGCCAGAAGGTGCTTTTAAGGGTAAGCCAGTACTGCCAATCATGATTGGCGGAAGTAACAGGCATCTATTGGCGATTGACTATGCACTTAAACCATTAATTTCAATATTAAAAGGCGAGCCGCTGCAGGGCATTTATTTTGTTGATAAGGAAATAGATAAACAGAATTCAGAAAAACCGATAAATGATTTGCATTTAATTGATCGGGTCCAGAGTCAAGTTCAAGAATTTGTAGAAGCGATACAGTTAAGAAATTAATGAATTCGAGTAATCCCTTCGTTTAAAAGGACTGGAATTCGAGAAATTATTTTTTCGGATAGATGACAGGCGCCAATTATAGGCTTGTTAATGAAAATAGACTCATTTTTTTGGAGGCTTTATCTAAAAAGACGAGTCTATTTTCATATTTACATGAACATAAAATCATAATCGGAATAGTGTGTATAAAAATAACAGTTCATCCATAATATTAAACCAAGTTATTTTATAAGAAAACTCCATTGACAAGGATTAAATATATGTTAATATTTAAAATAATAAAACTTATCCAGAGCGACGGAGGGAATTGGCCCTTTGAAGTCCAGCAACCTGCATGGTCGATGCAAGGTGCTACCTCCAACAAAATGTTGATCATTTTGGAAGATAAGGTAAAGATATTTACCTTGGGATCTTTCCATCATGGAAAGATTTTTGCTTTTTGGAAAGTTGTAGGCAAACCATAACAATGTAAGGTTGTTTGGAATTATATAAATCTAAGAAATTCATTTGATCAGCGGTGAAAATAAGAAATTCGCGGATTTTCTTAAAGGAGGAACAGGCTTGGATAAAGAGAATCAGCTTGAAGAAATATTTGAACGACTTCAAGAAATGCTTAATTCTATGAAATATGGGTCCATTACACTTATTGTCCAGGATGGTAAAATCATTCAAATGGAAAGAAATGAAAAATTAAGAATTAAATAAGGTATCTGCTGACTAGAAAAACTAGAGGCGGGTTTAACTGATATAAAGAGAGTATTGGTTAGATTCGTCTCTTTTTTCCTAGAGTCAAATAAACTGGAGAAGATTACAACGGGTATTGATCAACAGTTACTCTAACCTGATACAGCAAGTTTTAGAGGGGGCTACAAAGTTGGCTGCATTAATAAACTATGAAAATTTCAACACTGGGGATTTCCCTGTATTTCCCGAAGACAGTGAGACAAAAGGTGCTTTGGAAGTTCTGCAATGGGCGAATGACCATTATGGAAACGAACTGATTTATGCTTGCAGTTTTGGCATTGAAGGCATCGTGCTTACGGATTTATTGGCGAAGGTCAATCCTTCTGCCAAAATAGTTTTCCTTGATACAGATGTTCATTTTGAGGAAACTTATCAATTGATCGAGCAAGTGAAAAAGCGATATCCAAAGCTTTCGATAGAAATGAAGAAACCTGCCTTGACGCTTGAGGAACAAGCAGCGGAATATGGGGATGAATTATGGGTTAGAGATTCAAATAAGTGCTGTAACATCCGTAAAATCATTCCGCTTACCGATGTGCTTTCAACGGCAACAGCATGGCTTTCGGGACTGCGGAGGGAGCAATCCGAGACAAGGGCTTCGACCGAGTATATCAATAAGGATAATAAGTTCAAGTCAGTTAAAATATGTCCACTCATACATTGGACATGGAAAGATGTTTGGCGCTATGCCCATAAAAACGGACTTCCATATAATATCCTGCATGATAATGGATATCCGAGCATTGGATGTAAAACATGTACAGCACCAGCCTTCAATGCAGATGATTTACGCTCTGGCCGTTGGCAAGGAGCTCAAAAAACGGAATGCGGATTGCATTTATCTTAAATAAATAGAAACCATAGGGGGAAATTAGCATGACAATCAGTTTACCGCACGGAGGAACACTAATCGATCTTTGGGAACCAAATTATGATATTAGTAAAATAACAAAGTCGATCGAAATCGATGAAATTGCTTTAAGTGATCTTGAATTGATAGGCACTGGTGCCTACAGTCCAATTAAAGGATTCTTTACAAAAAGTGACTATGAGACAGTGGTCAAGGATATGAGGCTTAGCAGCGGTCATGTATGGAGCATCCCGATTACGCTGCCTTTGACCGAAGAAACTGCCGAAACCCTTACTATAGGTGAAGAAGTAACGTTGACTCATGAAGGTGAAACATACGGGGTTCTCTCCGTTTCCGATATATACACACCAGATAAGCAATTGGAAGCGACATTAGTTTATCAAACGGATGATGAGAAGCATCCAGGAGTGAAAAATTTATATAACCGCGGTGATGTATATGCCGGCGGGGAAATAAAGTTGATCAAGAGAATAGAGCGTCCGCAGTTTCAAGCTAATTATTTGGACCCGGTCGAGACAAGGAAAGCTTTTGCTGAAAAGGGCTGGGAAACGGTTGTCGGCTTCCAAACCAGGAACCCTGTTCACCGTGCACATGAATACATTCAAAAGACAGCATTGGAGATTGTCGACGGCTTATTCTTAAATCCTCTCGTAGGTGCCACTAAATCAGATGACATTCCGGCAGATGTAAGAATGGAAAGCTATAAAGTGCTGCTTGAAAAATATTATCCTAAGGATCGCGTCTCCCTTGCAGTTTTCCCTGCTGCCATGCGTTATGCAGGACCTAGAGAAGCCATTTTCCATGCCATGGTCCGTAAAAATTATGGTTGCACCCATTTTATCGTCGGACGTGATCATGCGGGTGTGGGCGATTATTATGGCACATATGATGCTCAAAAAATCTTTGGGAATTTCAACGCAGATGAGTTAGGGATCACGCTATTATTCTTTGAACATAGTTTTTATTGTAAAGAATGTGGCAATATGGCTTCCGCTAAAACTTGTCCTCATGGCAAGGAAGACCATGTCATCCTGTCTGGAACGAAAGTAAGGGAAATGCTGCGTAACGGAGAAATTCCTCCAGCTACCTTTAGCCGTAAAGAAGTCATCGAGGTATTGATCGAAGGTCTAAAAAAGAATGAAGTTTATAACTGATCGGACATAAATTGAAGGACCACATGAAGAGGGGGATTATTAATGAGTAAAAGTACGAATGTCACTTGGCATGAAACGTCATTGACCAAGGAGCTCCGCCGGAAGCAAAACGGCCATGAAAGCACAGTTCTATGGTTCACTGGTCTCTCGGGCTCCGGAAAATCAACGATTGCGAACGCGGTCGCTAAAGAGTTATATAATCGGAATATTCGAAGTTATGTTTTGGATGGTGATAATATCCGCCACGGATTAAATAAAGATTTAGGTTTTTCTGAAGAAGATCGAACCGAGAATATTAGACGAATCGGTGAGGTTTCCAAGTTATTCGTGGATAGTGGGCAGTTCGTATTGACCGCCTTCATATCACCTTTCAGGGCAGATCGGCAGATTGTACGTGATTTACTCGATGAAGGGGAGTTTATTGAAGTATACATAAAGTGTCCGATCGAAGAGTGCGAAGTGCGTGATCCAAAAGGTCTTTATGACAAGGCGCGTAAAGGAATCATTAAAGATTTTACCGGAATCGACTCTCCATACGAAGAACCTGAACAACCGGAAATCACTTTAGAATCCGACCAATACAGCATTGAAGAGTGCGTTGAACAGGTAATCGGCTATTTGACAGCAAAGAAAGCGATCTAATCAAGGAGGAAATGTAATGGTTTACGAGAAATTTTGGTCGGAAAATCCACTAATCGCTAAAAATAAAACGGAAATCTGGAAATTGGAAAAAGATGGATTGAAGATATTCGATGACATTCCACATTACGCTGTAAATGGTTTTGATTCCATCCCTAAAGAGAATTGGGATATGTTCAAGTGGGCAGGTCTATACCTGCAACGGCCAAAAGAAGCAGGTTACTGGATGATGCGTGTCGTTATTCCCGGAGGTATCCTGACCTATGATCAACAGATAACTCTTGCTAACATCGCTAAAGATTATGGGAGGGGTGTATATGACATTACAACCCGTCAAGCCGTTCAATTCCACTGGCTGACCATCGAACAAGTCCCGGATATATTAAACCGTTTGGAAAAGGTCGGAATGACTACGGCCGGTGCATGTGGTGATATCACACGTAATATCATCGGTAATGCATTGGCAGGCATCGATCCTGACGAACTTTTTGATACACGCGAGGTACTTTATGATGTATTTGAGTATTTCCGTCTTAACGAAGACTATTCAAACCTTCCGAGGAAATATAAAATGTCCATAAGTGCTAATATCCATAATGCTTCAAATGCTGAAATCAACTGTGTTTCATTCAATCCGGCTACTAAAGTAATTGATGGAGTAACGGAAGTTGGTTTTCACGTAAAAGTAGGCGGTGGACTATCCTCCGTTCCGATGCTGGCAGAAGAACTTGACTTATTCATTTTACCTGAAAAAACAGTCGAAGTAGCGGCCGCCATCACGACGATATTCCGTGACTTTGGGTACCGTGAAAAACGTCATCGCTCGCGTTTGAAATTCCTTGTAGCTGATTGGGGTCCTGAACAATTCAAGGAAAAATTGCTGGAGTACACCGGTCCGCTTCCTGAAAAGGGTGAAAGTGCGGTGAAGGAATGGAATGCAGGTTATTTCTACGGCATCCATAAACAAAAACAAGATGGTCTGAACTATGTTGGAGTCAATATACCAGTTGGTCGACTAAATCCAGACGAAGTGATTGAGTTTGCCGAACTTGCGAAGAAATATGGAAATGGTGAAATCCGCAACTGTAATTCTCAAAATCTTATCATTCCAAATGTGCCGGATGCAAAACTTGAGGAAATAAAACAGGAATCCATCTTTGAAAGATTTCCATACCACCCAAAAAAATTCATTGGTTATTCCGTTTCTTGTACAGGCATCGAGTATTGCAACCTGGCACTCGTTGAAACAAAAGAACGAATGAGGACCATTTCTGAATCATTGGACAAGGAAATAGATCTCGATGTTCCTGTAAGGATGCATATGGTGGGTTGTCCGAATAATTGTGGTCAAAGAGCCATCGCCGAAATTGGACTGCAAGGCATAAAAATGAAAAACCAGGATAAAAAGATGGTCGAAGCTTTTGAGATATACGTCGGGGGAACGCTGAATGAAGGCGGTAAGTTCAATGAAAAACTTAAAGGGAAAGTGGAAGCTGAACAGCTCTATCATGTTCTGAAAGAACTGATCCTATTTTTCAAACAAACAAAACTTCTATCCGAAACCTTTCTTGATTTTGTGGAAAGGGTAGGGATATCCCAGTTACAAAGTAAGCTAGATGATATATTAACGGAAGTGGCCGTTTAATAGGGGAAGGTAAGCAATCCATGAATCTATACCGTTTCGAAGTCACTATCAAGGAAAAACCAATCCATGTCATCATTGTTGCCGATTCGGATGAAAAGGCGTTTGACCTTGTTGATATCGAGCTGGAAAAACATTTTTTGAAAATGCCTGAAGTGGATGACATCTCATTATATGAAAAAAGGAAAATTAAAAATGGAGCAGGTTTCGTTTTATCGGAATTCGAAACGATTCTCTAAGGGAAGGCAGGTTGCATAAATGGGGAAAGTATATCTAGTAGGAGCCGGTCCCGGAGATCCAGATTTAATTACATTAAAAGGATTAAAATGCATTCAAGAAGCTGATGTCATTTTATATGATCGACTTGTCAATAAAGAACTTTTGAATCATGCAAAAGATGGTGTAGAGCTGATTAATTGCGGTAAACTGCCGGATTATCATTTATTGCAGCAGGATACCATCAATCGGTTCCTGGTCAAATATGCAAAAAAGGGAAAAGTGGTCACCCGTTTGAAAGGCGGAGATCCATTCGTCTTTGGGAGAGGCGGGGAGGAAGCGGAAGCCCTTGCCAAAAGTGGCGTGAGCTTTGAAATCGTTCCAGGAATTACTGCTGGAATCGCCGCTACAGCTTATGCGGGAATCCCAGTTACACACAGGGACCACGCTTCATCTTTTGCAATTGTTACCGGCCATCGGAAAAAGGATGAAGAGGATAATATCAAATGGGAATCCCTTGCAAAAGGAATCGATACATTAGCCATTTACATGGGTGTTAAAAACCTGCCCTATATTCAAGGGAAACTTTTGGAGCATGGAAAAAATCCAGAGACTCCGGTAGCCCTTATCCATTGGGGGACATTAAAAACACAAAGAACAGCTGTCAGTACGTTGGCTAATGTAGTGGAAACCGCCAATAACGAACAGATTTCCAATCCTTGCATGATAGTCGTGGGCGATGTCGTTAATTTACGGGAAAAAATCAAATGGTTTGAAGGAAAACAAACCGAAAATTTGTTGGCGAATGAGGCCTTTTAATGGAAGCCATTTTATATATTTGCCATGGAAGCCGCGTTAAAGAAGCTTCAGCCCAAGCCATTGATTTTATTAAAGTTTGTATGCAAGCACAGCCGAATTCCATTCAGGAGTATTGCTTCCTGGAATTGGAAACTCCTACGATAGAAGAGGCCTACGACCGATGCGTACAAAAAGGTGCGACGAGAATCATTGCCATTCCAGTTCTATTGCTAACGGCTGTACATGCAAAACATGATATTCCGGTCATCCTGAACATAATGAAAGAACGGTACCCTGCCGTTGAATTGAAATATGGAAGACCGATTGGTGTCAGTGATAAAATGGTTGACATTTTAGTGGAACGGTTGGAGGAAACAAATGTAAGTGTTACGGAGGATTCCTTGGTTTTATTGGTTGGAAGGGGCAGCAGTGATCCCGACGTGAAAAGGGATTTGTCTCGATTGGCCGATTTGCTAAGGAACAGGTTTCCTAAAATCCGAGTGCAAGAATGTTATTTGACAGCTGCCACTCCAAGCTTTGGAGAAGCATTGGAATTAGCAGGGGAATCTCGATCAAACCAAGTATTTATCATTCCTTACCTATTGTTTACCGGTCTCTTAATGCAGTCGATTGAAAATAGTATAAAAAAGCTCCAAAAAAAGGGGAAGCAAAAAATCATTCTTTGCCGATATCTAGGTTATCATCCAAAGATCGAACAAGCAATATCTGAACGAATTCAAGAAGTGAGTGGGGAGGGAGCCTATGTATCCAATTACGCTTAATATTGAGAACAGAAAGTGTGTCATCATCGGCGGTGGTAAAATAGGTTACTTTAAAGCGGGCCCCTTATTGGAAGCTGGTGCCGAAGTGACCGTCGTAAGCCCCGAGATATGCACGGATTTTCGACTGTTGGAGAAAGAAGGTAAGATTCGAGTCTTACTTAAAGAAGTGGAAGAAACTGACTATAAAGATGCGTTTTTAATCATTGTTGCAACGAATTCTACGGAAGTTAATGAACGAGTGTACGAGAATGCATCCCAAAGTCAGCTGGTGAACGTAATCAGCAATCATGAGCTGGGTAACTTTCATATACCGGCCACATTGAAAAGAGGCATGCTTTCCATTAGTGTTTCTACCAATGGAGCAAGTCCAACTCTCGCTAAAAAAATTCGGAATGACCTAGGTAAAGTATATGATGAATCTTATGAAGATTATCTTGAATTCCTTTTCGAAGCAAGGATGATCATTAAAAGTGGTTCCTTTTCAAAAGAAGAAAAATCTAAGTTATTGAAAGATTCAATAGAGGATATTTATAAATATTCCCTAAAAGAAAGATATCGTTTCTTAGCTAGGCTTATGCCAGTAGAAGCTGAATAAAAAAATCATGGGCTGATCAGAAAAACTGAAGGCACCTAACCAACATGTTATTTCATTTTGGTTAGGTGCCTCTTTGTGTCTTAAAGATCAAACTGATCTATACAGGCAAACGGTGGTCGATGTTATCTAGGTTCTATTTTAGTTGAAAAAGGGGAATGTCATGAAAAAGTTAATCGTTTTAGCCTTTATCGGGTTTTTAGCCCAATTAATCGATGGTTCGCTTGGAATGGGGTATGGAGTGAGTTCCACCTCCTTATTGTTGACATTCGGAATTGCCCCTGCAGTAGCATCAGCATCCGTACATTTATCGGAAGTAGTGACCACAGCAGTTTCCGGAGCTTCACATATAAAGTTTGGGAACGTGGATAAAAATATGGTCTATCGCTTGATCATTCCAGGTTCAGTTGGTGCATTTGTAGGTGCATGTTTCCTGAGCAACCTGCCAGCCGAATTAGCTAAACCGTATATTGCCATATTTTTATTTGGCCTTGGTGTGTACGTTTTATTCCGCTTTTTATTCATTTTTAAACCGTCAAAGGACACTGAAACCGTAAGGCCATTGACCGCAAAACAATCCATTCCGTTAGGCCTTTTTGCAGGCTTTTGTGATGCAACAGGCGGAGGCGGTTGGGGACCTATTGCAACGCCTGTTTTATTGTCAAAAAAAGGAATGACAGCGAGAAAAGCCGTAGGGACAGTTGATACGAGTGAATTTGCCATTGCTTTCTTCGGAAGTCTTGGTTTTATCATTTCGCTTGGATGGGAAGCAGTCAATTGGCTTTGGGTCGTAGCGTTGATAATTGGCGGGGTGGTTGCTGCACCAATTGCAGCCTGGTTAGTCCGGATGCTTCCTGCTCAATTAATGGGTGTTTTAGTCGGTGGTTTCATTATCTTGATTAATGTACGAACATTATTAGCTACATGGATTCCGATTGAAGCACACATATATATTTATACCGGCATCGTGATTATATGGCTTTCTGGAATACTTCTTACCATCAATAAGATGTCCAATGCGAGAAAACATGATCATATCGAACAACGGCAGAATGTTTCCTGAACCCCGAGTTTGATAGAATCGAATTTGCGATACGTAACATAAAAACTCGTAGGTACATAAATACCTACGAGTTAAGCCATTTGTTAAATGGGAGCGCCTTTAAATTTTTATAAGGTTCTAAACTCTATTTAATAGATTCATTCATTTTCTAGAATCATTTATTGGCTGTTATTAATCGAGAGATCTATGCCTCCAATTTCTATGTAGTTTATTCCCCTAATAAAGAATTAATAGAACCCTTGATGGCCATCGTGAGAGATTGAATAGCAGCAGAACCATTAATTTATGGCCTGCTGCTGTTCAAATGATTGAATTGTACTTTCATATAATTCAATTAGCGGTAATATATTTTTTTTACTATCGAATTGTTTCAATACCAATTTCCTTAAATCCCTGCCTGTTTGAACCCCGGCGTTTGATTGATGAAGGTTGCGTAAGTCCCGATAAAGAATGGCTTGGCTGCAAGTCTGTTTTGCAGCGTGATCCCCAAAGTAGCATTCCCAGGCTTGTTGAAAGTTTTTCTTATTCACTTCCCCAAAATACCCTAGATTTCCACATGAAATAACGGGTCTTTCACATGCCATAGCCTCCAAAGCAACCCTGCCTGTACCTACAACATAGTCTGCAAGTGCATAATAGTCTCTCACATTCTTTTGTTCCCCAGTGAAATGAATGAACTCTTCTTTATATAAAGATTGGATGCTCGCAGCAACATTCTTAATGTCCTTGAGCTGGCTGCCGTTACCGATGATGATTACATGAAGGTTGGGGATATCCTTTAATTTTAAATCCCTGCAAGCTTTGATTAAAAGCATGCAGATTTTTGCTTTATGCCGTGTTATCCTGCTGCAGTATAGAATTACTTTTGCATCAAGGGGAATATTCATTTTTTTTCTTAATTCCAATGAAAGGGAAGGGGAAAAATCGGCTGTATCAATTCCATTTGCAATGACTGAAATATTCTTAGGGAAAAATGGCTGAATATGTTCTTTTACCGGTTCACTAACTGCAACCGCAGCATCTGTAAACTGTAACACACTTTTTATATCCGATTTCTGGAAGTATGTCCCATGCAGGGTGAAGACGAAGGGAATATTGTAGAGCTTAGCTGCCTTTGCAGAGAGGTAGCCGGATATAATTTGGTGCCCGTGCACTAGTGTAATCTGTTCTTTTCGTAACAATTCTACCAAGCTATTCAATAATGGAGATTCCTCATTCGAGTTAATCGTTAATGTTTTAGGGAAATTCATTTGGTGAACTTTACATCCCGTTTCTCGTAACCGGCTAATCATGCTGCCTTTTCCAGTAACAACTGCTGTATATATTCCTTTAGATTGTAATTCCTTCACAAGACTCAATACATGCGTTTCCGTTCCGCTTACATCCATTGTATCTAACACCATCAGGACTCTTATTGATTTCATGCTGCCTTACCTCTTTGGGAAAATTCATCAGATCCAGTAACTGTATGATGATGAATTTTATTTGAATTTAATGGTGAAAGTAACAATTTAATATGGGAACCTGGCTCATTTATTGATGCACAACAATTAGTATCGTCCGCTTCAGAAAAACCTTTATTAATAGGAAGTGAACAATTGAAAAAAGGGGATTTTGCTTGTTCCATACGTTCTGCTTTTAATGCAGACTTTTTGTGACATGAAGGGATTACAATGCCTATGTAATCCTTTTTTTGTTTGTTCGTCATAGTTATCACCTCAACCGTATCATATTCATTCATTAGAGAAATGGACATGATTTCGTAAAACCTTCAAAAAAAAGTAAAGTAATTTAAAAAAAGGTTGATTAGTCCAAGCCGAAAACATCAGTCATCAATATACTACTTTTGAAGCGATATAGAAGCAGCAGCAAATTGTCAAGATCCTCAAAGGAATCAAATGTATCTGGTGGATCAATGAATTCAGGGGAAATCGAATCAAGGCAAAAATATTAGCAAGGTCGAAAATTCATTTTCGGTTTGAACCATACCAGGATTCACATTATCGATCGACAACGAGTTCAGTGCTGCATGAAAGATAAGAAGGGGGGACCGTTTCAAAAAGGCGAAGGTAAAGAAATGAGAGCATGGGGATGAAGGAAAAAAGAAGAGAACCATGACGAAGGTAATAAAATAGACAATATAAAGGTGGTAAAATAATGAGCACTGAGAAGCAAAGTGAGAAGCAAAGTGAGAATCAAAGTGAGAAGCAAAGTGAGAAGCCATGTAAAAAGAATAGTTACGACTATCTCTACTATAAATGGCTTGTTGAAAATGGTAAACCAAGACCAGGAACACCTGGCACTTCAGGAGATCCATTCATTGATTTAAGAGGTGCTTTAGCAGCATTACTAGGAAGAACGGTAACGGCTTCAACTGATTTTGCCCCGGTAACGGGAATATTGAGTTCAATTCAAACTAATTATATCGTAATTACTGAAGCTGCGGGAACTGTAGTATTTGTTCCGTTCAATTCCATCAATTCTGTTAGAGAGCCTATATAAGGAGGAGAATGCATTGTTAGCTAGTATTTTTTATGTACAATTAAAACATTACATTGGGAACACGGTCGAAGTGGCAACGAGCAGTGATTTATTCGAGGGAGTGTTATTTGAAGTAACAGATGATATTTGTCAATTAACAGAAACCTCTCCAGGTTATGAAGGCAATCTTGATATCATAACCATTCCACTAAGTGAAATAAGCTTTGTTCGCGTTAGTCACGCACAATAAGATATATGAAGAAGCAGCCATCTATAAGGTGGCTGTTTCTTTTTGAACGTGTAAAATGCTTGTAATTTAAAAGCGGAATCATATGTCATCAATATTAGAGTTATTAATTTGAAACAATCATCCCACATTCTACAAGAAACGTGTTTAAATTTTGGATATATGTTGTGAAAATGTCGGAAAAGGTAGTTAATTATTTTTCAGTTTTGTACAATGATTAAATATGAATTTGAAAAGGAGTTTTAAAATGGAAGGCATCTCTGATCATTTAAGGGAAAATTTGGATGTTTTGTTCGTAGGTTTCAATCCAAGCATCCGTTCAGGCGAGACTGGCCATCATTATGCGAATCCAAACAACCGCTTTTGGAAAATCCTCTTCGAGTCCGGGCTGACACCAAGGAAATATGCTCCAACCGAAGACTCGTCATTACTGGATTTAGGTTATGGTTTTACCAATATCGTTTCCAGGCCTACAAAAGGAGCGGAAGATATCACTAAAGAAGAGTACATAATAGGAAGGCAGCAATTAAAAAGGAAAATTGAAAGGTATGAACCTAGACTTGTCTGTTTTGTAGGCAAGGGTGTTTATCAGGAATACCGTCAATTACGAAAAATCTCTTGGGGGCTGCAAGAAGAACCTTCATCGAATCAATCCATGGAATTCGTTGCCCCTTCTTCCAGCGGCTTAGTTAGAATGCCGATAGATGAGATCATCGAAATATATAGTGAGTTGCCAATTCTGCTTGGCAAGCTGAAAAGCAATTAAAGGCACTTATTAATATAAGGGTGGATTGGAAAAACGATGACTTTTCCGATGATGGGGAAGGCTTTTGGCAAGGAGTAAAGGATTGTATACCTAAGTATCGGTTTTGCTGAAGGGGTCGCGAAAGAAAGTCATGATTAAGTATGATTGAAGTGGCACTAATGTCGCTTTTACTCTATGCAGGGTCTGGACAATTCATGGCGGCATGGATTATGGCCTCAAGTCATCCGGTCTCGGCCATGATTTTTACGTATATTTTTGTTAACAGTCGTCATCTATTGCTGCATTAGCTCCTTAATTCAGGCAGCAAGGTTGGAAAACAAAAACTGATAACTGGAGCCTTACTAACGGATGAAACATTTGGAGTTGGCGGCCACAACGGCACAGAAGAGGAAACGGTTTGATTTTATTATGCTTGGTCACAATCTTGAAGCCTATATAAATTGGTCACTAGCAAAAGCGGTTTCTGCCCTGACAGCCATGTTTACCGGTCTTCTTAGTTTTGAATATTGAGTGAAAAAAGACTTTTTTATAGATCTTGCAGTCGTTTTTTGGCAGCATATTAATCGTTGTTGCATTAGGGTTTCTTCTTTCCTGGCAGTACTGGCGTCATAGTTGCAACGGTTATAGCTTCAGCGATAGGGGATGGTGATTGACAGATGGAAATAAGCAGGTATATCCTTGGGGCTTCAATTGTGACTTTCATACCTAGAATCGTTCATTTGATGCTGATTAGTAATATGCAGATTCCAAGGGCATAGATTGGCTAAAGCATGTACGGTGGCCGTAATGGAGGCGTCATTGGTTCAAGAACTTCTATTATCGGAACAGGTTTTTTAAATTAAGGGTAATGCTTTAAAATTGGCTTCAGCTTTTACCAGCTTTCCTGGTTGCCATGTTTACGAGAAGTCTATGGAGTAAGGTAATGATTGGCATGCTTTCATTGATGATACGATTATTCTTTTAATAACTACTAAACATTTGAATGATAGGCCGATATAACCAGTAATGGATTGCCATTACTGGTTTTTTATTTTCCAAAGAACATATTTCATAACGGCAACTTCATTACGGGTAGGCAAATGACGCTTTTTTATTGAACATTGGAAGCTTGATTATCAAAAACGGCAGTGATTACATAAACTGTGGTGAATGAACTTCTGAAAAAGTCGTTATGGCTAGCTGAATTGAAAGCGCTTTTAATTGAAAAATGAAACAACCAACGTTTAGAAAATGGGAGTCTGTCAACAATGGGAATAAGCAAATAACTATGGAGGTGTTCAATTAATGAATGTAAATGGTGCCCTAGAGGTTCTTGATCGCATGCGGCTTCCTAATGGCGCATATACTGCAAGTGTTTCCGATGATTATAATTATGTCTGGATAAGGGATGTCGTTTATACAGTAATACCTTTTATAAATGATCCGTCCAATCGGTACGAGAAAGCATATCATGCTTTATTCGACTTATTTCAATCCTATGAGTGGAAGATAGATATTCATACGGAACAGAAACCCCAATTTCTATTTGAACATATCCATGCACGGTATTCCACTGAGCTTAAAGAACTGCCAGATGAGTGGGGCCATGCCCAAAATGATGCGATAGGTGCCTTTTTATGGGGTGTCGGTGAAGGATATAGGCATGGGAAAAAGGTGATAAGAAATCAACGTGATTTAAAGATCGTTCAAAAGTTGGTCAGTTACTTGGAATGCCTGCAATATTGGCAAGCGGAAGATAACGGGATGTGGGAAGAGAATATCGAAATCCATGCTTCAAGCATAGGGGCATGTGTTGCCGGTTTGAATTCAGTCAAAATGCTGGTCAACGTCAAGGAAGGACTCATTAAAAAGGGAGAAGAAGCTCTTCGTTTCCTGCTTCCAAGGGAAAGTTATTCAAAAGAGACGGATTTAGCCCTTTTATCCTTAATTTATCCTTATCGTCTGGTAGACCGTGAAATAGCACTTAAAATATTGAAGAATGTCACAGGGCGCCTAGAAAGAACAAAAGGTTGCATTAGATATGAGAATGACCTTTATTACAATGACGGTCAAGAAGCGGAATGGTGTTTCGGGCTTCCGTGGCTGGGATTATGCTACCTTGAACTTGGCATGATGAACAAAGTTAAGGAATATATAGATAAAACGAAAATGATCATTCCAGAAAATTGGGAAGTTCCTGAGTTATATATAGGAGGCAGTAATATACCAAACAGGAATACTCCTTTGGCATGGTCAGTCTCATTATCCTATTTATTCTTGACGAAGACTCAGATGATTCGAACTGAACAAATAAAATGAAGAATTCATACATGATAACATAAAGCTCTTCCCAAAAATGGGGAGAGCTTTTATTGAAATAATAATATTTTTACAATAAATGGCTATTTTTCGCGAAAAGATGTTTTATTTATTAAAAAAACGGGCATTTATTACAATATATTCACCTCCATTTGAAGGATTAATACCATTTTTACCGAATATATATAATAACTGGGGAAGGATGGGTAAAATACTATCGAGTTAATACTGATGGAGGGGTTTTATTGAGTACAATTATGGACCAGCTGCAAGAGAATTATCCAAGCGATTTCGATTTATATTTGTTTCATGAAGGCACCCTTTATGAAAGCTATAAAATGCTTGGGGCACACATTGTAACATCATTAGGTATTGAAGGAGTACGCTTCACCGTTTGGGCCCCCCATGCCAAGCAAGTTTCAGTTGTCGGTAATTTTAATAATTGGGACGGAAAAGACCATGCGATGAAACGGATCGAGCGTTCAGGTATCTGGGTGTTGTTCGTACCAGGACTACAAGAAGGGGAACTCTATAAATACGAAATACATACACCTGGAAATAAACGTATCCTAAAAGCCGATCCATATGCCTTTTATTCGGAAGTCAGACCAAATACAGCCTCGGTCATTAAAAGGCTGGATAATTTTGAATGGCAAGATTCGAAGTGGATAGCCGATAGGAAAAAGGAAAATATTTATCATAAGCCCATGTCCATTTATGAAGTGCACCCCGGAACATGGAAACAAAAAGAAGATGGCGAATTTTATTCGTACCGTGAATTGGCTGATAGATTAGTTGATTATGTGATTGATAATAGTTTTACACATATTGAAATCATGGCCATAATGGAACACCCATTTGATAAATCGTGGGGATATCAGGTCACGGGCTATTATTCCGTAACCAGCCGTTACGGTTCACCGGAAGATTTTAAATATCTAATTAACCTTTGTCACCAAAAGGGCATAGGAGTAATCCTTGACTGGGTTCCCGCCCATTTTTGTAAAGATGCGCATGGACTTTCCCGTTTCGATGGTACGCCTCTCTATGAACCAATTGATCATACTAGAGCAGATCGCCCGTTATGGGGGACATACAATTTTGACTTTACCAAACCGGAAGTAGTCAGTTTCCTTATATCAAATGTAATGTTTTGGATGGATGTATACCATATTGATGGGGTTCGTGTCGATGCGGTTTCGTCAATGGTTTATTTAAATCATGATAATCCATTGCCGGTCAAGCTGAAAAACCAGTTTGGCGGTGAGGAAAACCTGGAAGCCATACAATTTTTACAAAAACTTAACGAAGTGGTTTTCAAAAAATATCCAAATGCATTAATGATGGCTGAAGAAGCAACAGACCGGCCGCTCATAACTTCTCCTACCGATATAGGCGGACTGGGCTTTAATTACAAATGGAATATGGGATGGACTAATGATATCCTTCGTTATATGAAACTTGAAACACATGAAAGGCCATATCATCATAACCTCTTAACATTTTCATTTTTCTATGCTTTTTCAGAAAATTTCGTCTTGCCCTTTTCACATGATGAAGTGGTTCATGGCAAGAAGTCATTACTGAATAAGATGCCAGGTGACTACTGGCAGAAATTCGCAAATTTACGGTTACTCTTTGGGTATTTCATGACGCATCCTGGCAAGAAGCTTCTATTTATGGGCAGTGAATTTGGCCAATTCATAGAATGGAAAGATGAGGAACAATTGGATTGGCTGCTTTTGGAATATGAATCACACGACAAGCTGGCCCATTATTTCCGAACTCTCCAGGATTTTTATCGGCAAACTTCCTCACTATGGAGATTGGATCATGTCCCGGAGGGTTTTGAATGGATAGATCCGAACAATAGTAATCAGAGTGTCATTACCTTTATGAGAAAAGGTAAACGGAAAGGCGATTATTGCATCGTTGTCTGTAATTTTTCTGCGCAGGCTCATGCTCAATATCTAATAGGTGTACCATCCCAAGGCAAATATATAGAGGTTTTCAGCAGTGATTCAGCCGCTTTCGGAGGATCGGGTCAAATCAATGAAGAACCCATTAATGTCAAAAAGGA
The DNA here is from genome assembly GCF_044767165.1 of Peribacillus sp. NPDC101481. Lineage (NCBI taxonomy): Bacteria > Bacillati > Bacillota > Bacilli > Caryophanales > Bacillaceae > Peribacillus > Peribacillus sp. NPDC101481. The sequence continues at coordinate 139,675 of NZ_JBIWNJ010000001.1, read as the reverse complement.
ACCATACCATAATCAACCATACAGCATGGAAATAACTGTACCTCCATTAGGCATTTCTATTTTTATGAAGCAAACAAAAAAAAGACGGGGGAGAGTGAACGAATAATGGGAGCAAAAAAATGGATAGCAATGTTATTGGCAGGAGGCCAGGGTTCAAGGTTAGGTGAATTGACAATCGGTTTGGCAAAACCAGCTGTTCCCTTTGGCGGTAAATATAGAATCATCGATTTTCCATTAAGTAACTGCACTCATTCTGGTATTGATACGGTTGGGGTACTAACCCAATACCAGCCATTGATTCTAAATGATTATGTTGGTAATGGGAAAGTTTGGGACCTTGATCTTGATGTTGGCGGAGTTTCCGTACTTCCTCCTTATCAAGGGAAAGAAGGCGGTGAATGGTATAAAGGGACGGCAAATGCTGTTTATCAAAATATCCAATACATTGATAACTATGATCCGGAACATGTATTGATTCTTTCTGGTGACCATATTTACAAGATGGATTACAGTAAGATGCTGGATTATCACATCGAAAAAAATGCCGAGGCGACCATAGCTGTCATTCAAGTACCGTGGCAGGAAGCAAGTCGTTTCGGAATCATGAATACCAATGATGATGATAAAGTCACTCAATTCGATGAAAAACCAAAGTATCCAAAGAGTAATCTTGCTTCCATGGGAGTTTACCTTTTCAATTGGAAAACCTTAAGACGGTATTTAATAAATGATGAAAAAGATAAAAATTCTTCCAACGATTTCGGCAGCAACATCATTCCAAAGATGCTTGAAGACCGAAAAAAGCTATATGCCTATCGTTTTAATGATTATTGGAAAGATGTTGGAACGGTCGAAAGCCTTTGGCAGGCCCATATGGACTTATTGGAGGATACGCCAAATTTCCAGTTGGATGATCAGCAATGGAAAATTTTTGCCCGAAATGCAAATCACCCGCCGCAATATATATCACCGGATGCCAAGGTCAGTCAGTCGCTCATCAATGAAGGGTGCATGATTCATGGGAACATTGAACATTCGGTTTTATCCTATAATGTACAGGTGGGCTATGGGTCAACCATAAAAGATTCAGTCATCATGCCTAATGTTACGATTGGTGAAAATGTTCATATAGAAAGAAGCATCATAGCCAGCAATTGTGTTATTGAAGATGGTGCCGTAGTTGGCAATTCAGCGGTTACATCAGATATTACCTTAATTGGTGAAAATCAGACCATTATCAATCCAAACAAAAAAAAGATTACTCTTAACTAGAAAAAGGGGAAGATGGCTATGGAAAATGTGTTGGGTATTATTAATTTAATCAATGAAAGACAACATTTAAAAGATCTGACTGCTCACCGTAATGTAGCATCTGTGCCATTTGGCGGACGCTACCGTTTGATTGACTTTACGATGTCGAATCTCATTAATGCAGATGTATCAAAAGTAGCCGTTTTTCCAAAAGAAAAGTATCTTTCAGTTATGGATCATCTTGGCTCAGGTAAAGAATGGAACTTGGATCGGCGGTCAGGAGGCTTATATATCTTGCCCCCTATCCATCCGGATGAAACGGTAACGGGCGATATGAAGCAATTTTATGATCATCTCAGCTTTTTCGAACGTGCACAGGCAGATACTGTCATCATCTCCCCTGGAAGCCATGTATGCAAATTGGATTTTAATGAAGTGCTTGATTATCACAAAAAACATAAAGCGGATATCACGGTCGTATATAAGGATTATGTAGGGGAATTGATTGAGAAACCAATCTATCACACCTGCTCGGTAGATTCGGATGAAGACATTACTGACATTAGCTTTTATACCATCCCTAGACCTGGTGACCATGTTTGCCTGGAAACATTCATCATAAGTAAAACTCTATTGGTGAACTTGATCAAAAGCTGTGTTGCCAGTGGAGAATATGACTTTTTGAAAGACGCAGTGAAAGCCAATCTTCATCGTTTTACCGTCAAAGGCTACAATTTTACTGGAGATATGCCATTCATCCATTCCATTGAAAGCTTTCATTCCAGTAATATGAATTTCCTGAATCCTTCGGTAATCCGTTCTTTCTTCGGGGATACTTGGGATGTTTATACAAAAATCAAACATGAGGCACCAACCAAATATTCAAGTTCTTCGAAGGTTACCAATTCATTGATAGCCAACGGGTGTGATATTGAAGGGACTGTGGAAAACAGTATACTTTTCCGTGGGGTAAAGGTGAAAAAGGGTGCCATTATAAGAAATAGCATCATCATGCAAAAAGGCGTGATTGAAGAAGGAGCTATCGTTGAAAATACCATAACTGATAAAGAAGTGAGAATTACTAGTGAAAAATCAGTTATTGGTTTAAAACAGCCTACTGTAATAAAAAAAGCGGAAGTAATTTAATAGAGGAGGTGCGGCAATGAATGTTGTATTTGCTGCTTCAGAATGCGCCCCTTTTATAAAAACGGGAGGGCTCGGAGACGTTATAGGCGCGCTCCCGAAAGCGCTGAAAAAACAGGGAGTCCATGTAAGTGTCATCCTTCCTAAATACGGGGATCTACCTAACCGATTCAAACAGGAATTGGAACATATGACGAGTATTGAAGTTCCTGTCGGTTGGCGCCAGCAATTTTGTGGCATCGAAAAACTTGTTGCTAACGGAATTACATATTATTTTCTGGATAATGAATATTATTTCAAAAGACATGGCAGTTATGGTTTCTTTGATGATGGCGAAAGGTTCGCCTTCTTTTCCCGTGCAGTTTTAGAGGCTTTACCTTATTTAGAAGTAAAACCGGATGTCATACACTGTCATGATTGGCAAACGGGCCTTGTCAGCGTTTTGCTGAAAGCTCATTATCATAACCATCCATTCTATCAGGATATTAAAACGATATTTACCATACATAATTTACGCTATCAAGGAGTTTATCCTAAAGCTGTTTTAGCTGAATTACTCGATTTGAGTGAGTTATATTTTAATATCGATGGTCTTGAATTCCATGGGAATGTCAGTTATTTGAAAGCCGGCCTTGCATTCTCTAACATAGTCACAACTGTAAGCCCAAGTTATGCGGAAGAAATTCAGAGTCCTTATTTTGGGGAAAACCTTGATGGGTTTTTACGCAAAAGAAATGGTGACCTTAAAGGGATCATAAACGGAATCGATTATGAGGAATATAATCCTGCGGCAGATGAACATCTTGCAGTTCCGTTCGATTCCTATGACGATAAAATGGAGAATAAACGTCAGCTACAGGAAACACTGGATCTTCCTGTCAATGATGGGGTCCCGGTTCTATCCATGGTGACCAGGCTTGTTGATCAAAAAGGAATAGATCTTATTCTCCATGTTTTTCATGAAATAATGAATCAAGGAGTTCAATTCATCCTTTTAGGTACGGGTGAAGAGCAATATGAATCGGCATTTCGCCATTTAGCTGACCAATATCCAAATCAGGTATCAGTCAATACATATTTTGATGAGGGGTTAGCAAGACAGATATATGCAGGTTCTGATATATTCCTGATGCCGTCCCAATTCGAACCATGTGGCATCGGCCAGCTATTGGCACTCCGTTATGGTACCCTGCCTTTAGTGAGGGAAACTGGCGGACTTCGTGATACGGTCATCCCGTATAATCAATTTACTGGTGAAGGCAATGGCTTCAGTTTTACGAATTATAATGCACACGATATGCTTCATACAATTGAGCAATCTGTTGGCCTGTACAAATTCCAGCCGAAAAGATGGAGGAAAATGGCCGAAAGTGCAATGAAGTTAGACTTCAGTTGGACATCATCTTCCAGAAAGTATATTGAGCTATATGAAAGTTTGATTCCTGTCATGAAGTGATAATTGGATAGGTAATACACAAAAAACACTTACGAATATTGTTTTCGTAAGTGTTTTGTTTCTTTTACCATCAAATATGGGTATATGTTTAGATATATAAAATATTGCTGTGTAGGAGAATGAAACGATGAAAAGAAGAAGAATGGAATTTGTATTTTTATTTATTTTGATTGCTGCAGTTTATATGATCCTGTTCACTCATGTTAGCTTCGACGTGAAGCTATTTTTTATTGGATTGTATATTTTTGTCATGTTTATTACCATGTTTTCACTCATGCTGGAAAATAGATTTGCACACGAGACCCTTTTATGGATGTATGTACTTTTGTTTTTCCCGGTATTTGGATATGTGTTTTATCTATTTTCAGGTCAGCTCTATTTAAAAGGGTATTTATTTCGAAGTAAAAGGAAAAAAGATCGCGAAGAATGGAAGAGTCTTGTTACACATGTATCATCGCCAAATCTATCGTTCTTGAATAACCATCAGCAATCATTCGCAGCTTTTGCCAAAAATGCATCTGAGACCACCATTAGTACATCATCGCAAACGGAAGTGTTGAAAAATGGTAACGAAACGTTCACCGAAATCATTAAACAATTAAAAAAAGCTGAAAAGTTCATTCATATAGAATATTATATTTTTCGTTCCGACAGGCTTGGTACTGAAATTATAGATATCCTTATTGAAAAAGCAAAAAATGGTGTTGAAGTTTTATTCATTTTTGATGCTGCCGGTAGTTTAAGCCTTTCAAATAATGAAGTTAAACGGATGAAAAATGCAGGGATAAAGGCTTATCCCTTTTCACCATTGAAACATGGTTTTTTTAATCAAAAGTTTAATTTTAGGAATCACCGGAAAATAATCATCATTGATGGGGAAGTTGGTTTTGTTGGAGGTTTAAACGTAGGAGAGGAATACTTAGGGCGAAATAAAACGATCGGATTTTGGAGAGATACACATATGGTCCTTAAAGGTGAAGCGGTATATATGCTTCATACTGTTTTCCTTTTGGATTGGGAATATGTCAGTGGGGAAGATGTATTAGAAGAGCGTCCAGAATTAAACAATACAGTGGAACAAGGGGATGGAGCTGTCCAGGTGGTGGCAAGCGGACCTGATACACAACAGGGAATCATGAGTGATTTTTACTATTCACTTATTACTAGCGCCACAAAATCAATCTGGATTGCAAGTCCATACTTCGTACCAAATCAAGCGATTAAAGCAGCAATTAAACATGCCGCAATTAAGGGGATACAAGTTAGGCTTATGGTTCCGGCAGTAAATGATGGGTTTTTAACCCAATACGGCAGTCGCTCCTATTTCGGGGAGCTGCTTCAATTCGGTGTAGAGGTATACACTTATAAAAAAGGATTTCTACATCAAAAACTTATTATCGTAGATGGTGATATGGCTTCCATAGGCACGGCAAACATGGATATGAGGAGTTTTCATCTGAATTTTGAAGTGAATGTCTTTCTAATGGGCAGCCGTTCCATTGAAGATCTCATCACTCACTACAAAGAGGATATGATGGATAGTGACAAACTAGATCCTATTAGGTATAACAATCGGGGGTTGCTGGAACGTTCAAAAGAATCATTTGCCAGATTGTTTTCGAATGTACTCTAATGGGAAAAATAGCAGATAAATAGTATAGTTGAAATGTAAAGAAATTAATTGGCCATAAGGAGAATTTAAGAGAATATGAAATTGGTTTCCTGGAATGTGAATGGAATTAGAGCTTGTGTTAAAAAAGGATTTTTAGATTACTTTAAAGATGTGGATGCAGATATTTTTTGCCTGCAAGAAACTAAGCTTCAAGAAGGACAGATTACACTTGAGTTGGAAGGGTACCATCAATATTGGAATTATGCACTGAAAAAAGGGTATTCAGGTACAGCCATTTTCACGAAGGAAAAACCGCTTTCCGTGAAATATGGTGTTGGGGAGCTGGACGAGGAGCCGGAAGGCAGGGTCATAACACTTGAATTCGAAAATTTCTATATGGTGAACGTTTATACCCCAAATGCTAAAAGGGATTTATCAAGGCTTGATTACCGTCTCGAATGGGAAAATGGGATGATAGATTATCTTAGTGAACTGGACTTGGTGAAGCCGGTTATCTTTTGTGGGGACCTCAATGTTGCTCATCGGGAAATCGACTTAAAAAACCCAAAATCCAATATTGGAAATTCCGGTTTCACTAATGAAGAGCGTGGAAAGATGACTGAATTACTTGATGCAGGGTTTATCGATACATTTCGCCATTTTTATCCAGACCAGGAAGGGGCCTACTCTTGGTGGTCATATATGGCAAAAGTTAGGGAGCGGAATATAGGGTGGAGAATCGATTATTTCATTGTTTCAAAACGTCTGGCGGAATCTTTAATAGATGCTAATATTCACTGCGATGTCATGGGCAGCGATCATTGCCCGGTCGTCTTGGAAACAAATCTATAAATGGAATAAATTCGGTTAAATGGGGATACTAATGGTTATCCATATTCAACAGGAGGTTTGATTATGAACACATTTATCGTGGGCTTTCATCAAGAAGATAATGTAGACAGCATGCAAGTGCAAAAATTGTCGGCGGCTGAGTTTGAAAAAGCAACATCACGCGGTTTTCGCAGACTATTTGAACTGGATACAAATATCGGATATTTTGTATTTTTTGATGCTGAAGATGATGAGGGTGATTTATCTCATCTAGTTTTACAGTATGAAGAAGATAATCAGGATCCAAGTGATTGTTACTCTTTTACTAAAAATGATTTTTATGAGTTCATGGCACTTTATTTACAAGGCATGGATGAAGTCGAAGTGGAAGATGAAGAAGATGATGCCAATGAAGAGTATGGACCAATCCATCATCTTGCCCATTTGATGTTTCATATTGTTGAAGAAGGAAAATCCGTTAAGCCTTAACGGCCGATCAATGAGATGAAAGGTACTTGTGAGCTTTGTGACAGGGGTGAGATAGAACTGACCATCCATCATTTAACACCTAGAGAATTAGGTGGCAGCCATTTACCCATTGCCTATCTCTGTAAATCTTGTCACAAACAGATTCACGCACTGTATTCAAACCGAGAGCTGGCCATCCGACTATATACCGTGCCTTTGTTAAAAGATGATGAAGCACTAAAAAAATACTTAAAGTGGATCAAAAAACAGCCGGTAACGAGGGCAGTGAGAATTAGAAAATCAAAAACGAAATAATGCAAAAGCCCATCATAACAAGATGGGCTTTTGCATTTCGGTTCAGCTTGCTTTATTTTTCAACCGGTCCAATAAAAAACCACCTTTAAAATAACGTGGTTCATATGAAATGATGAAAGCCTTAGGTTCAAACTTTTCAACGGTTGCTATCAATTCTTGTTCCCGATTGCGTTTTGTCAAGATTTCCATCCGATAACGGTTGCTATCCCTGCCCTCGCCCGTATAAAGAGTTACACCAAATCCGTTATTCCTCAATGTATCTACCAAAAGTTCATTTTTGGTTTGAGTATTAACGGTTACATTAATAAAACCGATGGCAAGTTTTTGCTCAATTTTCGTACCAAAAATTATTCCGATTCCAAAACCGACTGCATATACAACCATGGCGAGTATGCTTTGGTCACCGCCAAATACTAAGGATAATCCAAAAACGTATATTAACATTTCTGCGATACCCAGTATCGAGGCAAGTATGGTAATATTTTTTACTAAGAAAATGGTTCGCAACGTATAAATCGGAACATAAATAAGTTGTAATAGTAGAATCAGAAGTATTTCTTTCACTTGAGCACCTCACCAACATCTTCCAGTTTGATTAGACGTTTCACCTTGGGAATTGTTCATTCCATAAGTAACATCTTCCATAATCTAACCACATCATAATAGGGGAATTCAATGGGGAATATTATGTATTTTTTTTGTCATTTTCTGGACACAGAATTAACAATCCTATAAGATTTTTGAATATTCATTTTTTGATTAATTTGGTATCATTATCCTTATTAATTCATATGGAGGAATGATGATGTTTAATTATGATGGTAGGATTTTCAAAGCTCTAGTCAATTCTGAAAATGGAGAAGTATCGGGAAATACTTCCTTCCACTATTCACAAGAAGGCTCAATTCTTTCAGCAAGTTATCATGGTGGTGAGATTGTTAAAGGAACTTTAATAGGGCTTGTCAATATGGATGGTTCCTTGGAATTCAGGTATAATCATATCAATGAAAAAGGTGAAATTAGAGGAGGCAGCTGTCTTTCCACTCCTGAATTATTGCCAGATGGCAGGATACGCTTGCATGAAAAATGGAAATGGTCAGATCTAGATCAGACTGAAGGACACTCCATCATTGAAGAAGTGAAAAATTAACATTCTACATAGAAGGGTTTGAGGACAATTACTACTATCTGTTTAGTGCGGCATGGTCAAACAGATTGGAATGCACTAGGGAAACTGCAGGGGCAGACTGATATTCCTTTAAATGAACTAGGAAAGATACAGGCACGGCAATGTGGTGAATTCTTGTCAAAAGAAGCTTCTTGGGATGTGATTATTTCGAGCCCTCTAAAAAGGGCAAGGGAAACGGCAGATATCATTTCGCATTATATTGAAGTCCCGGTCATTGAAAAAAAGGAATTCATTGAAAAAAGCTTTGGCGTTGCCGAAGGAATGACAGCAGCTGAAAGGGCGTCAGCATTCATTGATAAAGAATATCCTGGTCAGGAAAATCAGGAATCTTTACGAAACAGGCTGATGAATGGGCTTCAGGGAATTCAGAAGGAGTATCCTGAGAAAAAAGTTATACTTGTTGCACATGGTGCAGTCATTCATTTTATTTTACGCTTGATGTCAAACGAGTCAATCGTATCAAATGAAATGCGCTTGTTCAATGCGTGTTTGAGTACGATAAGATTTGAAGTCGATTCTTGGATAATTGATGATTTCAATCAAGTGCATCATTTATCTTAGTCCTATATTATTCAGCAGCTAATGACGGAAAGTGGGAAATCATGATTAATAAGACGGCATTGATTTTAGGCGCTACAGGTGTGGTAGGCACCCAGTTGGTTAAACAGCTAAGCAACAGCAAAATCTATAGTGAAATCCATTTGCTGACAAGAAGGGAAATGAAATTCACGGAGCCCAAGTGCACAGGACATGTTGTGGATTTCGATAATTTGTCCCAGTATGCCTATTTATTCAACGTCACCGATGTTTTCATTTGTTTGGGTACAACGATCAAAAAGGCTAAATCGAAAGAAGCTTTTCGTAAAGTTGATTATGACTATATAATCGAAGCAGCTAAAATGGCGAAGACATCGAATGTTGAAAAATTACTCGTCATTACGGCCATGGGAGCCAATTCCAAATCAAAGTTTTTTTACAGTCGTGTCAAGGGAGATCTGGAAGGAACACTACAACGCTTGGAAATGAATACTGTACATATATTCCGCCCTTCCTTACTTCTAGGAGAACGCGAGGAATTCAGGGCAGGTGAAAAGATTTCGGGGCTGCTAAGTACTTTTGTGAAATTTGTCTTTGTTGGCCCTTTACGTCCATATCGTGCAATAGAAGCAAACAAAGTAGCTGCTGCAATGTACGCTGCAGCCCAAACGATGGCTAAAGGATATCATTTTTATGATTCTCATGAAATAGAGAAACTTGCACAAAGGGTTAACTAGTGAAACGAGCCTGCAAAAGGCTCGTTTTTTAATCTAAAACGCTTAAAAGGAAAAACGAACGGATGAACATTGCTACAGAAAAAAGGTAGTGGAGAGTAATAGAGGTGGTTAACCAGAAGAAACAGCAAGGTCAAAAAATTTGAGGAAATGGAGGACAAAGGATTACTATTAATTATTGAAACGTGCCTGTAAAAGGCTCGTTTCAGACTGTAGTCAAACTCGAAGAAACACCAGTTTGCCTACTGTTTTTATTTATAAACGTTCAAATCTTCCAGATGAAACTTGATTGTAACAGTGATATCCACTACAATTTGTAGTGGGAGGTGGTAAAGGATGAATATTAAAAATTTTAAATATGATGAAGTTGGACTGAATCGTTTCTTTGGTCCATTGGAAGCAAATATCATGGAATATTTATGGGATAAAGATGAACAGAGCATCAAAGCGGTTCAGCAATCATTGGAACTTGACAAACCTATCAATTTCAACACGGTAATGACCGTCATGAATCGTTTAGTCGAAAAAGGCATTCTTGAAAAGAGGTCTGAAGGAAGGCTCTCATTATTTCGCCCAGTTCAATCCAAAGCGGAGTTTTTAGAAGAGCAGTCAAAGAAACTGACTGAGAATTTGCTCGATGAATTTGGTGGAGCGGTCATAAGCCATATGCTGGATGCCATGAAAGATGCTGACCAAGGTTTAATTGAAAAATTGGAACAAAAAATTCAATCGTTAAAAAAGGATAAATTATAATGTGGAAGAGTAAGTCTTATTTTGTGATAAGCCTGAGTCTTTTAATTGCCTGTGTAGTATGGTGCCAAATGGGAGCGTTTTTGGTACATATCTTTTTTGGTGTGAATATTAAAGCCAACTTTTTTAAATTTTGCTTTAGTCTATTCAAGGAAGATTCAGTATACTATTTTGTAGTCGTCACCCTGCTCAGTATAATAATATCCTATAGCATATTGAGCACCCTTTTCAAAATTGCAGAGCAATATTTCTTATCCAGAAGGTTTAAACAAAAGCTTTTTCTTTCCGAAAATTTTGAAAAGACAAGGTTTATAAATGAAACATTCAACCGGGTAAACAATGATATCTTAGTTGTGAATGCTGATCAGCCTCTTGCGTTTACGCTTGGTTTTTGTCGGCCATTCATTGTGTTTAGTTCTGGTTTAATTAAATTATTGGACCAGGATGAGCTAGAAGCGGTAGTAGAGCATGAAGCCTTTCACCAAAAAAAATATCATCCGCTGGTAATATTTATTTTACAGTTGATATCAGATGCTTTATGGTTTGTCCCACTTACAAAATGGTGTCATAAAAATTACAAAATAATATGTGAATTATCAGCCGATGAAAATGCGATAAATAAAATGGGGACTGAATTAGGCATAAGTACTGCTTTGTTGAAGTTAATTAAACATGGTTACACTGATAAATCCTCGCCCGTCCTTGTCCACTTCTCCAATGAATCAGTTAACTATAGACTTCAGCAATTAATCGATCCCCATAAAAAAATTCCTTTGAGGGCTGAAACTACTACGATTTTTGTTTCTATTTATGTTTTGCTTATACTTTTGGGAATGACTATAGTGATTGTCTGATGACTTTCACTTGATTTTTTTACCACATTGCACTACACTTTGTAGTGTAAAATAAAAAAAGGAGATGTGACATGAATAAACAAGAGATCGGTACCTTTTTATTAAGAGTTATGTTGGGAATTTCATTTTTGCTACATGGATTGTCAAAATTCCAAGGTGGGTTGGAGAACACATCAGGATGGTTTCAAAGTATAGGCATACCGGGATTTATGGCCTATGTAGTCGGTGTTATTGAATTGTTTGGAGGAATTGCTTTAATATTAGGTCTTGGAACAAGAATAATATCTGCCCTCCTTGTATTCATCATGGCTGGTGCAATTGTTTATGTGAAATTCCCTGCAGGTTTTATGGGGAATGGAGAAGCTTCAGGGTACGAACTGGATCTCGTTCTTATGATTATTGCACTTCATCTAGTTTTAAATGGAAGTCGATTCCTATCGATAGATTCTAAGTTACCTAATCTTAAAAGAGGACAAGATTCAGAAATGAAAGCAAGTTAATAAAAATAAACAATATCACAGTGTTAAGTTTATAGCTCACCAAATTGAAACGAATAGACTAAAGTCAAAAAGGACCTAATCGATTAGGTCCTTTTTTTTGATGGAGCGATATTCTGTTGAAATGCACCAGAACCTTTGATTTTTTCTACTATTGTATGCAAATAATCGATAAAGAAAATCGAGTCAGGGTTTAATGGTTTGGAATTTCAAAATTGGGCTATTGTGTTTTTTCCTTTGTAAAAGGTTCTACATTCTCATTTCACTTTTCTATGTTCTAAAAAATAATGGACTTTAAAATGATGATGAATGCTGTTGCGAAGATTGTACTTGCTGAATAAATTAATAAATAGATATGATTGTGTATTACACTTTTTCTTCCTATAACACAGCATATTATTAAGGAGGATTTATAATGAAAAAAGTTGAATTCAATAATGAATATTTAGAAATAATAGGAAATTTACCTGATTCTCTTGAGGAGTATCAGTTTTACCTTGGACTGAAAGAACGGAAAATTTATTATAATTATGATGTGGATACAACCATTGTAAATAAAATTGTTTATTGGATTCAAGAATGGAATCGAGAAGATGAAGAGTTAAATATTCCAATAGATAAAAGAAAGACAATACAAATTTATATAACATCTGATGGTGGAGATGTAGTGGCTGGTTTTTCTGCCATTGATGCAATTAAATCAAGTAAAACGAAAGTTGAAACCATTGGTGTAGGATCTTGTGTTTCTATGGGTGCGTTACTGTTGATTAGTGGACATTATAGAAAAGCATATCCCAATACAATAATTCTTATTCATGATGGAAGTATGTCTGTTCAATCAACTTCTAAGAAGGCTAAAAATACAATGAATTTCTATGACCGTTTAGATAATCGTATTAAGAAGTTTGTTGTGGAAAATACCAACATTTCAGAAGAATTGTATGCTGAAAAGGAAGATGAAGAATGGTACATGTTTGCAAATGACGAAGGTTTGAGTTTAGGAATTGTACATGAAATAATTTAATACTTATAGTTTATTGGGAAGTGAAATTGGTTATAATTCTTCTATTATTTTTAGAAGAAAAACGTTAATTTTTTTCGGTTATATAGTTAAATCTGTACTACAAACAATAAATATCTTATTTTTTCAAGATTAATTACCTCTTATATCAACATTCTATAGCTATTTTCCATCTTTTTTAGAACGTGAGAATTTAAACGAGATGGGTAACTTATATAATAGTGGGATACAAATTTAGTCTGAGAGCCATTAATCAACCAGAGGCAAATTAGCATGATTCTAAGCTACAAAAGATAAAAGACTAGACAAACTTTCAAATTTGGGAATGAAAAGAACTGATAGTCCGAATATATGACTGGCTACTCAGTATTTAAGTAAACGTCAAGTAGCCCCAAAATATACTACATAAGTGGTGTATTTCGGGGCTACTTTTTGTTCGCTACATTTTTTTATTGGTACTCTGCATATGGTAGGCAAAGTGCAGGAGAGAAAATCTACCATGTACCGGGCGGGGAATTTTAAGACGAATCGGCTGCGGAAGAAAAAGAATTGATTGGTCTATGCAATCCATCAGGTTCCTTTTTTAGTTAAGTAAGGCTAAAAGAGAAACACTGAAGGATTTTTCTATTAGTCCAGCAATGAGATTCAAGAACTTCCATATTAAACGTAATTGGGTGTCATGATCATTAGGCTTGATAAGGACCGTGGTTTCTCCTGCTTCTATAGCTTTTATGAATAACAAACAAAAAATAGATTAATTTAATGCAAAAGCTTCTGTTGGTGTTTAATCGAAGAAAATTCCAAAGTGAATGGTTCAGTTTTTGTAACAATGTGGTCATGAACAAAACAAACACTTTAAGATAGTGGGATGATCATTTAATATTTTATTTAAACCAGTCTGTCACCTGAAAAATTGTTAGTATTCAAGTGATTTTCGTTGACGAACACACGTTCTTTGTTATAAAATACAGTCATGGGTAATAATGGTTATTGTCCACAACTTCAAAAAGAGGCTTGGAAGTTACTCATGCTTTCTAACAAAAATTAGAACAAAAGGAGCTATTTATGACCATGCGACTGTCCCCCTATTTAATGATGAACGGAAATGCAAAAGAAGCGATTCAATTTTACGAAAAAGCACTTGATGCGAAAGTCCTTTTTAATCAAACTTTTGGAGAAATGCCTGAAAACCCGGAATTTCCTCTGCCAGAAGAAGCAAAAAATCTTGTGGCACACGCAATGTTAAGGGTTGGGGAAACGGATCTCATGTTTTCCGATACGTTTCCAGGTCAACCTAGTCACTCTGGAGATCAAGTCACGATCTGTATTTCAATAAACGATATTGAAAAATCAAAAAGAATCTTTGAAACATTGTCTCAAGGCGGAGAAGTGACAATGCCGCTGCAGGAAGCTTTTTTCAGCCCTGCATATGGAATTGTAACAGACAAATTCGGTGTAACCTTTCAAGTGTATACAGAGGGTAAACAATAATCTCTAGTTAACTAATAGCAGCTGCTTTGGTGACTTAGTTGCAAACCCAATTTCTCAATTATATATCACTGAGAGATTGGGCTTTTTAATATTGGCATATCCTTAACATTGTAAATCCACGTGTTGCTTGCGGTACTCCTTATGGAATTATAGGTATGATACCTATCGCTTTTGTCTAAGTTCATTCCGCCCCTTCAGAAAGATTCAAAAATAAAACACTTTTCCTCCGGGTCAATTCACGTGCTTTCTTCACTGCCATACGGGGTCTTGCTGTCATTTTCCCTTTATCTACAATTTTACGGGCCATGTTCTGGTCCCACTTTTAAGTTTGATACCTTATCGTTATCTCTCTGTGATATTCGTCATATATTCTTCATCTGTTTGTTCTTTGTTTAGAAAATGGCTATGCTATCATTTAAAACATTGGCATATAAATTAGCCGCATTGTTTGCAAAATATATTCCTTTTAATAGGCTAATAGCAATCGAAGTAATATTACGTTGCGTAATAAGGGGGAAGGGGGAACAACGTGAACACAGATCAAGCTTTCGACCTGTTAAAGGACGCAGGAGTAACAGAAAGCAGCAGTATACAAACTGTTAGACGCTGGCTCCGTGAAGGTAAGATTAAATATGAGGGAGGAAACGGGATTAGAGAAACTGGATACATATTGGATGACACAGATCAAGCATTTGAAATGTTAAAAGATGCAGGAATAAAAGAAAGTAATAGCATACAAACTGTTAGGCGCTGGCTTCGTGAAGGTAAAATTAAAAATGCGGGAAACGGAAAGAGGAACACTGGATACATAAGCGATGAAACTGCTTCAAAGCTGGCCATAAATGATTTCATAGATCAAAATAAGGACGAAATCATACATCGATTAAAATTGAAAATACAAACTCAAGATAAGCATATAGAAGGAATCGAAGAACTTCATGAAACTGCAAAAAGAATATTGATTCAGCAAAGGGATATGTTCAAAAAGGAAGTTGCCATTCTAAAGAATGAGAAAAGTGAATTACAAAATGAAACAAAGGATTTATTAAAAGAAAATATTGAATTACGTAATGAATTGATAAAATTAAAAGAAAACATCAGAAATAATTACAATATTGATTCCACTGCTCAATCAAATGATTATAGTAAAAAATTAGGGCTTTCTAAAATGGCGAGCAATAAAGAAGTATTAGCAGAATATAAAGGGTTATTAAAAATAACTCACCCTGACCATAATGGCAACGCGAAGGTATTTCATTACATTAAGACTGATTACGATAATTTTAGAAAGAGCAACAAAGGTAAATGAGAGCGTTTTTAAAAAAAGTATAATCAAATCAAACTTAACGAGAATTCCAGGGCAAAAGTATGTTTTGAAACGAATCAATTGTTTAGGATCAAGAAAGCTATGAAGTTCAAGGGAACATTATTTTTTTGATTCCATTCGTTTGGTCATTTTAAGTAAACAGTTTCCAAATGAACAAATAGGTGCCTTAGATCATTTGGCACCTAAAATTGAGGTATTTATAGTCCAGCGTTTACATTATCAAGCTGCAGACTATTTTTTTGTCGCCTCATCCATTGTGTTGCAACCCATTTTTCACCAGTGATAACTGGCGCTCCACTGTGTAAAGTTAGTTCGTTTAGGTTTTTATCGTTATAGAAATATTCGAAATATACAGCCATTCCTTTTCGCGGTGACACTGAAAAATTCAGCTTAGGAAAAAAAGTTTCCCCTCCATGCTCCACATCATTTAAATACATGATGATTGTGCTAATTCTATTATTTTTTGCTGCCAGACTTGTAGATGTGAAAAAATCAAAATGAGCTTTATATTCTTGACCAGGAGTATATTTAAGAATTTGAATACCATCTCCATGTTCAATGGGGATACTCATGATGGATGATATTCTTTTTTCAATTTTAGTTATGACGTCATATTCTTTTTCTTGAAAAAACATGCTACTGCTTGTTCTTATTTCATTTACCTCGTGTGTAACTCCAATTTTGGAACGGTGCATTTTGTCTTTTGACAATCTAATAAGTTCGTCACATTCATCGTCACTTAAAACATTTCCTAAAACTACAATTAAAGGTTCTTCTAATCTAGCAATTACGTTAATTTCTCGATCTTCTGTTATAATTTTATTTCCAATATGATTAAAGATGGTTTGTTCTTTAACTGTCAACTTTCATCGACTCCTAGAAGAATGAATTTTCCGAACAATTAGTATCTCTTTCTTTGTAAACGTTTTCTCTGTTAATTATACCATAAACGTTGTTATATAACTGTTTCTTATTCTGCTAACCTCCATATTGAGTCAATTAAAACGAACATTTTGTCGAAAAAAAGGGAAATTGATTTTTACAAAAGAAGTCGATGTTATTGTAATCCCATTAATATTCCAAAAATAACCTCGGTAGAATATATAGAAAACCCATATTCAAAGCAGTTAAGTAATACATAATTAAAATGGTAAAAAAAAGATTTGTTAAAGGGAATTCAATACTTTTGTTGAACATGAATATTGAGGAACATTTTTACTGTTTGATGTTTGTTATTGTAATCGCTTACATCAAGGCGTTTAACATATTTTCATGGAAGGGATTATAAGTTATTTTGACATTGATGTATTTAATAAAACCATTAGCGAATGGAGGTTAACCTATGGTTAGCACGCTGGCAATCAATAAAGATGATTCCCGTTCCTTCCTAACGGAAGAACATTTATTATTTAAACAATCAATTCGTGAATTTCTCGCAAAGGAGGCTGTCCCCTTTTATGATCAGTGGGAAAAAGAGGGGGGAATACCTCGCTCCTTTTGGAAAAAGATTGGAGATAATGGATTTTTATGTCCCTGGCTTGATGTGGAATTCGGTGGAATAGGAGCGGACTTTGGATATTCAGTTGTGCTGGCAGAGGAATTGGAAATGGTTGGTTCAGCTTTAGGTGGAATATCCATTCATTCGGATGTTGTAGCCCCTTATATAGCTACATTCGGAACAATAGATCAACAACAAAGGTATTTACCAAAGTTCTTTACAGGAGAAATGATTTCCGCCTTTGCGTTCACAGAGCCGGGAATGGGTTCGGAAATAGCGGATATTCAAACCACTGCCATCAAGAAAGATGGATATTATAATGTTAATGGAGCTAAAACGTTTGTCATAAATGGCTTTACAGCTGATTTCATGATAGTAGCATGCAAAACTGATCTTAATGCTGTTCCTTCTCAGGACGGAATCAGTTTGCTGCTCATTGATAAAGATACGCCAGGATTTTCGCGAGGAAGAAAGCTTGGTAATGCTGGACAGGGAAGTTCAGGCATAGCCGAGCTATTTTTCGATGATGCTTTAGTACCTGTTGGCAACCTCCTTGGTGAGGAAGGGAAGGGTCTTTCATATATCATGCAAAAACTGCAACAGGAAAAACTAATGTGTGCGATTGGGTCTTTAATAGCAGCGAAGGACATGCTTCACTTAACGATGAATTTTATAAAAGGACAAAAAGCATTTGAAAAGAAAATAAGTAAATTTAAAAATGCACAGTTTACCATTGCTGAAATAGCGACCGATATTCAACTGGGAAGGACGTTTGTTGATGGGTTGATCTGTAAACATATGACTGGGGAGAATATCATAACTGAAGTATCGATGGCTAAATATTGGATAACAGAGATGTCTAAGCGAATATCTGAAAAGTGCATGCAGTTACATGATGGATACGGACATATGGAAGACGATAATATTACCCGGCGTCACCGGGACAATCCTTTTTCAAAATTCTTTACAGGGACAGATGAAACCGTAAAAATTCTGATTGCTAAAAATATCGGGTTTTAATTCATTATTAATACTTTAAATCAATCAACTGCCTCAATTAATATGAGGTAGTTTTTTTATGACATTTTTTCAATATAATTACATATGACTAGTCTTTTAAATAAAAAGGTTTATTCAGCTTATCTAATGGGTACAAAAGACTGTGCATATGAAAAATTAATATATTTGTAAAATTTGTAATTGTATGCGAATGATGGAGGTGCTTGTTATGTTAAAAATTGAAAATGTATCGAAAATCTATAAGGGAGGAAAGAAAGCTGTAAAGAATATATCTTTGGATATTAAAAAAGGGGAGTTCATTTGCTTCATTGGTCCGAGTGGATGTGGTAAGACAACGACAATGAAAATGATTAACCGCCTTATCGAACCATCGGAAGGCAAAATACTTATTAATGGTGAAAATATCATGGATAAAGATCCAGTCGAGCTAAGAAGACAGATTGGGTACGTTATCCAGCAAATCGGACTTTTCCCTCACATGACGATTCTTGAAAATATCACCCTCGTTCCAAAACTTCTAAAATGGAATGAACAGAAGAAAAAGGAACGCGCACTGGAATTGCTTAAGCTTGTCGATATGGGGCCTGAATACCTGGAAAGGTATCCTTACGAATTGAGCGGCGGGCAGCAACAAAGGATAGGCGTTCTCAGAGCACTTGCTTCCAATCCTCCACTCATATTAATGGATGAACCTTTTGGCGCATTAGATCCAATCACCCGCGATGCTCTTCAGGAGGAATTTAAAAATTTGCAGCGCACACTTGATAAAACGATTGTTTTTGTTACCCATGATATGGATGAAGCCATTAAGCTAGCCGACCGGATCGTCATCTTAAAGGCTGGTGAAATCGTCCAAGTGGGAACACCGGATGAAATCCTCAGAAACCCAGCCAATGAGTTCGTGGAAGAATTTATCGGAAAAGATCGTTTGCTTCAAACAAGACCGAATGTTGAGTTGGTCGAACAAATCATGAGTCGAAATCCAATATCCATTACAGAAGAAAAATCCCTTACCGATGCAATTACAATAATGCGAGATAAAAGGGTCGATTCTTTACTTGTGGTTAATGAGCAAAATATTTTGAAAGGGTTCGTTGATGTTGAAACGATCAGTGAATATCGAAAAAAAGCTAAATTTATCAGTGAAGTCATCAATACTGAAGTTTACTCAGTCAAACAGGATACTTTAATCCGTGATTCCGTTCAGAAGATTTTAAAGCGAGGGTTCAAATATGTGCCGGTGGTCGACCAGAATAAACATTTGGTCGGAATTGTCACTAGGGCAACATTGGTCGACATCGTATATGACAGCATCTGGGGAGAGGAAGAAAATCAAATGGCAGAAATGGCAGAAATGGCAGAAATGTTTTAGGAGGTGAATCAGATGGAAGCTTTGCTCAATTTTTTACAAACGAACTGGCAAGAATTGATTTATAAGGCATGGGAGCACTTATATATATCCATGATCGCTGTTTTCCTTGGAATAATAGTTGCCGTGCCACTAGGGATTATGTTGACCCGAATGAAAAGGAGCGCTTCGATAATAATCGGAATTGCAAACATAATGCAGACACTGCCGAGCCTAGCAGTCCTGGCCTTTTTCATTCCTTTCCTCGGCGTTGGGAAAACTCCCGCAATCATTGCGTTATTTTTCTACTCTGTTTTACCCATACTCAGGAATACATATACAGGCATTAAAGGCGTGAATGAAAATCTGCTTGAATCCGGCCGCGGCATCGGGATGACAAGCTGGGAGAGGATTCGTCTGGTAGAATTCCCGCTGGCACTTTCAGTCATTATGGCTGGTATCCGTACGGCTTCCGTCTATTTGATCGGGTGGGCCACCTTGGCTTCCTTTATTGGAGGCGGAGGACTTGGAGATTACATTTTTATCGGTTTGAATTTATACCAAACAGAATATATCATCGCAGGTGCAGTTCCGGTAATCATCATGGCTATCCTTGTGGATTATGTATTCTCGATCATTGAACGAAAAGTCGTTCCAAAAGGATTGAAAGGTATGAAGGAAGTTGCTTGAGGAGGATTACCATGTATAAAAAAATGAGACGTACAATTTTAATGGCCCTTTTAGTTTGTTCATTAATGATCACCGGCTGTTCTTTGCCTGGTTTAGGGTCATCTTCAGAAACTACTGTAAAGATCGGTGCCCAAAGCATGACCGAATCCGAAATTCTTGCGAACATGATTGCTCAACTCCTTGAAAGGAATACGGAACTTGATACGAAAATCATCAAAAATCTAGGTTCCAATTTCGTTCAGCAAAAAGCGATGGAGACCGGTGATATAGACATAGCAGCAACTCGATATACAGGGACGGATTTAACGAGTGTCCTGGGACAGGAAATCGAAAAGGATCCAGTAAAGGCGTTGGAAATTGTTCAAAGGGAATTCAAAGAACAATATGGGTTCAAATTTTTTGATTCCTATGGGTTCGATAACACGTATGCCTTTACGATTTCAAATGAATTGGCTGAGGAAAAAGGGTATCAGAAAATATCTGACCTAGAAAAGGATGCAGATAATTTAAGGTTAGGTGTAGATAGTGCTTGGCTGAAAAGGAAAGGGGATGGTTATAGAGGGTTCGTCGATACATATGGATTGGAATTTGGAGAAACTTATCCGATGCAGATTGGCCTGGTATACGATGCAGTCAAAAATGGACAGATGGATATTGTTCTTGCATACTCATCAGATGGACGGATTAAGGTTAATGATCTGAAGCTTTTAGAAGATGATAAAAAATATTTTCCGCCATATGACTGTTCACCGGTCGTTACCGAAGAATTATTGGAGCGATATCCTGAAATTGAAGATGAAGTTAATAAGTTAATTGGCGAAATCACTACTGAAACCATGCAGGAACTGAACTATGAAGTTGATGGGAACTTGAAGGAGCCATCGGTCGTAGCTTCAGAATTCCTTAAAGCACATAAATATTTTGAATAAATGGGAGGTGCAAACTTATGGAAACCTTGCAACAACTGGGAACTTATTATTCACAGAATTGGATGTATGTACTTACTGAATTTTATCGCCATTTTTTAATGTCAGCTTATGGGGTTTTATTTGCAGCAATTGTAGCCATCCCGATAGGCATTTTCATTGCAAAACATAAGAAATTGAGTAATTGGGTATTTTCGATAACGAATGTCATACAAACCACACCAGCATTGGCTATGCTCGCACTCTTGATGCTAGTAATGGGGTTAGGAACAAATACAGTAATCTTATCATTGTTTCTATATTCCTTACTCCCGATCCTGAGGAACACTTATGTCGGTATTACAAGTATAGATCATGCTTATTTGGAATCTGGAAAGGCAATGGGGATGACGAAGCTGCAGTTACTTAGAATGGTCGAACTGCCATTATCTCTGTCTGTCATCATGGCTGGCTTACGTACAGCGCTTGTCGTTGCAATTGGAGTAACTGCTGTCGGTACATTCGTAGGGGCAGGCGGACTGGGGGATATCATTGTCAGGGGAACGAATGCCTCAAATGGAACGGCAATCATACTTGCTGGAGCAATCCCGACGGCATTGATGGCCATTCTCTCAGATCTTGTACTCGGATGGCTGGAACGAATTCTTTCACCGATAAAAAAGAAAAAAATTCATACTGCATAGAACAATTCAGGATAATAAAAAAGCCGTTGCATGTTAATGCAATGGCTTTTTCTTGGCTTATCGATAAAAAGGCAGAAGCTTAGGCTCGCAGACTTAGTTTTTTATTTCAGAAAAAGGGTAACTATAAGGATAGTCCTAAAAAAATATAAGGGGAATCAATCATGAAACTTACACCAGAGCAGCGTATTGAACTTCATGGATTTAATAATCTTACGAAATCTTTAAGCTTTAATATGTATGATATTTGTTACACAAAAACCAGGGAAGAGAGGGAGGCCTACCTGGATTATATCGATGAACAATATAATGCAGAGCGGCTTTCGAAGATCTTGCACAACGTTTCTGATTTAATAGGGGCACATGTTTTAAATACGGCCAAACAGGATTATGTCCCTCAAGGCGCCAGTGTAACCATTCTTGTTTCAGAAGGTCCTGTCGTCGAGGTACCTATGGGGACTTATGAGGAATCACCAGGGCCTTTACCTGATAATGTGGTCATGCAACTGGATAAAAGCCATATTACCGTACATACATACCCTGAATACCATCCGAATGAAGGCATTAGCACATTCAGAGCCGATATCGATGTCTCTACTTGTGGGGAAATATCACCACTTAAAGCCCTTAATTATCTCATTCATTCCTTCGATACCGACATTATCACGATCGATTACCGAGTGAGGGGCTTTACGCGAGATAAAGATGGGCAAAAATTGTTCATTGACCATGATATTAATTCCATTCAAAACTATATTCCTGATGAAGTAAAGGGTTTATATGACATGATTGATGTGAATGTATACCAGGAAAATATATTCCATACAAAATGTAAGCTGAAAAGGTTCGATATTAATAATTACTTATTCGGTTATACAGAGGAAAAGCTGAATAAAGAGGAAAGGCAAGAAATTATAGAAAGACTTCAAACGGAGATGGATGAAATTTTTTATGGTGCCAATGTTCCGCATCCAATAGTAAAAAACAAGCATGCCGATTAAGGGATGCTTGTTTTTTTGAAAAGTTAATTTAAATGGAATGCCTGCACCAATACATACCCGAGGCATGTCAATAAGATAGAGCCGATCAGTCCAGCTAAAAAAGGTTTACCGCCATATTTTCTAAAAGTTACAAGGTCAATATTCAATCCTAGTCCTGCCATGGCCATAGCCATGAGGATATAGGAAAGCATAACAAGTTTATCAGCTAAAGGTTCGGGAACTGCACCAGTAGAGTAAATGGCACTCATTAATAAAAATCCAAAAATGAACCACGGTATCTGAATGGACTTCCAGGAAAATTTCTTTCCGGTAACAGTTGATAGGTCTTTCCAATTCATGATGAACCCAATCAAAATGGCGACGGGAATGAGCAGGGCCACCCTTGTCAATTTGACCACCACTGCCAAGTCGACTGCCTCATTTCCCCCTGGTGCTGCAGCAGCGATGACATGAGCAATTTCATGAAGTGTCGCACCTGAAAAAATACCATATCCTTGATCGGATAACTCCAATAATGGATATAGGATCGTATATCCGAAAGTGAAGGTTGTGCCTAAAACAGCAACCGTCGCTACAGCTATTGCTGTATCTCTTTCCTTTGCTTTTATTTGGGAGGAAATTGCCAGGATGGCAGCAGCTCCGCAAATACCCGTACCGCAAGCTGTCAATATGCCTAGCTTTTTCTCGACTTTAAATATGCGGGTCATTCCATAAACTACTAATATAGCAAATACCAGACTAATGGCACCAACTGCAAATGTTTTCGGACCGGCATTAAAAATATCCTTTAGGTTCAAGCGCATGCCCAATAAGATAATGCCCACTCTCAAAAGGACTTTACTTGAATAATTTGTTCCTGCAATGGCGTAGGCTGGGACGCCAATCAGTGATTTCCAAACAACACCAATCAGTATCGCAATGACTAACTGTCCCATTATATGAAGGAATGGAAGCTCCGCTAAGTATTTTGCTGCAATGGCAATTAGCAAAGTCAATGCTATCCCTTTTGTAAAACCGAGTTTTTTAGTTTCAACGTTTGTTTGTTCCAGTGTGATCACTCCATCTATGTTGATGGCTTAACTTTAAAGCTAAATTAAAAATAAGTGAAATATATTTTTGCTATTTCAATGATTACTTCTACTTATGATAAAATGAAAGGCATAGGTATATAGGGAGGTAACCATGGATCCATTAAAAGTATTCGTAACCGTAATCGAACAGAAAAACTTTTCAAGGGCTGGGGACATTCTGAACCTGTCGCAGCCAGGAGTCAGTCTTCACATAAGGAATCTGGAAAATGAGTTAGGAACAAAATTAATTTATCGTTCTCCCAAACAAGTTCAAATAACAGAGCCGGGAAAAATTTTGTATAGACATGCAAAGCAAATGCTTAATCATTATGAGACAGCAAAAAGAGAAATAAATGAATTTAATAACGTGGTTAGCGGAACGATGAAAATAGGAGCAAGCTTCACGATAGGGGAATATTACCTTCCAAAAGTATTAGCAGAATTTGCGGCTCAATATCCGATGGTGGACATACAAATCATCATCTCGAATTCAAATGATGTCATTCAAGGAATACGATCGAATAAGCTTGATATAGGCTTGATTGAAGGTGAAACGGATTATAAAGATATAGATGTCAGGCCATTCATGAATGACGAGATGATCGTTGTCGTTCCCCCGGATCATCCACTTTCACAAATGGATCTCATCGAGGGCAATATGCTCCAAAACCAAACATGGGTACTTAGGGAGCAAGGATCGGGGACCCGTACATATTCCGATAAACTTCTAAGCAGTCTGGAGTTAAACATAAAGAAAACCTTTATTTTCACCAGTATTCAAGGAGTGAAAGAAGCGGTGATGGCTGGGCTTGGCATTGCCCTTCTATCCCGATTGACTGTACAAAAAGAATTGAAGTCCAATGAATTGAAAACCTTTCATTTGAAAAATGAACCCATTATAAGACCTTTTTCGATCGTGAAAAAGTTGGACTTCGAAGCATCAAAAGCCATGGAGTTGTTTTTAAGGAAGGTCGAAGAATTTGCGATAAAGGGCCGTCCTAAATAAAACCCTAAACATTTGCTCAACTTTTCATTTTCAATGAAGAGGTTGGGCATTTTTAACGGCGAAATATTATTAATTTTAATGAAAACGTCGAAAGTAAATTGGAATATGTCAATGATTAAACGAATTTTACGTATTTTAACATAATAGCAAACATATAAATTTAATAGGCAGTCTCCAGGAAGTTTTAAGTCCCTGTAGACTTTTCCTGATATTAATAATCTTAAAAGGAGCAACCACATTGGCTATAGAGGAGCAGAAAGATAAACGGGTTTCTGTTTTCGACAGGATTATTGGATTCATGCCAAAATTTTATGTGATTGGAACAATTTTAATTTTTGTTTATACACTAGTTGCGATGGCTCATTTAGGTATCCAAACTTTGAAAAAGCCAGAGGAAACCGTTGTACCTGCGCCACCTGTTTCTCAGGGCTTTGAACATACATTGATATCGTTAATCATCGAACCGATCGTAACGTCTGAATTTTATCAAATCATCTTTAACACGTTATTTCTTTACCTAGTTTGGATATTGCTTTTCCTATTGGCACCGATTGCTTTTTACCGTTTAAAACACTTTAAATTTTTTAATATCGAAATTGAAATTGAAAAACAAGATGCAGCCGTTTATGAAGTATTCAGCATGAGCAGTTCAAAGATGAAATTTGCTGCTTATTTAACATCCGAGGAATTTCAATTGGAGATATCAGAGGAAATTGCCAACAGCAAGGACTTTAAAACACCATTAATCTATACATTGGACTGTGCCGTGGATTTTTATTCCAATCAATTAGGACTTTCCTTTACCTATGATATCTATACCCTGAACCAGTTCAAAAAAGCAAAGCTGCCTAAATCCATCAAAGCGATGCTTGATAAGTCCATTCAAACCGGCGATCCGTGCATTACGAATAAAAGCAACAGCGATAGTGAATATTACAAGAATTTCCTTCTCTTTTATTTCGAAAACATGGAAGGGAAATTCGTCACTGTCTTAAATAGTTATCAAACTGAATTCGATACATTCGATAAATCCCTGCTTAAAATCCTGCAAAACGTCATTTACGATTACTATTTACAATATAACTATATTTACGAAGCGAGCGAGAAGTTGGAAAAGAATGAAACCATTTCCCATAATAATTAAAAAAACCACCCTACAAGTGGTTATTTTTTTTGGAAAGGTGATTGTTAATTATATTCTGGACAATTTCATTGTTCCCAATGAGCTCAGACGATTTATTTACATGCTGTTCCCGAAAATCCATGTTCTTTATTTTCTTAGACTTTTTCCCTTTTTTAAAATTATTGAAGGCATTTAAAAAAGCTATCTGAATCACTCCCCTTATAGATTAGTATATTCATATGATGGATAAAATTTCATGAAAAACCTCAATTTAGAGAAAAATATTTTGCGGATTTAAAGTGTGGAAATTACCTAAACAAAGCAATTATAGAAATTTAGAAGAATTGTTTTTAATGTATAACTATTGGTTATCCTGGCTTTTTTACAAGAATTAAAGAAATTTCCCCCAAAATATTGTATAGTTAGAATGTAGGGATTCGAACAAACATTCGTTTCTTCGGAACAAATTACTTCTTTGAGGGACAGGAGAGAGACAGTGAACGGTACAGCACACATGGCTATAGGGGCCACAGTTGGATTCTTGACGGCAAACACACTTCAAACAGATCCGACCACCACTTTATTCTTGGTTGGCATTGGGGGTGTTTCTGGCCTTATGCCCGATATGGATATTGATGGGAAGTTAAGTAATAGGATTACTTTTTCACATAAGTTTATCCGAACGATAGCACAAACGATTGGGATATTAATGATCATTTATAGTCTATTGGAAGGCACAAATACGGAAAAGTGGATCGGTGTAGGAGCAGGAATCGGAATCATCATTATTTCATCATTCATTAGACAAAGGCATATGCTGACCCTGTCTGGATTAGCGGTTTTAGGTGGCGGTTTATCTTTGCAGGAAAGCTGGTTGTGGCTGTTAGGCGTCTATATTATCCTGGCATCCTTTACACCACATAGAAGTTATACCCATTCGATTGCCGGTATCGCTTTCTTTGGTATCATTGCCTTTCAATTCGAAGCCTTTATGGGGATTGACGGAATTTTCGCCACTTGTTCATTAGGATACATAAGTCATTTAATTGCAGATTTGAAATGTTTACCTTTTAATAAACGTGGGGTGAAATTATTTCTTCCATTTTTCTCAAAAGAATTTTAACAGTGTTTTTTTTATCGCTGTTCAGACTGTAGACAAATTGGAGAAGGGCCAGTTTGCCTGCAGTTAGTTGATACCAGAAATCCACTCCGTTTCCACGACCATTTGCCAAGCCCATCAAAGCAAGCGGCTGTGGGTTCTCGGCTAGCCAGTTTTGCTGCAGGAGTGCCGCAAATTTCTTCATTCTAGAGCGGGATCCATTCGTATAAACAAAAAACATGAATGATATTAATATTCTCTTTTAAATCATGGTTCGGGGTGAGTGCATTCCTAATCTTCCTTTATCGATAAATGCACAGTGGTTATCTAACTACTGTTTTTTCTATGAGAAGCTAAATGGACACATCATTCGACTAATTTTTATGTTTTATATGGTCATTCTTCCTGAATCTACTAAATGTAACATATTTGTAAAGATCCTGTGATGCGAGTGATATACCTTTTCTAGTATATTAGGTTTAGCAAATACATCAGGGGGTAAAATAATTTGTTTAAGAAAATTGTCGTCGGATTGTCATTGGCTATTACGCTTGTAACCGCATCCTTTGCTGGAGACCAAGTGGAAGCTGCTTCATATCATACAAAAGCGATTAAAGTGGCTAAAAGTGAATTAGGTACTAAATATAAAATGGGTGGCATTTCTTCTTCAGGTTTTGATTGTTCCGGTTTAGTGAAGTATTCATATCAAAAAGCTGGTAAGAATTTACCAAGAACTGCTGCTGACATATATAAAAAAGGTAAGAAAGTTAAAAGCCTGCAAAAAGGTGACTTAATGTTTTTTGCACCAAATAAAGCGAAAAAACCTACACATGTGGCTATATACATAGGAAACAATGAATTCATTCACTCTTCATCATCTAAAGGAGTGTCATACGCTAAAACCAATAATACCTATTGGAAGCCAAAGTATATTGGTGCGAAACGTATATAATAGAAGAAAATCAATCTTAATATAAAAAAGCTAAGAGACTTAATGAAGTCTCTTTCAATTTGTAGACAAAAAGGTTTCGGAAGGTTTCATTCCGAAACCTTTTTGATTTTTTATTGGAATTGAAGCAGCTATAGCGGAAAGGAAAGCATGCCATGGGTTGAACAACGAGGGGACTTTTAAGAAAGCATCGATATCACCTCAAGTATTAATACTACTTAAAAACAAAAAAGACTGTAGGCAAAAGTGTTCTATCTTAAAATTAAAACAAAGATGATTGGAACGGAAGGTGCGAGACTCCTGCGGGAAAAGCGCGTCAAGGGGAGACCCTACAGGTGCGAAGACGCCGAGGAGGCTCCACGACCGCCCGCGGAAAGCGAGTACCTGGAGTGGAAATCCAACGTTTAAAAATTGTACAAACCTTAAAGAGACTTAATAAAGTCTTTTTTTGTTTTAAAAAATAAGAGTGAATGAGGCACATGGACAAGAGAATTGGCGTTTTGTTAATAGTTTAAGGTTATGGTGAGTCCTGAAGTGGGTAATCAATACTAATTGAATATTCTAAGGGGCATACATAGAATCTTTTTATTTGACTGGAAATCGATAGTTTAATATGCTTAGCAAACCAATTCAAGGCAATTTCTTTTTTATCAAAAAAATTCCCAAACAAAATTATTGAAAGTCAAAGAAGGTCAATGTATAATAAAGTCAGAAAGTCAAAGAAGGTCAAAGTTTTTTAAATTCATTTTTTAAAGGAGGAGTACTACATGCTTTGTGAAAAATGCCATGTAAACCAAGCTAATATTCAAGTTCACCTAAATATGAATGGTCAGGAGCATGATGTGAAACTGTGCTCCACTTGTTATAAAGAAGAGCGAAACAAACTTGGAGCAGCTATGGGCGGGATGGATATAGGGAAATTCCAATTTAACGGAACTCCAAATTCATTCAATCCATTTAATTATAATGGTGTACCAAAACCGGATTCAGCTGAACATGGCGATGACGGAGGATTGCTTGAGGAGTATGGCCGAAATTTAACCGATGCTGCTAAAGCAGGACTTATAGATCCGGTTATCGGACGAAGTGAAGAAATTAAACGCGTCATTGAAGTTTTAAATAGACGCAATAAAAATAATCCAGTTTTAATCGGTGAACCTGGTGTCGGTAAAACAGCCATTGCTGAAGGTCTTGCTTTAGCGATTGTTGAAGGTTCAGTGCCAGTTAAATTACGTAATAAGCTTGTATATATGCTTGATGTAGCGTCCCTTGTGTCGAATACTGGAATTAGAGGGCAATTCGAAGAACGTATGAAGCAATTGATCAGCGAATTACAGGAAAGAAAAAATGTCATACTATTCATCGATGAAATTCATCAACTTGTGGGAGCTGGTTCGGCAGAAGGATCAATGGATGCAGGAAATATCCTGAAGCCTGCACTTGCACGCGGCGAACTTCAGCTTGTCGGAGCAACCACTTTATCAGAATATAGGAAAATTGAAAAAGATGGTGCCCTTGAAAGGCGCTTCCAGCCTGTACACGTTAATGAGCCGACAACGGCTGAGGCACTTGTCATCTTAAGGGGATTAAAGGATAGTTACGAATCTTATCATGGTGTGACATATAGTGAGGAAGCCCTTAAAGCTGCTGTTGAACTTTCTAACCGCTACATTCAAGACCGCTTCCTGCCTGATAAGGCAATAGACTTAATGGATGAAGCTGGTTCAAAATTGAACTTGACCATCGAAGACGGCCAAGTAGAAAACATGAAAGAACGTTTGGCTCAAATCTATAGAGAAAAAGAAATGGCCTTAAAAGAAGAAGCATATGAAAAAGCTGCTATTCTTCGTGATGAAGAAGAAAAACTGGAAAAGTCATTGCAGGCTGGGGAAGATGCAATTAAGCCAACCGTTACCGTTGAAGACATTCAAAACATCATCGAACAAAAGACTGGTATACCTGTAGGTAAGCTCCAAGAAGATGAGCAAGAAAGGATGGTTCACCTCCAAGCGGAGCTTATGAAAAAAGTAATCGGGCAGGAGGAGGCTGTCAAAAAGGTTTCCAAGGCCGTTCGAAGAAGTCGTGCCGGGTTAAAATCAAAAAACCGTCCTACCGGTTCTTTCCTTTTCGTTGGTCCGACAGGAGTAGGTAAAACCGAATTGGCAAAAACTCTTGCTGAGGAGTTATTCGGGGACAAGGAAGCGATGATTCGTCTTGACATGAGTGAATTCATGGAGAAACACAGTGTTTCTAAATTAATTGGTTCTCCTCCTGGATATGTAGGACATGAGGAAGCTGGACAATTGACGGAAAAAGTTCGCCGCAAGCCTTACAGCATCATCTTATTGGATGAAATCGAAAAGGCACATCCGGATGTAATGCATATGTTCCTGCAAATCATGGAAGATGGCCGCTTAACCGACAGTCAAGGACGGACCGTTACTTTTAAAGATACCGTGATCATCATGACGAGTAATGCTGGAGTCGGTGAGAAACAAAAAGTAATGGGATTCGGTACAAGTTCAGCTGTGGAGGAAGCATCAATCCTACAATCTTTAGGCAGCTTCTTCAAACCGGAATTCCTGAACCGATTCGATAGCATCATTGAATTCTCGGCTTTGAAGAAAGAAGATCTTCTGCAAATCGTTGATATCATGATTCACGAGCTTGACGAAACACTTGCTGCAAATGGTTTATCGTTAGATGTAACTAATGAAGCGAAACAAAGGCTAATTGAACTCGGATATCACCCAACTTTCGGAGCGAGACCGCTTCGCCGTGTTCTACAAGAACAGCTTGAAGACGGCATCACTGACTTTATATTTGAGCAACCTGAAATTAAGAACTTCACTGCAATTGTTGAAGATAACTCTGTGAAAATTATTAAAACACCATAAAGAGTACTAGAAATGCCTCCAAGACCGTAAAACTGTTATGGAGGCATTTTTTTATCTTTTTTGGCTTCATTTTCATAAAAGGATAGGTAAGGTTCAGCAAAATGACCTACAGCTTTCGCTCAAAATATAGATTTCTGAATTTTCGACATAATTTGCCGATCGAATGTTTTGATGGGTAAAGCCTGTGGAATCATAACATAAGGGAAAATTCGCTCATGATTATAAAAATTAATAATTCCTGTTCTAAAATGGGAATTTCAATGGAGGAATGACCTATTAAAGATTCACTTTCTTATTTTGAAGAGGAAAATAAAAATAATCGAAAACCTACGGGTAATGAAACGGAAAATCAGTTGGAATCCCTGCCGATTGCAAATATTAATCCAGTAAAGCCGTCGGAATTGGATGAACTATATTTCTATGAAGGCAAAGATTTAGGAAATTCCTATCTTAAAGATAAAACGGCATTCCGGTTATGGGCACCACTTGCATCTGAAGCTAAGCTAGTTACTTATAAACATTGGGAAGATTCAGATGGAATAGAGATTCCGATGGTGCGTTCGGAAAAAGGTACCTGGACGATTGAGTTGAACGGTGATCAGGATGGATTGATTTATACATATAAAGTGAGAGTGGGAGAAAACTGGAGTGAAGCCGTCGATCCATATGTTCGTGCAGTTACTGTTAATGGTATTAAAGGAGTCGTGATAGATATAACAGATACGAACCCTGAAAGGTGGACACGAGATAAACCACCTCTCGAAAAAGCTGAGGACATAGTCATTTATGAATTGCATACACGGGATTTATCTATTCATCCTGAAAGCGGAATCCATCATAAAGGTAAATTCTTAGGAGTGATTGAAGCCGGAACCAAAGGTCCAGAAGGAGTGAAAACGGGTCTTGATCATATTAAAGATCTAGGCGTTACCCATGTTCAGTTTATCCCGATATTCGACTTTGCCACAGTCAATGAAATGAAATTGAATGAACCACAATATAACTGGGGATATGATCCACAGAATTATAACGCTCCCGAGGGCTCTTATTCGTCTGATCCGTATCAACCAAAAGTCAGGATTCGTGAGTTAAAGGAAATGATTCAAGGTTTACATGATCACGGTTTACGAGTGATCATGGATGTTGTCTATAATCACGTTTATTCTGTGGAGCACTCAAACTTCCATAAACTCGTTCCCACTTACTTTTTTCGCTATAACGCTGACGGCTCCTTATCTAATGGAACTGGTGTAGGAAATGACACCGCGTCTGAACGTAAAATGATGCGCAAATTCATTGTTGAATCCGTAACCTATTGGGCGAAGGAATTTAACCTTGATGGTTTCCGTTTCGATTTAATGGGGATTCATGATGTGGAAACGATGAATGAAGTGAAAAAGGCATTGGCAGAAATTGATCCGACCCTCATTGTTTTGGGTGAAGGCTGGGATATGGATACCCGCTTGGCCCAAGAGCTGAAAGCAAATCAAAAGAATGCTTTTAAAATGCCTGGAATCGCTCATTTTAATGATGCGATCCGTGATGGTTTAAAAGGGTTTGTAATGAATGAACATGATAAAGGATTCGTGAATGGAAAACCAGGAATGGAAGATATTATCAAAAAAGGAATTGCTGGTGGTTTGAAATATGATGATGATATCGCAACATATCAAAGACCAGATCAAGTGATCAATTATGTTGAAGCACATGATAATTATACTCTATGGGATAAGCTTCTCATCACTAATCCAGATGCGACGGAAGAGAAAAGGAAACAGATGCATAAATTAGCTTCGGCAATTGTCTTACTGTCACAGGGAATTCCAATGATACATGCTGGACAAGAGTTCATGCGCACGAAGGATGGAGATGAAAATAGCTATCAATCTTCTGATTGGATTAACCGATTGGATTGGAAAAGAAGAGCGGAGTTCAATCGGGAAGTGGAGTATATGAAAGGGCTAATTTCGCTCAGGAAAAATCATTCTGTTTTTCGGTTAAGCACACCCGAAGAAATAGAAAAGCATTTACAATTCTTTGATGCTCCGCCAAATGTGGTTGCATTCTCTTTAATAACTGAAGATTCAACAATTGCAGTGATTCATAATGCAAATTGGGACGCGATTACGATTTCTCTTCCCCACGAAGATAATTGGACCGTTTTAGTGGATGGACAGCGGGCTGGCCTGGAAGAAATAGAAAGGATTAAAGGGAGTCTGATAACCGTTGCCCCTTTAAGTTCTTTTGTATTGAAAGCAAAATCTAACCAATGACGATAAAGTCGAAGTGAGTGAATACTATGTCTCACTTCGACTTTGTTCATTTCTGATATGAAATTGGTTAAAAGGAGTCTTCCATTTTTTACTTTCGCAAGTTTGAGAAAAAATGTGCGGGGGTAGAAAATATAAAATGATGAATTTTTTCGTTGTGTAAGAGGGGAGCGATTAGTTTGCCAGAGAAAGTGCATATAAAAATCAATGGTGCAGAGACCAGTCTGGAAGGTAATCAAACAATATTACAAATGCTGACGGATAGCTCCATTGAAGTCCCGAATGTTTGTTACCATCCTAGCCTAGGTCCTATCGAAACATGTGATACATGTTTAGTGAGCGTTAATGGAGAACTTGTAAGGTCTTGTTCAACCAAGATCAACGATGGTGATGTAATTGATACAGTTGCACCTGATGTAAAAGAAGCACAGGTCATGGCTATGGACAAGATATTGTATAACCATGAGCTTTATTGTACGGTTTGCGATTATAATAATGGCGGCTGTGAAATACACAATACGGTTAAGGAAATGAAGGTAAATCATCAAAGTGTTCCTTTTGATCAAAAACCATATGATGTGGATCGGTCGAATCCATTCTATCGATATGATCCTGATCAATGCATCCTTTGCGGCCGTTGTGTTGAAGCGTGTCAAGATGTACAGGTCACCGAAACATTGACCATTGATTGGGAAGCAAAACGCCCGCGTGTCATTTGGGATGATAATGTTCCGATCAATGAATCTTCATGTGTGTCATGTGGACACTGTTCAACTGTATGTCCGTGTAATGCAATGATGGAAAAGGGAATGGAAGGGGAAGCCGGATTTTTAACCGGCATTGCCAAACAAACACTTCGACCAATGATAGAAATCACGAAAAATGTTGAAACGGGTTATGGTTCGATTTTAGCGATTTCAGATATGGAATCCGCCATGAGGGATGCAAGGATCAAGAAGACAAAAACGGTTTGTACATACTGTGGGGTAGGATGCAGCTTTGACGTTTGGACCAAAGATCGTAAAATCCTTAAGATCGAACCGCAAGTGGAGGCACCTGCAAATGGAATTTCGACTTGTGTAAAAGGGAAATTCGGATGGGATTTCGTGAATAGTGAAGAAAGACTCACAAAACCATTAATTAGGGAAGGGGATGCGTTCAGGGAAGCTGAATGGGAAGAAGCCCTTGAATTGATTTCCCGTAAATTCACTGAAATCAAAGATTCTCACGGTCCGGATTCGATGGCTTTCATAACGTCTTCCAAATGCACCAATGAAGAGTCCTATTTAATGCAAAAGCTGGCTAGGGGAATCATTGGCACCAATAATGTGGATAACTGTTCCCGGTATTGTCAGACGCCGGCTACTTTAGGACTATTCAGAACGGTTGGATATGGCGGAGATACAGGGGGCATAAAGGATATCGAAAAGTCCGAACTTGTATTGATCATAGGCTCCAATACATCCGAATCACACCCCGTGTTGGCTACAAGAATCAAACGTTCCCATAAACTAGGTAAACAGAAGCTGATAGTGGCGGACATCAGAAAGCATGAAATGGCTGAACGCTCCGACCTCTTCATCCAGCCTGCTCCGGGAACGGATATCATTTGGCTGTCGGCCGTGTCTAAATATATCGTCGACAAAGGATGGGCAGATACAGACTTCATCAAAAATCGTGTAAATGGAATGGAAGAATACATCAAGACTTTGGAACCTTACACAATGGAATATGCAGAAAAAGTAACAGGTGTAGCTAAGGAAGATTTAATTACGTTGGCAGAGGCCATTCATGATGCGGAAAGTGTTGCAACGCTTTGGGCCATGGGAGTTACCCAGCATGGAGGAGGAAGCGATACAAGTACTGCAATTTCCAATCTAATGCTAATAACAGGCAACTACGGAAAACCTGGAACAGGTACTTACCCATTACGCGGCCATAATAATGTTCAAGGAGCCAGCGATTTTGGCAGTATGCCGGATCGCCTGCCAGGTTATGAAAAAGTAACAGATGAAAAGGTCCGCTTGAAATATGAAAACACCTGGGGTGCAAAAATACCAGAAAACCCTGGCCTGAATAATCATGAAATGGTCGAAGGGATACATGCCGGTACCATCAAAGCAATGTACTTAAAGGGTGAAGATATGGGTCTGGTCGATTCGAATATCAATCATGTCCATAAAGCATTTGAAAAACTGGACTTCTTTGTGGTACAAGATATCTTCTTATCAAGAACGGCTGAATTCGCGGATGTCGTCCTTCCCGCAAGCCCAAGCTTTGAAAAAGAAGGTACTTTCACGAATACGGAACGCCGTATTCAACGTCTTTATCAAGTCTTTGAACCGCTTGGCGACTCAAAGCCTGATTGGCAAATCATTATGAATGTCGCTAATTCGTTAGGAGCCGGCTGGAATTATGAGCATCCAAGTGAAATTATGGAAGAAGCCGCTAAACTATCACCGTTATATGCAGGAGTAAGGTATGAACGCTTGGAGGGTTATAACAGTCTTCAATGGCCAGTGACGCCAGATGGTAAAGATACGCCACTGTTATTCACGGAAGCTTTTCCTTTCCCTGATGGAAAAGCAAGGTTATTTCCAGTCGAATGGACCAAACCGATTGACTTTGGGGATGAGTTCGATATCCATGTGAATAATGGCCGTTTATTGGAACATTTCCATGAAGGAAACATGACCTATAAATCAAAAGGCATCACTTCCAAAACGCCAAAAGTCTTCCTTGAGGTATCCCGGGAATTGGCAAAAGATAGAGGGCTTGAGGATGGCACTCTTGTTCGGCTTACTTCACCATATGGAAATGCAAAAGTGCAATGCCTGATTACGGATCGTGTAAAAGGTAAAGAAGTTTATCTGCCAATGAACGATTCAGGTGACGGGGCAATCAACCAATTGACAAGCAGCCATTCAGATAAAGATACTGATACTCCTGCCTATAAGGAAGTTCAAGCAAAAATGGAAGTGCTCAGGGTTAAAGGAGACAATCCATTGCCGAGTATCAACCATCGTAATGGTAATCCACAACCGCAGATAGGTGTACAAGTACAAAAAAAATGGGCTCGTGAAGATTATATATTCCCAGGTGACCTCTTGAAGATCAAAAAGGAGGAGAGGAACCGTGGCTAAAGCGACAAAAGTGATCAATCGAATCTCCATTAGCGATGAAGAAAGAAGAAGAATTGAACTCGAGGATATCGAGCGTACCCTTTTGGAAAATAAAGAAGTGATTAAAGAAACGTTTGAAGTCATGAAGGGCATGCAGGATCGAGGGATTTTATCAATGGTTAACAGCTTGTTGAAGGAAGGGGACAAAGTGCTGAACATTCTTGTCAAGACAGCAGACACCCCAGAAACGGCAAATACGCTAAAAAATCTGCTTCTCATACTTGGCACGTTAGGAACACTTAATGTTCAGCAGCTTGAACCGCTTATCCTCAAGATCAATTCAGGGATTGCCCGTATGGCAGAGTCTGATAAAATGCCGGAAAAGCCAAGCTACCTATCATTGCTGCGTTCCTTGAATGACCAAGAAGTCAAACAAGCTATGACTTTTCTGATGACCTTTCTTAAAGGAATGGGAGAAGATACAAGCGATTTGGAAAGAACAACCCAATTACCAGAGAATCAGCATTTGCATAAAGCGAATGAAACAGCGGACATAGAACGGCCGACCTCCAGAAAATCATACGGATCGAGTATACCCAGTAAAAGCGGAAGCGAAAAAAAACGAATCACCAGCTGGCTTTGGGTCGCAGCAGGGGTTTCGCTGGTAACCATTCCGCTAGCCTTATCTAAAAGTAAGAAATAAAGTAGCTCGTTAATATTATTGAAACGGACGTAAAATCGAATTTACTTTGACTTGAGAGATGGTGAATAATTCCCACCAAAATATTAAAGCCGATGATTCCCTTATAAGGAAAAATCGGCTTTTTTCGATGGAAAGTGATATCAAAATTTTTCTCACCATCCTTTTATTACATATATTTATATTAGATACAAATAATAAAGTCAATCATCAGTGAAACGAACATATACACACTCTTAATCAGTAAGGGGCGGAAAAGTGAGGATAGGACGTTCTCTTAAAAGAGCTAAAGAAAAATCTACAACCAATGGCACCTTATCCTGCGAGGTAAATGAAAATGTAAAGAGATTGAAGAACGTGCTTGGGGACAGTTCAGATTTGTCTGTTCGAATGATTGAATCTCCACACGATAAATCGATACAGGCAGCTGTAATCCACCTTGACGGTTTGGCTGATGCTACCATCATTAATGAAAATATAATTGAACCATTAATAGATTGGTTTAAAGAAAATAAACAAATATTTACAGAGATAGAAGAACGAGCAAGCCATATTCTAACGGTATCCCAATTAACCGTTAAAGAAAGTTGGCAGGAATTCATATCAGCGGTTTTGACAGGAGATACGGTTGTATTGTTGAATGGCAGTGCAAAAGCATTCATCGCCAGTACTAAAAGTCAACCATCCCGTGCGATAACCGAGCCGACAAGCCAAACTGTCATTAGAGGACCAAAAGATAGTTTTACTGAGAATTTAAGAACCAATACGTCATTAATTCGTGCTAGGGTTCAAAATCCTGATGTACGCTTAGAAAGCTTGAAAGTCGGAAGTGTCACTCAAACGGATATTGGAATCATGTACATTCAGGGAATTGCGGATGAGAGCATTGTGAAGGAAGTCAAAGAACGAGTAAAGGGCATTGATATTGATGGGGTTCTTGAATCGAATTACATTGAGGAATTAATCCGGGATGATTCAGCGACGATTTTTCCCCTTCTTTTGAATACAGAACGTCCAGATGCGGTAGTTGGAAATATGTTGGAAGGGCGAATTGCCATCATTATTCAAGGAACTCCATTTGTTTTAATCGTCCCGGCGATTTTTTCTCAATTTTTTCAATCTCCGGAGGACTATTATCAAAATCAATATATCAGCTCTTTTTTAAGGATGTTAAGATTTGGAGCCTTTTTTCTGTCGATGTATGCATCCTCTATTTATTTGGCACTAATTACTCATCACCAGGGGCTTATTCCTACTACTTTACTCGTCAGTTTAATGGCTCAAAGAGAAAATGTTCCTTTTCCAGCGATTGTCGAGATACTGGTAATGGAAATGGCCTTCGAGATATTACGGGAGGCAGGAATTCGAATGCCAAGGGCGATCGGACCAGCCGTATCAATTGTAGGTGCACTTATTTTAGGGCAGGCAGCTGTTGAAGCGGGATTTGTGGGAGCGGCAGTTGTCATCATTGTAGCCATCTCTGCAATCAGCAGTTTTACACTGCCAAATACCAGTCTAGTCAATGTAACTCGTGGAATTCGATTTATATTGATTTTGATCTCGGCATTTATAGGCTTATATGGCATATTGCTTTTCACTTTATGTATCTGGCTTCATATGAGCAGCCTGAGGTCTTTTGGTGTACCCTATTTTGCCCCATTTGCTCCATTTCGTTTCAAGGAGCAAAAAGATGTTTTTTTTCGTTTCCCGCTACCATCACTTTTGAAAAAACCATCAAGAAAATAAAACTCGGCTAAATACGGGGGAACGAAAAATGAAAATTAATATTTCACTTTTATGGATGGCAGCCATTTGCTTATTGTTTTCAGGGTGTTCAAATTATCGGGAATTAAACGAACTTGGGGTCATAATAGCTATGGGAGTTGACCAAAATGACGATCCAAAACAACCATACCGAGTAACATATCAAGTCATAAATCCTAGCGGCCTATCCCAAACCAACACATCAGGAGGTCAAAGTCTCGCTGTCATCAACTATACGATAACAGGAAAAACGCTTTTGGAGGCTTTAGGTAAGTCAGCTTCCGTTATTCCGAGGGAAAATAACACAACACATCTCTCGCTCATTATTATTGGCGAGAAGTTAGCTCGAAATGATTTGGATTTAATATTCGATGGTCTAGATAGAGGTAAATATTCGCGGGTAAGTATCCCGATCTTTATTGCGCGCGGGAAGACTGCGAAGGATGTACTTGGAGTAATTGAACCTCTTGAGATTACTCCTGGTAAAAATATCATCAGTACAACACAAAATAATCAAAAGTCGTATGGATCATCTAGTGAGGTGTTAGCTTATGAAATCATTGCTTCACTGTTGAGTGAAGGCAAAGATGTATCACTTCCGGGAATCAGTATAAGCAATGCTTCCCAGAAGGGGAAGCAAACAGGAAATTTAGAGACGACGAACCCGACTACTATTAAGGTTAAAGGATTAGCCGTTTTCAGAAAAGGCAAATTGGTGAGATGGTTGGATGGAGAAACGGCCCGAGCCGCTCAATTCGTTACATCTAAAGTGAAAAATACTTCCGTTGTGTTACCTTGTGAAAGAGGAAATGTAACAATCAACACAATCGGTGTGAAAAGTAAAATGTTAACTGAGATCCATCATGAAAAACCTGTCATTCATACTGATATCAACGTGATGGGAGAACTGTTGGAAACATCATGTGAGCTTAATTTAAGTGATCCGAGAGTGTTAAAAAAATTCGAAAAAAAAATGGAAAATGAATTAAAAAGGCAAATTAAAAAGACGATTAGCATCACTCAAAAAGAAAAGTCAGATATTTTTGGTTTTGGTGATGCCCTGTCCCGAACAAATCCCGTTTATTGGCGCCAAAACAAAAAAAATTGGGATAACCTATATTCAGATGCGCAGATATCATTGAAGGTTCATGTAGAGATTATCAATTCCGGATTGCTAATGGAACCTTATGAGCCGAAATAAATGAATGGGGAGGTGAGGATGCATTGCCTAAAATAAAAATTGATGGATTTCAGTTATTTTGTATGATGATCATTTTTATGTTTGGCAGTAATCTACTGCTTATTATAGGAAAGGGTGCCAAGCAGGATGTCTGGATTGTTAACCTTTTATCAACCCTTTTCGGATGTTTACTGTATTTCGTGTATATTTCATTATTCAAAAAATATCCTGACATACCGATGACCGGCTATGTCCGGAAAATTTGGGGTAAATATATCGGCAGCGTATTGAGTTTTTCCTATATCATCTATTTTGTTTATCTTGCTTCAAGAGTATTACGCGATTTTGAAGAATTATTAATTAGCTCCACTTATAGACGCACTTCCATTATAACGCTGGGGATATGCATGATACTTGTTTTAATTTATGGAGTTCATCTAGGATTGGAAGCATTTGCACGTGTTGCATGCTTATGCTTTACCATTATTATCGTGACCCTTTTGATTTTAAACTTTATGTTTATATTAGGAGGATATACAAAATTGGAAAACCTTCAGCCTGTATTAGGCAACGGATGGGGAATGGTATGGAAAGAGTTGATTCCTACAGGTATAACCGTGCCTTTTGGAGAATTGATTACATTTACGATGATCCTTCCGTATTTGAATAAAAAGAGTTCTGCCGTTAAAGTGGGCCTTTTTGCGATAATAATAGGTGGGGTTTCTTTAACTCTTAATTCGTTCATTCTCTTGTCCGTATTAGGTCCCGAGGCGGTATTAAGGTCTAATTTCCCAGCTCTTACAGCCGTGAGTTATATTAATATCGCTGATTTTATTGAGAGACTGGATACCTTTATTCTTGTTTTAATGATCATTTTAGGCTTCATTAAAATTTCGATCTTTTTCTTTTGTGCCATTATTGGCGCAGGGGACTTATTTCAAATGAAACCATCACCTATATTCATTTATCTGGTTGGCGGTGTTATTTTCATCTCTTCGATAATGATTGCTCCTAGCTATCAGGCTCATATAAATGAAGGGTTAAAAGTCGTCCCTTCCCTTTTACATCTACCTTTACTCATTGGAATCCCCATTTTATTATTGATAACCGCATATATAAAACAAAAAATTAAACCAGCTGCTTCATGAAGAGGGAGGCTGCCGGTTTTTGATGGCTGAGATTATGATCAAATATAAAAAGATTATGGTGAATAACAAGAGCAGAAAGTAATCTTCTCCACGACCTACTATCAAATATTGTTTGATGCTATAGAAAGAGTGCAATATATTCAAGCCCTGTAGGTTATCAAGGAGGATAATAAGGAAATATGTGCCTAATAAAATTAACAATGATGGTAGTGGCGCTCTCACAACAATATCACCTCATTCTTTTTTCTTAAAGTGTGTGGTTAATACTTTAAAAATATGCACGAAGTCGTGTCATTTTAAATCCTTATGTTTAGGAACCTTATGCTTGTAATAAGCCTTTGTGTGCCATAAAATGGGAGTATGAAAATGACCAAGGAGTGTATAAATGAAGCTAAAATTAATGACCGTCACTTTGGGAATCTGTTCTTCATTAATACTTTCAGGCTGTTCAAGTGAAGAGGGAAATGTTGTGAAAAAAGAAAGCAGTCATGAAGGACATTCAGAGCATACGGTATCTGGAGACCTTCAGGAGGAGACCAGCAGTAAGGAAATAGCACCGGATTTCTTAGCTGAAAAACCGGAGGATATGAAGACAATCTATTTAGCTGTTGCACAAAATAAAGATTTACTAGAAAAAATACCTTGTTACTGCGGTTGCGGAGAGTCAGCTAACCATAAAAATAATTACGATTGTTTTATCCATGAGAATAAAAAAAATGGTGAAGTGGTTTGGGATGACCACGGGACAAGATGCGGAGTTTGCTTAGAAATTGCTGCGCAATCCATATTGGACTTGAATGACGGTATGAGCGTCAAAGAGATCCGGAATAAAGTCGATGAAAAATATAAAAGCGGATATGCCAAACCAACTCCTACTCCTGAAGTGTAAGTACAACAAAAAAAGTATGAAAAATTCAAGCGAAAATGAGTGTTTGGAAAATACGGCTTTTGCCCGATATTCATTCGGAAAAAGGCCGTTTTTTTAATTTCTCGGAGTCATGGATGCTTTCACATTTATAATATTGGTCTCATAGGGGAATACTTCCATTAAACATTCAACGTGAAAGGAGCTATCACTTTGACATTAATCCGTCTTGGTTATGTAGCCATGAGTAATCATGTGCCAAACTGTTCACCATCCCAAACGATGACTTTTGCTCAGTTTTCTAAAATTAAGGACAGAGATGCAGCGATAAGGAAGCTCGAACGCATTTCAATATCCAATCTTCATAATTGCTGGCGTTTACTGATTCATAACGAAGCTAATAATATTCAGTTCTTCAGGCTTTCTTCAAAACTTATCCCTTTAGCCAATCATCCAGAAATTCCAGAATGGGATTACATAGATCCTATTTCAGAAGAACTGGCTAAATTAAAAACATTCATAAAGAATCACCCAAAAATGAGGATAGATTTTCACCCAGATCATTTTGTCATCTTGAATAGCTCAAATATCGATATACTGAAGACATCCTTAAAAACATTAAGGATGCACTTTACTTTATTAAAAAAAATGGGAGTGGATCCCGAGCACCGCTGTGTTTTGCATGTTGGCGGCGGTTATGGCGAGCATGTACAGGCATTAGAGCAGTTTATCCATAATTGGGGTTTGATTCCGGAATCGATTCAAAGAATGGTCATTCTTGAGAATGATGATACTACCTATACTTTGTCGGAAACACTTTATTTATGTGAAAAATTAGGCATACCAATGGTTTTTGATTATCACCATTACCTCGCACATCAGTTACCAAATGAAGATTGGAAAGATCATTGGGACCGAATATTGAATACATGGAGTAATTCCAAGCTACCCCCTAAAATGCATATTTCAAGTCCAAGGTCCGATAAAGAATTTCGAGCACATGCTGATTTTGTGGATACTGGAATGTTCATGGAATTTTTGCAACAAATAAAGGGAAGCTTACCACAGC
The DNA here is from genome assembly GCF_044767165.1 of Peribacillus sp. NPDC101481. NCBI lineage: Bacteria > Bacillati > Bacillota > Bacilli > Caryophanales > Bacillaceae > Peribacillus > Peribacillus sp. NPDC101481. Next base: position 96,774 of record NZ_JBIWNJ010000001.1, on the reverse strand, counting down.
TGGATTGCATGATTGAAGCAAAACAGAAGGATGGAGCACTTTTCCAGTTGATGGATGAGCTGAAAAGTCACAAAGACGTAGAGATTATTGATAATGCCAGTTTTTATATTCATTAATTGATTGGGGGAATATATGACAAAGGGAAGTAAATAAGATTCTCTTTATCAAATATTGAGTGTTTACATAACATTATTATCGTTAATAGATTGGTCGCTAATCCTGTATTCGAATTCCGTTATCAATGAAAAATTGTTTAGAAAGAGCGAGGGGGTAAAAAGTCATAAAAGTTATTGCAAAACTTCTTCATTAACAATCTGGTTAGCAGGGGGGCAGTGGCTATTTTTTTTATAATTGAGGATACGATAGTTGTTCTGTTGTCTGTTTGAGCAGCTTTCATTTTCCTTTGGAAGAAATCGCTGCCTCTCTCCAAGGTTCATTTGTTTTTACAGGAATATATTGAAATCAAGGCCGAATATTCCATAGCATGGTGAAATCGAAATTTTTTGCAGACTATGTTAAAAATTAGAAAAATAGTTATTTTTAATAGTGCATGTACAAAAATATAATAAAAGTCATAAAAAACGAGCTTCATATTTAGCTTTTAAAGCTGTTGTTTTACTTTATTGGAGTCATAAATCAAGAAGGAGTTAAAAAGGCTCTATGAATCTATATAGCCGGTTAATGGCGGTTGGTAGATTATAGGTGCTTTCTGGTTTGTTTTTATAAGAATATTCTGAATGTAACAAAGGACCTCTATTGATACATTCAAAAACGCATTAAATCAAGGTTTATAAGCTAATCAAAATTTATAAAACTTGCCTTTTTTTCACCTGTTCACGTACAATGAAAGAAGGGGAAAGGAGAATGAACCATTCATGCAATCAGCCTCTCAAAGAATTAAAAATGTCCAGCCTATACGCCGGTTGGATCACATTGAAAAAATGAAAAAGTCACTATTAAAATATTGCAGCTACAGGGATTATATGATGTTTTCAATCGGGATAAACATCGGGTTACGTATAGGGGATCTTTTACAATTGAGAGTGAAAGACATTCTTGACGGTACGCATATTGTCATTGTGGAGCAAAAAACAGATAAAATTAAGCGGTTCCTTGTCAATCCTCAACTTCGTAAAGAAGTTAGGAAGTATGTCCGGAAATCGAACCTGAAAAATGATCAGTATTTATTTCCAAGTCGAAAGGGTAATGGTCCAATCACCAGGGTACAGGCCTATCGGGTTCTGAACAAAGCGGCTGAAATGGCAGACATTCCGGATGTCGGTACACATACCCTTCGAAAAACCTTCGGCTACTTACATTACCAAAAATTCAAGGATATCGCTTTACTGCAGCAAATCCTTAATCATTCCAATCCAAAAGATACGATGATTTACATAGGACTCACACAGGATTTAATGGACGAAACATTAATGGATTTCTATTATTAACTGAAAAGGACGAAGTACAACTCCTGTAGTACTCATTATTTTTATATGGATATCACATTCCTTCAATGGGGAGTTATTTCAAAGTAAACATTATTTCGATATATCTGAATGGGTAGATAAAACTAGAATCATTGGTGTGGAGAGGTGAAAGGGCACTCGGAATGGGATACGCGCCTTTTGCTAGGAAAATCTACTTCACCGAGGATTTTGAAAATTATAAGAGTTTTGGCCAGGTAATGGACAGAGTTTTAAATCAACCGAATGACTTCTCAAAAAAGACTAGAATACATAGTCTTTTTTTCTTGATACCACCGTACTGATTTTTATAAAGAGTCACTCGATTTAGTATATTAAAAACATTTACTTTTCTGAAATTCTGTTATTTTCCTGTTTAAAAAATAATGAAACAGAAAGTTATCAGAAATGAATGGTTGCTGCATAATGGAGTCACTATAATAATATTATGTTAACTAAAACTCGATATTCTCCTACTGTCAAAGGACTCGAACTGCACCTCAATCGTTATAGAAAATCTCATAATTGGTGTGCAGTATGGAGTGGTTACCACTAAAATAGGTAATTAGTTCGGTTATAAGGTACTCATATTCGTCATCTTATCTAGCTCCAAAGGCAAAAAAGCATATTCTCCGTCCTTGATTATCTCACATTTACGAACGGTAATTGGCTGTTTAAAAATGGGGCCGTCTATTACGGTCGTATGGAACTCTCCGCCTTCTCCGCAGGGGTCAATACCGCGAGCTTCAAGGTCCTTCACGTATTCATGGGTTAACGTTCGCCCTAAATCATCCTCTGTCATTCCCAATGATAAATTAACGGTTACGATGATCGTTACAAATCCTAGATTCATGAACTCTTCGACAGCTTCACGATGATTCATTTCCCATAAAGGCATTCCAAGCTTCAACCCGGCATTCTTCGTAACCTTATCATGCCAACAGCCATGGGCAGGCATATCCAAGTCTCCTGTTACTAAAACTTCTGCTCCTTGATTTTTAGCATTTTCTAAAAGGTGCATAAATACTTTTTCATAATCAGTCCAACTGGCAGCTGCAGTATATACAGGCAATCCTATTGATTCAGCTTGGGCATGTATGAGTTCCGGAGGCATTCCATGGGATCTGGAACGTTTTCCTTCTTCCTCCAGCATGACGATAAGTCCTACAGCTTCTCCAATCTTCATTGCTTTATAAAGGGCTAAGACACTATCCTTTCCTCCGCTAAAAGATGCTATGAACTTATGACCGCGAGCACTATTTTTCCAATCGATTAATTCTGACATTCATATTTTCCCCTTTATTCTAATGACATTTTGCCAATTTCCTATTTTATATATGAATTATGATAACTATATTTGTTTGATTTTATCACGGTTGAAGCCTTCAGATAAGATATTAATGCATCCTGATACAAAAAACTTGATTTAAAGGGAAGTTCTTCCCGAAAAAACTACTCTATAATGAACTGAACAATATAACGTGATTAATCCCTAGGGCACAAGCTGAAATAAAAAGGCATGAGTCTCGGTGGGGGACCGATTCATGCCCTTAAGGCTAGCTAAATTGTATAGCTATTGTGGGTTTATTTCACATAGTAGCTTCTTTTTATAAAACCGCAATATGTATTTCCACTTTTCCATCAGGGTAATATTTTTCAAAATCCAGGCTATATTTCCTGTTCATTTTTTTCTCTTCCTCCAGCTGCCATATCTTTTTCCAGGTTTCACCTATGGAATGTTCATCTTGTAAACACTCAAACACCGCGTATTCTTGATCTGGAATGACAAAATTTTCATTCGATACGGGGGTTTCGGTGGCTATAGCTAATGTATAATCTCCACGATAGTTACTTTCGTACTGATGGTATATCCCATATTTCATATCATTTTCAATATTATAATCATTTGTTTTGCTCCAAAGGGATCCGATTTTCTCGAAAAGATTTTTATCGGTGAAATTATTAGTCCTTATTTCGCCAATCATGTAGACTTCTTTACTCATTAACTAGCAACCCCTTATTTAAATAAATTTGAATACCACAATAATGATATCATAATGATGAGATTTTTTGGAAAGTTTTGGCGTTAGTTCCTGGTTTGGATTTTGTGAATTGAAGTTAAATATAAATGGAGGAACCAATTTATATTCAGATGGAAATTAGTTATTTTACCCTGTGTATTGTATCCAGTGTTATTTAGATTGGATACAATATATTAAAAATTTAGTATTGCAATCGCTTTATATAGTTGATATAGTTTAAATTGTATCCAATATCGAAAGGTGGACGCTGAATTGGATAATGCTAATTCTAAAAGAGATAAATCTACAATCGTAAAAAATGTAACGAAAAGTCTTAGGAAGGCGATTTTGAATGGGACGTTGAAAAAGGGGGAGCGACTCATTCAAGAGGAGTGGGCAGATCGCCTGGAAGTAAGCAGAATGCCCATTCGTGAAGCCCTTACACAACTTCAAATGGAGGGGTTGGTGGAAATGGTTCCTCATAAAGGAGCAATCGTCACACCGATTACCCGGGATGATATTGAAGAAATTTATCATACCAGATCTCTGCTTGAAGGCCTTGCTGTAGAAAAGTCGCTTCCTTATTTAACAAAGGAGGATAAAGAAAAATTAAAGGGAATTTTGATTGAAATGGAAGGGATTCAGTTATCTGATGAAACCAATGAACATTATATCCTTTTGAATGCGGCTTTTCATGAAACCCTCCGAAAAGGGTGCCCGTGGCCAAGAGTTCAAAAAATGGTAGAAACGTTGGGTATCTCACCCATTGCGCCGAATTTGCTGATTGATTATTACCCAGAAACGCAACGGGAACACCGGATGATTTATGAAGCGGCACTAAGAGGGGATCCTGCAGAACTAAGGGCAGCAGTAGAATTTCACATCTTACGGACTAAGAACAATTTAATTACGTATATGGAGTTGCTGAATACTAAAAATCATCAATAAAAGGAGTGTTAATTGTGTATGATTTCGCAATTGTTGGCGGGGGAATTGTAGGTTTATCGACGGGAATGGCACTTTATCAGCGTTTTCCTAATGCTAAAGTGGTAGTCATTGAAAAAGAGGCTGTTGTTGCAGATCATCAAACGGGGCATAACAGCGGTGTCATCCATTCAGGTATTTATTATAAACCAGGCAGTTTCAAGGCACGGTTTGCCCGTCAAGGAAGCAAATCAATGACGGAATTCTGCCGGATGCATGGAATTGAACATGATATTTGCGGAAAGGTCATTGTTGCAACAAAGCCAGAAGAGTTGCCCCTTCTAGATGATTTATTTTCACGCGGTTTGCAAAATGAGCTAGCTATCCAAAGAATCGGTGTGGATGAGTTAAAGGAAATTGAACCACATGTTAATGGACTTGGTGCCATTCGCGTCCCGCAAGCCGGCATCGTCAATTATCGTCAGGTAAGTGAAAAGATGGCGGATATCATCCGAGGCAACGGCGGTGAAATCAAGCTGAATACAAAGGTGGAGAAGATTGACGAGGATTCTGATGAAGTCATCATCGCTACGAACAACGGGACAATAAAAGCAAGGATAGTCATTAATTGCGCTGGATTGCACAGTGACCGTATCGCAGCAGCCGCGGGGTATAAAACTGATATGAAAATTGTCCCGTTTCGCGGTGAATATTTTAAATTGAAGCCCGAAAAGCGCTTTCTTGTCAATCATTTAATTTATCCGGTACCTAACCCTAAGTTTCCATTTCTAGGAGTTCATTTCACACGGATGATTAGCGGCGAAGTAGATGCTGGCCCAAATGCTGTACTAAGTTTCAAACGTGAAGGTTATAAAAAAACTGACTTCAATGCGAAGGATTTAACTGAAGTTTTAAGCTATAAAGGTTTTTGGAAACTGGCCAGTAAATTCATGAAGGAAGGGATGGATGAATATGTCCGTTCTTTTAGTAAAAAGCAATTTACGAAAAGCCTGCAGGAATTGATTCCGGAAATTCAAGAAGATGATTTAATCCCTGCACCTGCCGGAGTCCGGGCACAGGCGTTACAGGATGATGGTAATATGGTGGATGATTTTCATATTATAATGGGGAAACGGACCATTCATGTTTGTAATGCACCGTCACCTGCAGCAACAGCCTCCATTGAAATTGGAAAAGAGGTTGTTACCCGCATTCCGGAACAATCACACTTATTGGAAGCTGTATTGACAAAATAATATTCGTTAAAGAGAGGAAGAGGCCTCATGTTCAATGGTAAAACAATTTTTATTGCAGGTCACGCACGTTTACCTCAAGGGATGGCGGCGAAAAGTGTCTTTGAAACATTGACCATCACCGCGGAAGTCGATGCTAAATATGGTGTTGTCCTGGAGGCTTCTTGTACACTGGCAACAGAGCATGGACGGGAATTTATTGGGCGTTTATTAAAAGGGATCAGTTTAAATGATGGTGTTGATGAAGCGATAGAATCGATTAAATCTTATTATCGGGGGAAAGCGGCTAATGCATTGATTGCTGCCTTGAAGGACCTGGATCTCCATTTTCAGCAAATTAAAGCGGCAGAAAAAACGAAACTACCAAGTTAGTAAAATGATTTATCAGAATAATTTGTAAAAGATGTTGACATTTTTACGGAAAAACGTTTTAATGTAATTAAGCCAATATTATGACATTAACACCTTTTGGAAAATACCTTTTCAGAATCGTGTAAAGATTTTAATGATTGGAAACAGGAAAAATAAATCATACATAAACTGCATATTCGCTGTGACTCTATTTGCATAGAGCAGTGAAGTGAATATAAGCCAGTTGTACAGTTGGATTCCCATTTTATTTGGGGATCATGTGCGACTGGCTTTTTGTATTTCCTGTTAACTTTGTCACCTATATTACAAATAACAGGAGGAATCATTCATGAACATTGCAGAAAAAAAGAGAGCGAAGTTTGAAAGGAAAACAGAAAAATACGAGGTGAAAGTTCACCCTCAATCCAGCCGTTTATATCATATTGAAATTTCAAAAGAGGCGATTGCTGCTTTTTTAGAAACGGTATCCAAGGATAATCAGTCTGTTCAACATCTGGAATATACGCCATATGCACGACTCATCATTGCTTCATATCTTTTGGATCAAGTGGGGGAAGACTTTGGTGAATTGCTTCGTAACATCGTTCATGATCGGGAATCCGGCGGCTTCACCCTTGGCTTGGAGGGTGTCACGGAGAATACAGATGAATATGTCATTTTTGCAACGGCTATTTCATACTTGCTCGGAACTCCAAACCATGATGCCATGTCAGGAAAATATTATGCCCGTTTTAGTGTTCAAGACACGGATAGCAGTGATTCATATTTGCGTCAGGCCTATCGTTTATTTACACTTCATACGGACGGAACCTTTGTTGATGAACCAACGGACTGGTTACTGATGATGAAGATGATCGAACAAAATGCCCGCGGTGGCGAATCACGCTTATTGCACCTAGACGATTGGAAAGAGCTTGATATGTATGTAAATCATCCATTATCAAGCCAGAAATTCACGTATAAGGCACCGAAAAGCAAGAACATTGATCAGGAAATTGAAAGATTGACCTTCTTCAATCATAATAACAAACCTGGTATATGTTTTATCGATCAATTTGTTTATCCTGATTCGATTGAACAAGCCAAATACTTACGCGATTTATCCAATTCATTAGAAAACGATGAAAGTGTACTTGAACTGGAACTGCCAGTTGGAGATTTAGTTGTCGTTAACAATATATTTTGGCTTCACGGCCGCGCTGCATTTGAAAAAGATCCGAACCTGAATCGTGAATTGCTTCGCCAGCGCGGAAGATTCAATCAATAGTTTCATTTTGTAAACCCAAATTTTTTTATCCCCAAATACCATTTTTAAGATAAATTCTTTTCAACCCAAGGGTTGGAAGCAATTTATCTTTTTTTTTTTGAAAAGGTTCATTCTTTTAACTTTATCTCGTCTGAGTAAAACTTTTTAAGTACGGTACCATCAGGTATACTACATTACGTTATTATCATGATGGAGAGATCAAACAACACTTTATAAACGACTAGTATTTTCAATTTCCGTTAAGGAATATACGGATTCAAAAAGATTCATAATGCTCCAATGTTCGGTGCGAAACTGAATTTCTGATATACTGATATGGCCAAAATATATAGAAAGAGGGGATAGTACTTTATGGGGATCGCTAATTTTTCTAATTTTACGCAATTTAAAAACTTAATTAATGCTTTACCTGTTGCCTATACAGATGAAATGATACTGAGCGAGCAATTTTTGCTTGAAAGAGATGAAAAGAAGAAGCTCGAAATCTATTACGCACCTTTTGAATATGTAAATGAACGGGCCAAAGTGGTGATTGTCGGAATCACTCCTGGATTACATCAAATGAAAAAATCTTATTCTACAGTAATTAATGCAAAAGGGCACATACATAGTGATGAAGAGATCCTGAACGAAGTAAAAAAGAATTCCAGTTTTGAAGGAACGATGAGAAAAAATTTGATTCAAATGTTAGATGAGCTTGGATTACACACATACTTAAACATATCGTCCGCACTAGATCTTTTTAACGAAGCAAATCACCTCGTTCATACTACCTCTGTTTTAACCTATCCAGTTTTTTATAACGGTAAAAACTACAGTGGAACAACTCCGAACATATTAAAGACCGAGTTGCTTAAAAAAAATATAATGGAGGGCTTTGCTGCCGAAATAGGTACGATTGAAAGCCCGCTTATTATTCCTTTAGGCGTTAATGTTTCCAAGGTCTTAAATTATTTAGCAGGTCAGAATTATTTTGATGCTAACAACATGCTTCTAGGATTTCCTCATCCATCTGGAGGAAATGGTCATCGTCATAAGCAATTTGCAGCAAATAAAGAGCAAATGAAAATGATGTTACAGCACTATTTTTCAAAGGGAATGACCGTTGGTTAAATAGGGGGCTGTATGCTCAATGGTAAAATTAACTATTTACTAGTGATATTTTGGGGATTATAATAAGAACAAATGTTCTTTATTATAGGAGGCATTAACATGGATGAACTAGAGGAATTTTTAAAATCACTTACTATTGAAGAGTTAAAAGTTATTTATGAAGAAGTAAGTGAATCAGATATTAATAAATAAATGAAATAAATTGAAATTGAAGATTCTTATTTTTTCATTTCAAAGAACAGCATGATTTTTTCCGAACGTGGAGTAGGAGGTACTTTATCATGAAAACCATAGCCTAAGAACCAGCGGTAAGCCATATTAATCGTTTACCCAGGGAACGAATACCGAATGTACATTGAATAAATGGCAATTCAACTAAAATACTGGATTAATACTTGGGCGTCCTAACTTTGAATACATATCTTTCACCAAGTCATAAATGAAAGTGAAGTCAATGGAAGCCTCCATTTTACGAACCAAATGGTTCGCCGGCACCAGTCGATCTAAAGTAATCATTTCAAGTTGATCTCGCTGAATAGAATCATGTTTAGAACGCATCTTCATCACCTCAAGTTTTAATACTTCTATTTTAAAACAAAAAATGACCCTAGGCAAAAGTGTTCTATCTAAGAGTTAAAGCAAAGTTGATTGGAACGGAAGGTACGAGACTCCTGCGGGAAAAGCGCGTCTAGGGGAGACACCGCAGGCGAAAGCCGAGGAGGCTCCCCAACCGCCCGCGGAAAGCGAGTGCCTGGAGTGTAAATTAACGTCCAAATTGTACAAGCCATAAAAAAATAGACAAACTCGATTTTCCTCGAGTTTGTCTACAGTCTGAATCAAGGACCCATTAAAGGTCCTTGATTTTTCTTATGAAAAGGACCATTTGAAAAAAACTGATCTAGTAATTTTCAGATCAGTCGAAGTTCATACAGCAAGTTAGGTAATGGGAAGCTAAATTTATAGAGCACCTCTGACATCATAATTTTCTATATCGATTTCAATTTTTCTATCAAGTGCGAGATTTGCCAATAGTGAGCCTATATATGGGCCCATTGTTAAACCTGATGCTCCAAGACCATTGGCTACGATTATTCCTTCCCAGTCAGGCAAAGGACCAATGACCGGAAGGAATCCCGGCGTGAATGGACGAAATCCGACCCTTGCTTCAACAAACGTACTATCTGTCAAACCGGGAGCGGTTTGCAAGGCTTTATCGAAAACCTCCTGGAGTCCTCCTGCGGTCATTCGAGTATCGAAAACTTCCGTATTTTCGTGAGTCGCCCCAGCAACGATTTTATTATTATCGAAAGCCAAAAGATATTGATCACTGGGAGGCATGACTACAGGCCAGTCATTAGTATTGTCATTTGGCGTTTCCAGATGAATGATTTGAGCCTTTTGGAAGGTGACTTGAAAATTCACGCCGAGTGGCTTCAGTATTTGCGGTGCCCAAGCGCCAGCACAAACAATCACTTTATCGGCAGATATGAATTCATCTCCCAGTGTTACACCTGTCACTTGTGCATCGTTATATGTAAGTATGGCCTCACCATACATAAGTTTTGCACCATTTTTTTGTGATGCCCGCAATAAGGAATCACGTAGTGCGCGTCCATCCACCCGGGCGGCACCACTCACGTGAACGGCTGCATATTCACTGGAAAGAGGCGGAAATAAGGCACGTGTTTCCTCTGCAGAAAGTATTGTGATCGTCCCGATCTCCGGTGCATCTTCTTTCCGTTTTGCAGCCCGGTTCTTCATGGCATTCAGTTTATCTTCATCGGTATGTAAACTTATAGCTCCGACCTGGGCATACCCAGTCTCGGTTTCCCCGTCCCGTTCAAGTTCTTCAATTAAACCCGGATAAAAAGCCGCACCATTTTTGGCAAGGAGATACCAAGCTTGGTTGCGTCTTTGCGAAACCCAAGGGCAAACGATTCCTGCAGCTGCAGATGTTGCCTGACCGATATCTTGTCGGTCAATAATGATCACTTCAACCCCATTTTTAGCCAACTGATAGGCAGTGGAAGCTCCCAAAATTCCTGCACCAACTACAATGATTTTTTGCATGATTCAACATCTCATTTCTCTCATATGTATAAACGCTTACCACTACTATATCGAAGACACGAAATGATTGCCACAACTGATATTGTAATTTCTTTCACAAAGTTATTTTATCTATAGTGAATATGCTATGATTGATATTGCTAAAGCTTGAAAAGATACTAGGAGGACATATCATGCTAAAAAAACAAATGGAATCATACATATCAAAATCCGTAATCGAAAACAAGGTTGAGTTATTTAAAGAAGAAAAGGATTATGTCGAAAAGCATAAATTAATCGCCGATGATATCATTTTAGTGGAAAAAGAAAATGCATCCCGTTTTACAGATGCTTATATGGAGCGAAGTAATAAAGAGAGCGAAGAGTTAATCTCTGAAGAGAACTCTGCATTTTTATCACAACCGATCGAGTATTTGAAAAATAACAAAGATGAGTTCCTTTACTTTGAATCACAATGGTTCGAATTAATCGGTGTTGAGGCACTTTCTTTAGAAGTCGATGATGTTTTTGGTACGTATAACGCGATGTTCGGATTGAAATTCCAGAAAAAAATGGGAGAAGTTTTAAAAACGTATTTAACTAAGGAACTTCAAGCAGAAATAGGTTCGTTCAGTTTAATGTTTAACCAGGGCGACGGGCTATGGGATGTGAATTTAGCCTTGGATAACATAAAAGGATTCCGAGAAGACATGACATTAGAGGAAGCTTTTAATTTAATCTATCATTTTCTTTTTATCCTTGTTCAAACAATCGAGGAAAATATGTAAAACGAGGTGCCGCCATAAATTTTAATGGCGGTTTTTTTTATTTCTTGATTTAACCAATGCCCCTAGGCTTTGCTTCTGGATTTTAATCGCTGGCTCTGGATATTGATAACAGGAAATCGAAAAAATTCGTCGAATTGATTAATGATATACATTTATTTAATAAACTTAAATGTTTTGTTTTTAGCAATTTCGATTTTTTGTTTTATGTAAATGAAGTTACATCGGAAGGGGAAGTTATACTTGCTGAATGAACTGAAAGTAACTCAAGTTACCATTCCATTGCCTTTTAGGTTGGATCATGTCCATTGTTTCCTAGCGGAAGGTGAAAAAGGGTGGACAATCATTGATTCGGGATTAAATAACAAAACGACAAGAGATTTATGGAACCCGATTATCGAAAAACACGATATTACCGATATTATAATCACCCATTATCACCCTGATCATTTCGGGTATGCAGGGACATTACAACAATTGACCGGTGCGGATGTTTGGATGACACAAGTGGATGAACATGCGGGAACTACGTATTGGGAAGCGGATTCGCTGAATCTGCTTAAAGAAAATTATAAAGCATGTGGTATGGAAGACGATTTATCCGTGGCCTTATCCAGTGACGAAAGAGGATTCATGCCACAAGTAAAACCCTATCCTACCGTAAATCATCATCTTGAAGAAGGAATGAAACTGCACTTTGGCAAATATGAGTATGAAGTGATTTTCACGCCGGGACATTCTGATGGCTTGATATCCTTATACAATAAGGAAAAAAGTGTCCTTTTTTCGACAGATCATATATTGCCCAGGATATCTCCAAATATTTCTTATTGGTTTAAAGGTTTCAGCAACCCATTGGAAGAGTTTTTTAATTCTTTGAAAAAAATACAAAAGCTGGACGTTGAATATGTCATCCCTTCACATGGGAAACCGTTTCAAAATGCCAATAAAAGAATTTTTGAATTGTTGGAACACCATCAGGACCGTTTGCATGTTATTCATGAAAACATGAAAGAGCCGATTTCAGTAAATAGTGCTTGCCAGATCTTATTTAGAAATCTGTCCATTCACGAGACCAGGTTTGCTGTTGGTGAAACATTGGCACACCTAGAATACCTTCTTTTAAATGACCAATGCAGAAAGTTTAAACGTGATGGCAAATGGTATTATCAATCCATTTGATATTTTAGATGATAACGTATCGAAACTGATTTTAGCTCATGTCATCTAAAACTGCTTAAATTGCTGCAGCTGATGTTTATTATCGCCATGGGGAGCTAATGGGGAAGGGAAAAGTGGAGATATTCCCATTACATGCCTGATACATTTTTGCAGCCTATAATGGGCTTCATTGAATTGTTTTCAAGAAAAATCCACCGCCCATCAACATGAGCGGTGGATTTTTCATTGCCTGACACCTATTTGTCCCTTAACTTCATTCATAATATCTTCAAGGGATGTGACAATTCCTTTATCGTCCTTATAGCTAATGTGCTTAGGTTGAAAACGGATCGGCGAATCTAAACCAGCAGCGGCTGAGATTCGAAATAGTCCTTTTCTAAGGGTTACAAGAAAGTTAACAACGCGGTATTTCTTTTCATCGATGACAAGTGCTTTTTGTAATTCCGGATCAGTGGTGGCTACTCCGACAGGACAAGCATTGGAATGGCATTTCATCGTCTGTATACATCCTATCGCAATCATGAAACCTCGAGCTATGTTTACAAGGTCTGCTCCCATGGCCAGGGCTATCGCAATTCTATCAGGCGTGAACAATTTACCGGAGGCGATGATTTTAACGCGATTGCGTACACCGTATTTTTCCAATGTCGATACTAAAATCGGCAAAGCGGATTTTATCGGCAAGCCTACGCTATCGATCAATTCCTGATAAGATGCACCCGTGCCGCCTTCACCGCCATCCAATGAAATGAAATCCGGACCTTTCCCGGTTTCTTTCATGTAGCTAGCAAGCTCTTCAACACTGTCAGTGCCGCCGATGACCATTTTGATGCCGACCGGGATTCCTGTATGTTCCCTGATTTTTTCGATAAAATCGCACATGGATTTTACGTCATGGTATTGATGAAACCGATTCGGACTATCAATTGCTTTATACGGAATGACCTTACGGATTTCAGCGATTTCCGGATTCACTTTTTCAGCATCGATATGCCCTCCGCGAGTTTTGGCACCTTGAGCCAATTTGATTTCAAATGCTTTGATTTGGGGTATTTCACTTTTTCTTTTTAACTCATCCCAATCCATTTCTCCGGTACTATCACGAACTCCAAACATGGCTGGACCGATTTGCATGATTATATCGACACCGCCGATTAGATGATAAGGAGATAGTCCGCCTTCACCTGTATTCATCCAGGTGCCTTTTGCTGCAGCCAATCCCTCAGAAAGTGCAGTGATTGCGTTCTTACCCAAAGAGCCATAACTCATAGCGGACATGCCGATAATACCTTTTAGTCGAAAGGGATTCTTAGTGTTTGGGCCGATGATCACGGCGTCCTCATCATCCAATAAGAATGCAGAGGATACTTCATCTTCCCATTTTTCTTCCCGTTGTGAGAAAAGCGGGTCTTTCAATAGAATGTATCTTTTCGTCGTCACTTTAGTTTCACGATCATATTTTTCTTCTTCGGCCAATTTTGGAAACATGCTATTTTTAACAAAGAAGCCTTCTTCATCAAAATCCCGTTTTGAGCCAAAACCTATGACATCCCGTAAATATTTTGAACTTTTCACCATATGTTCATAGTCATCGCGGGAAAAGGGTTTTCCTTCGTTATCACTGTTAAACCAATATTGCCGCATCTCAGGTCCGATTTTTTCCAGAAAGTATCGCATTCTCCCAAGCACGGGGTAATTCCTTAAAATTGCATGATGCTTCTGCGTGCGATCAAAGAAAATCATATAAAGTAATAGTAAGACCAAAACGATGATAATGATGAAAACTACGGTAAATCCAAGGATAATTAAAAGATTTGCGATGCCACTCATTCAATCCCTCCTGATATGCAAAAAAAATCATGTATTTTTAATCTACTCGGTAATTCGATCAATTATACAGAATTCCAACGCAAGGTTTTTAAAGGGATGGCACGAAAATAATTTAAATAGGCAATATTGTTCTCACAATTTCTTTCAACTTCTCCTTTTCGATTGGCTTACCCAACTGGCTAACTGCAACGTTATGGGATCATGCAGCAACCGTGGATTAGTTGATTTTTATTGGATATATACTCCCGATATTTAAGTTAATTTTTGCAGTGTCCTGAACAACTTTTCAGATAAACTGCCTACAAATCTTTCTTGGAAATTTCGGTTTAGTCCGCCCATCTATCCTTTCCAACAGAGTCTTTGTTTTCCACCTCAGTTATATCGTAAAAGCTGATTCAGCTTCCCGGAAAGAGTGGAATATGTATGACACCTTTTCTTCAATGCCCGAATCGATTCGTATTCCTGGCAGGACACCCACCCATTGATGACGATCATTTTCGTGAATGACTAAAGGCTTTCCCGTTTTCAGTCCTTGCTATGAGTTATCATGAAAAGGGGGGCGGTAGTTTAAGCCCTAAGCATTATACTTTGGAAGTTGGGAATATAACAGAAAACTTTCCATAAAATCATTTTTTGTATATGATTAAAATATTTCCGAGGATTATAATTAAATTGAAATATATTCAAGGGGGATTGAGCATGAAAATTGTAATTGCACCAGATTCCTATAAAGGAAGTTTGTCAGCGTTAGAAGCCTCCAAAGCAATCGAGCGAGGGGTCAGGAAGGCACTGCCGGATGCGAAGACAGAATTGATTCCTGCAGCGGATGGCGGGGAAGGTACGCTGGATAGTCTTGTGGCAGCTACGAATGGGCGAAAAGTTGAAGTGACAGTTAAGGGGCCTTTACTTGAAGACGTTCAGGCAGCGTATGGAATATTGGGCGATCAGGAAACATGCGTGATTGAAATGGCCAGTGCATCAGGTCTGTGCCTAATCGATCCAGATGAGTTGAACCCATTGATCACTACTACATACGGAACAGGGGAGCTTATTCAAAAGGCATTGAATGATGGCTGTCGAAAGTTTATTTTAGCAGTAGGTGGAAGCGCTACCAATGATGGCGGTGTCGGTATGCTCCAGGCTTTGGGAATCAAGGTGTTTGATGAAGATGGTAAATCGCTGGGATTCGGGGGTGCCGAATTATCGCGGATATCAGAAATTAATACGGATGAATTTGATTCCAGAATAGCAGATTCCGAGTTTTTGATTGCCTCGGATGTCCAAAATCCATTAGTCGGTCCCGATGGGGCATCAATTGTATTCGGACCCCAAAAAGGGGCGACTCCTGACATGGTTGAATTGCTTGATAAAGCTTTATCATCTTGGGCTGATTTGGTGGAAATCAAGACAGGCATACACTTGCATGATAAAGCTGGTGCTGGTGCTGCAGGTGGAATTGGTGGTGCATTTCAAGCCTTTTTCCGTGCAGAAACAAAAAGGGGCATCGATATTGTTATGGAGTACACGAAAATGGGTGAAAGAATGTTCGATGCCGATTGTGTTTTTACGGGTGAGGGTCAAATCGATTACCAGACTGTTTCGGGCAAAACACCAATGGGAGTTGCACAAGAAGCTAAAAAGCATGGTATTCCCGTATTTGTTTTGGCTGGATCGATAGGAACAGGTATTGAAGTTTTATATGACCATGGAATAACTAGTGTTCACAGTTTGGTGAACGCTCCTATGACTTTAGAGGAAGCCATGGAAAGAGGTGCTGAATTGTTGGAAGTTTCAGCCGAACAAGTAATGCGGGCTTTTTTGGGGCAGTCAAAAATAGGGGGTAATTAATTGTTATCTAAAAGAACTTAAAGATATAAAGAAAGGGATCTAAATGAAGAGAGCTTGAAACAATTGGATAATTTTTGAATGGATTCGTAATAAATAATTAGCTTAAGAAATTAGTCCTCAAGGTTTATAAGAATTCCTATTTAGTTAACGGTGGGCATTTTATAAAATTGGTGACGATGCCTTGCTATTGAACAAATCCTCTAGGAGCATGGCATTACACAGAGTGTGTCTTATAGAGGGAGTTGTTACGATAACGATGTTATGGAAAATTTTTTTAGTATCATGAGATCGGAACTGTCTTTAAGACAGTTTTTTTATTGAGGGACAGTTTAGTTGAATAAGAAAAAGTTAAATGGAATAATGCGGTTCTTAGATTGGATGGATCGCTTTTTTTGCCTGATAAATTTTAAGGATTTTGTATGTTTTTATTCCGGACAGGCGTTATATTTTCCGACATGGCATAAAATCAATTGTTTCAATTAAAGATTTTAAAATTGCAGAAGAATATTATTCTACTTTATTTCACGAAATGATTCACGTATATAAAAACATTAGCAAAACTATAATATTCTCTTTAAAAACATATAAATACGTTGATGAATACGGGTTTTTACGCTTAAACATCAATGTTGTAATTAAGTATCTCAATGAAAAAATTCATAACTCAGCTTAGATTCAGGAAGCAAAAACCATTCTGTGATTCAAAAATTGAATGATGTACAAAAATTAAGCATTTTAATCTTGAATTATTATATTTATTAATATAAAACATGGAATGTATGCGAATTGAATACTTTCTTTGAAAACATATTGTAGTAAATAGATAGGGGAATCATTATCATTGAAAAAATTAATGTTGATTACGACTGGTGGAACAGTAGCCTCAATTGAAGGATAAACGGACTCACCCCTTAACTGCATGCCGATTTATTATGTTACATACCTGAATTAAAGGTACACTGCCATATTGTTCCAACATTCTGACCATGGATAATTCTTCTAAAAGCAAATGGTCATGGACACTGTAATCGTGAATCCTCTTTTTCCTAATTTTTATAGAAATGGATTAATTCGCATTTGAAAAATAGTACTTAGTAGCATGTTATTCTTAAAACTTTTTGAATTTCTACAGAGGATTGCGAGTAATAGTAATACCTCATTCTAATTTAGAGATATGTAATTTGAGATATTTTAAAAACTCTCTTGCTGCTAAAGAAAAGTGTTTATTCTTTGACCGGACCCATCCGAAGGATCTGAGGCTCGGTTCAATATTGATTAAAGGGATTGGAATAATTTCTCCACTTTTTACATAATGATCATCCTTTAGTGCGATATCCATCAAAAAGCTGATCGCCAATCCTTCTGAAACGGCTTTTTTTATGACTTCGGTATTGTTAGAAGCAAATAAAATATTCATCGGTCCGTATCTATTCATATATGCTGAAATGGAATCCTTCCATATTCCCTCATCATACATCACGATGGTTTCATCGATTAGCTCCTCAGGAGTGATATGATCACTGAACGCAAATGGTGAATGTTGGCTGACACATACCATAACCCTCCCTTCTAATAAGGTTTCATAAACCAGCTCTTCATGAGCATTCCAATCTACTTCATCGATCATCGCTAATCCAATATCAATTTTCCCTTGAATAAGATCTTCCATAATATTGGGTGATTTTTTTTCGGTCATGATAACCTTGAAATTAGGATAGTCTTTTTTAAAGATTGCTAACGTTTTGAGTAAAATCGGCATAAATAAGCTGGGGCTTGCCGATAAATTAAATTCTCCGTTTATTAAGGAGGTTTGCGTTTGTGCTTCTTCCTGTATTTCTTCAAGCTTTATGACAATCTCATACGCTTTTTTAATGATGTTTTTCCCTTCTGCTGTCGGGAGGGCGCCTAACCGTGAACGTGTAAACAAATTTATGCTTAATTCTCGCTCCAAATGGGTAATCGCCTTGCTAATGGTGGATTGGGAAACATGAAGATTTTGTGCAGCGATGGAAATAGAACGAGTTTTAGCCACTTCTACAATATATTTTAATTGTTCTAGATGCACAATTATCCCTCCTTAATATGAATTCCATTCAAGTATATATGATATATAGCTATTTTACTTTATTTACAATCATATTTAAAATAAAATTTAGAATATTGAAAATATTAAAACTGCGTTAAAAAAGTGAATTTTCTTCTTTTGTACCAGTTGGAAAGGAGTACAGGATGCAGGATGCAGTACAAATAGAAAATGTCGAAGAATTAAGGAAAAGTCTGCTTCAATTTATTCACAATGAGTTGTTACCGTTTGAAAAGGAACACGAAATTGATGCAGAGAAAGAAATTTCAATGGAACAAATTAAATGGGTCAGAAAACGGTCGTAGGAACTGGGGTTTTACGGCAGTAGCCTTCCGAAAGAGTCAGGCGGGCAAGCACTTAGACTGAAAGGGCTATGTGTCTTAGAGGAATTGGCAAAATCAAGTGTGGCTTTATGGGGGCACGTATTAGTGGAAATAGGCGGAACATTAAATTCAGTTCGGACATCCGATTGGAGAATTTCAAGCGATTCAACATATGCTGCCCGGAAATGGCAACGGAAATATACGCCGCGCGCTGCATGCTCTACGATGTGTTAGAAAAGATTGATAACGGTGAAGAGGTAAGAGGAGCTACATCCATGGTTAAAGTTTTTTCCTCAGAGGTCGCAAATCGAGTTGCCGACAAAGCTGTACAAATCTTTTGGGGGCATGGACTAATGAAAGGACATCCTGTCGAGAAAATGTACAGAGACATAAGAATGTTTAGAATTTTAATGGGGACAACGGAAGTCCAAAAAAGGTGATTGCAATAGAATTGCTAAAAAAATAAGAAATGAAGGTGAATTCACTTTGTTTGAGTATTCTGGGAAGGAACGGCACGTCTAGTAAATTAGTAAATATAAAATGCAGTAGACATACCGATTATGTCTTTTACCAACTTTGGTTGGTCTATTATTTATAAGATATTTTGCAAGAAAAAATGAAAGCCCTTCCATTTCAAGTTTTATTATTGAATAAGTATAGGTATGATAACGGCGAACAGTGGTGATGATTACCTCAAAAGGTCCAAATCATAGCCATACCTTAAAAAGGAGCGAATGGAATGCAAGCATATACGACCAATAAAAAGAGTAAATCTATTATTATCACTCTCCTATTTGTCGGAATGGCAATAAGTTATATTGATAAAGCGTCGATAAATGTAGCAATCATTCCCATTCAGAAAGCCCTGCACCTTAACTCTTTTGAATCAGGATTGGTTTTAAGTATCTTCTTTTTCAGTTACGCTTTGATGCATCCAATAGGAGGGTGGCTTACCGATAAGTACGGTTCACGAAAAGTGTTGGTCTTTTCCGTTTTAGCATTTTCGCTTTTTACGGCACTTACGAGTCTTGCTTGGTCATTTGCCTCACTACTTTTTTTACGTTTCCTATTTGGTATGGGGGAAGGAAGTGTATTTCCAGCCAGTATGCGTTCGATTTCTGATTACTTCCCCGAAAATGAAAGAGGAAGAGTAAGTTCATTTTTTCTTTCTGGACAAACGTTCGGCGGAGCGATCGGTTCTGTAATGATAGGAATTTTAATAGCTTCCATTGGATGGAGATCGATGTTTGTCAGTATTGGGTGTATTGGCGTTTTAATCGCATGGGCACTTTGGGTCCATCTAAAAACTCCTGTAGAGGTACAAATCTGTAACGAGGATCAGATTCCAAAGAAGGCACCTTCTTATAAAAAGGTATTTAAAACCAATAACTTTTGGCAAATCTTCATTGCAAAATTCTTTTCCAATATCGTGAATTGGGGAATGATCTCCTGGATGCCGTCCTATTGGGTTAGTAAAGGGTTAGATTTGTTGTCAGCAAGTGCTTTAATGTCAATCCCTTATATTGCTTCCTTTCTTATGTTTAATGTCAGCGGATTGATATTAGATAAATATATGGTGGGAAAAGAAAAATATTTGGCCATAGCAGGATCCATATCTTCTGGTTTCTTTCTTTTTATGATGTTTAATGCAACGTCTGTTTCCCTAGGGATTGTTTATATGACCTTTAATGCAATTTCCATTGCGTTTATCGGAACCTCCCTTTACACGATTGTCATTAAATACTCATCAAAGGAATTAACTGGGTCTATAACAGGTCTTGTCAGTTTTGGCGGACAAATTGCCGGAGGAATTTCGCCCGTCGTCATTGGGTTTATCCTTACTCTTTTCAACGGTTCATATAATGCCGCTTCCTGGTTTTTAATCACTGCTGCATTGGCAGGGGCAATTGCATCATTAACGATTAAAAATAAAGTTAAAGAAACAAAAGAAGATGTGCTTATAGAGCAATCTTTTTAAAGAAATAAAAAACAGGAGGGATTGTCATGAAGTCCATTACAACGAATGAAATGAAGGTTTTTCCGACAAATTCAGACGATATCGTGACTAAGGATAATTGGTTTACTTCAAAAAAAAATTTGCGAGGGTATTGTCAGATCGGTGAACTGAGTCCCAGCCGTATCATCTGGAGAGGTAACCATAGGCCCACCCCTTTATCATATGCCAAAGATTCATTAGATTTAGCAAAAATAAACGTTACTAATGCTGAAAGTGTTTTAGCGTATCTCGAGAGAACGAATACTGATGCTTTTTTAGTGATGCATAAAGGAAAAGTTTTGTACGAGAACTATTTTTACGGCTATAAATCGTTTCTGCCGCATGCTTTGAACTCGGTTACAAAATCATTTGTCGGCCTGATTGTTAGTTTGCTTGCTAATGAAGGATTATTGGATTTAAATAAAAAAGCTTCCTTCTACATTCCTGAGTTAGAAGGAACAGGACTTGGTGAGGGAACTGTTCAGCAATTGCTTGATATGCAAGTTCCTGTGAAATATATGGAAGTTGACACGCCAATGGGAATAGGCCGTGGGACACCGATTTTCATTGCATCCGGTTCAATACCAAAACCTGATAACTATAATGGGCCTGAAAACCTATACGAATTTATGTTATCGAGCAAAAAAGATAAATTGCCTGGTACTGTATTTAAGTATGAAAACGGACAATCAGAAACATTGGGATGGATTGTCAAACGCTTGACAGGGAAAAACTTAGCAGAATTAATTCAAGAATTCATCTGGTCCAAATTGGGGGTAGAAGAAAACGCGCTCATGCACTTGGATAAAATCGGTACGGATATAGCCAGCGGCGGTATGCGGGCAACATTGCGTGATTTGGCACGATTTGGCGAAATGATGCGCAACAATGGTTACTACAATGGCCAACAAATTATTCCGGAACATTTGATAAGGGGAATTCAAAAAGGAGGGAATCAAAAATATTTTGCGGAAAGTACTCATCATTATCTTACAGGATTCTCCTATCATAATAAATGGTGGGTTAGCCATGATCCATACGGCGGATATTCAGCTAGAGGGAAGTTTGACCAGCGAATACACATTGCACCAAAAGCTGATACGGTGATTGTAAAATTATCTTCCTATCATTCTCCTGATTCAGAGGGAATAGATGCTTTTCAAGCGATAATAGAATATTTAATAAAGCAATAAGATCAAGCCGGGAAAAGCTTTAGCTTTACATGGATGTCTTATAGCGCTATCACATAAAAAGGTTAACATTAAAATTTGCACAGTAGCATTTAGTAAATGATAGAACGTATTAGCTTGGATACGGACTAGTGATCTATTGTCCGAGTAGGGTTTTGACAACTTCTTCTTAAGTTTTCCATCATATCCTTGGAACGGAATTTACTTTTGGAGATAATCCCATCCTACCAAAACAAACTCGGTATGTTTGTGTCAAAGTGTTACCTTCCCGTTGCACGGATCCGTCTGAATACTGAAATTACTTAACGATGAATCAAGCCTTGCAAAATTTTTCCGTCTTTTTAACAAAGGGACTAATTTATTGAAAACAGCCCAGGGTTCTTACACTGTATCCAATTTATCACATGATATTAAGGGTCATTCTTGTGTGATATTTATAATGAAAAAGGAGAGGCGTGAAACGCTTCTCTTTTTTATGCTTTAAATTAAATATATTTTAATTTTTATGGTGTTGTAAGAACTAAAATAGTGTATGATGCATAGTATAAGGTATGGTGTACGTCACATAGTATAGGGAAGAGGTGATTGGATGAGCACTTTACTGAATTCATTAACCACTGAGCTGCGCAGAGGCACTTTGACGTTAGCTGTTCTGAGTCAGCTCAAAACCCCTCAGTATGGGTACTCGCTTGTCCAGCGTTTAGAGAAGTCGGGAATTACCATTGATCAAAGTACTTTATATCCTTTACTTCGACGCCTGGAAAAACAAGAATTGGTGACCAGCAGCTGGGATACTTCTGAAAGTAGACCGCGCAAGTACTATTCTTTAAGTGATTATGGGGGAGAAATCTTCACTCAGTTAAAGGAAGAATGGGAAAAAACTTCTCAAGAGCTTTATATATTATTAAAAGGAGAGGGAGAAGATGGAGCTGATTGAACTTTATATTCAGGAAGTGACCCGCAGGCTGCCTGAAAAAAACCGGGAGGATATTGGGCTTGAGCTTCAATCTACAATCGCAGATATGCTTCCGGAGGATCACACGGAGCAAGACGTGAAAGCGGTTCTATTAAAATTAGGAGATCCGGTTACACTGGCAAGTGGTTATCGCGATCGGCCGATGCATCTGATTGGACCGCGTTATTATGATTTTTATATCAGTCTGTTGAAAATGATTTTACCAATTGCTGCAGTCATTTCACTTTTTGGATTAGTAGGGGATAATCCGTTTCGGGTAATGGGTGATAATACGGTTATGGATGCGGTTTTCACCATAATCGGGAAAGCGATATCAGGTATCATCAGTACAGGTATCCAAGTGTTTTTCTGGCTGACGCTCTCATTTGTCATTTTAGAACGCATGGATACTTCAAAAGATCAGTCCCCTTTAACCAAAGACTTGAAACCATGGATACCGGAAAACCTAAAAGATATTCCGAACATTTCAAAGCAAAAAGCGATTTCCATGATCGAAATATTTGCAAGTTTGTTAGGTCTTTCTGTATTCGCGGCCCTTTATTTCAATGCAGCAAACCTGTTAGGCGTCTATGAAAAAAGAAATGACAGTCTCATTTTCGTAACACCTTCTTTTAATCAAGAGGTATTGAATACCTATTGGCTGCCGGTATCTTGCGTCGTTATCATTGGGGTTCTCTTGGCGATTTATAAATTATTTTTAAGACAATGGACCCTGAAATTAGCTTTATTCCATGCTATATACCAGCTGTTGTCCACTCTGACCTTCATCATCATCATTAGTAATCCTAATTTATTGAACCCCGAATTCATTGCATACCAAAAAACACTATTCTCAATCGATGATTGGAAAACCTCGATTTACTGGGGTCTCATACTCATCACAATCTTTTTTGCCGCCTATGATTCCTATCAAGGCTTTCGAAAGGCAAAAATCCGTTAAGGCACAGCAACCTAGCTGTGTTTTTTTGTTTTTAAAGTTCCATGATGTGAAAAGATTTCTCAAGATAAAAGGGAAAACAGAAAAACGCCTCATATGAAATATAGTTTTTAACCAACTATACAGCATATGAGGCGTTACATTTAAACCAACTTTTTATTGAACTGCATCGAACTGATTGACTTTCCAAGTGGATCCGGATTTATAAAAGGTAACCGTTCTTTTTACTGACTCACCGTCGACTGTAGGTACAGTTAAGTTGTAGGACCTAACGTTCAGTTTTTGATAAACCAATTTAATTTTTGCTTTTCTCCACTCCAACATGCTGAAGCCGTCTCCGATTGGACGGGCTAATTTCCCTTTATGGGTAATGTAATTATATTTGGTCAGACCCTTTTCAACTGCATTGTTAGTAAATGTCTCTGCTAAGTAGGTAGTCAATTTATCTTTTGTATTAAACTCTTGGCAAAGGTATGAATACTCTGTCCCTTTATAATTGAAAGTTTTTTGTGAACATGAACGGGTTTTATATCCATGTAAAGCATTCCAAAAATGTTTGCTGGCATTATCGGCTATCTTTAATGCATTTGCATCAGACAAATTCTGTGATGTCGTTTTTGCGGTAACCTGACCACTTAGAGTGAAAAATAAAATAATGGATAATAGCATACCTAAAAATTTTTTCATAATTAATCTCCCCAATCCCTAATAGGATACTTATGTAACGAAAGTTTAATAAATATTACAATTGTTACATTTATATTACAACATGATTGGCGCAAGTAAAAGAGAAATCTTGTTAATTTTTAAATATAATTTTAGTTTTCCATTAAATATACATAGTTTGTTCATTTTATTCTTTTTGAAAGCGGCGTTTTAAATAGAAGGTCACTGCTGTTACATACTTCATATTCCACGAACTGGCCTATTTAAAACCCAGAAGTTCATTCTTTTTCAATAACGGGACAAGTTGATTCATTATATTTTCATTAATATCAAGATATGTACAAATAATTCGAATTTCCCGGGAAGCGCCTAAAAAAAATAAAATATAAAGGTTTGACAAACTTTCTAATCCTACCGTATTATAAATTATATACTTGAATACATTCTCCAAAGGGGAGTAGCTTTTACAACAACGTCGTCATTACGGGGCTCTTTGCTCTCGGTGTTGTTGGCAGCATATTGTTGTTAGCCAGACCTTACCTATTGGTAAAGGTCTATTTTCTTTTAGTAAACCTTTACCAAAATGGTAAAGGTTTTTTTGTAGTCCAGATCAGGCTGTCCTTACGGAAATGTATAAACATGAGGGTTTAGTAGAAAAACAAATAAATATAAATGGAGTGTATTAGTTGATACTGAGAAAATCTTTGTTACTTTTAGGGATAGGTTCTGCACAAATAGATTTAATCCTTCCGAAAAATACGTATAAATCTGGTGAATGCATAAATGGATATTTCTTGATTAAGGGTGGTACCCTTGCGCAAAGAATAAGGAGGATCGAATGTGATTTGATCATGGATACTCATTCTACAGGATTGGAAGAGATCCTTAAAACGAGCACCATTTTGTCTTCAAGGGAGATAAATTCAGGGGAAAGCAATGAAATTCCTTTTAACTTTTGTCTTCCTATATTGAAGGAGCCATATAAACGAGGGGTTTCCTACCGTCTTAAATCAAGACTTATCCTTGATAAAGGGATAATAGGCAAGGATGATGACTGGATTTTAATTGATTCTGAATAAAAGTGAAATTGGAGTTGGGAACATGAATGTCTTGAAATTTACAGAGCGGGCTATGGATTATTTGCAAGAATTTTTGTTATTGAGGCTTTTTATATTGGCTTTACTTTTATTGGCCGTTTATTATATTTTGAATAAAATGGTTGAATGGTTCTTTAAAAGATCTAATTTTTTTGTGGAAGAAGTGGAAAGAACGATACAGGGAGTTACCCGGTCTGCTCTTAGATACGGCATAGCAGGACTTTTCCTCATTTATCTGATTGGACAGTTTATAGACATAAAGGGAATCATGGCTGGAGCTGGAATTGTAGGGGTCGTTATCGGATTTGCGGCTCAGCAAATGCTTAAGGATATCTTATTGGGATTTGTAAGGCTTTCAGATAATGAATTCCGGGTGGGGAATTTCGTTACATTCAATGGGACAAGTTCAGGGACAATTGAAGAAATAGGTATCCGGTTCATGCAGATCAGGGAATGGTCAGGAAAATTGCTGACAATCCCTCACAGTGAAATCAGGACAATTCAAAATTTTAATAAAGGGAGAATGCGAATCATTGAGCGTATCACTGTAAGCTACCAAGAAAGTCCAGAAAAGGTAAAACGGCTGTTGGAGGATATATGCCTTATCTGTAATGAGAAGTATGGTGAAACCCTTCTAAGGCTAGAGGATGGTACACCTGAAGAGGATTTTAGATACATCGGCATTACGGATTTAAATCCGAATCTTAAATATGTTGGATATGAACTATGCATTGTGGGACTTGTGAAACCTGATGATTACTTTGAAACATCAAGGAGGGTGAGGTTTGAAATGATGACTGCTCTTCATGAGCATAAAATTCTAATGCCATCTTCCCATTTACTTGTACAGGGAAGTCCTAAACAAGAACGTATACTGGAGAACTAAAAGAAGAAACACAATTGCCTGAGGTATTCCGGGAATTATCATGAACTAATGATGGTGAGTGTAAGAAAGGACCGAAATTAGTGACAGTACCCGGGAACTTAAGGATATTAAACGCCTTCTTATAAAGAAAGTATTCGAACGTTGATTGGACCGTATAGCAATCGCTTTCCGCGGGCGGTCCGCCCTTTGCGCCTGTGAGGTCTCCTTTGCACCGCTTTCCCCACAGGAGTCTCGAACTCCCGATCAATAAACTGGAACGTTTTTAAATAAAAAATCTGAAGGCAATCTTGCTTTTTTCGAGTTGTCTCCGATCTGTGGCTTTCTTTTAAAGGGAGCCTTTTTTTATGCGGGGAATTGCACAAACTTTTCTGAAAAAAATTTTATTTATAAATTTCACCTTGATTTATCAGATTAAATAGATTATTATCGAATTAGCATAAAATGGAAGGGTGACCTTTAAACAATGATCATTTAATCCTATTCTTTAAGAGAAAAAATGCGTGCTAAATACGAACTTTTTTTCTGGATAGGATTAGTCTGTACTAAAATACAAACAAAGATCATTGTGTTCCGTCCATTAGGGATCTTTTAGTTTGTTAATTTTGTATTGTACTGCCTCTTGTCCAGAAATCTCACAGGAGGTTTTTATATGGAAAAAAACACATCCGTAACATTAAGTAATAAGGAACCTAACATTTTTAAAAATCGTGTATTCCGGGCCATTATCTTTTCTGGCCTGTTTTTACAAATAGGGATATGGGTACGGAATTTTGCAGTTTTGTTATTCGTCATGGAAAAGACAAACGGGGATGCTTTTGCCATTTCCATGATATCAGTAGCGGAATTTGCTCCCATCTTTATTTTTTCATTCATTGGAGGGACGTTTGCGGACCGCTGGAGTCCGAAAAAAACGATGGTTTGGTGTGATATATTAAGTGCAATATCTGTATTTGCTGTGCTAATCTCGCTTATCTTTGGCAGTTGGAAAATGGTATTCTTCGCAACTTTGATTTCGGCGATACTTTCTCAATTTTCTCAGCCATCAGGCATGAAGCTATTTAAGATGCATTTGCCTGAAAGTCAAATTCAGACAGGGATGTCCGTTTATCAGACCGTCTTCGCAGTATTTATGGTTTTAGGTCCGATTCTCGGTACATTTGCCTTCCAATCATTCGGGATAAACATCTCGATTGCGATTACTGGCCTGGCGTTTTTACTTTCAGCAGGAGCACTCGCCTTTCTTCCAAAAGATCGTAAACTGAATGAAGAGACAGCAAAAACAACGTTATGGCAAGAAATGAAAAGCGGAGTGAGCTATGTGTTGCGAAAAAAAGAACTAAGTTTGCTTGGATTATGTTTTCTGGCAGCCGGGCTTGGACTGGGCTTCATTCAGCCACTTTCTATATTTCTCGTTACCGAACAACTGGAACTTCCTAAGGAAAATTTGCAATGGTTATTTATGGTGAATGGGTTTGGTATGATTTTAGGCGGAGCTGGGGTGATGATTTTTGCCAAAAAAGTGGCACCTCAGAGATTATTAGCATTCGGAATGCTTGTGAATGCCATTGGATTAGCGGTAATGGGACTTTCGACAAATCTTTGGATTACACTTACTGCCGAGTTCTTTAATGGACTAATGCTGCCTTGTATCCAAATCGGTATCAATACATTGATATTGCAGAGGACCGAAGGCGAGTTCATCGGAAGGGTCAATGGAATTTTAAGCCCATTATTCACTGGATCGATGGTTTTGACCATGAGTGCGGCAGGCGTGCTGAAAGAGCAATTTTCACTCGTCGCCATATTTGAAACCGCCTCTTTCTTTTTTATTATAGGAATGTTTTTCATTTTGCCATTGTACAATCAAAAGGCCGAATCCAAACCACTGGAAATCCAATCGTAAGTATCCTACGGTGTGCCCACACCTCTATACAGTAATAGCCAAGAAAAGCAGCCTTATCGGCTGCTTTTCTTTTTACTGTTCAACTAACAAATTCTGGTTTAACAATTATTTTTAGAGTACTGGTAAATACTAAAAATGGCATGTTGGAACCTATGCATTTCATTTTCAAAAAAAGTTAGGTGAATAGCTTAAATGAAAAAGGAGAAAAGTTAATGATCCTTAAAGACATATTGAAAGATGCGATCAACTGGGATTTGCCAAAGGACGTTGAACATATATCCATCGCAGGTGTAACCGATAACTCTAAAGAAATAAAAAAGGGATACCTTTTTGTTGCCGTAACCGGATATAAGTCAGATGGCCATAATTACATTAAAGATGCAATTCGTTTAGGGGCATCAGCTGTGATTGGCGATCGCGATATTAAGGGTTTGGAAATTCCTTATTTACGAGTGGAGAACAGCCGTAAAGCATTAGGGCTAATCGCCAAAAGGTTTTATGGAGATCCAAGCAAGCAAAAAATAATGATAGGAATTACAGGTACCAACGGAAAAACCACAACGAGTTATATGCTTCAGCAAATATTGAAAGAAAATGGGGTAACCTGTTCCGTCATTGGTACGATACAGCATATTATCAATGGAAACAAAGTCGATTCCCATAATACGACTCCAGGTAGCATGGAGTTGAATTCCTTACTGGCTGCAAGTAGGGACATGGTTGTCATAATGGAAGTGTCTTCACATGGATTAGCTCAATACCGTTTAGAAGGAATTGAATTTGATTTCTGTGTCTTCACGAATTTGTATCATGACCATCTCGACTTCCACGGTACGATGGAGGATTATTTCCTGGCAAAATTACTTCTATTTGAAAAATTGAAACCTAATGGTCTTGCGATCATCAATGGGGATGATTTCTGGGGAGAAAGACTACAAGAATACTTACGGAAAAAGAACGTCAGTGCCTTTGTCTTTGGAAAATCCAATCGCTTCGATTTAACCATCACCAATTATAATACTGCAACAAATCCCTTTATTTTATTGAATGAGAATCATGACTTTGTGAAAATTGAGTTACCTTTACCTGGACTTCATAATTTATATAACGCGACTGCCGCCTATTCCGTAGCGAAGATGTTTCCAATTTCAAAAGAAGAAATTCTCACTTCATTGAAACAATTTTCCGGTGTGCCTGGAAGGTTTGAAATGTATAAGAAAGAATATGGACCGACAATCGTCATCGATTATGCACATACTGCAGATGCCATACATCACATGCTTCAAACTGCCAAAGAATGCGGGGCCAAAAAAATTTATCATATCTTTGGTTTCCGAGGTGGACGAGATACAACCAAAAGGGCTGAAATGGTTAAAGTATCATCGGAACATAGTGATGTTTCCATTTTGACGATGGATGATCTGAATTCGGAGGGAATGGAGGGGATGGAATCGTCACTAAATAAACTGAAAAGCGATTACTCTGCTGGAAATGGGAAGGTTATTCCTGATAGAACACTTGCTATACAGGAGGCGATACAAGCTGGAAAGGAAGGGGATTGGATTATAATTACAGGTAAAGGAATTGAGAGGTATGAACAAAATTTTGGACTGCCTACTATTTCTGACAAAGAAACGGTATTATATCTGCAAAATAAAGACGAAGGGGATTTTATCGGTTATTTTGATCAATAGTTTGATTGTAACGAATGCTATTATAAAGGGCTAATACGACGTCCATTCCCTTAGTCAGCCATAGGTTATTAATATGGTGATAATTAACATTGTAACATATGAGGAATTCAAGTATTATAACAATACAAGCTGCACTGTTCGTAATGATAATAAAGTTTTAACCTTTAAGCTGTAATAGGGAGTTTTATATTGAAACAGGAATGTTATGCCTCGTCACTGACTTCGACAACAGGATTATTTCTGCAAACACCCACTTTGAGGAGTGGTGGTTTAAAACTTTCTTACTGAATACGGCAATGGCGGCTTATATCTTTAAATGTTGAAGCCGGTCTCGGTCTGAGGCCGGTTTTTTGCTGTTTCCGTACAATAAGAATTGTCTTGATTTATTTTCACAGCCCTTTACAAATTCAGTGTAGGTTGATTTGGAATATTACATTTTCTAAAGACATTTACTCTTGTTTTGTATATCGGTTGGCATAACTTGAAGCGACGAAAGCATTGGGTTTGATTTTCGGTTCCACGCCCATGGATTCCATCCTGGCTACCATTTCTTTTACAAACTCACTGGTTTTGTTCCGCTTTCCAATCCCGATATCAATATGCCCCTCCATCGTGAACGTTGCCCCTTGGTATACAGCAGGCAGGACAATATCGATTAATTGGTTTTTTCTTTCTTCTGTAAACAGTGACACGATCTCCTCCGTTAACGACAATTCTTGGGAAATACGTTCATGTAAATGCAGCATCCTTCTAGGAATCATCACTTTTCTTATACAACCCCATACACCTTTTCCGACCTGCCGTATTACGATGCCCGTAATGAAAACAGTATGTTTTTTATGTACTTGCGAATCTGTACCGACCATTAATCGATAGTTACCGGAAGGGTTCAATTTCATGAACTCAACAATATGAACGAATACCTCTTCAAATGACATGTCTTTTTTCTGAAGATTTTGAAATGGGATGTTATGAAATGGATATTGCTTCATATTATTGCACCCAACCTTTCCCCGGATATAATCAGATTATTAAATCTCATGCCGCTCATAATACATCATATGAAAAAGTTCCTTATTTCGTGCTGTGTGAAGAACCCGCCTTCTAATGAAGATTCAATCATCATTTAAAGCTAATCTCGCTGAATAGATATCACCTCTAGTTTTATTTCTTCTATTTTAAACAAAAAGACTGTAGGCAAAAGGAGTTCTATCATAATAGTTATAACAAAGTTGATTGGAGCGTGTGTTCGAGACCCCTGCGGGAAAAGTGTGTGCCTGGAGTGGAAATTAACGGACAAATATTAAAACTGTAAACAAACTCAATTAAATAGTCGTGTTGATCTACAGTCTGGAAGAGAAGCTTAAGCATTAGGCTTCTCTTTTTTTGTATGGAGATAATTGAAAAGTTATTGGAGGTACCTTTGGTATATCTCCTGCCATAACTGAAAAGTTAAACAAGCTTGGGACTACACCTCACCTAAGTAAACCACATTATCATTCGATTTATATAGGAAAAACGAAATGAAATTATTAAATTTTAACCAATAACGACTTCAAAGTATTCACATTTTATAACTCATAAAAAAAGTGTGTAATGTTTTCTGACATAAACAAAGAAATCTTGCTTTTATAAGAGTAAAATAAACGAATATTCAATTAATAAAGTATTGGAGAGATGAAAAGTGAAAATATCTGAATTGAAAAAAAGCGGTCATGCTCCGTCATTATTAGCTTCATTCCTTTATTTTGATATCAGTTTTATGATTTGGGTATTATTAGGTGCACTTGGTGT
Source organism: Peribacillus sp. NPDC101481 (assembly GCF_044767165.1). Classification (NCBI taxonomy): domain Bacteria; kingdom Bacillati; phylum Bacillota; class Bacilli; order Caryophanales; family Bacillaceae; genus Peribacillus; species Peribacillus sp. NPDC101481. Next base: position 65,122 of record NZ_JBIWNJ010000001.1, on the reverse strand, counting down.
CTATATTACAAGGGATTTCGGGCTTTCCCCAGCTGAAAAAGGCTTGATTGTGGCTATTCCGATTTTGGGAGGCTCGTTTTTTCGAATCGTCCTAGGTTTTTTGACTGATCGCATCGGCCCGCGGAAAACAGCGATCGGCGGGATGCTTGTTACGATGATTCCGCTTTTTTGGGGTTGGTTATTCGGAGAAAGTTTAGCCGAGCTTTATATAATTGGGATTTTGCTCGGAGTGGCAGGTGCAAGTTTTGCTGCAGCACTTCCAATGGCCAGCCGCTGGTACCCTCCGCATTTGCAGGGTCTAGCGATGGGCATTGCGGGAGCCGGTAACAGCGGAACTCTTTTTGCGACATTGTTTGGACCGCGTATTGCAGAGTCTCTTGGCTGGCATAATGTTATGGGATTAGCTTTGATTCCTTTAACCATCGTGTTTGTCATTTATATTTTAATCGCAAAAGACGCACCATCTCAACCGCCTGCAAAACCGCTCAAGGAATATTTCAATGTATTTAAAATAAGGGATACCTGGTATTTCTGTATTCTTTACAGTGTGACTTTTGGGGGCTTTGTCGGGTTTACCAGCTTTTTAAGCATCTTTTTTGTTGATGAGTATGGGCTAACACGAATTAGGGCTGGGGAATTTGTTACATTATGTGTCATCGCCGGAAGCTTCTTTCGTCCCGTCGGAGGATATATTGCCGATAAAATAGGTGGAGTTAAGCTGCTTATGTTTTTATTTATTGGACTCACATTATGTATGTTTGGGATTAGTTTTCTTTATTCCCTTACTGTCGTTACGATTCTGTTGTTCATCGGAATGCTATTTCTCGGTATGGGCAACGGGGCTGTCTTTCAGTTAGTTCCACAGCGGTTTTCTAAAGAAATTGGTTTTATCACAGGAATTGTAGGAGCTGCCGGAGGTGTTGGCGGATTCTTGGTTCCAAACATACTAGGAACGTTAAAACAGATTACTGGCACATATGCTACAGGATTTTTAGTATTTTCCGCAGTTGGAATCGCGGCGTTGCTTATCCTGGGTCTAGCTCAGCTTTCATGGAAAAAAACGTGGGTACTCGGAAAGAATTCAGTTAAGATTTAGAATTTTGTTTACAAATTATATCGGCTTGTTTCAGTACTTAATTGGGGGGATAAAATGTTTAAACAAAAACTGGTCCTTATAGGCAACGGAATGGCGGGATTACGCTGTGTTGAATCAATTATCAGGAATGATCCGGCTGCTTTTGAGATTACTGTTTTCGGCAGTGAACCACACGTCAACTATAACCGAATCTTATTGTCGACTGTGCTCCAAGGCAACACTTCTTTTGAAGATATTACGATAAATGATCGAAACTGGTATACGAAGAACAATATCCAATTGTTCACAGGGGAAACGGTTGTAAAAATTGATAAAGAGACTCGGAAGTTAAAAACGGACAAAGCACGGGAAGTTTACTACGATAAGCTGATAATTGCCACAGGTTCTGTCCCGTTTATTCTTCCTGTTACCGGTGTTGATAAAGAAGGCGTCATAGCATTTCGGACGATTGAAGATTGCCAAAAGATGATTGAAACTTCACGCAAATATAAAAAAGCTGTCGTTATCGGAGGTGGTTTATTAGGTTTAGAAGCAGCGAGAGGGCTGTTAAACCTTGGTATGGAAGTGCATGTCGTTCATATTGCTGACCATTTAATGGAAAGGCAGCTTGATTCAAAGGCATCACTTTTGCTGCAAAAAGAGTTGGAAAACCAGGGAATGAATTTTCTTTTGAAAAAGGAAACACAGGAGTTAATCGGCAACGAACGTGTAGAGCGCGTCCGTTTTAAAGACGGAACGGAGCTGGAAGCAGATTTGGTCGTTATGGCTGTGGGAGTCAGACCGAATATTCAGTTGGCCAAAGAAAGCGGAATTGATACAAATCGTGCCATTATTGTAAACGATTATTTAGAAACCAGCATCCCAAATATTTATGCGGTTGGTGAATGTGCTGAACATCAAGGCATTGTTTATGGACTGGTGAAACCTCTATATGAACAGGGTGAAGTGCTGGCAAAGCATATTTGTGAGATGAAATGCAACGGATACCAAGGCTCGGTCCTGTCAACCCAGTTGAAAATATCAGGAGTTGAGTTATTCTCTGTTGGAGATTTCCTTGGTGATGTAACAACGAAATCAATCACAACTATTGATGAATTAGATGGTGTTTATAAAAAGGTGGTTTTTCAAGGGAAAAAAATAATAGGTGCTGTGCTGTATGGAGATACAAACATCAGCTCGCGATTACTCGATATGATTTTAAAGCGCCAATTAGTATCATCAGAGGAAAAGCGTGCACTGTTCCAATCACCAAGTACGGGTGAGGGAATAATCGCTTCGATGGCAAACTATGAAATCATGTGCAATTGTAATGCTGTTTCAAAAGGTGCAATCATTGAAGCGGTTCAAAAAAAGGGATTAACAACAGTGGAACAAGTTAAACAATGCACAAAGGCTACCGGTTCTTGCGGTGGATGTAAGCCGGCAGTCACCGAGCTTTTGACCTATATTCAAAGTAATCTCTCTACTCAGGATGAGAAACAAACTGCGTTTTGCTCATGTACTACATTAACGGAAGATGAAGTCGTGTATAAAATGCAGCTCCAAGACTTAAAAACTGTCGAAGAAGCAATGGATGTTCTTCAATGGGGAAATGACGGAGGCTGTTCAACTTGCCGGCCGGCCCTTAGCTATTATTTAGGGATGATTCACCCAGAATACGAGATCAGGCAGCAAACCCTATTCATAAATGAAAAAAAGAATGCAACAGTTCAAAGTGATAATCGATACTCTATCATCCCGCAAATGTACGGCGGGATGACGAATGCGAAAGACTTGCGAAAAATTGCAAATGTTGCAGATAAATATGATATATCTCATGTGGCGGTAACAAGTGAACAAAGGATTCATTTAATGGGTGTGAAAAAAGAAGACCTTCCAGGTGTGTGGGCTGATTTAGACATGCCGTTAAGTTCGAAATATGGTAACACCGTTCAAAACGTCAAAACATGTATCGGTGAGAATGTTTGCTCTTGTGAAAAACAGCAATCCCTTTTACTTGCTGTAGATTTGGAAAAAAGATTGGAGCATGTATCAACACCTTATCGTATTAAGATGGGCATATCTGCTTGTATGCATAACGGTGCAGGATCAACAACGAAAGATATAGGTGTCATGGGCGTTGACAGGGGCTGGGAAATATATGTGGGCGGAAGCAGCGGACGTAATATTCGTGCCGGTGAACTGTTATGTATAGCCGGGACAAATGATGAAGCAATTGAAATCATCATCGGCTTTATTCAATATTATCGTGAAACAGCCAATTACTTAGAACGGACTTGGCAATGGATTGAACGAGTGGGTTTAATTCATGTTAGAGAAGTTTTGTTTGATAATGAACTTAGCCAGCAACTATCTCAACGATTGGAAATGGCGTAGATGAGTGAATGAACTAAGTGGAAATACCTTTAGATAAACGGATAATGTTTGTATCAGAAGAAATCAAAGAGTAGAGGGTGAGCAGCCTTGACTGAATTATTATTAAAATATTTCCGCACGAAGCAACAAGAGGTCCAATCAGAAAAACGATATGAAACACAATGTCCATTTTGCAGTATGCAATGTAAGATGCAGCTGTTGGAACAAACAATAGTGACAAGAAAAAAGTATATGACGATTGGAAAAGATAATCCAACCTCAGAGGGGCGCTTATGCATTAAAGGAATGAATGCACACCAACATGCATTGCATAACGACCGAATCAAATACCCATTACTTAAAAAAAATGGTGAATTTATTCGAATATCTTGGGAGGAGGCATTAAATCACATTAAGGAGAATTTCACAAGAATTCAAGCGGAAGATGGTGTAAATGCCTTATCTGTATATGGGAGTGCATCCATTTCAAATGAAGAAGCATATTTGCTTGGAAAATTTGCAAGAGTAGCTTTAAAAACAAAGTATATAGATTATAATGGCCGATTGTGCATGTCCGCAGCTGCTTCGGCAGCAAGCCAAACGTTTGGTATGGACAGGGGCCTAACCAACAGCTTATCAGAGGTTCCGTTCACAAAGTGCATTATCTTGGCGGGCACGAATATTGCGGAATGCCAGCCGACAATCATGCCATACTTCGAAAAAGCGAAACAAAATGGGGCATATATCATTGCTGTAGATCCAAGAGAAACAGCAACAACGAAAATGGCCGACTTACATCTAAAAGTAAAACCAGGGATGGATGCCGCCTTGGCAAACGGATTATTGAAAGTGATCATTGAAGAAGGTTTTACTGATGAAGCATTTATCCGGGACCGTGCAAATGGCTACAACGAAGTTAAAGAGTATGTTACATCTTTAAAGTTGGAGGAAATTGCAGAAATGACAGGGGTGCCTAGCGACCAAATTCAAAAAGCGGCTACAATGTTCGGTAAAGAAGAATCAGGAATGATTTTTACAGCAAGGGGAGTTGAACAGCAAACAGATGGTTCGGCCGCCGTTCGTAATTTTCTTAATATTCTTATTGCTACAGGGAAAATAGGAAAAATGAATTCGGGTTATGGAGCTATCACTGGACAGGGAAATGGGCAGGGAGCAAGAGAACATGGCCAAAAGGCTGACCAGCTGCCGGGGTATCGTATGATTGAAAATGAGGAACATAGATTACATATTGCAAGAATATGGGGAATTGATGAAGCCGATTTGCCGCGTAAAGGCGTATCGGCATACGAATTGATAGAGAAGATAAATGAAGGTGAAATTACAGGTATGTTTTTAATGTGTTCCAATCCAATTGTTTCAAATCCCAATGCTAACTTTGTCAAAAAGGCTTTGAAAAAATTAAAGTTTCTTGTCGCAGTAGACATGTTCGTTTCTGAAACTGCTAGATTGGCAGATTTAATTTTACCTACTTCGTCTTATTTAGAGGATGAAGGAACGATGACAAATTTAGAAGGACGGGTGACCTTGCGGGAAGCCAGTTTTTCCTCCCCTGGGGAAGTGAAGCATGATTGGCAAATCATTTGTGATATAGCAAAAGCTCTTGGAAAAGAGGAGTATTTCCCCTTTCAATCTGCGAAAGAGATTTTCGAAGAATTGAGAGTGGCAAGCCGCGGGGGGACCGCTGATTATTATGGTATAACATATGATCGATTAAGAAAAGAAGGAGGCATATTGTGGCCATGCCCAACCATTGACCATAAAGGGACAAAAAGGTTATTCGAAAAGTCCTTTGCCCATCCGGATGGAAAAGCGGCCATGGTTGTGGTTAATAATGTGCCTCTTGTTCCAAAAGAACAGCCATGTACGGATTTTCCCCTTTATTTAACAACAGGGAGAATCATGTCACATTATTTAACAGGAGTACAAACGAGAAAAAGCTCATCATTAGCCGCAAGAAATTTCGAATCATATATGGAAATCCATCCGGAAACAGCAAAGAAATATCATATTCCAGACAATACATTGGTGAAAATCGAATCAAGGCGGGGAAGTATTGTTGTAAGAAGCAAATGGTCAGCAACCATTCGCCATGATACAATTTTCGTTCCTTTTCATTGGGCAGACTCACAAAATGTCAATCGCCTCGTTTCACAGGATTTAGACCCGACATGCAAAATGCCTGGCTTTAAAGTCAATGCTGTAAAAGTACATCCAATAGTTGAGTTAACGTCTCATTAAGGGAGGTTTTCTTCCCGTTCATCATAATGTATTTTTGGTTTTATCATAATTGAACAGCAGAGCCTAATTACACAGGGCTTTCATGACTAAACAACAAAAGGGGAAAAAGGATGCAAAAAGGTAAGGTCTATATTGTTGGTGCCGGACCTGGTGATCCGGACTTAATTACTGTCAAGGCAATCAAATGCATCGCGGAAGCGGATGTCATCTTGTATGATCGATTGGTAAATCGTGAATTGCTTTTATACGGTAAACCTGAAGCTGAATATATTTATTGCGGTAAAGCGCCTGGTAAACATTATGTCCCTCAAGAGGACATTCACCAATTGTTAATTAGTAAATCAATGGAGGGAAAAACGATTGTTCGTCTAAAAGGGGGAGATCCTTTCATCTTTGGACGAGGCGGTGAGGAAGCAGAAGTACTAGTAAAGCACGGAATTCAATTTGAAATAGTTCCTGGAATCACGTCTGGAATCGCTGCGCCAGCTTATGCTGGAATTCCCTTGACTCACAGGGAATGGGGGAGTTCCTTCGCAATTGTCACGGGACACTGCGTGACCGGCAAACCTGATAACATCAATTGGCATCATTTGGCACATGGTGTTGACACCATTGCAATTTATATGGGTATTAAAAACCTGCCATATATCTGTAAACAATTACAATCCTGCGGAAAGAAGCCTGAAACCGCCATCGCTGTCATTGAACAAGGAACGACAGGTTTTCAACGAACTTTTACAGGAACAATCGACTCAATAGTGGGGATTATTACAAGAGAGCAGGTTGCCAATCCCGCAATGATTGTAATAGGAGAAGTGGTGAAATTATCCGAGAAGCTATCATGGTTTTCAGAGAAGACAAAAGATAAGGAGTTCGCTTAGAAGAGGAATGATTAGCCAAAAAACTTTTACTGTAATGAAAATGAAAACTGGACATGAAAGTCATCATGTCCAGTTTTTATAGATGTAAAGTGAATTTGTTACCTGGCTAATCGAAGTTTGAAATATGCATAGTTACGGTATGTAGTGAATCGGCTTATAATTGCGGTTGCTTAGCGAAAATCAATTGCGTAGGCCAAAGTGTGCATTTAATTGGCCCTGCAGCATTTTTTTTCGCATTTTTTCCTGTTCAATTTTTCTGTTCTCTTTTAATTTTTCCTGCCTAATTTCATTGGTTTGCACTCCATCCTCTATTTTATCGGCAATTTCCACTAATGCCTTAACGTCGGAAAAAGAGTATTTACGGTTACCCCCCTTAGATCTTTCGGGGAAAACGAGTTTTCTTTCTTCATAGTAACGGATTTGTCTATCAGATAGTCCGGTTAATTCTCTGACCACCCCTATGGAAATTACTTTTCTGTCTAAATAAGTTTCTTTTTGCTGGACGATGAAAATCACCTCATTTTGGATTTATGCTAGATCAATAAGGATATTATATCCTAATTTTCTGAATATTTGTAATAAAAACTAACATTAATTATTAATTTTTAAAAACTATGTAAGATTTTATTACACACTTGTGGCAATAAAAAGTGACGTCACCTATAATCAATCATATCATCCTTTCAAAAAAATCTTATTGGAGGACAAAACATGGCTAAGCAGAAATTGGCACTCATTGGGAATGGTATGGCTGGAGTAAGATGTATAGAAGAAATTTTGAAAATTCAACCGGAAAGGTTTGAGGTGACTGTCTTCGGAAGTGAGCCGCATCCGAATTATGATCGAATCCAACTATCGAATGTATTGCAAGGGGCTACGACGATAGATGATATAACAATAAATGATTGGAACTGGTACAAAGAAAACAATATTACACTTTTTTCAGGTGAAACTGTCACGAACATCGACACCACTAAGCAAATCATATATTCAGATGCAAATCGTGAAGTCGCATATGATCGATTAATTTTAGCTACCGGATCAATCCCATTCATTTTACCGATAAACGGAGCTGATAAAAAAGGAGTGACAGCATTTCGAAATATTGAAGACTGTAAAAAAATGATCGAATATTCAAAAAACAACAAAAAGGCTGCTGTCATTGGTGGAGGATTACTGGGTCTTGAAGCAGCCAGGGGTCTTTTGAATCTAGGTATGCAGGTAGATGTTATTCACCTTTCGGAATATTTGATGGATAGACAGTTAGATCCAGCAGCAGGAAAAATGCTGCAAAGGGAACTTGAAAGCCAGGGGATGAATTTTTATCTTGGGAAACAGACTCAGGAGGTTTTAGGTGAAATTGATGTCAAAGGATTGCGCTTTAGTGATGGCGAGGAAATCAGCGCCGATTTAGTGGTCATGGCCGTTGGGATTAAGCCAAATGTTACTATGGCCCAAGATTGCGGCATCCCTGTCAATCGAGGAATTATCGTGAACGATTATATGGAGACAAGAATCCCGAATATTTTTGCAGTCGGTGAATGTGCGGAACACCGTGAAATGGTATATGGTTTGGTCGCTCCCCTATATGAACAGGGCAAAGTATTGGCCAAAAGGATTTGCGGCCTCGAAGACAAAGCTTACGAGGGTTCAGTGCTGTCTACTAAGTTAAAAATATCTGGTGTTGATGTATTTTCGGCTGGAGAAATTTTCGAGGATGAACAAGCTAAATCAATCAAGGAATTTAATGAATGGAATGGCACTTACAAAAAAGTAATGATTCGAAATGGAAAAATTTCTGGTGCGGTATTATTCGGGGATACAAAGGAAAGCAATAACCTATTGAGCATGATCAATAAAAATGCCGAGGTTTCCGAATATTTAAACGCTGGAACGAGTGAAACTAGTGTTAGTCTTGTCACTGCGATGTCAAATGAGGAAATCATCTGTGGTTGTAATGGAGTAACCAAGGGCGATATTATGACGGCTATCGAATCTAATGGGTTAACAAGTATTGAGGAAGTAAAAGGCTGCACAAGTGCTTCGAGATCATGCGGAGGGTGTAAGCCGTTAGTCGGCGATATTCTCGAGCTGACATTAGGCGCTGAATTCAGTAAGTCAAACCAGAAGGAATCCATATGCACGTGCACCACATTATCCAGAGATGAGGTTGTTGCTGAAATACGCGAAAAAAATCTGACCCATACTCGGGAAGTCATGAATGTTCTCGGCTGGAATACAAGTGATGGTTGCTCGAAGTGTAAACCGGCACTGAACTATTACTTAGGCATGATCCATCCTGTTGAATATGAAGATGAAAAAGAATCCCGCTATGTCAATGAAAGGCTACATGCAAATATTCAAAAGGATGGTACATTTTCCGTTGTGCCAAGAATGTATGGAGGTGTCACTAACCCTGATCAATTACGGAAAATAGCAAATGTTGCCGATAAGTATAATGTTAAGTTACTTAAGGTTACAGGCGGGCAAAGAATAGATTTGTTCGGCGTTGAAAAAGAAGACCTTCCAAAAGTATGGGCTGACCTGGATATGCCTTCTGGATATGCTTATGGAAAAACCCTTCGAACTGTGAAAACATGCGTCGGTGAAAACTTTTGCCGCTTTGGCACCCAAGATTCAATTGGGCTGGGCGTTGCCCTGGAGAAGAAATTTGAACGTGTAGGAACACCGCATAAGGTTAAGATGGCTGTGTCGGCATGTCCTCGTAATTGTGCTGAATCCGGTATCAAAGATCTTGGTGTTGTCGGAGTGGACGGTGCATGGGAAATTTATATTGGCGGCAACGGCGGAACCCATTTAAGAGCTGCTGAATTATTATGCAAAGTGAAAACAAGTGATGAGGTAATTGAAATTACGGGTGCATACATCCAACATTATCGAGAGACTGCCAATTATTTAGAAAGAACATCTGTCTGGGTTGAGCGTGTAGGGTTCGATACCATTAAGGCGATTATTGGTGATAAGCAAAAAAGGATGGAGCTTAATCAACGCTTGGATGAGGCCTTATCCGTATTGCAAGAACCGTGGAAAGAAATCATTGAGAGCAATGCAATCCAAACCGGTTTATTCCAAAAAGTGAAAATTCCAGCTATATCAAATAAATGAATATGGGGGCAGCCTAAATGGGGAAAACTCTTCAAAAGATAAAGGTTTCAACAGTAAATGAGATGCCAAAAAACCTGGGGAAAACAGTAACCATAGGCTCTCATGAAATTGCTCTTTTTCATTTGGCAAATGGTGAATTCCGGGCCATTGAAAATCGTTGCCCACATAAAGGTGGGGTTCTAGTGGAAGGTATTGTAAGTGGTGATCACGTCTTTTGCCCGATGCATGACTGGAAAATCAGTGTCAAGAATGGAGAAGTCCAAAAACCTGATAATGGTTGCGTTAGGACATTCAATGTTGAAATAGAAGATGATAATGTTTATATCGTTTTATAACCAGCTGCTCTGGATAGTCTCTTAGACTATCCATCTTGTAGACAAAAGGGTTCTATCTAAAAGTTAAAACAAGTTGATTGGATCGGGTGTTCGAGACTCCTGCGGGAAAAGCACGTCCAGGGGAGACCCCGCGCAAAGGCGCCGAGGAGGCTCCCGGACCGCCCACAGAAAGCGAGTGCCTGGAGGCAACATTCATTGCACAAACCATAAAAAACTAAAGACAGACTCGATTTTCATTGAGTTTGTCTACAGTCTGCTGGATAGTCTCTTAGACTATCCATTTTTCTTTGCTGTGTTTTGAACTAAATTTCCCTGGCAGAATAATTGATAAATATTTCCAAAGGCAATATACTTTCTAGTATAGGAATTCCTTTATTAAAACGAATGAATGTAAGCGATTTCGATGAACGAATGAATAAAGTTATAGGGGAAGGTTGGCGTTTTTATGAACAAATTATCTGTTGGCGTTTTTACCTTTATGCTGTATTTTGTTCCTTTATCAAATACACCTGGAATAGCAGAAGTAAAACCAGATTACAAGCTTTATGTAATGGCCCCATTGGGTGAAATAACAGATTGGGAGGCATTTGAAGCACAGTTAACCCAGTTGAAGGAAAATGGAGTATATGCAATAACGACAGATATTTGGTGGGGATTAGTCGAGAGTAAAAAAGATAATCAGTTTGATTGGTCTTATTATAAAAAATACGCTGATACCGTAAAAGCTTCTGGTTTAAAATGGGTGCCCATTTTGTCTACACATCAATGCGGCGGTAATGTGGGGGACGATTGCAACTATCCCATCCCGAGTTGGCTCTGGAATAAAGACACTCTAGAAAACATGGCATTCAAAAGTGAAAGTGGTTTCTGGAATAAGGAAGTACTTGCTCCATGGTGGGAAGGTACAGCCGATCAGTACAACGAATTGTATAAATCCTTTGCAGTGAACTTTGCTGATAAGAAGGATTTAATAGCTAAAATATATTTAAGTGCAGGGCCAGCTGGGGAACTAAGATACCCCTCCTATCAAAATGCTGATGGCTGGGAATATCCTGAAAGGGGACAGCTCCAAGCTTATACAGAAGGAGCGAAACGTGATTTCAGGCTTAACATGAGAGAAAAATATTCAACAATAAAAAAATTAAATGCTGCCTGGGGCAAAACGTATAAAAACTGGAAAGAGGTTCAGCCGCCAGGAAATGGGGATGAATTTTTCACCAGGGGCGGAGCAATCGACACTCAATTTGGATACGACTTTATGCAATGGTATCAAGGTGCACTCGAAAAGCATCTTGCAAAAATCTCTAAATTTGCCCATAAACATTTTGATGAAGTCTTTGGCGTTCCAATTGGAGCTAAAATCTCAGGCGTCCATTGGAAAATGAATGATCCAGTACTGCCGCATTCAGCAGAGTATAGTGCAGGGTATTATAACTACTCCCAATTATTGAATCAATTTAAAAAATCGAAGATGGCCCTCACGTTCACCTGTTTGGAAATGGGAGATCAAGATGCACATACTGCGCCTTCATATAGCGCTCCTAAGACGTTGGTGACCCATATTGCTTCTTTGGCTAATGAAAAAGGAATTTCATTAAACGGGGAAAATGCACTCCCGCTGATCAACAATGAAGCGGGCTTTGACAATATAGCAGAAATGGTTTTTAACCATGATTTTGAGGGATTTACCTTGCTAAGGATGTCCTATTTATTCGACGATGAAGGAAATCCAACAAATGAGTTCAGGATGATGGCTGATAAATTGAAAGGCATGTCCATTCCAGTTACATTCACAGTTGAAAATGTACCTGCCACACATGGAGTTTACTTAATTGGGGATAGAGGAGAAATAGGCAGATGGAATCCTGAGGATTACGAATATAAACTCACTCAAAGCACAGAAGGCAGCTGGAGTGGAACATTTCTATTAGCCGAAAATCGATTTTATGAATTCAAGTTCGTCCTAAAAGATGAAAATGGCAATATCACATGGCAAGATGGGGAAAATAATAGTTATAAAACTCCTTTGAGTGGAGAAGGAAACTATAAAACTGCTTGGTAATTGAAGAAATGATGTCTTTCATTTTGCAAGCTTAAACTGTTTCTATCGAAATTTTAAAACCATTATATCCAAAAATGGCGGTTCGAAAAGCTCTCACAACCATGTTCTATAGGTAAACTTAGTTATCCATCTTGTTTTTACACATAAATATATGGATGAACCCCTGAATAGATTGAAGAAATTTGCGACACTCCTGCCGAAAAGCTGGCTAGCCGAGACCCCACAGACGCTTGCGTCGAGAAGGCTTGGCAGGCAGTCAGCGGAAAGGTAGCGGATTTCTGAAATCACCTGGAATGTTTTTTTGAGTGTTTCAATCTAAAATTTAATACAAAGTCGATTGGAACAAGTGTTCTAGACTCCTGCGGGAAGGGCGCGTCCAGAGGCGCACTGGGCGCAAGACCACCCATGGAAAGCGAGTGCCTTAAGGCAATGTTCAAATTCTACAGTATGACTAACTAATTAGGTATTGTGGGAAGAATATAAGGTATGGAAAGTCATCAAAAGTTAGAGTATAAGAAATCCAGAAGCCCAGTGCACTGTATATTTACGCACTGACCCCATTGGGGAAATATTTTTCACAGAACAAAACAATAAGAAAGGGAGGAATTGAAATATATGAAGACAATGATTACATGGACAGGGGAACTGGCATTTTCTGGCACAACTCCGTCGGGACATGAAATTAAGATGGATGCTGCCGAAGAAGCAGGAGGAAAAAATAGCGGAGCCAGACCCACGGAGTTACTTTTACATTCTCTTGCTGGGTGCACAGGTATTGATATTGTAATGATATTAAAAAAAATGCGATTTGAAACAAAGGCCTTTCAAATAGAAATAGAAGGGGCACGATCGGAAAATCATCCTAAACGGTTTACCGATTTTCATATTCACTATTTATTAGAGGGTGATCTGCCTGAAGATAAAGTGGTCCGTGCAATTCAATTATCCAAAAATACGTACTGTTCAGTATATCACTCATTAAATGCCAACATTAAAATCAGCTATTCGATAAATGGTGTTAAAGGAAAACAAGAATTATAATTTAATGGCTTTAACTGAAAGTAGTTTATTCATTTTTCATATAAGAAAAACAGCCTTCATTTCATAATCAAATGGAGGCTGTTTTCGACTGAAATGAACATCCTTGTTTCACGGATAATCATCTATACCAAAACGTGCAAATCTCAGAAAATAATCCCTCTACACGTTAATCCTAGTCGTATTTTTTAAAAAAATCATTCTCCAATTTATTTTCAAGGTAACATAACTCCATTTTTTCAAAGGAAAGGGTTTATTTAGTCAGCAAGTAATCAAAATGTAATGGTTTGTCATTGGAATGCCCTTGATGTTATGAGTTTATCCATATAAACTTTAGATACTATTGAGGAGTGGTTAAGTTGAAAGAGATAACAATTGACAAATTAATTTTTAAAAATCATTTATCGATGATTGAACAATATTCATTGAAAGATTTCATGTTTAAGTGGCTCGGCAGCCCCGAAGAAGGATTAGATGATCTTCTTCCGCTTACATACACAGATCAAGTTTTTGCAAAAATGGAAACGACATTGGAGACAAAAATAAAGATTCACGGCGAAGAAACCTTCAGATATGTCACCATTACGGAAGATAATCAAATTGTAATAGGGGGCTTAGACTCGAATCAAGAGTTAAAGTTTAGAATTGTGTCCCTGGAGGAGCGATTGAAAAGCTACTAAAACTTTAGACTTAGCATTTTCAGACAGATAAATATTTTAGGCCGTTCCTTTTTATTTAAGGAATGGCCTTCAAACTGTCGACAAACTCGATAAAAATCGATTTTGTCGACAGTTTTTTTACGGTTTTTACAATTTGAACGCTGATTTCCTCTCCAGGCACTCGCTTTCCGCGGGCGGTCCGGGAGCTTTCTCGGCGCCTTTGCGCCTAAGGGATCTCCCCTGGACTAGCTTTTCCCGCAGAAGTCTCGCACACCCGCTCCAATCAACTTTGTTTTAAACTTTTAGATAGAACCATTTTGCCTAAAGTCTGCATTGTTAAAAATGGAATTACTAATACTTGAGGTAATGAGGATGCTTTCTAAACATTTTTCCATTCAGCTAGTCAACTGGAAATGATTACTTTATATCAACTGATGCCAGCTAACCATTTAGTTCGTAAAATTGAGGCTGCCAGTGACTTCTTTTTGAATTTATTAATTCCGAAGTCCTTTTGTCTATAAACTGAAGGCCCTTCCTTTTTATTTTTTTTATCACGTTTAGAGCAAAGTTAAATTCCATTTAAGGTTCATAACTGCACTAAAAGTAAAAGGAAAATCCATACCTAGAGTGAATCTTTAATTTTTGGAATTCTGGATTAATTTAACAAAATATAAACGATTATAGATTTGTCTTAGTGTATTATAAAGTAATGAAGTCGATTAAATTAATTGGGGGGATTTGAGATGAGCGAGATGTTGAAAAGTTCGATAAAAATTCTTTTGAAAGAAACGTTTGAAGGACCGGGAAATGATGGGAGCTATTATACAGATTCAAGACCGAATACAGGGATTTTTGGGACACTTGATGGTTTAACCGCAGAAGACGCTTCACGTTCCATAAATGGATCAACAATTGCTGCTCACTCAGACCACACACGGTATTATTTATGGGTAATCCGAACAATGATTAGTGGCACAGACTTTGAAAAAGACTGGGACGCAAGCTGGACCATTGCTCAAGTTGATGAGGTGAAATGGGCGGAAATAAGGGAGGGATTACATAAGGAATATGTAACTCTTTTCAAAGAAATCGATACAATCGATTTAGGAAAATGGCTGACAAATGTAAATGCGACCATTGCCCACTCAGCTTATCATCTTGGAGCATTACGTCAAATGTTAAAAAATCTTGAAATAGACAAATAATTTATTATATCGAGGGTTTGTAATTGATTTCCTCTTCAGGCACTCGCTTTCCGCGGGCGGTCCGGGAGCCTCCTCGGCGCTCTTGCGCCTACGGGGTCTCCTTGGACACGCTTTTCCCGCAGGAGTCTCGAACACCCGATCCAATCAACTTGAAAGCAGAATTTAAAATTTGTTCACTATTATTCCCCCGTATCACCCTCACCCTCTGGATTTCCTCCTATCAAATGTGTCTCATATCTGCTTTAGGATATCGGGGGATATACTTCCTTTCTCGAATGATACGATCATAATCTCTGCAATTTGTCTAGTGAATCAAGGAATAATAAATCTCCGCCCTCGCGAATGTTTAAGAGCATTGCCTGATATTGAGGCCGGTTAAATTCTTTCCACTTTGCTTATCAATGAGGATATATCGCTGCTTAATTCCAAGATTACGAAGTTTTTTAGGATGCCCGATTCGATTCTGATCTTTTGCAAAAAAAAGCGGCTAACAATTGGTTATTTATGTATAAGTGTTAGTTTCTTAACAAATGTACTGTATCAAACAGGGAAATTTAGTTGTAAAAGGATCTAATAAGGTTGAAGCTTAATCTTTTGAACAACTAGAAAATAAGGAACCTATATACTTGATGATAGGAGAATAAAACAAATACCATGTGTCAATACTAAAATTGACAGGACACCGATTGGTGTCATATAATAAAAGACACCAATCGGTGTAAAAGGGGGGGTGATTTTGAACGGGAAAAATCAAGAGCGTGATATTTATGCAGCCATCGCTGACCCAACAAGACGTAAATTGCTACGTTTGTTGGCGGACGTGGAAGAATTGCCACTCAATGAGTTGACTATACATTTTGAAATGGGCCGTACTGCGGTTTCAAAGCATTTGACAATCCTTAAAGAGGCTGGTCTCGTAATCAGCAGAAAGATCGGCAGGGAAACGCGTTATCGGCTGAATGCTGCCCCGTTGAGGGAAATTGAGGATTGGGTATCGTTTTACAGGAAATTCTGGAGTGAAAGAATGCTGCTTTTAAACCAAATATTAGAGGAGGAACAAAAGATGAATTTAACAGTATCACAAGATTTTAATTTTAAGAGCCCAATCGAGAAGGTATGGCTCGCCTTAACGGATGCAAATACTCTTGCGAAGTGGGTAATGGCTAATGATATTAGACCTGTCGTCGGACATAAATTTCAGTTCCGGAATGAACAGTGGAATTTAGTTATCGATTCCGAAGTTCTTGAGGTGGAGGAGCCTTATAAGTTATCTTACACTTGGGTAGGTGGTGGGATAAACACTACAGTCACATGGACATTAAAGCACGAGGATGGAACAACCTATTTACATCTTGAACAATCAGGATTCGAAAAAGAAGATCAAGCGTTCAATGGTGCGAAATATGGTTGGGCGAAAATGGGCGAAGATCTTAATAAATTGTTAGAGGAAATGTAAGATCAAATCTCTGAACCTGTTTTTTAGTTTTTAGCTAACGCATAAGAAAAGCAAACTGCTCGGAAAGAGGAGTGTTTCGTTATGACAAATAGTAGAATGAATCCTAAGGTTGATGAATTTTTAGGTAAAGCTAAAAAGTGGAAGGAAGAATATGAGACTCTGAGAAATATCGTTCTTGACTGTGGGCTGACCGAAGAATTTAAGTGGATGCATCCTTGTTACACGTTTGAGAAAAAAAACATCGTTTTAATACATGGATTTAAAGAATATTGTGCGCTTCTGTTTCACAAAGGTGCCTTGTTAAAGGATACCCATGGGATTCTAATCCAACAAACGGAGAATGTACAGGGGGCGCGCCAGATTCGGTTCACCAATCTTCAAGAAATAGTTGCAACGGAAACCATTCTGAAAGCCTATATTCATGAGGCCATTGAAGTTGAAAAAGCCGGTTTGCAAGTGAATTTTAAAAAGAACGAAGAATTCATAATTCCTGATGAGCTTCAAAACAAATTCGATGAAATCCCTGCCTTGAAAACGGCTTTTGAAGCATTGACCCCGGGACGGCAAAGAGCATACATTCTTCATTTTTCTCAACCGAAACAATCTAAAACTCGAGAGTCAAGAGTTGAAAAATGCATGCAGAATATTCTCAATGGAAAGGGATTAAAGGATTAGTATATTCGATAAGAAAAAAAGTAATGATCCTTAAAGAAGCTAAGTAATGAAAATAATGTGTTATTCCATTATAGGGTGCTTTTATCGAGTAACAAAAAAGCCCAATTTCTCAATTTAATACTGGGAAATTGGGCTTTTTTTGAAATTCCGATTTAGGAAAATGGCTGACAAATGAAAATGCGACCACTGCCCACTCAGCTTATCATCTTGGAGCGTTACGGCAAATGTTAATAAGCCTTGAAATTGAAATTACTTTAACATAAAAATGCCAATGCATCTATATGTTCCGAAGTGTCTCAATGCCAACCATGATTTTAAAGAAAGACATGCTTATCCTTCATTTTTTTAGAATGAAACCCACATTAGATTGAAGAAATATGCGACACTCCTGCCCGAATAACTGGCTAGCAGAGTCTAAACAGACGCTTGCTTCGAGGAGGCTTGGCAGACAGGCGGCGGAAAGGGAGCGAAATTCTGAAATCAACTGGATTTTTTAAAAAAGCAAACTGGCTCTTCTTCTAATTTAAAATAAGAAGTCTATCTCTAACCTAAACCCCAGCAAAGGTTGCTGGGGTTAAATTTATTTGTTAAGACAGAATTACACAACTTTTTGTAGGAAATTGTTAGATTGTGTCAAGAATTCTTTGCATTTTAAAGGGTTCAAGCCCTTATTGGAGAAGTATATTATCATGGTGTTTTAGTTTTAGCCGAGAAACAATGACTGCAAGGATGTTGACACAGAAGGAGGGCTCTTAATTAAAAAGCAGCTGTTTAAACTAAGTATATTTTGCATGATAGTCTATGTTCAAACGCTTTGGTCTCTCGCTGTTTTTGCTGAACAAAAGACTTTTATAATTGCTGGAGAAAGTGCTCTTCCTCCATTTTCATTTGAAAATGAAGCTGGTGAGCTGACAGGCATCAATATTGATTTAATGGAGGAAATAGCAAAATATAATGGCGTAGATTTCAAATATATTCCGATGAGGATGGAAGAAGCCGAAAAAGCCTTGAGTAACGGAACAATTGATGCCATTGTTGGAAGTACCTATAATACCGAAAAAGATAACCGACTTGATTTCACTCAATCATATTTTACAATGTCCCAATCAATAATCATTCCTAGTAAAAGGAAACAGGAAATTCATACGTTAACGGATCTACGTGATTCACATGTTGTCCTTGACCATAACACTCCAGTAATCAGTACTTTTCTCAATATGAGGAATACAAATTTAACGACCGTTTCGAATCAATACTCGGGTATTTTAACATTATTGAACAACCGTGCAGATGTATTCATCGGAAACAAATGGACTGCTGATTTCTATTTGAAAAAATTCCGCCAAGAAAAGAATTACATCATTCTTGATGAAGTCATTGAACCGGCGGATTATACGATTGCAGTAAAAAAAGGGAATCAATCGCTTCTTTTCATGATGGATAATACACTGACAGAACTTAAAGCAAACCGGAATATCAATGGGATAATTGATAAATGGGTCATGCCACAATCCAATCAAAAAATTGCTAGGCTGGAGCAATTCATATTCTGGTTGATTATCAGCTTAACTGCAGTAGCCCTTATCCTTCTATTCATTTACATATGGAATCAAAAGCTAAAAAAATCCGTTCATAACCAGACGTTAAAATTACATTTATTAAATAAGGATTTAGAGAAACAAAGGCAAAACATCGCTAACGCTGAAGCATTCAAAGATCAAATCTTAAACAATATCAATAATGGAATCATCACATTCGATCTCGATTTCGTGATTACCAGCTGCAATGCAAAGGCATCGGACATTCTCAACATTTCCAAGGAAATGATTCTGAATCTTATGAATCATTCACAATTAATGAAGAATTTCGAAGCTTTACATCAAGAACAAAGGGAGAATAATCGCACGGGTTCTTTTCGGACCTTGGTACTTAATGAGGAAAATGAACAGAAGATGATTTCATATTCGATGCATAAGATGTTCAATTCTGAAGATATACAAACCGGATATTTGCTTTCCATGAGTGATGAGACGGAAAAGAAAACATTGGAGAAAAAATTGGTCACACAAGAAAAGCTGCACGCTCTTGGTCAACTCGTTGCAGGCGTCGCACATGAAATAAGGAATCCTTTGACATCGATAAAAACATTCATTGATTTACTTCCGAGTAAATATGATAATCCTCAATTCCGACAAGTTCTAATGGAACACTTGCCTACAGAAGTTAATCGTTTGAATGCGATTGTTACCGATTTAATTGAATATGCACGTCCGAAACCTCCAAATATTACCAATTGTCACGCTCATGAACTTATATCATTACTTGCTTTTCATAAGGTGACAATGGAAAAAAACCAAATAAATTTCGAGCAGACGATTGAGGAGGACCTTATTTTTTATATAGATTTACAACAAATTCAACAAGTACTTCTTAACTTGGTGTTGAATTCGATTCATGCCGTTGAAGAAACAAAAGAAAAGACCATTAATATCACCATTGATAAAGAGAACGAAAAGACAGGGCGGATTACCATATCCGATACAGGAAAAGGGATGAAACAGGAGGAACTGTACCATATTTTCGAACCTTTTTTCACAAATAAAGAAAAGGGAGTCGGTTTGGGACTTACGTTATCGTATAGGCTAATTAAAGAGAATAACGGAGATATCCATGTGAAGAGTTATCCTAATTCAGGAACGAAATTCACCATTTTACTACCTTTATATATCGAATAGAAGCCTGGAAAGAGGAGGAGTAATATGAAAATGCATGTATTGGTGATTGACGATGAACCTGCTATTTGCACCGCTCTTAGCTTTGCATTGGAAGATTCCTATCAAGTCGTAACAACTACTGACCCCGATGAGGGTCTTCGAAAGATCGAGAATCAGCACTTTGATATTGTGTTACTTGATTTGAGAATAGGGAATAAAAGTGGACTTGATGTCCTACAGAAAACCAAACAAATAGCACCTAACGTGACAGTCATCATGATGACTGCCTATTCATCCATTGAAACTTCCATCGAGGCTATAAAAAAAGGAGCCTACTACTATATTGAAAAGCCAATTAATATAGAAGAGCTTTCTTTGCTCTTGATGAGGGCAGCCGAATTCAAACAGATTTCCAATCAATTGGAGACATTGCATGAAGAATTAGAGATTCAAAAGAGATTTGGTAACTTCCTTGGTAACAGCAAGGCGATGCAACGTATTTTCTCAATGATAGAAAGAGTGAAAGATATTGATTCCAGTGTTCTTATCACGGGTGAGAGTGGTACTGGTAAGGAGCTTGTAGCCCGAAACATCCATACGCTGGGAAGAAGGAAAAACAATCCCATGCAGATTGTCAATTGTGCAGCAATTCCTGAGATGCTGCTGGAATCTGAATTATTCGGTTACGAGAAGGGAGCATTTTCCGGTGCAACTCAGAGGAAGGAAGGGAAATTCGTTGCTGCTAATGGAGGCATCCTTTTTCTGGATGAGATTAGTGAAATGCCCCTTCCTCTTCAAGCTAAATTATTAAGGGTATTGCAGGAACGGGAAGTGACGCCACTGGGATCCAATACAAAAATCTCATTGGATGTCCGGATTATAAGTGCAGCCAATAAAAACCTGGAGCAAATGGTGATGGAGGGGGAATTTAGGGAGGATTTGTATTTCAGGCTAAATGTCATTCCCATCTCGATGCCGCCTTTAAGAGATAGAAAAGAAGATTTACCGATCCTTATGGATTATTTTTTAAAAAAGCACGCTAAGGATATGAAACGTGAAGAAAAGACATTCTCGGCAACCGCACGTCGAATTTTACTGGATTATCATTACCCTGGGAATGTCCGTGAGCTTGGTAACATTATAGAATATGCTGTGGCCCTATCAAACTCGAAAAGAATGGAAGAAACCGATTTGCCGCAATATGTACAAGAACAGAAGTTCATTCTCCAGCCGGATGGCAATGACGACGATTTTAACAGTTTTAGGATTCCCATTGGCATTTCCATGAAAGAGATAGAAGAAAAGGTCATAACGGCGACTCTTCAATATTGTAAAAACCATCGACAAAAAACAGCTCAAATCTTAAAAATTTCTGAAAGAAGCCTTCGTGATAAAATCAAGCTCATTTCAAAAGGAGAATAACAGGATTATCGTGTTAACCGGCATTTTTTTCTGTGTAACCGGAAAAAATTGCCGGTTTATACTTGAGTAACACCCAAAAAATCGGCAGGATTTGCGTATTAAAGCAGAAAATCGACTTGGCATGATATTTGCATCTAAATTCATTAAGAAAGGAGGGCCAAGATGAAGAATGGAGCACTCTTTATAAAAGTCGCTTTGTTATTTTGTTTCATGACAGGATGTTCTTTTATGAATGAGCAGCAGGAAATTTCTAAACCTGCTTCTACCTTGATTCAGAGTCAACTAACTTCTGAAGGACAGGATTTAAATAATAGGATGCTAATCATTGGGACTGGAGATATGACTGGTGTTTATTTTTCATTAGGACAAAGATTATCAAATATGTATGAAAAATATAATGGAGCTGTGTCAGGAACCCAGGTAACCGATGCTTCCATCGAAAATACTGAATTGGTTAGCCGCCATCGGGCAGAAATTGGTTTTACCACAGTGGATGTACTGGATTTGCCAGAGACGGATAAATCCAAGTTAAGAGCTTTAACGGCCCTATATTCCAATTATGTTCAAATTGTTACTGCTAAACAAAATGATATGGATTCCTTAGAAGATTTAGTTGGTAAACGCATTAGTGTGGGAACGGCAGGAAGCGGTACAAGACTTATTGCAGAGCGGGTATTGTTAGAATCTGATTTACCGACTGATCAATTGAATTTATCTTATCTTTCTTTTTCACAATCCGCAGAAGCATTACGAAATGGTACCATTGATGCAGCTTTCTTTTCTTCGGGAATTCCGAATAATGAAATCGCTTTCATATCCAAACAAATGGAGCTATCTTTCATTCCAATACCAGGAGACATCATTGAACGTCTTCAGAAACAATATGGAGTTTATACTCATGATGAAATTCCTAGAGATACATACAGGGGAATGAAGAAAAATGTCCAAACTATTTCAATTAAAAACGTCTTGGTAACCTACAAGGAAATGTCTGACCCTCATGCATACAATCTTGTGAAAACATTATATGAACATCTGCCTGAACTGCAGCATACACATCCGGCTGCTTCTGATATTTCAATAGAGGAAGCAACCAAACAAGTTCCACTCGATTTTCATCCTGGAGCCATGAATTATTTTACCGAACAAGGAATTATTGAAAATCAATGAAAAACGGGAGGTAATGACAATGAAAAAACTGATGAGTCTATTATCGATAATAGTATTGATCGCTCTTGCGGGTTGTGGTAACCCCACTCCTCAAAAACCGGGGGAATCCGTACAAACAAGTGCAGGGGAAAAAGGAGAGAAGAAAATTACGATAGCCGGTAATGGCGGTGTCATTGAAAGTGCCATCCGAGATGTGATTGCACCAAAGTTCAAAGAAGAAACGGGAATCACTGTTAATTATATTTCCGGTTTATCAGGTGAAATCCTATCCAAAGTGGAATTACAGAAAAACGCTCCGCAAATAGATGTTGCCCTTTTTGTACCGGTTGATGTAATTCGCGCTCAGGAGAAGGAACTGATCGTACCAATTGATGAGTCCAATGTTCCCAATATGAAATCGGTGGACCCGCGTTTCATTCCGGTTGAAAAGGCGGCCGCGCCAGCATTCGGTTTAGTCATTGCACCAGCTTATAATACGGAAACCTTCAAAAAGAAAGGGTTAAAATCAATTGAATCCTGGAATGATCTTGTCTCTCCTGAGTACGAGGGTAAAACGGCATTTTCAGATATTACGAATGATTGGGGCTTCAATACCCTTAATGGTCTGGCGATATCAAACGGCGGCAGTACGGAAGATATGGAGCCAGGTCTAGAAAAGGCTAAAGATCTTGCAGCGTATTCCAATACATTTTATAAAAACTCAACGCAAATGATGCCAGCAATCCAACAAGGAGCTGCTGACGTAACGGTCATGGGAAGTTATTCCATAGGTGAACTAGCCGTTTCAGGCATTCCGATTAAGATGGCCGTGCCTAAAGAAGGCGTGCCGCTTCAAGCCTTCAGCGCAGGTCTAGTGAAAAATACGCCTAATAGCAAAGAAGCCCTTGAATTCATCAACTATGTAATCAGTGAAGAAGCTCAAGCATTAATTTCCGAAAAAGGATTTTATCCGACGGTAGAAGGCATGAAAATCCCAGAGAAATATGAAGAGTCAATCGGTCTTGAAGCAAGTGATAAAACATTCAAACCTGATTTCGCCAAATTTGCCGAAATCCGTGCCGAGGTGTCAGACAGATGGGCGAAAGAGGTTACTCCTGAATTAGGGAAAAAACTCAAATAAAAGGAGCGTGTTGATCACATGGAAGTATTAAAAAAAGATGTGGAAATTAATAGGCAGCACCTGGAGGCAGTTCAGGGGTTCGGTTCAAATAAAAATGATGTAGAGATAAAAGGCGCGTTTAAACAATTTGGAGCGAATGTTGTCCTAAATGGCATTGACCTGGAGGTGAAACAAGGAGAGTTACTCACTCTTCTTGGGCCTTCCGGTTGCGGAAAGTCAACAACCTTGAACCTCATTGCAGGGTTCCTCGATGCAGATCGGGGCGAGGTTCATATTAAGGGCAATAATGTTACGAAGGTTCCGCCTTATAAGCGAGATTTAGGAATGGTTTTTCAAACTTATTCGCTTTTTCCTCATATGACTGTCTATGAAAATCTTAGTTTTGGCTTGAAGCTGCGCAAGGTCGGTAAAGCTGAACAAAAAAAGAAAATAAGTAAAGCGCTTGAATTAGTGAAAATGTCAGGATTGGAAAATCGTTATCCACGGGAATTATCTGGAGGGCAGCGTCAGCGTGTTGCGATATCCAGGGCACTTGTAGTGGAACCGGAGCTCCTTTTGCTTGACGAACCGCTTTCAAACCTTGATGCAAAGCTGCGCCATGAACTCAGGGCCGAGATAAAGCGTTTACAAAAGGAAATTGGCGTAACGACCATTTTTGTGACTCATGATCAAGAAGAAGCTCTTTCCATGTCTGATCGGGTCGTGGTCATGAATGCAGGGAAAATTGAACAAATCAGTACACCGACTGAGATTTACAATCATCCTAAGACAGAATTCGTCTTTCAATTCATCGGGAAATCGAATTGTTTTGAAGGGAATGTGTCTGCTGTGGATAAGCGGAAAGTTTCAGTCAAGATAGGGCCTGATATCACTCATGTTGATGCAAATAACATCATGGGAAATGATAGTGATTTGAAAACCGGGGATGAGGTGAAGCTTTATATTAGACCAGAAAAACTGCAAATTGTTTCTCTTGATGAAAAATCTACATCTCCTTTGGATTTCCATCGTGCTAAGATCAGCCAAATTAATTATCTTGGTACCTCATGGGAAATCAATGTTCTATTACAGGGGAAAAGTATTCAAGTATTAGCTTCCGCTTTCGATTCATCATGGCAAAATGGAAGTGAGGTGTTGATTGGATGGAGCCCATCAGAAGTTATGCTAGTCAAGAAATAGAAAAGGATACGAATCCTATTGAGCCGCAAAAGAAACCTAAAATCAAGAAAAGGAAAGTATGGGTGCCAGGATTACTCCTTTTAACGCCTATTCTACTTTTCATATTCGGTTTCTTTGTCATCCCGATGTTATACATTTTATATTTAAGCTTCATATCCACAGATAATCTGGGAGGAGCGGAGGCAGTTTATAGCCTGAAAAACTATACACAATTATTTTCCGATAGCTATTACTTATCTTCTTTATGGCTGACAGTGAAGATCAGTTTATATTCGGTCTTGGTTGCTTTATTTCTTGGATATCCGGTAGCCTTGACGATGGCCAAAAGTTCAGCGCGGGTCAGAGGGTATATCACTCTCTTGATCGTGTCACCGCTCTTGGTAAGTATTGTTGTCCGTAATTTTGGCTGGTACCTCCTGCTATTGCCTAACGGAACGATTAATCAAACCTTGATGGCCCTTGGCATAATAGATGCACCATTGAAACTATTGTTTTCGGAAATCGGAGTTGTGATCGGGCTTTCCAATGCATATCTTCCTTTCATGATCTTATCCATCGTTGCGAGTCTTTATAATATCGATCCTTCTCTCGATAAGGCAGGAGCCATACTTGGGGCAAGCCCATTCAGAAGGTTCTTTTCGATTACATTGCCGCTAAGTATCCCTGGTATCGTATCTGGCTGCATTCTCGTATTCAGTTTGTCAATGAGTGCTTATGTAACCCCTGCACTGATGGGGGGAGCCAATGTGCCAGTGATGCCTGTTGTCATCTATGATCAAATAAATAACCTGCTGCATTGGACTTTCGGATCTGCACTTTCTTATATTCTATTAGCAACCACTGTCATATCAGTAGCGGTCTTTACCAGAGCGTTTGAAAAAGGGAAATTCAAGGAGGTATTCCGATGATGAAAACGTTTGGCGGCCTGCGGATTGCTGTTGCCGTGTTGGCCATTATCTATATCTTGATACCGCTCATTGTCGTTATTCCCGCTTCTTTTACAAGTGCCAATTATCCAAGTTTTCCGGCTGAAGGCTTCTCACTTCAATGGTATGCCAAGATCTTGGAGCGTCCTGAATTTTTGGAAGCATTTTTGAACAGTGCGAAGTTCGCAGCATTAGCTGCCCTTTTCTCCGTCATATTCGGCACTTTGGGTGCCCTTGGCATCGCAAAGTATGATATACCTGGAAAATCGTATATTACGGCCCTATTAACTTCACCATTAAGTGTGCCGCAATTAGTCTTAGGGATTGCACTTTTAATGTACTTTACACCAATGATGCTTGCCGGTACGTCTACGGGATTTTTAATTGCCCATATCGTCATTTGCATACCTTATGTTATGCGGCTCGTCTTAACCGGTTTAAGTGGATTTGATTACAATCTCGAACGGGCTGCTGCCATTCTAGGAGCGAATCCATTAACAGTATTCATGAAAGTGACTCTGCCGCTAATTGGATCCGCGGCCATCTCAGGGGGATTATTCGCATTTTTGACATCATTTGATAATGTAACGGTCTCTCTCTTTATGGTATCACCGGAAATGAGAACGCTGCCGATCGAGATTTTCTCGCAAATGCAGGATGCCTACAATCCAATCGTTGCATCCGTGTCAAGCGTGGTTATTTTCATATCAGTCCTTCTAATCGTAATTCTTGAAAAAATTCAAGGTGTCGGGAAAGTTTTTGGCGGTTCCCATCATACAAACGGTTAAAAACGATATATAAGATGTGACAAACGATCATGCTTGCTAAGCTCTGATTTTTTTCGAAGAAAACTCAACTGTACGTTCCATTCAAATGATCGAAACACCTTTTGGCAGCCAATAGAGGGGCCGTTAGGACAGGAACAGAAGGATTAACCTGCTTTGCAATATGTTCCATACTATATTGTGAAAGCAAAATCACTTCTGTCTTTCCATCCAATTGTTCCACCATCTTTTTAACCCGATCGTCATGTTCCTTTCTTTTTCCTTGTGATAATAAATGGATGATCCCTGGATCGACCAATGACTCGATCATACAGTCCGGATTCTTATTTAATAAGTAATTTTGAAGGGCAATCGGTGTTTCTTTTACGGTTGAAACCAGGCCGATGCTAGTGTAGCGAAGTGCTTCATCAAGCATGGCTTCATCTGAACGAAATAACTTTACAGGATATAGAGGTTGTAAAATTGCAGTGATGTCATTAAAGGCGGAGCAAGTAAGTTGGATGCATGAAACGTCAGACCCATAGGCTATATTCACTAATGAAGAAAAGCGGCGGGTGATTTCCGGAGTTAACTTGCCGCTCTTTTCCATCAAGGGGAGAAGACCCGTGTCCATGAAATGAAGGAGTTCAATGTTCGGAGCAACTGTCCGAAAGGCCACTTCAATTGGTTTTAGTGCAGTTGTGGTTGCGTGAATCAATGCAATTTTCAAAAAAATAACCTCCTTTTTTCATCATTATATCTAGCAGGATCATAAAATCCCATTATATTACATATAAATAGTTCTTTTCCAACTTAGTATTAAGAAAGGAAGTGAAAAGCATGGAGAAAGAAGCCTTGGACGATCTTAGTCAGGTAATACCAGGTGACAGAATGTTCCTTGATTTGGCAGTAAGGTATTGTTATAGCTATGACGCTTCTTTTGGGGAATATTTACCTGAAATCGTTATACAGCCAAAAAATGCGGAGGAAATCAGTAAAGTGGTTAAATTGGCTAATACTCACAAAATACCTGTTTACCCTAGAGGATCTGGAACTTCGCTAAGTGGCGGCCCTTTACCTGTTAAAGGGGGGATGGTTCTTGATATGACCCTTTTACGGGATAAATTGATCATTGATCGGGAAAATATGCTTGCCATTGTCTCTCCAGGTGTAATTACGGCAAATATTCATAAAAAGGCTGAAGAAGCCGGCTTGTTCTACCCGCCGGATCCAAGCAGCTCCAATGTAGCCACTATAGGCGGGAATCTATTAGAAAACTCCAGCGGGCCAAAGGGATTGAAATACGGAACGACAAAAGAATATGTGATAGGCCTGGAGGTGGTAACCCCGACGGGAGAAATCATTCGTACTGGCGGAAAGACCGTAAAAAATGTAACAGGGTATGATTTGACCCGATTGATCGTGGGATCGGAAGGTACTTTGGGCATCGTTACTGAGGCAATCATCCGCTTAATACCAAAACCTCAATCTAAACAAACATTTGTCGCCCATTTCAATCATTTGATAGACTCTGGCCATGCCATTACCAGCATTTTATCGTCAGGAATTCTACCATCTGCACTGGAATTGATGGATAATGCTTGCATCCGTGCAGTTGAAAGCTATCGGCCTTCCGGTTTGCCTCTTCAGGCAGAAGCCATTTTGATCATAGAAATAGATGGTCACCCATTGGCGATTGAGGAAGAAATCAATAAATGCGCCAATATATGCAGGGCGGAAGGTGCTTCCTATGTCAAGATAGCGGAGACAGAGGAGGAACGACAAACGATTTGGAGTGCGCGTAAATTGGTCTCCCCGGCCATTACACAAATGGGTCCTACAAAAATTTCTGAAGACGCGACCGTTCCACGCAGTCAAATACCGGCGATGATGGAGAGATTAAACAAGATCCGGGAGAAATACGGGTTGAACTTGGTTGTATTCGGCCATGCAGGGGATGGCAATTTACATCCTAACATCATTACTGATAAACGAAATATTACGGAAATGAAAAAAGTGGAGCTTGCAGTCAGTGAAATTTTTGAAGCAGCAATCGAACTAGGCGGAACCCTTTCCGGGGAACATGGCATCGGTACTTTAAAGTCACCATATATGGAAATGGAATTAGGAATAACAGGGGTGAATATGATGAAAAAAATAAAAGAAGCATGGGATCCCAATAATATCCTGAATCCAGGTAAGATTTTTCCTGATAAAGGCCAGACAAGGGTCGTGTTGGTTACATGAATCTACCTGTCAAAGCGAACGAGACAAATGCAGCGCTCCAAAATTTATATTCTAATGCCTATGATTGGACAAACCAATGCGTTAAATGCGGTTACTGTTTACCAGCATGTCCTACATATGAATCAATGGGTGTTGAATCCGCCTCTCCACGCGGTCGAATCAATCTAGTGAAAATGGCAGCCGAAGGAAAAATAGATTTCCAAAAAGATTTAGCTGAACCGATCGACCTATGCTTGGGCTGTCGTGCTTGTGAAACAGCATGTCCTGTCGGAGTGCCATACGGACATATACTGGAAGCGGCAAAAGAAGCCATTGAAAACTCCCCATCAGCAAACCAAAAAAATAATATGACCAAGATCAAAAAAATGGCATTGGTTCATCTTTTTCCATATCCAAAACGAATGAATAGGATTGGAAGTGCAGTACATCTCTATCAAAAAACAGGCTTATCCAAGCTTATCCGTTCAACAAATGTACTGCAAAAGGTTTCCCCTGCCCTTGCACATTTAGAACAAGCACTTCCAGCCATCGAGCCGTCCTCCAAACGAATCCGGACAGGTATGATAATGCCAGCAAAAGGGGAAACGAAATTAAAGGTGGCTTTTTTTAATGGGTGTATCATGGATTCCATGATGTCACGAATAAACCGCCTTACCATTGAGTTGCTCACCTTAGTGGGTTGTGAGGTCATTCTCCCTGAAAATCAGAATTGCTGCGGAGCCCTGCATTCCCATCAAGGTGAAATAAAACAAGCGAAAGCGTTGGCAAAGAGGAATATCCAGGCCTTCATGAAAACAGATGCGGATGTCATTGTAAATAACGCAGGAGGCTGCGGCGCCTCGCTTCTTGAATATGGACATCTATTGTCAGATGATCACGAATGGGCTGGGGCGGCAAGGGCTTTTTCGGAAAAATCAAAAGATATCAGTCAAGTTCTTCATCAATTGGGGCCGCTTCCCTTTACTGAAGAATGGCAAGGCATCGTATCTTATCAAGATTCATGTCATTTACGCAATGTTCAAAAGGTCCAAAAGGAACCTCGTTTATTATTGCAATCCATACCAAGGGTTTCCTATGTGGAAATGGAAGGGTTTGACCGCTGCTGTGCATCAGGAGGTATTTACAATCTTCTCCACTTTGATGAATCCATGAAAATTCTTGATGAGAAAATGAAGAACTTAAAAGAAACCAAAGCAACAACCGTAGTGACGGTTAATCCTGGATGCCAAATGCAAATGAGCATTGGCATCCAGAGGGAGGGAGCGGCGAACCAAATGAAAAGTATGCACCTTGTTGAAATACTTGCCAAGGCTTGTGGCTTGGATTGACAGGATGCTTAAACTTCATAGTAGGGATTACCCGTCAGTATTTTCTTCTCTTATGAGAAAATACTGACGTTTTTATGTTAGGAACTTGATCATTCTCCATTGATGATGTAAGGCGAAAAATATCTTTGCAGATCAATATTGCAGCGCCATATATACGGATGGAGGATTTTAAGGAAGCTTTTTCTTTAAAACTATCGGTGCAGGTTAGTTTACAGTATGTTAGCTGTACGTTACATACTTATAAAAAAACCGTTCAATTTTCTGAACGGATGGAATCAAAGAAGATGTGTTGGTAAATGAAATTAAATTCCTGTTTTTATACCAAAACCAATTAATATTAAGCCTGTTGATTTTTGGAATGCTTTTTGGAATTTGGAGTTGTTCATCCATTTTTTTGCATAATCAATTAGATAAACAAGAAATAGAAACCACAATACAGCGAGTAAGGTTAATATGAAAGCTAATATAATCAATTGCTGGTTTACATTTCCATTCAAATTGATAAATTGCGGCATGATTGTAATATAAACTAAAACGGTCTTTGGATTAAGAATATTATTAAGTAAAGCTTGCATAAAGGAATCTTTATTATGTCGATTTGAATGCTTTGCAGGTGTATTTGCTTGTGCTTGAATTTCCTTTAAAGAAAAGACGCTTTTAGCAAAAAAACTTTTTATTCCTAAATAAATTAAATAGGCAGCTCCCAAATATTTGATTGCACTGAAAAGAATCACAGACTTTGCAATCACAACAGATAGTCCAAGAATTGCAATAAGCGTCCAAAAAGAAAGTCCCGTTGCCATTCCGAGAACCGTATACCGTCCCGCTTTGGTACCATGGCTAAGCGTGTTTTTCACTAAGAGCATAGTATCTGCTCCTGGTATAATAACCATCATTGCAACAATTGATATGTATGTAAGTAAGCTATCCATACTATTTCTCCCTTACTTCTTATTAGTTGCTACTTAAGTAACTACTTATGTAAGTATATTAGATGAAAATGGAAAGCGTCAACAGATTTTGTTAAAATATTAGTTACAAAGGTAGCGACTAAGGTTGTTTTGGAGGGATTATGAAAGAAAACATTTTAGAAACATTAAAAAATCTAAATTTTACCGAATATGAAGCGAAAGCATATCTTACCTTATTGGAAGAATCGCCATTAACAGGCTATGCAGTCGCAAAAAACTCCGGTGTACCACGTTCAAGAATATATGAAATTCTGGACAGTCTTGCAATAAGAGGAGATATTCTGGTTAGTCCTGGAAACACACCTCAATATACGCCTGTACCTGCAAAGGAGCTAATAAAAAACCGTCGGATAAAAGCAGAAGAGAATTTTGAACGGGCAGAAAAATCATTAGCGGAGTTTGAACGTTCTGCAAATGACCGTGAAAATATATGGAATATCATGGGACGCAATGAAATACTCGATAAGGTAAAAGCTTGTATATTATCTGCTAAAAAAAGAATACTTTTAGAGATATGGGAAGATGAATTCGAAGAATTAGAGTATGAACTGAGACAGGCAGCAAATAAAGGAGTCAATGTAACAATTATTGCCTATGGGGAAATCGTCTGTGATTTTGCTAATGTTTACCTCCATTATATGGGCTATGCAATTACAGAAGAGTATGGCGGACGATGGCTTGTTATCAGTGGAGATGACTCAGAAGTAGTAGCAGGCATTGTTTCGCTTGGCAAAGATAGCCGTGCAGCATGGACCATGCATGTAGGATTAGTGATGCCCATTACAGAAGTTATGATCCATGATTTGTATCTGATGGAAATCATGGAGAAGCATAGAGAACTATTAGAAGAAAGTTTTGGTGAAAACCTCGCCGATTTACGTAAAAAGTTTTCTATCCATCCAGATTATAAAAAACATTACGTGGACTAGATTTGTGCTTTTAATATCTGCATACTTCATAGTCAACTATAGGGGCATGAATCCAGGTAGGATTTATGCCTTTTACTGTTGAAGCTACTTATTGAGCTATAGGTGCAGGTAAGTTTGTAGAAGCAAAGCATCACACCCCCGGCACCCGACTGATTGAGGTTACAACAGATGAATAACAAATTTAACTATATTAAAATATAGAAAAGGGTATAATAAGGAATGTAATAAACCATTCCTGGTAATGGGATTATTGTAGTATCGGATTAACATTTTTGATATCCGGATTACTAAGACAGAAGGAGAAATGATTCATTTGAACAACAAAGAAACAAAGGGTATCGAGTTACCTGCCAACTATGAGGAATTAAAAAAATCTGCCAATCGCAAATCTAATTGGAGAGAACGTTTAGATGCGATCGAAGAATTAGGTCAGTCAAAAAATAAACAAGTAATCGACATTCTCACAAATATCATGAGTAATGATTCTGTATATAAAGTTCAAGAGGCCGCCTACCGTCAATTGAAAAGTTTAGGTGAAAATGTTCAATTGCCAGCAAGGAAAAAAGGCGAGTTGGTTAAAGGTTTGACCAAAATCTTAGTCAGGATCAAGAAGAGTTTACCAGAAAATCACACATATACTGAATTCAAAGAGAAACTCCAGAAGATGAGAATGGATATATATGATACATATGAGGGTGAAAAAGGAGCTGACTTTGATAAATGGCTTGAAAATACGTGGTCAGCTTTATCGAAAAGATAAAAGTATAAACAAATAAGCAATTATTGAAAAAGGAAGCAAAGTTTTTGCTCCTTTTTCTTATGTGTAAAACAAAGTTTTAGCTATAGTATGCTAATATATTTAAAAGAGGAAGTATTTGGCTGTTTGCTTTAATTTGAAAACCGATAAATCATACGAATTCAGGGGAGAAAAGATGACAGATTATATTGAACTTTGGAAACAGGCGATGGCGGATCATACAGGAAACATACCTAACAGGCTAAAGGATGATGCTGCAGAAGAAGCTTTTTGGGCTTCCAAGGTTGCAGCGAAAAAACAACATAAAGCGGACCCTTATGCAAAACTTGTGCAGCAAGAGTTATTGGCATTATTAAAACAGGATGATCATGTATTGGAAA
This sequence comes from Peribacillus sp. NPDC101481, assembly GCF_044767165.1. Classification (NCBI taxonomy): domain Bacteria; kingdom Bacillati; phylum Bacillota; class Bacilli; order Caryophanales; family Bacillaceae; genus Peribacillus; species Peribacillus sp. NPDC101481. The sequence continues at coordinate 32,068 of NZ_JBIWNJ010000001.1, read as the reverse complement.
TCGGATCTGGATGGGGTAATTATACATTTGAAATTGCAAAAGAAGTCAGGACGCTAACTTGTATAGATAGTTCCAAAAGCATTATTAATTTTTTGGAATCCCAGGCGAACGAAAAAGGTTTCGAAAACATGGAGTTGATTCATGATAAGTGGGAAAGTGAGACCAAAAAGGTCAAATATGATGTTGTATTTGGTTTTAACTGTTATTACCGTATGACAGAAATCGGTCAAACCTTATTAAAAATGAATGATTCTGCAGCTCGATTAGTGATAGTAGGTATGACAACCGGACCAGAAAAACCTCATTATATGGAATTGAAGCAACGAGGATATACGATCAATTTAAGAAAACGGGATTACATACACATCTTGAATGTTTTGTATCAACTTGGAATACTGGCGGACTGTAAGATCGTTAAATTGAAAAGTAAAAAAATCTATTCCACCTTTGAAGAAGTGATCCGAGATAATACAACAAAAATTCTTGATGATCATTTTTCTTATGATGAAGTAAAAACGGTCCTAAATAAATATGTGGTGGAAAAAGAGGGAGTTTTCGAATACGAATATCCGTTTCATGCAGCTTTGATGTATTGGAATCCAAGGTTAAATTAACAATTTGAGTACCTTTTTCACTGAGTTCTTTACCTCCTTTTGTGAGGTACTTCAGGAAAAAGGTATTTTTTCTGTTATATATTCGCAAAATAATATTAACAAGGCTACAAAAATTGATGATAAAACGGAGTGTGAATGATAAATGAAAGAAATATCCGAAAAGAGATTTTGTGAAACTTGTAAAAAAGAGACAGTTCATACAGTAACTGAAGATGCATTGGAAATAGAATATTCATGTAATGAGTGCGGTCAACACCAAGACATTTTCAAGACATTTTTTTAGAAACACCGAATTTCACATGACATGGTCAGTAAGTTGAAGAAGTATCCATTTCATTTGCGATAACTATCTAATCTTTGTGAGTTCCAGGAGCATTAAACTAAAATGCCGTAAGTCTCAGTCTAGTGTTCTAAGAATTTAAAAATACATATTATGGATATACAGAAAAATAGAACTATTTTTCAGTGAATCGTTGTAAATCTTAAAGCTCGAGGGCTCATGGTAGAAGGATTACTTTCATCATTCCAAAAGAAATGTTTTTACTATGGAAGGATTCCCTTTTATCATGTGAAAATGTGCTTGATGTTTTAAGAAAGGATCAAAGATTCAAATTTCTTATAATTTCTTTCTACGGCACGCAATATGTGATATATTGCATATTATATATCTGTATTTTAAGGAGGTATAGCCGTTGAAGCATACAAATTCATCTCAAAAAATAAAACGTACTTCTGTACGTGAAGAAGCATACATGATCTTGCGGGATTGGATTGTGCAGGGAATCCTAACGCCAGGCCAGCAATTACGCGATAAAGAATTAGCCGAGCAGCTGGGAGTAAGCAGAACCCCAATAAGAGAAGCACTATTAAGGCTTGAGGATGAGGGATTTGTCGAGACCAAGCCGAGCCGTTCAACTATTGTTTCCCCTATTAGATTCGATGGGGTATTAGACATATACTCCATTGTTTGGACACTGGAAAAGCTGGCTATGGAACAGGCTTTTGATTTCATTGAAGAAAAACACTTAATAGAAATGGAAGCCATCAATCATGAAGTGAAAAAAGCAATCGACGAAGGAAATCAAATAGTCGCCGTTCAGAAAGATAATGACTTTCATTCCATTTACATCAATCTTTCTACAAATGATGAATTGAAGCGGATTCTATCGGGACTTAAACAAAAACTTATACGAATGGAACTTTTTTATTTCAATCAGGTAAGTGATGTTCACCTTTCCGTTGATGAGCATGATCAGATTATACAGGCATTAAGGAATGGAAATCTCACTATGGTGCTTAAGGTGATAGAAAAGAATTGGAAAGAAAGTTATTTAAGAATTCAAGCCCATACGGAACGTGTAAAAAGCGGGGTAGAAAAAAATGAGTAATGATACTTTAGTTGCTATATCACCTTCAAGAAACAAAGGGATTGCACTAGTACTGACTGGCGCTGCGTTATGGGGAGTATCAGGGACGGCAGCTCAATATCTGTTTCAGCAGCAAGGTTTCAGTCCTGAGTGGCTCACTGTTGTACGCTTGTTGCTATCTGGAATCATCTTATTGGGTGTCGCTTATAAGAATGAAAGGCTGAAAGTTTTTGAGATTTGGAAAACCAAAAAAGAGGCGCTTCATATTATCCTTTTTGCTATTCTGGGAATGCTCGCTGTTCAATACACATATTTTGCAGCGATTGAACATGGCAACGCAGCCACTGCCACTGTCCTTCAATATTTGGCACCGGCCCTGATCACTTGTTATTTAGCCATTCGCTCCAAACGTTTTCCAAGCATTACAGTGAGTGTAGCTGTGATCATAGCGATTTTAGGCACCTTTTTGCTTGTGACGGGAGGAAGCATACGTACATTATCCATTTCCGGGTGGGCAGTATTTTGGGGAGTAACATCAGCCTTTGCATTGGCATTCTATACATTGCAGCCTTATAAACTCCTTTCTAGATGGGGAGCGATGATTGTTGTGGGATGGGGCATGTTGATTGGAGGCATATGCTTTAGCATCATCCATCCCCCATGGGCATTTGAAGGCAATTGGACGTTACCTTCATTTTCAGCGGTTTTATTCATCATCATTTTTGGTACGATCATTGCTTTTTATTTTTATTTGGAAAGTACCAAATTCATCTCGGCTGCTGAGGTAAGTTTATTTGCTTCGGTTGAACCATTATCCGCAACCTTAATATCCGTTTTCTGGCTGAATGTAACCTTCGGCTTTGCCGAGTGGCTTGGCACGCTTTGCATTATTAGCACCATTACGATTTTATCCATCGTAAAAAACAAGTAATGTCAGATCTGATTAAACTAAGCGAAAAAAATTAATAATCCACCGTGTGAGTGGATGAAGCACGAACATATATTTCTAAAAAAAGCAATTACACTTCATGTGAATTGCTTTTTTTGTATTTTACGAGTATTACGCAACATTTGGCTATTCAAAGGCCGTTATCGAAGAAAAGGAATCTTCAGCAATAAATGGGACGCAGACTGAGGTCATTCAACAACTGAAAATGGACCTATTTGAATTGTATAGAGATCCTGAACTTAATGTTAAACCGGCTCAACTAGAAAAGCGCGGTGGAGCGTATTACAGCGAAGCGGCCTGCAGTCTCATCAATTCGATTTACAATGATAAGCGGGTATTCAGCCAGTCAATATACGCAATTACGGGGCGATAGCGAGTATTCCAGATGAATCAGCCAATGAATCTGGTCACCAAAGAAGGGCCAAGACAAATCAGCATTGGCGATCTGCCAGTAGCAGTCCAAGATTGGTCCAGCAAATTAATTCTTTTGAAAGGATCGCTGCTGAAGCTGTCACAGGAGATTATCATAAAGCTTTAGTGGCGATGACCATAAATCCTATAGTACCATCAGACACCATTGCCAAAAAATACTGGATGAAATGCTCGAAGCGCATAAAGGAGACCTGCTGAAATTTTAATGAAGTGAAATCATGACTTAAATCAACACTTATGGCTTTTGGACCAAAATAGATCACTCCCTGTTAGATTCTGAACCGGTAGTGATCTATTTTATTAAGGATTCCTTCTATCTGCACTACTGATATCCCAAGTGAGTCATTATATTAAGATTCATGAACAGTAACTTTCTCCCAATAAAATTAATGGGACAATTGTGCAAACGTTCTAGCAAGGGCCTTCATATACTAGCCTTAACGGAGACATTACATCAAAGATAAAGAGGAGATTAAAATGAATAATAAGAATGGGATGCAAGACGAAAGCCGAACGTTTAACGGCGGAGATATCTGGGACCAAATTGGTCTCAGGGAAATTAAGGCACTCAAGCATAAAGTCCTTCATGAAAGGATTAGCAAATATCAGGATATCAATGTAGTGGAAGCTAAAGATATAAGAATGTATCTCAATGAACAACTGCAGTTCTCATCATTGGATGAACGCATCTATCATGAGGCACTCGTTCATCCTGCGATGGCTCTGTCTAAAAAACGGAAACGCGTCTTAATTTTAGGGGGAGGAGATGGACTAGCCCTTCGAGAAGTCCTCAAGTACAGTGATGTCAAACGTGTTGATCTTGTTGATATCGATTCGGAAATCATTAAAGTGGCAAAGAGTGTTCGCAAGATTGTAAAGCTTAACGAGGGATCATTCCTTGATAAACGTGTAAAAGTTCATATCCAGGACGCCCAGAAATACGTTTCGTCAAATACTCGCAAATATAATGTGATCATTGTGGATTTCCCGGACCCAGCAAATGAAATCTTAGCCAAATTATACACAAAAGAGCTTTTTAGCCATCTATACAGTTTCCTTGCAGATGAAGGCGTACTCGTCTGTCAATCCAATTCACCGGATGATGCCCCGCTCGTTTATTGGAGTATAGGACAGACAATCGGGAGTGTTGGGTTCGATGTCATGAGTTACCACACAATCGTTCCATCTTTTGGTGACTGGGGCTTTCATATAGCTGCAAAGGAATTCAGGACGAAACGCATGGATAAACTATCAATTAATGTCCCCTATGGAACTCTTCCAAAAGATTTATCTTCTTTGTTTCAATTTAAGAATTATCACCTTTATGGGCGTATCAATGCCGAAGTAAATACACTTGATCAACTCACACTTCATCGCTTTTATCAGCAGGAAATGGATTATTGAAATCTATTTTAGGGATTCGCCAACTTTTATTTATTATGTTGGCGATATTTTTGTATAATTTTAAAGATATCTCCAAATGTTATACATACTCCCGTAAGTAAATAAATGACTTAATTATTTGTGATTTTGCGGATTTTTAAAAAGGTTGTCCAATCGCAATCACTCATACATGCATAAACTGTAATTATTAAATAGTAATGGAGTGTGCCACACTTATGGATTTAAGTGATTTGGGCCCATTGATTGATAGAGAAGGGGGAACAAACATTGGAAACTAAAGGATTCCATGTCATTATTGATGCGTTTAACTGTAAATCTAGTATTCTTGATGACGCAAAGGAACTAGAAAAACAATTGAATCATACAGCAGAGCGATTGGAAATGATTGTCTTGAATCGCAGCTTTCATAAATTTGAACCATATGGTGTTACAGGAACGCTAATACTATCCACCTCACATATGTCCATTCATACATGGCCAGAGAAGAATTATGCTGCCATTGATATTTATACTTGCGGAAAAAAGAATCCATTTCATGAGATACAAAATATTCTACAATATTTAGGTGCTGAATACGCAGTCGTATATAATGTTTCCAGAGGAGCGGAGTATATGGCAGAGCAGTCTGTCCGCATAATCCGAAATGAAAAAAACTAGTCACAAACTGTGAAAAACCTCACCAGCTCAAAAGTAATATTAGTGTTGGAACGGATTATAACGAATCCCTTGTTGTGATTATTTCAAGCGAGGGGAGAGGGTGAATGTTTTTCCCTTTCCCAAATACATAAAAATGTTTGCGGCGATAGGCGTAAACTGCAGGAAACTTGTTGTATGCATGTACTAGTAATCTATCTACTAGAGTGAACTCCATCATGATAAATAGCAACAACTTATAAAATAAAGTTGCTGCCATTAAAGGTCTTATTTTATTAGGGAGGACTTGGCATTCCTTCTAAGATATTGTTATTTGGAAAGCTTACCTACCCCTACTGACAGATTTAATAAAATCAATATGAAACATTGAGATTGAGTTTTAGAAGAGTTTATCGTATATCTATATAATGCTGCAGTACCTTTGACGGGAAGAATTTGAGGGGCAATGGTCGTAAGGATACAATAATGGCAGGGGGCATAGTTAAATTCAGTTGTGCTTGCTTTAAACAGTTGTACATTGCTTTACCGCCAACTGAATTGGCAGAGTGAATAGTAATGCGATTGGCAAATAGTTTTTCTTTGACCATCTTTTGAACAAGCATAAAACCATTCCTGGTTTTATTTAATAAGTCATGGTCCAAAGAGAGATGTTCAATTTCAAAGTTTTGCAATAGCTCTATACATTCGTCAATAGTCTCGACTAACACATAGCCATCGGGTGCTTTCCGATAGTCATCCAGAAAAACGCTGATTTTCTCCATTTAATGCACTCCTTTCCTAATACATGTGTGACTAAGAAAAGTCAATTAAACCCAAGAAAATATGGTTTTATCTATTAAGTCTAACACAATAAAGTAAGAAGGGGGCATATTCGACGTTAAAGACTAATATACGACAGGTTTCCAATAAAAAACTTATTGCCCAACTCCAGCTAAATATCCTTTGTTAAATATGGTACAAAACATCTAAAAGTTAATGTTTGTAATAATTTGGGTAAAAGGTAATATCTTGACTAAAAGGAGAAGTGATATGTTACATCCAGACGAGATTTACCTTGTACTTAGGGACAAAACGCTGCTGTTGGAGTTAAAGGAACAAATTAATGAGTATCATATTTCCTACTTATCAATGATTAATGATCAGCTTATATTGATTGATGATGCACTAAAAGAATGTAACGTTGATTACTACACTATGTCAAAAGGATAAAAACAACATTTACTTATATAGGGGATCAATTTTTTAACTATAATAAAACCAGCTTAGCGCCCTCTGAGAAAGGCGCTTTTTTAATGTCAAATTTAATTGGTCACCTAAAAAGATCAGGTATACCTCCATGTTCTGGTTAGTTATATCGCGAGCGGACGCTTATTTATCACCTTCAGCATTACGTTGATGGTCTTTTTCATTTTGATAAGCAGCAATTTTGGCGTCATCTCCAATGCTTTCAAGTGTAGCCGTGGCCATCTGTTCTCTAATGCGAAGGATATGGGCATCCATTAATTGCTTGGCTTTGTCCGCTTCTTTTAGTGCGATAGAATGGTAGATTTCTTTATGTTCTTGAAGCGTTTCTTGAAAATGACCCGGTTTTGCGAAACGATGTCGCCTGGTGGCACGGATAGTATCTTTCATTTGATCACTAAGGGTATGGACCAATCCAGCAAATATGGAATTGTTTGTGGCTTGTGCGATACTATAGTGGAAATGTAAATCTGCTCGCAAACCTAATTCTTCATCATGTTCCGACCGTGCCATTTCTTCTAGAGCTTTAAGGATATTTTGTAAATCAAGAGAGTTTGCTCTCTGTGCAGCAAGAAAAGCACATTCGGTTTCAATTACTCGACGGACTTCAAGCATTTCATAGACCATGTTGTCTTCAGCTTTGATGATTGAGGTGGATAGCTGTTCGATCAGTGACTGAACATCAGATTTTCTGATGAATGTCCCATCACCTGGTCTGACCTCAATGACTCCGTTAATTTCCAATACTCGAAGGGCCTCTCTGATTGATGTTCGACTCACTTTAAAACGGTTGGACAACTCCCGTTCAGGGGGTAATTTATCTCCTGGTTTCAATTCACCGCTAATAAAAGATTCCCTAATTTGATTGAAGATGATTTCGTACACTTTTGGGGATTTAACTGGTATAGAATCCATTACTTCCTTCACATCCTTCAACATCAACCCTAAAATCATGTTGGTACGACTAATAGTCGAATAATTTTAACAAGCATTCTTTTATGAATCAAGGGGAAGCGCAATTTTATAACAAAACAAATAATTATTTTAAAAAATCAAACATTAAAATTGGTTAGACCAATAATAGATATAGTTTCAGTCATTCTCGTTCATTTGGCAATTCCAGGTGATTTCATTTTGCTAATACGGGTGGGGAACCATCTATAATCACTAACATTATAAGCATTTGTGCATGGAGAATTCTAATAAAAGGATAATTGTTGAAAAAGTCAAAAAATTTAGTATAATGAAAATTGGTTAGACCAATTATGTAATGATAAAGAATGGTCCATGTCGAACCATTCATAAATGGAAGCGATATCAATTTAAGTTAGTAAGGAGGGGGAAACCATTTATTAATACAATACTAATTCTTGGTATGGAGCGACCAAAACTTTTGATAGGACAAAAATAGAGGTTATAGCAGAAAGAAGGAGAATTGAATGGAAGCGGCTAGTGTAAATTTGATAAAAGCTTTAAAGGAAGTTCTTTCGGAAAATCAAGTGACAGAAAACCAGACTGTGAGAGAATTACACGGAAGAGATGAGTCATATCATGCTGTAAGTCTTCCTGATATTGTTGTATTTCCAGAAACAACACAGCAAGTAAGTGAAATAGTGAAATTAGCAAATATGTTCAAAATCCCGATGGTTCCTTTTGGTTTGGGATCAAGCCTCGAGGGGCATGTCATACCTTACCATCAAGGCATAACCATTGATTTTTCACTAATGAATAAAATCCTTGAAGTGCGTGAAAACGATTTTCTCGTTAAGGTTCAGCCTGGCGTAACGCGATCGCAACTAAACAAAGAACTGAAAAAATACGGTTTGTTTTTTTCAGTGGATCCGGGTGCTGATGCAACTCTTGGCGGAATGGCTGCAACAAATGCCAGTGGAACGACATCAGTTAAATATGGTGTGATGCGTGACCAAGTCCGCGATCTTGAAGTGGTTCTTGCAGATGGTTCCATTATTCATACTGGCAATTTGGCCGCTAAATCGTCATCTGGTTACCATCTAAACGGTCTTTTTGTTGGATCTGAGGGAACGCTAGGCTGCTTTACGGAATTGACGTTGAGAGTTTACGGAATTCCTGAACACGTTATGGCGGCAAGAGCATCATTTCCGGAATTGACCAATGCGGTAGAAGCTGTTGTTTCCATTTTGCAGTCAGGTGTTCCAATCGCAAGGGTGGAGCTTGTCGATGAACCATCAATGAAGCAGGTTAACCTCTATAGTGATACAAGCTATAACGAAGCGCCTACACTATTTTTGGAGTTTCATGGTAATGAAGCAGGTTTGAAGCAAGATGTAGAGTTCACTAAAGAAATAGTAGCAGAACATAATTGTCTCGATATTGAATTTGAGACAGATAATGCTGCCAGGAACCGCCTATGGGAAGCTCGCCATAATCTTGCCTATGCTTATATTCAAGGCAATCCTGGAAAGAAACTGATGGTGACTGATGTCTGCCTTCCGATTTCAGAGCTATCTGGTGCAATTCACCATGCAAGGGAAGCTGTTGATTTACTAGGCCTTACCGGTGGGATCGTCGGCCATGTAGGCGATGGGAACTATCACGTGCTCTTAATGATCGATAACAAAAATCAGGAAGAATTTAAAAGAGCTGAACAGCTAAATGAACAAATTGTCCTATATGCCCTTGAGCGTAAGGGAACATGCACTGGTGAACATGGAGTTGGGGTCGGTAAACAAAAATATCAGGAAAAAGAACATGGGAACTCTCTGTTTGTGATGGAAAAAATTAAAGAAGCCCTTGATCCAGATAATTTATTAAATCCTAGTAAAATATTCATGCAAGAAAGAGTGTGATGAAATGAAAGTATTGGAAGCATTCAGTGCATTAGCAGGCAAATATTTTGCTGTCTGGGTTATCTTAATTTCCGTCATTGCCTTTATTTTTCCAGGGCCATTTTTGGGATTGGGGGGATATATTACAATATTGCTTGGCGTTGTAATGTTTGGTATGGGGCTTACATTGAAGGCCGTTGATTTTAAAATCATCATTACTAAACCACTGCCCGTGATAATTGGGGTTTGCGCCCAGTTTATCATCATGCCATCTGTGGCATTCCTTATTGCGAAACTCATGAATTTACCAGCAGAATTAGCTGCAGGACTGGTTTTGCTCGGCTGTGTACCAGGCGGAACAGCCTCTAACGTTATGGTTTATCTGGCAAAAGGCAATGTACCTTTGTCGATAGCTATGACTTCGGTATCAACTTTACTGGCTCCAATCATGACGCCACTGCTTCTGCTTTTGCTCGCAGGACAATGGATGCCTGTTGATTTTTTTGATATGTTTAAGTCCATTATCCAAGTCATCCTTCTTCCGATTGTTTTAGGTTTGGCCATTAAGCGGTTTTTCCCTGTAATAGTTGAAAAAAGCTTAACCGTTTTACCGCTTATTTCGGTAGCAGCTATCATTACGATTGTAAGTGCAGTAGTCTCAGGCAATGCAACTAGCATTGCTGCATCCGGGTTCCTGATTTTCACTGCCGTAATGCTTCACAACGGATTTGGGCTGCTGTTCGGTTACTTAGCAGCGAAAGTGCTTGGACTTGATGAAGTGAATAGAAGAGCAATTTCGATTGAGGTAGGCATGCAGAACTCAGGGTTGGGCGTTGCGCTTGCTACTGCACATTTCGGTCCTCTGGCGGCACTTCCAAGTGTCCTGGCTGCTGCATGGCACAACATATCCGGACCAATTCTCGCGACTTACTGGTCTAAAAAGTCTGCTGACGACAGTAGTATAGAGGAAGCGCCAGTTCATCCGGTAGAGAACAAACTTTAATTATATTTAAGTTAAAAAAGATCCTATGCTTCCAGCTGGGATTTTTTTTGCTGCTGCAATTTTGTCCAGGAAGGCATGTCGAGGGGCAAAAAACCATGAATGAATTCTAGAATTCATCAATGAATAAGAGAGCCATTCTGTTCAAACTCTCCTATATCAAGCATGTAGTAAATAGCTTTAACAGGCAGATTACAAATATCAATAAAGAAAAAATTAATGAAGTACTAGAACAAAATTATCTTTTATAGGAAGTTCCAAGTGACAGAATCAATCAAAAAGACATTAAGATATTGAGAAGAAGGGGGAGTCTAATTCCCCTTTTACTCTAAATAAAATTCGTTTGATTTTCTATATTAACTTGCTCCCATATTAAATCCACTATTTCTTGGCACCTTATTCTTGAAGTTTCAATTAATTTAAACATTAATTCATCATATTTTAAGTGCAAATTGCGACGTTGTAGTGTCCGTGTATTAATACTTTTATAGAAAAACAGCTTACATAGGACGATGTGAGCTCATCCAAGTCCAATTTACCGTTTAATAGGGTAAGTAGAATCATTATCATGAATATTAAAATCCCATATATCAATAATAAAAAGGTGTTTTTAAACTTTGGAAGGAGATGGTGTTATGAAAAAATTATTGTTGATGGGTTTCATTTTTTTATTTCCTCTAAACATGGTGTCTGGAACAACCAGTGCATACGCTAAACCGCAGGTGCAAAGTGTTAGTCAATCTGAGGTAAAGTTCGCAAATGAATTCAGGAAACTTTGGATTGATCATGTATTGTGGACAAGTAATTACATTACAAGTGCAACGACAGCTGGAGCGGAGGATCAAAAACAGGTATTGGCCAGGCTTCTGAAAAATCAGGAGGATATTGGAAATGCTATAAAGCCAGTATACGGAGAGAAAGCTGGGAACAAACTTACGGATTTGCTTAAGGAGCATATTGTTATTGCGGGAAAGATTGTAGATGCGGCTAAAAGCGGAAATGAGGTCTTGGTGAAACAGCTAAATAAAGAATGGTATAGAAATGCTGATGAAATAGCAGCTTTCCTTAGCGGTGCCAACCCCTATTTGAAAAATGAAGATCTAAAAAATTTGCTTTATATGCATTTGAAATTAGTGACAAATGATTTAACTGCAAGCTTAGCAAAAAATTGGAACGGAAGAATCGTTTCAATTGACGAAGGGGTCACACATATAATCCTAATGGCGGATACTATCTCTGCGGGAGTTGTAAAGCAGTTTCCGGATAAGTTTAAATGATAATCTTAAGAATCCTCCAGCATTCTGTTGGAGGATTTTTCATCATGAGAGGCATTTACTTTTGTTTATATAACTGGTTCAAGCAAATATCGCATAGTTGATATGTATGGGATAGTATCCTATGCATATCAACTAAACAATATCTATTAGATGGATCGTATACTAGCGTTTACGATAATCTGTCTTTAGTGGAGTAGAAGGAAAACAAATAATAAAATAGGGGTTGCAAAGGATCATTTTTTTGAACAAACGGGTATGTTAATTCAGTAAAATTTCATCCAGGACTAAAACGGCAGTGTTGTTAGTATACTTCCAAAGAACAAGCGTCAAAAAGGGTGCTTTTTTTATAAGCCAACGCGTAAGTATACTCGTATTAAGAAAGCGTGGACCTATGGTTTTTCAAGCGTAAATATTACGAAGAAGCATCGGGACTTCAGGACTAATGCTCCTTTATCGTTGTAACTTTTCACTATCTGGTTGTTATCAATTTGCTTAAACTCCTTTTGAAATATTGAAGTAGGTCATAAGATATGTACGACATAGAAATTATAAGGAGTGTCTCAAATAGTTTTAACAATAAATTGTCGGATATATGATCCATTTTTGCTGCCGATATAATTAAATCAAAAATATCGATGAAGACTACATGAACAATGTATATACCCAGGGCTCTTCCTCCTACTTTAGTAATGAACAAATCCTTCCCCAATGTTTTATTATTTAATGCAAATAAAAAAAGAAATGCAGTTAAAAAGATGGTAGAAATAAAATATTCCCCATGACTTCCTGATAATATCTTTTCTAATAAGTATCCTTCTACCACTTGGATAGTAAAGAAGATAAAAATTAATAATAAATTGGTTTTGGCTGTTATTGCTCTTGACTTTTCAAAGAATTTATCATACGCAAAGAAGAATCCCAAAGTTGTATAAAAAAGACCAATGAATAAAGCATCCCGTGTACTTAGAGGAAGATCATAGATCACCGTGTACGATTGTCCGAAAAGACCTAACAAGTTGAATATTAGGCTAATGGTTAAAAGTAGCCTTGCTTTATTTAACTTAAAAAAACCGAATATAATGATAACACTCCAAATTAATGCGGTTAAAAACCACAATTGGTATCCGCTAGTCCCAGTTCCGTAATATATAAGGTCAAGAAATGAAAATTGATTAATGTATTGCCCAAATTCCTTTGGGACATCGGCAGCAGCTTTATAAAGAATAAGAACATCATACATCATATAAAAGAAGAGCCAGCACAAATACAGTTTTAAGATTTTTATAATGTACCTTTTAAAATAATCAATGGAATCCCTTGTGTGTATCATCTTTTTACCGAACAAATAACCAGAGGCAGTAAAGAAGAATGGCACCGCAAACCTTGAGATGTTATCGAGAATAAATAGACCAATTTGGCTATCCCTTGGGAATACATGAATGACTACAACAGAAAAAATTGCAAAAAATTTAATAAAGTCAATCGCGCTATTTCTTTCCATTTGTTCACCCTTTTCATAACACTTTTACTATCATTGGTTATTCCCTATATTATGTACACCAAAGAAAAATTTATTTTACTCTTTCTGAATCCAATTCCGAGATACTGTAAGACTTAATTAATGAACAGCTAATCGTTCAGGAGCGTGGACTGTTTGTAATATTAGCTTCATCATTCGGATAGTAATCATATGAATGTCTATGTTAGTGTTAATCTGGCTATATCAGCAGAAAATCATGTAATCGAGCTTTTGACAAAGGGATTTGTGGGGGACTTTCTGATTGTACATTGATATTAAGCCTGTAGCTTTGTATAAACGCTGGACTAAACTTTTAGAAAGTGTAGATCCTGTTGATATTGAAGAACAACGGAGAGCGGATTTTTTAAATTATAAAAGCGGATTACTGTATGTTTTTGCTGCTCTAAAGAATTGCTTAATAGTCTTGAATTAACGGAAAGACAATGGGATGAAGGGGAGGGAAGCGTTCTTTTCTCTTTTTCCTCGATCTAAAATCGTTTGATTTGCTAAATTAACTTTCCCCATCATTAATTCACTAGTTATTGGCGTCGGATCATATTTAGGTATTAATTTGTAAGCTCCTGTAAGGTCACCAAATTAGAGAATTCTCCTTATTAAGATTTAAGTACCATCTTTTTTTGTCGATGCTTACTGCAAACTTTTTATCCTCGAATTTTTCAAAAGATGATCTATGATGATGAATTTCAATAGAACTTCACCTATCAAGTAATATAGCTAGTAATTCTTTTGTTTCCGTAAGCACCTTCATTAATAATTATACTCTTCACTTATTCTATGAAGATCAATATTTTCCGGTGAAGTTTTGATGAAAGTTATCATGCATCTTCTTTTCTGTTTATTTCTAAATTTCTGTAGTTTTTCCAATAAAGCGACCCCAATTTCATTTTTCTAGGAGAAAATTCCGCTGATTGAACTTGGAGAAAATACACGAATGAACAGTCAATTAAACGAATCTGCTATATATTGTAATAGTAAGTTTTGAGAAAGGGTGAATAGAATCAATGATACATCCAGATACTGAGATTCGGTTTGTCAATGAAAAGATTGGTGTGGGCGTTTTTGCCACAAAAATGATTCCCAAAGGAACAATCATATGGGCATTGGATGATTTGGACATCATCCTCGAGGAAGATGAGATTGAATCGCTTGAGCTAATGAGAAGGGAAATCGTCTATAAATATGCCTACCTCAACGATGACGATCGCTACGTGCTGTGCTGGGATCATGCCAGATACTTAAATCACAGCTTCAGTCCAAATGTGGTATCGACTGTCTATGAGATTGAATTAGCGTCGAGGGATATTCTCCCCGGAGAGCAAATCACATGCGACTATGCTACACTCGGGTTAGACGAACCGTTTGAGTGTGAACCGGAGGAAGGGACGTCTAGCACCGTAGTGATGCCGGATGATTATCTGCATCGCTACAAGGAATGGGATGATTTGGCTCGGGAGGCATTCAAACGATTGAATCAAGTAGACCAGCCTCTGCGTCATCTGATTCTACCGGAATTCGTCGACAGTGTAAACGCGATCGCAGAGGGACGTGCCGAGCCGGATTCCTTTCTTACGCTCTATGAAGAGGAGTAAAGGCAACAAACAACTATCAGGACTGACAGATCTGTTCTCAATTCATTCAACCAGCTTTTTCGATCCAGCAAGATAGAACATGAATCATCAATGGAAGGGTTTAAAACCCTAGAAAAGACCGCCCCTCTGAACTTTATATCGTTTACCTAGAATGGAAATTTTTATCCAGCGAGGAGGTATAGGTTGAAAGGGCAACACACATACCACCGTTCATTAATTTATGAACGGTGGTATGTGTGTTTACAGTTAAATTGATTGTATTGTTTATAATGTACTCGAATTTGTATATCAAAACAGATATAGTGAAGTAGTGAGGTTTTAAGTGGATTAATAACACTATGTACTCAAATTAATGACCCAAATGAATGTATTAAACTTTGTGTCTGTGTACAAAAGAGGAATATGAAGCTGTGATCATTTTGTATAATTCTTTATTCTAGTTTACATAATATATATTATAGGAAGTTATATTTTTAATGTTAATTTCGTCTCATATCTTAAGAATACTTAACTTAGTGAGACGTGATACGGATTTTTTATATTTAAATTCATTGCCATTATTTATCTATAATTTTTTTATTAATTAGTCGTCATTGTTAACTTATACTTTAAAACTTAAATAAATATTGTTCCAATTAAAATGATTGATCTTCAATTAAAAATTCGGTCTAAATTCGCAATAAGATTTCTTGGATTTAAGCTAATTTCACATCAGTTACGTTCATTAAAATTTTCTTGATTTATATATTGAATTTTAATTTATCTGCTAATTGTTAACATATTTCGTTTTCAATCATTTTTATGCTATAGATCGGATTATTCAATTAGTATTTATCATCCTTAGTCATTTCACTCTAAGGATCTCTAATTGCTTGGTTGTGGTGATCAAATCTATTTTATTATTTCCCTTCATGTATAAAACGGAAGCTCCCTCACTTTTCCCCTTTTTCCATCCATTCGCTTTAAGGGCCATTGCATATCCATAGGGAATGCCGTCTTCTTCAGAAGCCCTTGACCATTCATATCTATTCCCTTGTTCATTTAACTGAACCAATTCAGCATTTTTAGGTACAGGGAATTCATTTAAATCTTCTGTAGCTGTGTATAAAGAAATAGAAATTGAGTAATAAATGATTGCCCCTCCTATTAAAAAAGCAGCTAGGGTAAGTGCACAACTAATCTTTTTTTTCATATTGCTTCCCCTTTCCTTTCCTAAAGACCTATTCAAAGAATAGTTATCTAATAACCTGTAGCAATCTAAATATCCCGGTTTTTTAACATTATTTAACATTTTTATTATTCTTATATATAAATTAAATGGCCAAATGAGAAAAATCACGGGTTAACACTTATGAAAAGTTATATAAGTATAATTTACCTCAATGACAATTCAAAAGGTTTTTTATCAAGCAAGTTCCGCTTTCTACCTGAAATTGATGATAGCTCCTCCATTTAGCCACATAATTACAATATAAGCTTTCTTAATTAACCTCATAGCAGCCTTTAGCATGAATAACCTTTAAAAAATGTTTTAAACTTAATGATGCTCAAACCGCCATTGAGTTTTGATGTAAAATAACAAGCATTGACCGCTTTCATATGTGCAAACAAGCAGTGAATCAATAGGAAGCTGCCAAGGGTTATAAGGCAAACCTTCAAATTAAATTTGTATAGAGCCACACCTACTTTCAGCAATCAGTTCTTGTTTATCATGAGTGAAATAAGATCGTAAAAATCGATTTTTACATGATTTAAAAGTTTCAGGAATCAAAAATTCCAGAAGAAATTTGAATGGTTTTAAGATCTCAAGTTTTGTTTGATTTAGCTGAATAAAAATGTTATGTAAACACTCACGAAATGTTAATTACCTTTTTCTTTGTTTTTTAACATGTGAATGTCTTTATTAAGAAGTCGCTGAAAGTTAGCTAGCAAGTAATTGATGGGCTATGTAGCTTTTTTCTATTGAATTGGCCTTTCGCGTTAGAGTTATAAATCATTCTTCTGTTATAAATAACGGTCATGCATTTTTGATAAAGTCTATTCTTGACCACCTATGGAACTTTATTTCTAATAGATAAAAAAAGGAACACGAAATCACTATTGATCGCATGTTCCAGTTAGGCTATTTATGTTCGAATGGATTCGATACGGCTTTGGATGAATTCGAACGAGGTTTTTGCTTCTTGGACGATTTGGTTTATTAATTCATTGACGGTCAATATTTCTTTTATCAGTCCTACGGATTGACCGCATGACCAGATGCCTCCGTCTAAATTTCCTTCAAAGTATACTTTCTTGCTCCTTTGTCCCGTAATTAGCGGAATCAATTCCTCTATAGTGGCACCTTCATTTTCAAGTTTATCCACTTCTGTACTGACGGCATTTAATGCTACACGCGACGGACTGCCTATATTGCGTTGGATGACGACAGTATCCGTTTCATTGGCCGATACCATCCAATGCTTCACATTATCATGAATCGGCGCTTCTTGCGTTGCCATAAAGCGAGTACCCATGACGATACCTTCAGCACCGAGTGATAAGGCACTGATAAGGCCTCTGCCATCCGAAAATCCCCCGCCTGCTATTACTGGTATAGTAACGGAGTCAACCGCTCGAGGGAGCATGACAAGTGTTCCTACATCACCCATGCCGGGATGTCCGCCTGTTTCATTCCCTACAATAATAATGGCATCGACCCCTAATTTCTCTGCCGACATTGCGTTTTTGACGTTCGCTACCTTATGTATCACGGTAAAGCCGTGCTCTTTAAGTCTGGGCATTAAACTTTCTGGGCTTCGGCCACTCGTTTCAACAATTTTTACATCTTCGTCAATTAAAATATCGATGAACTCATCATTAGGGGTTGCCGTTTGACTTGGGAACAGGTTCAGGTTGACAGCAAAGGGTTTCTTGGTCAAAGTTTTCACTTTCCTTATTTCATCACGGAGACCTTCTGGTGTCACCTGTGTTTTTGAAGTGATGATGCCGAGTCCCCCCGCTTCTGAAACAGCGGCTGCGAGCGGGGCTCGGCCAACTTGAAACATCCCGCCGCATATAATCGGATATTCAATCCCCAATAATTCAGTAATTCTCGTTTTCATTTGCCATACCCCTTTCATTTTTCAAGGATTTCTATAAGTCTGCTTTTCTTACATAATGTACACACGCATATCTAAATACCATACTTATGGAGCCGCTTGTAAAATGTACTTCTTGGTATATCCATAAGCTTTGCTGCAGCAGTGACATTCCCTCTTGATTTTTGTAATGCCTCTATCATCAGATCACGTTGAATTTTTTCACGGATCGTCAGTTCATTTCCCTTGATGCCATTTTTACCCGGTTCTTCCCATGCAGGAAAATCATCATGCCGTGTAACGGGCTGGGAATGCATGGAATTCAACACTTTAACATAATCAAGAGGTCCTTCTGCAAGTAAGATGGTCAATCGCTGAAGTACATTCTGCAGCTCTCTAATATTGCCTGGCCAATTGTACTCCTTTAAACGGTTCAATAATTCTTCAGTTAATGGAATATTCCAATTATTCTTCGAACACAAGTAGTTGACTAAATAAGGAATGTCTTCAACCCTTTCCCTTAAGGGAGGTACATGAATGGGGTAAACGTTCAGCCGATAGTATAAATCCTTACGAAAGGACCCTTCATTGACAAGCTCTTCAAGATTACGGTGTGTTGCAGTGATAATGCGAATATCCAATGAAATGCTTTTTGTGCCGCCGATCGGAACGATTTTTCTTTCCTGAAGAACACGCAGTAAGGCAACCTGCATCGCTGAAGGGATTTCACCGATTTCATCGAGAAAAATGGTCCCTCCATTTGCCTGCTCGAACTTCCCTTTGTGCCCTTGCCGTTTAGCCCCAGTAAAAGCGCCATCAACATACCCGAATAATTCACTTTCCATTAAATCTTTAGGTATGGCTCCGCAATTTATCGTGACGAATGGTCCTTTTTTGCGCATGCCATTTTCATGAATAGCCTTGGCAATAAGCTCTTTCCCGACCCCTGTTTCACCGGATATATACACATTTGCTTCTGTCGGTGCAACAAGCTTCACTTTATTTAATGTGTTATGAAAGGACTCACTAATCCCTCTTTCCCCTTTGAAGGCAAACCCTTCTAAAGGCATTGAAGCAGGAAAAAGCCTATTGGTTTCATGACCATAATTCTCTGATAAGAATAAACACTTACCGTAAATCCTATTATCCTCTTTGGATAGAAGCGGATTCTCCTTTACGATTCGATATCCATGATTTAACAGATCGACCAATGCCATACCAATGGATTGAGGAATTTTTTTGCGAACCTGTTTACTGGCGGAGATAATCATTTCTTTGTGATTACAGACGATAAAAGGCAGATCTGGATAGGTTTCTGCAAGTTCTATCGAGCGCTGTGTCAGTGCCAGCTCCTTTTTATAGGAACGGACCCCCATTTCCTGTTCGATCGTATAAGCCAAATTGGCTACCATACCCAGCATGGATGGATGGAAATATTCTACTGGACATGATATATCCAAAACTCCCAATATCTTACCGTCATCATTTAAAATAGGCATCGCAGAGCAACTCCATTTGTGTGAGGCAATTGAATAATGCTCGGTCCCTTGAATCATTACGGCTTCACCCGTTTTCAACGCTGTTCCAATTGCGTTCGTTCCGACTTCACCCTCCGTCCAGCATACGCCCTCCACAAAATTTATTTTGCCTGCCTCATCGAGTATTTTCTCGTTTCCGGAAAGTGAAAGGACATATCCATCCGGATCGACCAATAAAGCCATCATTCCCGATTCTTTTATCGATTGATTCATCCTGGATAATTGGGGGGATGCCACTTCTAATAGAAACGAGTTTTTTTCTCTTTGAATGTCCAATAATTCATTCGTCAAAATATGTTTGCCTTTATTAAGGTATGGATTGACTTGATCTTTTTTGCAGCGATGCCAGGATTCCATTATTCGCTTGTTCAGACGATTTGAATCGAGAACACCTTCACTGACAAAGCGTTCCCATGTACGTAGATAACAACTAGTGGATAGCATATAATCCTCCTCTAATCATTTGGTTTAAACCTTCACTTGACCAGTCTATCTAGAGGAAAAATACCATGGAGTATAAAATAGGATGTTAATCGAGGTCTTTTTAATTATAGTAGATTATGTATCCGCTTACAATATATAGATTGAGTTTGCAAAAAAAGCATCATGTGATCATTCACATGATGCTTCTCCATTGAACAATATAGTTTATGAGAAAATAACTCCTCCATCAATCATGATGGATTGCCCTGTCATATAATCCGAATCCGGTGATGCAAGATAAGAGACGAATTTCGCCACATCTTCTGGGGTTTCGGAGCGTCCTAAGGTTATGGAATCTGTAAACTTTTTAAATGTTTCCCCTTTAGCAAGATTCATATATTGACCCATTTTTTCATCGATTAAATCCCACATTTGCGTCCCGACAATTCCTGGACAGTATGCATTCACCGTAATGCCAAACTGGGCTAATTCCTGTGCTGCCGCTTGTGTAATTCCTCTTACGGCAAATTTCGTGGCCGAGTATGTACCTAGTAAGCTAAATCCTTTATAACTGGCGATGCTGGCAGCATTTATGATTTTCCCGCCTTCTTGCTTTTTCATTTGTTCAGCCGCGGCTTGCAGACAAAAGAGGACACCATTTACATTTATATTGAAAATCTGTTCAAGATCCTCTTGAGTTACTTCCAATAGAGGCTTTATTTGTGCAATTCCTGCATTTGAAACCATAACATCCAGTTGTCCAAAACGTTCCACAACTTGCTTCACCATTTCAAATACTTCCCGTCTATTGCTTACATCCGCTTTAACGGCAAAGCTTTCACGTCCAAGTTCCCTAATCTCATTCACGACCGATTCAGCCGTATCCAGATTGACGTCATTAATGACCACATTCAACCCATCTTGAGCTAATCTTATTGCAATGGCACGTCCGATACCACGACCTGCACCAGTGACTATCGCCACCCGTTGACCGCTAGCCATACAAATTCCCCCTTCAGTTTTAGCAATGCACAGCTTGACCTACAACATTTAAAAGAGCTTCATGTATGGATTCCGACAAGGTTGGATGTCCTGCTACTAAATCTTCTATCATATCTGCCGTTATTTCTGCATGCAGCATGACCGTTCCTTGACCAATCAATTCTGTTGCATGCTGACCAACAATGGAAAAACCTAAAATTTCATTATATTGTGGGTTCACAAGGACTTTGACCTTTCCTACCGGTTTATTGGAAAGGACCGCTTTCCCGTTTGCAGAAAAAGCGAATTCACCAACCTTAATCTCTCCATATTTATTACGCGCTTCTTTTTCGGTCAAGCCTACACTGGCAATCTCCGGGGAGGTATAAATGCAGCGAGGAATTGCCCGGTAATTCACTTGTGCAAATTGACCGCAGGCATTCAGAGCCGCCACCCGTCCTTCATGAAAAGCTACATGGGCAAGTTGTATGCCCCCTATCACATCACCACAGGCATAAATCGATGGATTGCTTGTTTGCATTCGATCATCCACCGAGATGCCAAGTCGGGAAAAATCAATATCGTTTCCCTCTAAGCCCATTCCGTTCACTCTTGGTTTTCTCCCTATTGATACGAGTACGTAATCAGCATGCATTTCATCCAATTTGCCATCGCTATTCTCTATATATACCGTCTTACTGGTTGCATTGATGTTTTTGACAGATGTGGAGGTATGGACTGTAACGCCTTGGTTTTTCAATTCGTCATGCAGAATCCTTGTGATATCATCATCTTCCCCTGGAAGCAGCTTTTCCCCCATTTCGATAACGGTGACCTTGGTGCCCATCCTGCTATAAATACTGGCAAATTCACATCCAATGACACCGCCTCCGACAATTATCAGCGAATCGGGAATGGCAGGAAGTGACATGGCATGGCCGCTGTGGATGATCCATTCACCATCAAACGGCGCAAAAGGTAGTGGAATCGGTTCTGACCCCGTTGAAATGATGATCTTACTTGCCTCGATTACTTCATTTTTATTTCCGTTCTCGATCAGCAGTCGATTACTTGAAAGGATGGAAGCCCTTCCCTGAATGACTTTTATTTTATTCTTACTCATTAAATATCGAATGCCGTTCACTAGTTTAGATATGACCTCTCTCTTTCGTTCCTGTACGGTATCCCAATCTACTTCAATCGAATTGGAGGGAAGGCGAATTCCCATTTGCCCGGCATTTTTCACCAAGTCATACGTATCGGCACTTTTCAATAATGACTTCGTTGGCATGCAGCCTTCATTTAAACAGGTGCCCCCCAATGGCCCATCCACTACCAATATGACTTCGTTATCCTGCTGGGCAGCAGTGATTGCCGCTACATACCCTGCAGGACCTCCGCCTATAATTGCTATACGATTCAAGAGTTTCACTCCTTTTCTATAAAATCACGGTGATCGGCTCTTCTAAATACCGTTTTAGTGTTTGTAAAAAGGCAGCCGCGGGTGCCCCGTCGAGTACACGGTGATCAAAAGTTAAACTGAGTGGCAGGATCGTTCTCTTCTCCAAATCTTCGCCAATATAAAGCGGGGTATCGTAAGCAGAGCCAATTCCGAGTATCCCCGTTTCCGGTGTATTGAGAATAGGTGTGAAGTGCTCAACTCCATATGCCCCGAGGTTACTGATAGTAAAAGTGGACCCTTGCATGTCTTCAATAGGCAATTGAGAGTCACGTGCACATCGCGCCAATTCCTTCCCCTTATTCGATAACTGTCTTAAGGTATAATTTTCGGCATTTTTTATGACGGGAACAACAAGTCCATTCTCCAAGGCCACCGCTAATCCAAGATGGATATGCTCATAAAAAATGATGTTATCTTCAATATAAGCACTATTCATTTTAGGATGCTCTTTAAGTGAAAGCACGACAGCCTTCGCAACAAAGTCCGTTATAGTCAATTTAGTTGATTCATGTTTTTGCAGTGTTTCAGCAGCCTGTTTTTGCAAAATGACCAGATCAGTGACATCAGCTTTCATCGTTATAGTTAATTGGGCACTGCTTTGCAAGCTCTCCTTCATACGTTTAGCGATGATGTTCCTCATTCCGGTCACAGGAATCTGCTGCGGTCTCTCTAAAGTAGGTTGGGGTGGGGGAACTATGCTTTTTTCTGTATTTACCGGCATCAAATCCCTTTTCTCGATTACTTTCTGTACATCTTCTTTTGTGATTCTTCCGCCTGGCCCGGTACCTTGTATCGTCTCGATGTCAAGATTCGCTGCCTGTGCCATTTTTCGTGCAACCGGGGTGATCATCAATCGATCTCCCATTGGCAAAATGGGTGACTCTATTGTTTTCGGCTTTTCTTGTACAGCAATTTTCGACTGTGTTTCTTCAGCAACAGGTTCATCGATCTTTATTTTTTCATTCGGATTTCCAATATGACAGATAACGGTTCCTGGAGGTACTCCTTGTCCTTCTTGAACAGCTATATTCAAAATCGTACCTTCAGCTGGAGATTCAATTTCCATTTCTATTTTCTCTGAATTGATGCTGGCTATTGCTTCACCTTTTTCGACTGCATCCCCAACAGCCTTACTCCATAATGAAACAGTACCTTCTTTCATTGCCATGCCCAATTTCGGCATTACCACTTCGACAGCCATATCTTATTTCTCCCTTCAGAATGGTTTGTTTGTCCATCATTGGTTTTGTTGCTCCAACTTTTTCAGTTCTATAAAAGCTGGAGCATGCATCATATGGATTTATTTACACCCCTAGGATGGAAGGCTCCCCCAATAATTCTGAAACGACTTGTATCACTTTTTCTGATGTAGGAAGGTAAATATCTTCAAGCGGTGGAGAAAAAGGTACAGGTGTATGTGGTGCCGTAATCCTCTTAATTGGCGCATCGAGCGTGTCAAATCCCTTATCCGCCACCAGTGCGGCAATATCCGTTGCGACGCTGCATCTTGGGTTCGCTTCATCGATCACGATCAAACGATTTGTTTTTGCCACAGAGGAGAGAATCGATTCTTCATCCAGTGGTGACAAGCTCCTCGGGTCAACAATCTCAACTTCAATGCCTTTCGCTGTGAGTTTTTCAGCAGCCTCCATCGCGGTGTGAACTTGTTTACCGATGGCAACGACCGTCAAATCCGAGCCTTTCCTTTTAATTTCAGCTTTGCCGATTGGGATTGTATAGTAGCCTTCCGGAACCTCCCCTACCATGTTGTATAGCGTTTTATCTTCAAAAAAGATGACAGGGTCATTATCTTCAATGGCTGAAAGTAAGAGCCCTTTTGCGTCATAGGGGGAAGAGGGAACGACGACCTTCAATCCTGGAATGCTAGTGAACAAGGCATAGAGACTTTGTGAATGCTGAGCTGCAGCCCTGAACCCTGCACCATGCATCGTACGGATCGTCACGGGAACCTGTGCTTTACCGCCAAACATATAGCGGAACTTTGCACCTTGATTCAATACTTCATCCAAACAGCTGCCAATGAAATCGTTGAACATTAACTCGGCAATCGGTCGTAAGCCTGTCGAAGCGGCTGCCATTGCCGCTCCCATATATCCTGCTTCCGCAATGGGTGTATCAAGAATTCTATCCCGGCCAAACTCTTGAACCAATCCT
This sequence comes from Peribacillus sp. NPDC101481, assembly GCF_044767165.1. Taxonomy (NCBI): domain Bacteria; kingdom Bacillati; phylum Bacillota; class Bacilli; order Caryophanales; family Bacillaceae; genus Peribacillus; species Peribacillus sp. NPDC101481. Next base: position 7,534 of record NZ_JBIWNJ010000001.1, on the reverse strand, counting down.
TTTGTGACACCTAAGACACCACCCCATGCTTCGTCATCCTGCAAATGATCAACTTCTGCACCGCCGGCTACATCTTCTCCCATAAGGATGACATTTTCATCTTTTCTCATTGCAATGGCCATTGCTTCATTTATTGCTTGTGACATACTGATTTTTCTACTCATCTCAATTCCTCCTTTTATAGTTTAATAGGATACATAAACATCTTTTAATAAATCGGATGCCTCTGGATACGGGCTATCTTCACTGAACTTGACAGCTTGTTTAATAGATTCCTCAACGGCATTCTCAAGAGAAATCAGTTCTTTTTCCGCCAGCAGATTCTGATTCAGCAAGTAATTCCTAAATAGGGCAATCGCATCTTTCTCTTGTTTATGCTCTTTTTTGTCTTGTTCTTTTTTATACTTCTGTGCATCTCCCTCGAAGTGGCCATAATTACGATAAGTAACACATTCGATCAATGATGGGCCTTCTCCCCTGCGAGCTCTCTGAACGGCTTCTTCAGCAGCCTTATACACAGCCAATACATCTTTCCCATCCACCCGGACACCCGGGATATTGTAGCTTATCGCCCGATCGGCTATCGTTTTGCAGCTTGAAGCATAGTTGAAAGGCGTGGCTTCCCCGTATCCATTATTTTCAGCGATGAATATAACGGGCAGCTTCCAGATTGCCGCCAGATTTATCCCTTCATGGAATGTTCCATGATTGTTGGCACCATCACCAAAAAAACAAACACTAACATGATCGGTCTTTTTATATTTGGCAGTTAATGCTGCACCGCATGCGAGCGGAAAGCCACCACCGACTATCCCGTTCGCGCCTAACATCCCTTTATCCAAATCGGCAATATGCATGGAACCGCCTTTTCCCTTGCAAAGCCCTGTCACTTTCCCATAGATTTCAGCCATCATCCCGTTAAGATCACATTCTTTTGCTATACAATGACCATGCCCCCTGTGAGTGCTTGTAATGCTGTCCTTTTCTGATAGGTGAGCACATACTCCGACAGCTACCGCTTCTTCCCCAGCATACAAATGGACAAACCCTGGCAATATCCCCTTTGCAAAAGATTCATGAACCTGGTCTTCAAATTTTCTGATTTCCAGCATTTTTTTGTACATCCAATAAGCCTTGTCCTGAGATAACTTTATTTCATTCGATTGAATCGTTTCCATTTTTCAGCCCCCAATCATTAATAATGAGTCAATTTAATATATTGCAATTGCCGTGCCAAAATGTGGGGCGGTAAAATTGGGACTTTATCTATTTTCAGTCGAAACAAAACGAGACAAAATGAGATTGCTGTCTCGTTTTGTCTCGTTTTTTTAATAAATATCAATCACTCGTTTGAGAATCTCTATTCTTTACAGCAAAGTATTTCCTCCAAGGAAGTAAATCAAGAGATAAACAAGCAGCCAAGTGCTTTTCAAAAAAGCCTTGGCCTTTTCGTACGTTTCTATGCCTAGCGTAATAACAGCAATATATAAGAAACCTGTTTACCCTGCCTGAAGGCTTACAGCTTAGGCAAGGTCAGGTTAGATAAAATGGAACTAAGACTTCGTTATATTAAAAAAGCGCGTGCGTTCTGCGTTATAGTTCAACTCATACTCATTTAGAAAAGTACCTCTATATATAGTAGTGCACCTGAGCCAGTTCACATTATATATGGATTCGAGTGGATGTTGTCCTTGACATCACGTTTATTTTCCGCTGCTCATTATCATTGGATCGTTGATGACGGAAAGACCTTTTTTCATATTAAGTCCCACTGCTGCAATGATGGTCAAAACAGCGCAAAGGATTAAATAAACGAAAGCTGATGTATAGGATCCGTTGAATGTTTCAATTAAATAACCCATTACCATCGGTGCTAGAAATGCGCCGATCATCCCGCCAAGGTTAATAACCCCGATTGCCAATCCAATATTATTCTTTGAAAATACTTTATGCGGCAAGGCAAAAATAGTGGCAAAAACGAGGCCGTGAAAAATTGTACACAAAGACTGAAAAGTAATGACAAGAGTAACGGATGGTGCGGTGATTATTAAATACAGAAACAAAATGACTAAGATAGAACTTACAATAGCCAGATACTTTTCCTTTCCACTCAAGTAGGATTGGACGAGTTTACCGCCTATTATAATACCGATCGCGCCAGTGAGTGCTGGAATGGAGGTAAGCATACCCATGGACAGGAGGTCAAGACCCCTTTCTCTTACTAGATAAGGAGGCATCCATGAAGTAAGTCCCCATATAAGCGTACTCATCCCGAACCACATTATAGATAATTGCCATACAATTGGAAACTTTATTAAATCTTTAAAAGATGTTTTTTCTAAAGTCTCCTTTTCCGAACTGTCACCCTGCATATTTTCCGGCTTTAAGTAATACCATAACAACGCTGCCACTAACACACCCACTATACCAATGACAATAAAAAGATTTTTCCAACCTATCAAGACAAGTAATGGTGTGGCAATTAGCGGTGCTATTACGCCTCCAAGTGAATTGGATGACATCATTGTCGTCTGTGCACTTGGTCGTTCTTCCTTGGGAAAAACATCTGCAATCGCCTTGGAACTTGCTGCCGGATACCCACCTTCTCCTAGGCCGAACATAAAGCGAATGATAATCATGGACATTAGGGACCAAGCCATCCCTGTAAAAACGGTAAACAATGACCAAAACAAAATAGCAACAACGATGACTTTTCTAGAACCAAACTTGTCGGCAAGCCATCCCCCAGGTACCTGCATTAAAGCGTATCCAGCAAAAAAACTACTTAGCACTACCCCCATCACCGACGGGCTAAGATTGTAGTCCTTTGCGATTTCAACAATCCCTACATTCATGGCCATTCTATCAAGATAAGATAAACACCAACCTAAAAACAGCAGTGCAAGGATCATATGTCTCTTTTTATTTTTTACTGGACTGCTTTGCATAAGCCTTTTCCCCCTTCTCAATTAACATTGCAATCACAGTTAATAAATTGACTAGTCTCCAATTTTCGGATCTTGACTGTTAAAGTAATTAAACACGAGCGAAATGAACATTTTCCCAGTCAGAAGAATGGACAACTCATCCACATCAAATTTCGGATGATGATGAGGGTAGACAGCTTGAATGTCAGAATTCATTCCTCCTACATTAAAAAATGCACCAGGCTTTTCTTTTAAATAGTAGGAAAAATCCTCCATTGCCATCAGTAAAGGGCCCTCCGACACATTTTCTTTCCCTACAACCATTTCAGCTATACGTTTAACTCGATTTGCCTCCTCCGGATTATTCCATACAGAAGGATAGCCGTATTCATACGTCATCTCGCATACGGCTTCGGCACTACTACAGACCGCCTCTGCGATCTTACTAATATGCTTTTTGGCAAGATCTCTCGCTTCCTCGGAAAACGTTCGAACTGTCCCGGATAAAATCACTTGATCAGGTATGATATTATAGCTGCTGCTTCCCTCAAACGAACAGACTGTTATGACAGTTGGATCAGTTGTATTGATACGACTGGACGTGATTTGTTGGATATTCATCACAATCTGGCTCCCTATAAATACAGGATCCACTGCAAGATGAGGCATCGATCCGTGCCCCCCTTTTCCCTTAATCAGGATTTTAAATTTATCCCCGGCTGCCATCATGAATTTTTCTTTAAAGTGAACCTGTCCTACCGGAAGCGCCGATGAAACATGAGCACCATAGATGACATCAACATCATTCAGGCATCCATCCGCAATCATCGCTTTTGCGCCTCCTGGAATCACCTCTTCAGCAAACTGGTGAATAAACAGCACATTCCCATGAAGATGCTCCTTTACTTTACTTAGCGCATAAGCGGTTCCGAGTAGAGAGGCCGTATGAATATCGTGGCCGCATGCATGCATGATGCCTGGAATTTTTGATTTATAGGGAACAGCCTTTTCATCTTGGATCGGAAGTGCATCAAAATCAGCACGAAGCGCAACTGTTTTTCCAGGCTTTTCTCCCCTTAACAATGCCGTAACGCCTTTTCCACCTACTCCCGTTCTTACTTCCAAACCACACTCACTTAAAAAGTTCGCAATGATCATCGGCGTTCTTTCTTCTTTAAATGACAATTCCGGGTACATATGCAAATCCCGTCTAATGTTAACAAGATCTTCAAACTTACTTTCCAGTTCTATATATGCAACGCTTTCCACCACTTTCTTCCCCCTTTCAATTTTGAAATCTCTCAATCATCAGAAAAGAGTTTAATCTCTTTTCATTATTTACTAAATATTATAAAATATCAGATAACTGGACAATGTGGCATTAAACAATTTTTGAACGATATTCGTGTTGGTTTCAACATTGGAGGTGGGAAAACTTGAATAGCAAAGATGTCTCTCTTCATCAGTTGAAGTTAGAAAATCAAAAGGCACAATATGACATGATGAATTTAATGGAAAGCTTCCAAGCCATTAGCTCGACTCTTGCAATAGGTGAAGTGCTGAAGAAAATCATGCATTATGCTTTAAATATTGTAAAATCTGCTAAGGCGGGATATATCCAACTGTATGAAGAGCATTCGAATAAACTGATCATTAAGGAATATATTGGATTTGAAGATTATATAATCAACTTTAAGGTAAAAGTAGGCGAGTCCATTACAGGAAAAGTTTTCAGAGATGGCAACGTAAGCCTGATTCATACAACAAAAGCCATTTATGACAGCATGGCTGACTTAAGTATTGAAAATATGGACACGATCGAAAGGGCTCAATTCAAAAATCGGAATATTCAGTCTATATTATCTGTGCCCGTATCATTTGGAACGAAACGAATAGGAGTGATGACCCTTCATTGCTTTGATATAGAAGATGGTCTCAGCCAAACGGATCTCCTTCTTTTACAAAGCTTTGCAGCTCAGGCCTCTATTGCCATACATAATGCACAGCTCCACACTGAAGTGCAGAAAAACCTTGATGAATTCACTCATTTAACCAAACAGCTCCAAAAAGCGAATACACTGTTAGCAAAGAGGACGGATATCCACAATCTTCTCACTCGGTTGTCGACACAGAATAAAGGGCTGGATGTCATTATCAACGAATTGAACAAACTGATGGAAAAAAGACTGGTCTATGCAGATTACCTGGAAGGAAAGCTCTATCCAGTACACGGAGCGCATTGGGTCGGAAATCTTGATGATCTATTTCTTCTCTATATGAATAAAACAGAGCCAGCTTACGGATCACACTATAATAACACCCATACTGATCGTTATATTTATCCGATTAGATCTGGATCGATCTTTTTAGGATGTTTGATTGCAGAAGGGAACTCTCCTTTGTCAGAGCTCGATTGCCTAATAATTGAACAGGGAGCTCCGTTTCTCTCGCTTGAAATTATGAAACTTAGATCACAGACTGAAATCATGTATAAGAAGATCTATGAAGCCTATCAACAGTTTTTGAAAATAAAAAATCCTCATCAAGCTGAAGTGGCTGCAAAGGATTTAGGTATTTATCATCACTATTATATAACCGCCTTAATCGAATTAGAGGGCAATGCCGATTTACATTCTCTGGAAAACGATGCACTGGTTCTACTCACGCACCTTAAGGAGAAAATTCCAGATAAGAACTGTCTTCTTTTTAGTTATAACAATAAAATCACCTTGTTTTCTTCTGCCCAAAATGCTGACCGTGAAGTCTATTTTACAGAAATGATCCAAAGCAGCATAAAATGGTGGAACGAACGATTTAAAGTCATAGCCCGAGCCGGGATTAGTACCGGACATTACAATCCTGGCCAAGCAGAAGAAAATCATACGAAGGCTGAGAAAGCACTGCTTCACTTAAAAAAACAAAAGGAAAAGGGTATGGTCCATTACCGGGATATTGGAATCAGCCGCCTTTTTTTACACCATCCACCTGAAGAAATTAACTTATTCCTCTCTGAGACGTTTTCCTTGTTATGGATAGATCAGGAGAAACACTGTGAACTTCTGCATACTCTTATCACCTATGTACAAAATAATCGTTCCATGTCTGCCACGGCAAAAGATCTTCATATCCATGCAAATACTCTTTATCACCGTATAAAAAAAATTGAAGATATTCTTAAAATGGACTTTAGCCATTTTGAAAATTACTTAAAAGTACAGCTCGCAGTTTACCTTTATAAAACCTGTTCTGATCTAAAAATATGAAGAAATACACGGATAATAGTACATTCCCACTTAGAGAAAAATCAATCCAAAATAATCTATTCCAGCTGTGCAATAACAAGCATTCGCGGGACTTTAGCCCGAACAAGAACATATTCTTGCGTCAGGTTAATATGTACCGCTGAAACTTTCGGTTCTTTCACCGTAACACTGCGGTGCTTTGGCAAAATATAATAAAATGTGTGGTGATTTCACCAAAGTATATTGTTCGTTATTATTATTTCCTTTTTGTAAATAGAGGATTCTTTTATATGAAGACCACTATATTCGGCTGGTGTTTGATGAATTGAAATTCTTTTCGTTATTCGAGGAGAAATTGAGGTTATCGTCAATCAAGATTCCTGCCATATGGAAGAAAATTATCTTTTTTAATATTGATGATATTCAAAACTGTAAAGGGGCTTGGAGACAATGTAGTCTTATTGTTGCAAATTCCCCTTCGTACCTTAGAGCAGTAATAGGATGTTTTTTGTGTAGCGAGATTCCAAAAGAACATACTCTCTTTTTTAGGAATTATAACGATTTTTGTCCCTACAAGACTCTCCAACAGCTGGCCAAAAAAAAGTGAATTTCGGTTAAAGGACGAGTAAGTTTCAAGCCAAAGGCTGACTATACGGCAATGAAAGATATCCCATAAGACACGTTCACATTCTTCATTCTTTACATATACAAAAAAACTAAAAATCGGCAAAAATGCTACTTTGCCTTTTTACCTTAATGTGCAGAAAAGACAGTCTTGGATATATTGGATACCGTTTATCAACATACTATGTTTAATAAGAAATATTATGGAGCGCATTTTATTATTTACGCCCCATCAATTAAAAGGGTGATGTTTTAACAATAACCGTGACTGTGCAGCCACGTTAATAAAATCAATGGTAAACTTAAATTCATAAAAAATCAGCATCTGTCATCGAGGATTAATAATCAATGGGATTCAAACCTACAATGGATAACTTAACTAATTCCTCTGAAACCAGAAGTTCCGTAATGTAGCGTGGGTTCGCCTTATATCTCTGATCTCCTGAACGGGTTCAAATTTATAACTAGAAGTGACTTTGTTTTGCTATTGCAATACAGAGCAAACTTATGAGGACAATTATTTCATATTTGAGCGATGTAGGTTTATTTAAAGGAACCGAATATATCCTCTGCCAATTTACGTCCGGTCGGAGTCGCAGCCAGGCCGCCTTCTGCCGTTTCACGAAGTGCAACCGGCATGGTCAAGCCTATTTTATACATGGCATCGATAACTTCGTCACATGGAATGCGGCTCGTAATGCCTGCAAGCGCCATATCAGCTGCCGTTATCGCGTTGGAGGC